>CAZUIT010000003.1:77738-102225 GCA_964620355.1 uncultured Burkholderiales bacterium | reverse complement strand
ATGTTAGCTATCCTTTTTAAAAAGATAGGTTATAATAAAAGAAGTAAAGAATATTTCAGAAGGAGTAACATTAAGAAGTCGTGCAATGGTTTTTCTCGCTTCTTCGATTAGGGTTCTCACTTCACGGCCTGGTCCATGTATCGCCGATGGGTTTCCATACTGATTTTTCATGACATCGGTCATGACAGCGATCACTTCTGGGTCTAAGGGAGTAGTCGCAGCATTGTCTAGATAAACTCTCATTATTATTGGTTTTTTGTGATATAACCGAGTAAACGGTATAACACTTTTGCTAAGGTAAATTCGGATAAAATACTCCCTTCCATAGGAGCACATTCTACAATATCAAAACCAACTATGTTTTTCTGCTTCGCACATAATTGGAGTAATTGCATGGTTTCTTCCCAAAAGAGCCCATTCGGTTCAGCTGTACCTACAGCTGGCATTATCGAAGGGTCAAATCCATCGGCATCGATGGTGATATACACCTCATCGCTCAAATGATCAATTAGCTCATTCATCCAATTCGGATTCCGCCTTACTTGATGTGCATAGGCTGTTTTAATATTTGGGGATGATTTTATAAGTTCCGCTTCTTCAATGCACTGAGCACGAATTCCAGCTTGCGCAATTGGAATCTTCAGCTCATTCACACGTGCCATTACAGAAGCATGACTATATGGATTATCTTGGTATGCTTCGCGCAAATCGCTATGTGCATCAATTTGAAGAACACTTAGATTCGGGTATTTTTTCAGGTGCGCTTTTACAAAGCCAAAGGTTACCGTATGTTCTGCACCTAGACTAATCACGAATTTATCATCCGCCAAAAGTTTACTGGTTTCTGCTTCGATAAAATCCACCGCTTCTTTATTTACCATTCCGGAAAAATCCATAGGATCTAAAGTAGCAATTCCACCGAGGCGAAACGTTTCCTGATCGAGCTCTTCATCATAAAACTCCACATAATGGGATGCTTCAATGATGGCTTCTGGGCCTTTATCTGAACCACTCAAGTAGGAAGAAGTATGCTCATAAGGTGCAGACTGAATCACGAATTTTGAGGATTCATAACTACTTAAGCTAGAATCTTCTATTCCAAGAAAATTGGAAGATGCACTACGGGCTTTCATTATCCTTTGGCTCTTTCTAGGTAGGAACCCGTTGCCGTATCTACTTTAATGACTTCACCGATATTGACAAAAAGGGGCACATTGACTACCGCTCCTGTTTCGAGCGTTGCCGGTTTAAGGGTATTGGTTGCGGTATCGCCTTTTACACCCGGTTCGCTATACGTAACTTCTAATTCCACGGTGGTTGGAGCACTAGCAGATACTGGATTTTCAGATTCAAAAGCAACTTGAACAATCATGCCTTCTTTCAAAAACTGAACGGTATTTCCAAAATAGTGCTCTTCAATATAAGTTTGCTCGAATGTTTCTCCATCCATACATACCAAGCTTTCACCATCTTTATAAAGAAATTGGAGCTCACGCGATTCAACGCGGGCGATATCCACATTTTCTCCGGAACGGAAACGGTTTTCCACCGACTTACCCGTGCGCACACTTTTCATTTTCCCTTGGTAAAATGCTCTCAAGTTTCCTGGAGTACGGTGTTGCCACTCTATCACTTGAACCAATTCGCCATTATAGCGAAGGAAGGTTCCTACACTTACGTCTGAAGTAGTTGCCATAAATTTCGTTTCCGCAAATATAATCCTCCTAAGGGTTCACTACCAAGCGATAATAAAAGACTTGTTCACCACGGCATACTTGAACAAAATAACTACCGGTTTGAAGTCCGGAAAACTCGACCTCATTCATTGCGTTCGGTCGATATTCTGACACGCGCTGCCCGAAGGTGGAAAAGAGCACTACTAGATCCCCAGGAACCAAGCCAATGAGGTGCGCGGAGCCCTTACTAGGATTCGGATAAAGCCCAATCCCGTCCTCGATTGTACTGAGTCCAACAGGCTTATCTGGATAAAATGAGGCGAAGATGGGAAAGTGGTCTGAGACCTCACTCGGATACGCATTTAGATACCAATCAAGCGGTAAAATTTTCTGCGAGTTAGGTTTAAAACTGGCATAAATCGAAGCATTAACCCAAATATGATCAATCATGGAGTTTCCATAATACCATGAATTTTCGCCAGCATAGGATTCCTTTTCAAAAAGATATTCTCCGGATTCGTCCATTACTTGACTAAATGGGCTCAATGTATCTTGGTAATTGCTTTGATCAATATCGTCATTCCAATCTCCTGCGATTATCACCTTTTTAGCGGGATGGCTTACTTGCCACTGATTTAACAGCATAGCCGACTCTCTTCGATTGAAATAAGAAGCGCGTTTCTTTTCGTCTGTCCCTGTATGCGCCTTTAAATGAATACCGATTAGGAAGAGTGTATCAGCATAATCTAAGGATACCAAATGGGCAAACAATGGCAACCTACCACTGGCAAAGGAGGCTGGGTTTTGAGGAAATAATTGTGAGTCACTTACCAAAAACCAATTCGCTGCATTCCAGGCAATGCCAATTTTTTGATCTTGCCAATAATTAGAATAAATGTGACCGAATGTTCCCGACTCATTTAGCACGGCTGTTAGGTCAGAACTATCAACAACTTCTTGGAAGAACCAAATATCCACTCTGCTATTTCTGATCACCTCAGCCACACCAGCTCTTTGTTTTGAGTTATTAGTTGATCCATAGGAAGGATGCCCATACCAAAACAGGTTCCAACTTGCAATATCCGTTGTTTTCGAGCTTCCATAGGCTGGAACTTGGGCAAACGAATTGCTTGAAACAAATAACAAAAGAAGGAAACATGAAACTTTCATAACACAAACTTAGCTGCTTCTTCACATTATTTATTAAATGAAATTGTCAGGAATTGGTCAAATTTCTGTGAAAATTTACCGCCGATATTCGATAGAAACTTGCATATTTGTCACTAGCCTTAGAACTATGCTCGTCACTCTTCGTCAACTTCAGTATGCCCTTGCCGTTGCAGAAACCGGAAGCTTCTCTAAAGCGGCCGACCATTGCGCTGCAGAGCAAAGCACAGTAAGTCAGCAAATTAAATCATTAGAAGACCGACTCGGTAAAGCGCTGTTCGACCGCTCTAAACAACCCATCACTCCCACGGCTGAAGGTCAGGTGGTGGTAGAACAAGCCAAAGAAATTATCGATAAAGTAGAGGAGCTAATTCATCCTTTTAAGAAAAAGCCCTAAGTCATAATTGTTTCTACTTGGCTGGAATAAAGCTCCCGCATTTTTCGTAAAATTGCGCCCATGAAAGGGCCTTCTATCTTTATTGGTTCATTGGAGATTGCTGAATTTATGGGAACCCTAACGGATATCCTCTTGGCTTTCTTGAGTTTATATTTTGCCAATAAGTTGTCTAAAATGGGCGGCGAGTCGGGAACGCGAAAGCTGCTCCTTTGGCATTTTTATCTCCTTGCATTCAGCACTTTCGTTGGAGGCGTTCTAGGCCACGGGTTTTTATATGCCTTAGGAATGACCGCTAAAATCCCATCCTGGCTCACCAGTATCGCTAGTGTATTCGCCCTTGAATTGGTTGTGCTCCGTTTGGTTGGCGCACATATCCCTAAAAAGTTCTATCTCTTTGCTGCTGCCCTCGCCTCGGCATTGGCATTATCCACGAGCATTCTCAGCATTTGGTCAATGAAATTCCTTTGGGTTGGAGTTCATACCGCTTTCGGATTACTTTTTATCGTTGGGGGATTCGGCTTCGTGATGATTGGAAAAAAACTCTTTACCCAGGTCTTTGTCTATTTTTGGTTAGGAATTGGATTCAGTGCGCTTGCTGCGCTTATTTTTGTACTGAAGATAGCTCCCATGAATTGGTTCAACCATCTTGATTTAAGTCATCTTATTTTAGGGCTAGCTACTAGCTTTTTTTATCTCGGGGCAAAAGAACTATTAAAAGCAACGAGTTCCTGAGTCTGGCAATTAAGCCTTCGTTCATTTTTAATCATGTATCGACACATGGATTGATTCGAAATGTAAGCCCATTGAATTAAGGCCTCTATATTTAATATTGAACCGACTTAGCTTTGAAGAATCCATAGAAAAGACAAGACTCTCATGAAGTTCATCTACGATACAGACCGCATACTAATTACAGAAAATTGGAAACAAATTAGTCCAAAAGCAATGCAACTGGTAGAGCGTTTTTTATAGTTTACTATTTGAAAAACACCCCAACCTAGAGGTTCTTTTTGTAAATAGTCCGTATCAAAAAAGCATAAAATTTAAGGAGATGATGGATGTAATTATTCATGGACTTGCCGATCCAGATCAGCTAATCCATATTCTTAAGGAGTCGGGAGAGCGTCATGTAGGCTACGGTGTAAAGGACGAGTACTACCAACCGGTGGGTTCAATGCTAGTCCAGGCCATCCGCGAAACCAGCGGGACAAGTTGGAATAACGAGATGAGTGATGCCTGGAATCGCTTATTGACCAATGTGGTTAAAATCATGACCTCTCAATAGCTACCACGGTATTGTCCGAAGCAGCACTAAAATCATGCTTGAGCTAATCAAGACGGAATTTTAATTAATGCTGTTTGAGGAACTGCAGCCGGTCGATAAGTCTTTTTTTTTGCTTGTTCTTCTCCTAAAGAAACCCTAGCTTGAATAAAACTTCAGCCATGGGTTATAAAATTATTATGTTCTTATTTTGCCTATGCCTCTCGCTAGGATTAAGTGCACAAATTCAAACCAATCCTATTCAAATTATCGACGACTTGCAGGTTCAATCGCCAAGCTTCTTTCCCCAACAGGGATCGGCTAAAGGAGCAAGCTGCGGAGTTGATACACTTTATTATCCCTATTATAAAAGTACTGCCTTTTACGCCGTATCACTAAATGCAAGCACCAGCGGCGATGCTTTTGCTCAATGGTACCCCGCACCTCAACCCATAACCATCAAGGGTTTTGATTTCTTCGCCTACCAAAGCGATGGCACCAATGCAGGAGTTACCATTACATGTAACCTCTATATCGCACAAGGTGACTCCCTCCCTATGGCAAACCCGGTGAGGACGGCCACCATAACGATAGATTCAACCTTTGGAGGCGGATTGCTTTCCTCTTTAAGAAAACATATCAGTTTCGCGAATGATATCACCTTAAGCGTTCCCTATGTTATTACCTTAGAAACACAAAGCAGCGTGAATGTATCGGTGATCTGCAATAATTATGTAGCAGGTGACGGGCGCGCTGAGTGGCTAAGTCATGTTCGACTTCAAAATAATTGGCGCCATGGGTATCAAATCAATATTGGCTCATATCCACTGAATGCAGACTTCATCCTCATGCCCAATGTTGCCTATAACGTAACTGCCGACTTCACTGTATTCGGCTGCAATGAAGGCTCCACTCCATTTACCTTCCCGAGCAATAGTTCAGCCGTTCTGCAAAACCGTTTTTATAACCGCTACACTTACTACGGACTCCCTCAATATGGGTTTCAATGGGATTATGGTGATACCAGCGGAATGCCTTACGCCATCAATGGAGCGCATGTTTATAAGAATCGAATGCCTTATATGGTGACCTTAAGAGACACTATGTATGGATGGACTACCGGCTGTGTAGACTATATAACGAAAGAGGTGCCCTACCGTCCGCTTCCACCAGGGCTGATGAATGATGGTCCGAAGTGCAGCGGTGATTCCATTCAGTTCATGAGTGATTCAGTGGCTAATGTAAGCTATAAATGGACGGGTCCGGATAGCTTTAGCAGCACCATTCAGAATCCAATTCTCCGGAATATCGACACCAGCATGATTGGCAACTATAGCCTAAAAATTAGCTATAAGAATTGCGTATCGGATAACGCCGTGATGAAGGTTTCGGTCAATCAAACCCCTACAATCCAATCCCTTAGCAACGACGGTCCTAAGTGCGTGGGCGACAGCGTAGTGTTTTCTGCTTCCTCGCTGTCTCCAAACATTACCTATCGATGGAAAGGTCCAAACGGATTTCAAGATTCGAGCAATGGCTTCACTTTTTATAGCTTAGATACTATGGACGTTGGAACCTACTACATGTATGTAGAAGATGCCCATTGTGTATCTGAGCAAGACAGCACCATATTATACACCTACCCCCCACCAATTACTCCAGTGCTATCAAGTCTTGTTGGCGATTCAATTTGCTCCGGCGATAGCGTTTATCTGAAAGGAAAATCGGTGGTAGGCGCTGTATTTGATTGGCAAGGCCCACTGGGCTTTACTAGTCCTGATGCATATCCTTCATTTACAGCCACAGACACCAATCAAAGCGGTTGGTATGCTACCCGAGTGGTCATCGGAAGCTGTGCCTCTGATTGGGATTCAGTGCACCTATCCATTATTAGAACACCCCTCACTCTGCCAATTTCGGGTAACGATACGAGTACCGAAAAGCTGATTAAAACCTATTCTTCGGCCAAAGATTATCGCGACGGGTTTCTATGGACCTGCATTGGCGGAACCATTTTAAGTATGGATAGTATAAGTGGATCTATTGAAGTCGAATGGGGCAAGCCGGGCCAAGGGAGTTTGAGCGTATTTTCAATGAACCCACAAGGATGCTTCGGCCAAACAGAGCACTACCAAGTTGAAATCTTAGCAGAACCTCCTCCACCAGATAATACTGGCTTTGTTACGGTAAACTCCGATTTGATTCAAGTATACCCAAACCCAAGTTCTTCTCAGATCTTCATTGATGCACCTGAACTGACCATAAGCAGCTATGCACTGTACAATATGACTGGACAAAAGCTACAAGAAAACACCTTTGAATCAGACCAATCCATCGATTTGACCCATTTAGCTCCGGGAGTTTATACCTTACTCTTAAAAGACCAAAATGGAGTTTATCCAGTAAGGATAGAAAAAACACCCTAAGCAAATAAGATTTTGCTCCTGAAAATCAATATGTTATGAATTATTTAGTGAAATTTCATCAAAGGTATTTGTCAGATTAGAGAAATTTCTATCTTTGCACTCCCCAAGAGGAACGGATTGGTAGTTCAGCTGGTTAGAATGCCGCCCTGTCACGGCGGAGGTCGCGGGTTCGAGTCCCGTCCAGTCCGCAAAAAGCCTTCGATAAATCGAAGGCTTTTTTGTTTTATGATGTTCTGGGTTAAATACCGCTAGTTCGAGTCCCGTTGCTGACGAATCCGATTTTGTCGGATTGTCGGCATTGAGACACTGAGACATTTCGCCTTTACATGAACAATTCTTGATTTTAAGATGCGTGCAATTTTTAATGTTGGCATCAATCAATTCCGAACCATTCAATTGATATTGTTTACAACCATGAACATGTTGTTGATTTTGTAATGCGGTTTTGAAATGATATTCACAAGGGCAGATAGTTATCTGCCCCTACGCGTAGGATTTTGGGACACGAAACGCAAATCATAATTCATAAATCACAAATGCGGTTTTGAAATGACATTCACAAGGGCAGATGGTTATCTGCCCCTACGCGTTGGATTTTGGAACACGAAACGCAAATCATAATTCATAAATCCCAAATGCGGTTTTGAAATGACGTTCACAAGGGCAGATAGTTATCTGCCCCTACGCGTTGGATTTTGGAACACGAAACGCAAATCATAATTCATAAATCAAAAATTGGCTACTCCTCTGGGTTCGCTTGCCATTTTTTGGCTAGGGGCATAAAGAACACGAGAAGCAGAATAAAGGTGAATACCAGGTTAAACTCCAGCAATTCATGCCAATGGCGATTGAGCCAAGTATAAGTTGGGTTTGACACTTCATTGCCAGGAATCATATTATTTATTTCCCTATAGTGATCTTCGAGCTTGCCCCAAATCATTGGGAGAATGCTTAGCTGCATCCATAGGGTCCAGAGGAATAATACTCCTGACAGAAATTTATGTAACCTGCTTCGAATAAACACGAAAGCTCCGAGATGGAATAGGATATAAAGAAGCCAGATGAGGTAAAGCGCTAATTCACTTTGATTGCTTGAAACAACCACCAAAGAAACCAGAATTGCTACCAAACCTGAACCAACCAAGGCTGCAAACCAAACGCGGATAGAAGTCATCCTGAAACTCATAAGGAGCAGCGCCATGGAGAAGGCATAATAAAACATGAACAGGATGATTTCCCAGTCCCAAAAACCTCTGCGCACCTCACTAATCTGATCTATAGAGTCTTGGAAATCCGCATCGCGTATGTATGCCTGAGGAATATCCTTTTGCAAGTAATCGTCGTACGTTGATTTCGTGGTTCCATAAATGGTATCCACCTCAAAGTTATTCGCCGCGAACATTCTTGATACGTGGGACTCCGGATCTAAATTATTGGCGATTCGGTACTTCTCTAAAAGCGCTTTAAACAAATTCAATTGATAGAGAACAGAATCACGATGACCGGACAAAAGCCATCTATGAGCACGGTCGTGCTGAATCGTTGCGGGAACTTGTTCATCCTTATTAGTGACCGAATACCTCAAACTGCAGTAATACAGATAGCTTAGCGGTAAGGTGTCTAAAGATTCATTAATAGGCTCATTATTGATCATATCTGAGTCAGGATTTAAGTCAGCATCCCTCAGTCTATAGTATTCTTCTAGCCTTTCCTCTCTCCTCTTATCGCGAGCTGCAAGGGAGTCACAGGAACGGTAAATCCGAAAATCACTCCTATCCGCGGCTATAAAATTAAAAGCCAGATTGGCCTGATTGACCTCATCAATAGTATTAATCTCCTTTGTTTCTATATTCGTCCTATTAAAGACACCTTGCTGATACGTGAAAAAGAAGGTAGCGGATGAAAAAAAGACGACCATCAACAAGAAAAACTCTTTAATCAAATGAAAACGTCTTAATGGATACCCAGCCTTAAGCGGGTTATTTCGGAGATAGAATATCAGCCAAATGATGATCAGCAGGGCAGTCAGCAACACGGAAAACATCACCACTCCTTCATAGCGGTAATAATAACCATCATGCAAATCAGACAGATTGAAATGTTTAAAATACCCTGCTAAATAGAAGAGCATATGGATGCCAAAAATTATGGGCAACAGAAAAACAATACGTGTATTCCATAGCAGCGGATAGCGGCTAATTAAATATGCTTGAATCTTAGTAATCATGTTCTACTGGATAAAAAAGCGACGAGAAGATTGAGAAATATTGCGGAAATAATGTACTTCTACCTCATGCTTGGCTAATTCTGAAAGCACCTGAGCACCTGAGTGATTCGAGGAAAAATGAACCAGAAATACGCCACCATTGTATTGGATTTTCTGCAGATTTAAAGGACTTAGGGCATTTTTTAAGGTCTCCCGATTAACATCTACTTCCAATTCGAGGATTAAAGATGAATCAGAATCTGCTTGATTTTTCTTATCCCATTGCGCAGCACCTTGCTTGAGAAACAGAATCGAATCTGACACCTTCTCTACCTCATAAATATGCTGCGAACTTAAAATCATTGCAAAAGGCGCTGAGAGTGAGTTGGCCATATACTTTAGATCTTGTAAAATAGTTTGCTGCGCTACGATATCTAAATTTGCTAGCGGTTCATCTAAAAGCAGGAGTTTTGGTCGTCGAAGTAAGGTCTTAGCCAATTCAAACCGAGTTCTATACCCGGAAGAAATTCTTCCCCAAGTCAAGTTTCGATAAGGACGCAAGCCGAGCCGTGCAATCATGATTTCTGCCCAAAGGCGATGATCTTTCCAGTTCTCATGGTAATGGGCTGTGGTATAAATCAAATTATCCATCAATGAGCCATGCCAGCGCGGAATGCGTTGTTCAATATAGATAAGCTTCGATTTGAGCGCATATTCGTCCTGAGCCGCTGCAAATGGATAAGCAACTTTTCCTTTATCCGCCTTTAGCTCACCAGCAATCAAACGCAGGAGTGTCGTTTTTCCATTCCCATTCTCTCCTACCAACCCCATGATGCTGCCTAGTTTTAAATCAAAATTGATGTCTTTGATGGCAAAACCACTGTTTCGATATTTCTTTCCAACATGAGCCAAAGAAATTACTTCATCACTTCCGTTCTCACGATAATATGCCCCAACCTTGGCCATCATTTTGATGAGGATATCAACCTTTTCAATCGTGGTCGCTGCTTGGACTGCCTGACTCTCGAGGTATTCACAAAAATCCAATACAGCTCGAAACACTTCTGCATTCTCTGTC
Source organism: uncultured Burkholderiales bacterium (assembly GCA_964620355.1). Classification (GTDB taxonomy): domain Bacteria; phylum Bacteroidota; class Bacteroidia; order UBA8524; family UBA8524; genus UBA8524. Next base: position 92,014 of record CAZUIT010000003.1, on the reverse strand, counting down.
TCTATGGCACAGTCTAATAATCTTCGTAAGCCTAAATCTAAGTCTCCTGATTCATAATGACTGTGCACTTCCTTCAGTTGTTGATCAAATCTTTCTTGCATCCGGCGGGTATAATTTTCTCCAATATATTCTAAAAAACAGCCAATTGTAAATGACTTGCTTTAAACAATAACTAAATAAGGACCGATTTATTTTTTTCCCTTTACTTTGCACCCTTAGAATTAGCAAAACATATGAGCACATTCGACTTTGAAAAGCCGATCGCAGAACTTGAGGAACAGCTCGAGAAAGCAAAGCAGATCGCAGAAAAAGGAAAAGTGGACATGACCGCTTCCATCAAACAGTTGGAAGACAATATTCTCAAAACCCGAAAAGACATTTATAGCCACCTTTCCGGATGGCAAAAAGTTCAAATATCCCGTCACCCAGAGCGTCCGTACACCCTCGATTATATTAAAGGAGTATTCGATGAATTTATCGAGATGCATGGCGACCGCAATGTAAAAGATGACAAAGCCATGATCGGTGGAATCGGGTCGATAGATGGGAAATCCTATTTCGTAATTGGGCAGCAAAAAGGAAGAAATACCAAACAACGTCAGATGCGTAATTTCGGTATGGCAAATCCTGAAGGCTACCGTAAGGCGCTTCGTTTAATGAAATTGGCTGAGAAATTCAATAAGCCCATTATTACCTTCATTGATACGCCAGGAGCCTCTCCCGGACTGGAAGCTGAAGAGCGCGGACAAGGCGAGGCTATTGCTAGAAACCTCTTGGAAATGGCCAAGCTTAAAGTGCCTGTAATCTGCTTCGTTATTGGCGAAGGAGCGTCAGGAGGTGCCTTAGGAATTGGAATTGGTGACCGAGTGCTCATGTTGGAATATACATGGTATTCAGTAATTTCTCCGGAGTCGTGTTCTTCCATCCTATGGAGAAGCTGGGACTACAAAGAAAAAGCTGCCGATGCATTGAAGCTTACGGCCGACGACATGCTTAAGAATGGATTAATTGATGGAATCGTCAAGGAACCATTAGGTGGGGCACATAATAACCCAGAAGAAATCTTTGCGAACGTGAAGAAAGAGATTAAAAAAGCGGCAAAAGAGCTACGCTTATTGGAGCCGCGTGACTTGATGATGCAACGTATCGACAAATTCTCGAACATGGGCGTATTTAACGAACCGGAAGCCGTTTAAGGTAATCTTTGGCTCCCGGTAAATCATTCATCACTAAGTCGATGATGCCAGCGCCGGATTGAAAACCTAACTTTTCTTGAAAAACTTGTGAATAAGGGGCCAATGGCTCCTTTTCTTTTTTGGGATGAAAGGCCTCTCTCCTATCCGTCTCTCCAATGCTTAGATCAAAATGCGCTGAAAGCAATGGGCTCGCAAGCTTCAATCGCTTTACCAAGAAAATATGCACATCCCAATTTAAGTCAATGAGTGACTCATGCCCTTGAAGGATAATACGCTCCAAATCTGGATAGATATACTCGTAATAAGGAGCTGAACGATATGCTGTTTGCAAACTATTCAGATGAACGCGCTGCCATGACTCTGTGTAGCAAATTCGAATGTCTCGCATGATTTGCTTTTTATTTCGTCCATAGATTGGCACCACCAATGGCTGTAATCCATTTGGCCCAAGAATGATGCTTCGGTTACGGTAAGACTGTTTTTCGAAATATGCATGGCGATCCAAGCAGTAAGCCTCTGACTTTGCTATTTCAGCCCAATAAGGAATAGAACCAAAGTATTGACTCTGCACTCTTATCATAACCTTACTTTATGAATACCCGGACTATACCCCCTGAATATCAATTCTTTAATTGCGCCATACACCATAGGGTTCTCCTGAAAATCAGCACCGTCTAATTCAATAATTAATACGGCTTGATTGTTCAATGTTTTAAAGTGTTCCAGGTAACCTTCCTGCACTTGATCCAAATAGTCAGGAGCAATATCCAACTCATAATCACGACCTCTTTTCATAATATGAAGCAGCAGTTTGTGAATGGGACGATGAAGGTATACAATGAGATCAGGCTTTCGAATTTGCATATCGATGATTTCATACATCTTCTGACAAAGCGAATACTCATCCTCATCCAAAGTGATGCGAGAAAACACGAGGCTTTTAAAAAGACAGTAGTCAGCCACAAAACTTGGATGAAACAAATCGCCTTGGGGCAACCTATTCTTAAGTTGATTGAATCGAGAGGCCAAAAAACTCATCTCCAATGGAAAGGCATAGCGCGCAGGTTCTTTGTAGAATTTAGGCAAAAAGCTATTGTCTTCGAACTGTTCCAACAATAAGCCGGCATCCCAGTCTTCCGCCAACATTGTAGCCAAGGTGGTTTTCCCAGCTCCAATATTGCCTTCAAGGGCGATATACCAATTTTGAGATACCTCCATTAAGTTTGCAATACGCCCGGATTAAAAGGCTTCAGGATAGGAGCATTATTAGCTGCCTCAATTCCCATGGCAATCCATTTTCGCGTATCTAAAGGATTGATGATTGCATCGACCCAAAGCCTACTCGCTGCATAATAAGGCGTAGTTTGCTCCTCATAGCTCGAAGTAATCTTATCTAAAAGTGCTTTTTCCTCTTCAGGGGTAATCTCTATCCCTTTAGCCTTTTGGTTGGCCGTTTGTATCTGCAAGAGGGTTTTAGCTGCCTGAGAACCTCCCATTACAGCAATTTTCCCAGTTGGCCAGCTTACGATAAAGCGTGGGTCATAAGCTTTTCCGCACATGGCGTAATTTCCTGCTCCGTATGAATTACCGGTCACAATGGTGAACTTAGGTACGACAGAGTTTGCTACGGCACTTACCATCTTTGCTCCGTCCTTAATAATACCGCCTTGTTCACTGCGCGACCCTACCATAAATCCGGTTACGTCTTGCAAAAACACCAAAGGAATTTTCTTTTGGTTGCAGTTCATAATAAATCGCGCAGACTTATCTGCTGAATCCGAATAAATAACCCCACCAAATTGCATTTCGCCTTTTTTGGACTTAATCATTTGCCTCTGATTCGCCACTATTCCAACAGCCCAACCTTCAATGCGCGCATAACCGCAGAGAATGGATTTTCCATACAGTTCTTTGTATTGATCAAATTCGCCGCCATCTACTAGTCGTTCGATTATTTCAAGCGTGTCATACTGCTTACCGCGGTCAACAGGCATTACGCCAAGGAGTTCTTTTGGGTCTTTAATTGGAGCCTTGGGTTCAGCTCTATCGAAACCAGCTTTATCGAAATGTCCGATTTTATCCATGATTCCACGAATGCGGTCAAGTGCTGCTGCGTCGTTCGGGAATTTATAGTCGGTTACCCCACTTATTTCTGTTTGGGTAGTTGCTCCACCTAAACTCTCGTTATCGATATCTTCTCCAATCGCCGCTTTTACTAAATAAGAACCGGCCAAGAAGATGGAACCTGTTTTATCGACTATCATGGCTTCATCGCTCATAATTGGCAAATAGGCCCCTCCTGCGACACAGCTACCCATGATGGCCGAGATTTGGGTAATCCCCATGCTCGACATCACTGCGTTATTTCTAAAAATTCGACCGAAATGTTCCTTATCCGGAAAAATCTCATCCTGCATAGGCAAGAAAACCCCGGCGCTGTCGACCAAATAGATGATAGGGAGCCTATTTTCCATCGCGATTTCCTGAGCTCGCAAGTTTTTCTTACCGGCCATAGGAAACCATGCTCCTGCTTTCACCGTGGCATCGTTGGAAACAATGACACAAAGGCGACCGCTTACGCGACCAAGGCCCGCAACTACACCAGCGGCAGGACAACCGCCATACTCTTCGTACATACCATCTGCTGCAAAAGCGCCAATCTCAAAGAAATCACTGTCCTTATCGATCAAATATGCCACACGTTCACGCGCAAGCATTTTTCCTTTTGCCTTTTGCTTGGCAGCAGATTTTTCACCGCCTCCAAGATGTATTTTTGCCAAACGATGGTTCATCTTATCGATGAGTTGCTTCATTTGGTCTTCATTCTTGTTAAATTCGATATCCATAATTCGGGGTAGCAAAATAACACAGGGGAAGCCAAGGGTGCAAACCTTATTGAATTAAACCTTGCAGGTATTTGTCTACTCCTTGAATAAAACAATCCAACCATGAGCCTCAAATATTTGTTAATCATACTCATTATCAGTACTTACGGACTAAGTAACACAAAACTCCGAGCACAAACAAGTTATTTTCCACCACTTAGCGGGAATGATTGGGTCACCGAAAGTTTTCAGAATTTTCAATACGATATCGATTATACCGATAGTCTCCATGACTTTCTCCAATCAAAAGGTAGCAAAGCCTTTATCGTGCTGCATGACGGAAAGATTGTTGACGAGACCTATTTCGACAATTTCACTCAAGATTCCTTCTGGTATTGGGCATCATGTGGAAAATCATTGTCCTCTTTTTTAATGGGACAAGCCATGGATCAAGGACTGATTAAGCTCAATGACAAGGTTTCCGACCATGTTGGAACAGGCTGGACCAGTTGCACACCACAGCAAGAGGATCAAATAGAAATCCGCCATATTTTAAGCATGAGCAGCGGCTTAAACGGACAAGTCGCTAATCCTGACTGCGACGCCCCGTCCTGCTTCGAATACAAGGGTGACGCAGGATCGCTCTGGTATTATCATAACGCGGCGTATTATATGAATCATGCAGTACTCGAAGCGGCGAGCGGCAAGACCATCAATGCATTTACCTCACGGAATTTGGGGGTCAAGTCTGGAATAAATGGGCTATGGATAGGCCATGTGTTTGCAAGCAAGCCCAGAGCTGCTGCACGTTTTGGTTTATTGATGCTGAATAAGGGAGTTTGGAATGGCGATAGTCTACTGAAAAGTCGGGATTATTTTGAAGGCATGACCAACCCTTCACAATCCATGAATCCCGCTTATGGAATGCTTTTCTGGCTCAATGGGAAGGACACATTAATGATACCTGGCTCTACCCTTCGATTACCTCTTACCTTAAACGAAGAAGCACCGGCAGACATGTATAGCGCCTTGGGAAAAAACGACCAAAAAATCTATGTGGTTCCTTCGCAGAACTTGGTAATTGTGCGCATGGGCAATGATCCTGGTGATGGACTTCTTGGCCCTTCATCTTTCGACACCGAACTATGGCGCCATATTAATAGGTGGCGGCAGGTGCCAACTGGCATTCATACAATCAATAGCGCCACTCCTGCTTACCCGAATCCATGTTCTGATTATTTGATGATGGATGAGGAGGCGGAAAATGCTGAGATATTTGACTTGCAAGGGAATGCTATTCCTATAAAACAAGAAGGTTCGCGGATCGATACCTCTACTCTTCCGAACGGCATGTATATCCTTCGTTACTCCCATCATTCACAGCCTGTCACGCAAAAAATCATCATACAGCATTAAAAACGGTAACGAAGCAAGAATTTGAGATCCATTTGCTGATTGCTGTTCACTTCTTCCCACTGCGAACCGATACTGGTTTTGCTTGTATACCAAGTATAACCGAGTTTTATCCATGCATCCATACCCTTAAAAATCGGAATTCGGATTACGGCATAGGCTCGTTGTCCGGCACCGCTATAGTTTGGGATGGAAAAAGCATAAAGCACATCCGACTCATAGGCATAGATGCGGGTATCATAAGAAGGAATAACAAATCGGGTATAACGAAGAATAAGGTAATACTTCGCCCGTTTTGGCCGCCATTGGATGTCTTGAAAGAACAGTACTCCTTTGTCATTTTGTGCTGCGTTGCGATACCATTCTTGATGGAGTCGGCAGCTAAATGAAAGTGATTCACTGAGGGCAAAAGAGGCATGGAGTCGGACGCCTAAACTTTTCCATACTTGGGTTTGCTTCCATGACGCTTGCTCCGTTGCGCCATCTTTCTCGCCTTCTTTCCATTGTATTCGACATTGTAAGGTGCTTTGTCTCAATCGTTTTTCAGTCTCCAAAAAATACTGCGTGGCCCAATATGCCCGACTCACCAAAAAAGACGGAAACGGACGGTAGGCCCAATCGGCAAAGAGCTTCCATTTTTGTTTATGGATAGTTTGGTATTCGGCAGAAACATAAAGTCCGCGCTCGTTTTCATTTGCCGAAAAGCGAGAAAACCCACCAGTAAAGGGATTCTCATTCTCCCTCGGGTAGCTTCGGAAGAGTGCACTGAAGTCTAGTTGTTTGTTGGCAGAGTATACAAAGGACTGCAATATGGACCAGCCAAAATTCCCAAAAGAACTTTCACCAAACAACAGGAGATTTTCTATGCTTTTACGGTAAAAAACACTGGTTTGATGCTGAGGTTTTCTGTTTTCATGCAAAAAGAGCTGAGTCATTCCAATTTCTCCATTCTTCAGTCCATAACTCACAGTAGCCCCTAGCGCACGACGTTGAAATTGCTTTCTCAGTTCACGCTCACTTTCGCTGCGATGCAGACCAGTGCCTGATTCGGATATCGATTCACCATCTTTTCGTCCATCCGATTTCAAGCTTGAAGCGTAGATCGAAAAATCCCAAGGCCCGGCTTTTCTTTTCAGATAGACGCCCCGTAAGAACAAGTTTTCATCCGATCCGCGGTAGGCTTTGGCTCCATCGTTCGAATAGACCCGGCCTACCCACGTGCTGGAACCGAAGTTGTTTCCAAGACCAAGTGTGAGTCCTTGCCCGACCTTCAAACGATAATCCCCAATTATCACCTGCCAATTTCGTCTCCCTCCATATTCCAAATAGGCCGTTCCAAAATCAAAACCCTTCTGCTGCGAATTCCACCGAAAGGATTCACCTGCATCATTTTCCATCGAGAAGCCAAGTTTCCAGTTTGGATGAACACGCATTTTAACCCGATGCCATTGCCGCAATGGCTTCCCAGCATAGATTGCTTCTTTATAGCCTCTCTTATTTGGATTATGTACTTGAAACAGTCCGATGTATTCTAATTTTGCATTTGAAGCTCCATTTTGGTTTCGTCCATTCACAGACAGTGTCCTTATTAATAGCTGATAAATTTCCTTATTCATGCCGGGAATCACTTGGAGTTCGAATAAAGATTGGTACGGACCGCTCTGCTCCCTATGCCTTATAATAGCAGCGGCTAAAGTCTCGTCAATAAATAGTAAGGCACTCAAGTCTTCTTTAGCTACTCGATTGATGTCCCGTTTATGTTGCATCCACTCCATCATACCTTGCAGAGCATCCTCGTCGAGCACCAACTCCGGATTTAATTCTATCCACTCTTTTAGTGCGTCATGTTCTTGAGCAGGGACCGAAACGAGGCTGAACATCATCCATAAAAAAACCAGACTACCACGCATAACCATAGGCATTATCGGGTGAAAGTCCCCAAACGGGCGAATAATGCAGACTGAACAGCAAGTGACACTTCTTCCTTTGGTATTGATAACGCAGGTAAGGATGGATGGATGAGGCAAGTCCGAGTATGAGTTGCTGATGCTTGTATTTCGAATAACTGAACTCAGCAGCATATTGCAGCGGATGGAGCTTCTGACTATTTACAAAGAGGTTTATGCTATAGTTTTCCGTGAGACAGTAGCTCCAAGCAAATACCAGCGATGATGGATTGTCCTTTTGCAAGGAGGACTTTTCAAGAGAAACCGCCATGGCCCATCCATCCATAAAATATTGAATACCAACTTCCCCTCCTATGGAATTACTATTCCCATAGCCACTGACCCCAAACTGCGACCAAGTAGGACGAAGCCAAGCCGCCACATGTTTGGTAAACTCCCTTTTAATAAACAGGCCCGCAACGCGTTCATGGTAAGGGCCAATATAGAAGCCATTCATATGCAGTCCGAAAGCGGCATTGAAACGAGGAAGTTTGCCCACTACTCCTAATTGCCAAGAGGAGGCGAAGCTATAGGCGGGTAAGGTCGACATACCAAAATAGGCTTGGTTAGCAGATTTTTGATTCCCGAAAAAGGCCTTAGAATGGAAATCTGTGCTTAAAGGATGGGGTTTTGTCCACGTTTGATTTCCTTCTTGGGCATGAAGCGAGAAAATATTGAAGCACAAGAAAATAAAGAAGATTGCATATCGGTTCATGCTTCAAATTAGCGCTGATGAGTGACTTATAAAATAGACAGAATACGGTTTTACACACTGATGACACGATTTTTACTGTGGACTGACAGTAGATAACTGTTTCACTGAGGCTTTTAATAATGAACATAAATCGTATTTTTGCCGTCCGTTAAAAAACGAACCGTTAAAAACGAACACTGAATGGACAATTTAATTTACCTCATCCCTGCACTGGGTATCGTTGGTTTGCTTGTGATGGCTGTTAAGTCAGCTTGGGTCACGAAGCAAGAAACTGGTGATGAAACCATGAACGAATTAGCTGGTTACATTGCTAAAGGCGCCATGGCATTTTTGCGTGCTGAATGGAAAGTGCTTTCCTACTTTGTAATTATTGCTGGAATCCTACTTGCGATTTCAGGAACAACCGTAGAAACATCTTCTCCAGTTATTGCGATTTCCTTTGTAATTGGAGCCTTCTTTTCTGCGCTTGCCGGTTATATCGGAATGAATATCGCCACCAAATCAAACGTTAGAACAACACAAGCGGCACGTACTAGTTTAGCGCAAGCCTTGAAAGTATCCTTTACTGGAGGTTCAGTAATGGGTTTAGGCGTTGCTGGTTTGGCCATTTTCGGACTCGGATCTTTATTCATCGTGTTTTATCACATGTATGTAGTAAGCTTCGGAGCTGGTGTAAATGGAATAGAGATGGAAAAAGCCCTGGAGGTTTTAGCCGGATTCTCCCTTGGAGCTGAGTCGATTGCCCTTTTCGCTCGTGTGGGTGGAGGTATCTATACCAAAGCGGCAGACGTAGGTGCTGACCTTGTAGGTAAAGTAGAAGCAGGAATTCCTGAAGACGACGTACGTAACCCTGCAACCATTGCAGATAACGTAGGAGATAACGTAGGAGACGTAGCGGGAATGGGAGCTGACTTGTTCGGTTCATATGTAGCCACGATGCTTGCTACCATGGTACTGGGTAGAGAGATTGTATCTGCAGATAATTTCGGGGGCATTGCTCCTATCCTTCTTCCTATGATGATTGGTGGATTAGGCATCTTATTCTCTATCATCGGAATGTGGTTTGTAAAAATCAAAGACGAGAATGGCAATGTTCAGAAAGCATTGAACATGGGTAACTGGTCTTCAATTGTGATTACCGGTATCGTATCGTTCTTCCTCGTAAACTGGATGCTTCCAGAAACCATGGACATCCGTGGTGAAATCTTCAATAAAATGGACGTATTCTATGCCATCATCCTTGGATTGGTGGTTGGAGCCTTGATGAGTATCATCACGGAATACTATACCGCAATGGGCAGACGCCCTGTGCTTTCTATCATTAAACAATCTGCAACAGGACATGCGACCAACATCATTGGCGGACTATCTGTTGGGATGGAATCTACCGTACTCCCAATCCTTGTTTTGGCTGCCGGTATCTATGGTTCATACGAATTAGCCGGACTTTACGGAGTAGCGATTGCTGCTGCGGGTATGATGGCTACCACTGCCATGCAACTTGCAATTGACGCATTCGGACCGATTGCTGATAATGCAGGAGGTATTGCTGAGATGAGTCAATTACCAGAAGAAGTACGTGGACGTACCGACATCTTGGACGCTGTGGGAAACACCACTGCTGCTGCAGGTAAAGGATTTGCGATTGCTTCTGCTGCCCTTACTGCCTTGGCCCTCTTTGCAGCCTTCGTAGGAATTGCAGGAATTGATAGCATTGATATTTATAAAGCCGATGTATTGGCTGGTTTATTTGTTGGAGGGATGATTCCTTATATCTTCTCTTCATTGGCTATTGCGGCAGTAGGTCGTGCAGCTATGGATATGGTGAATGAAGTGCGTCGCCAATTCAAAGAGATTCCTGGAATCATGGAATACAAAGCAAAACCAGAATACGAAAAATGTGTGGAAATTTCTACCAAAGCTTCTATCCGTGAGATGATGCTTCCAGGAGCCATTGCATTGATTGTTCCTGTGATTGTTGGATTCATCTTCGGCCCTGAAGTATTGGGTGGATTGCTCGCCGGAGTTACCGTATCCGGTGTATTGATGGGTATCTTCCAAAACAATGCCGGTGGTGCTTGGGATAATGCCAAGAAATCATTCGAAAAAGGGGTTGAGATTGATGGAGAAATCTACTACAAAAAATCTGAGCCACATAAAGCATCTGTAACAGGTGATACAGTAGGTGACCCTTTCAAAGACACCTCTGGTCCTTCTATGAACATCTTGATTAAATTGATGTCTATCGTCGCCTTAATCATCGCGCCACATATCAGCGTGGGTGGTGGACATGGAAACACCGGACATGGCGCTTGCTGCTCACAAACTGAGCAAACTGTATGTCTTGAGCACGGAGCCAAAGGATGTCCTTCAGACTGCGAACACCATGCTGACGGAAAATCCTGCAAACATGATGACTGCAAAAAAGAAGGTCATGAAGGCTGTACGCACCACAAAGGAGGAGATGACAAAAAAGCTTGCTGCAAGAAAACAGCAGAAAGCGATAGCACTTCACATGAAGGTCATCACGAAGGTGGACATCATCACGAAGGTGGTGAGGATGAAACTCCTGCCGACACAGCTAAATAATATTAGAAATTAGAATTCTATAAAGGCGGATTTAAATCCGCCTTTTTTATGGCCTAACCTTTTATTTGAAAGGGATTCCATTAACTTTGCCCCCCGTTATTTAAGACATGCTAAACAGACGTTTACTGCGGATAAAAGTGTTTCAAGCCCTTTATGGGTATCAACAGGATGAGGCCCGCGATAAAAAATCGGTTCTTAGTTTCCTGGACAAAAGTGTGAAACATGTAGAAGATGAATATATCTTTCTACTCTCCCTCCCTATTGACTTGCGTTATTATGTAGAGAATGAGCAAAATCCTGAAGAGATTTTGTATGTCCCTACAAAAAAGGATATCGAAACCGGTAAAACCTTTATCTACAATCGAGTGATTAATATTTTAGATCGCAACGATGAGTTGCATCGAAAAATTAAGTCCTGCGGTTTAATCTGGCATAACCACAAAGAGGAGATGCGTATTCTTTTCAATGGGTTTAAAACATCGAGCTATTTCCAAAAATACTTGGCAGGTGAAACGAAGGACTTTGCCGCTCAGAAAACACTGATGCTGCACTTCTATAAAGACTACCTCCCAAAACAAGAAGAATTGCATTCCTTGATGGAAGAAATCTTCATCCATTGGAACGATGATAAAAAGGCCGTTTTCAATTCGCTCATTAAAACCATCGACCCTTTGATGGAGAGCGAGGATGAATTAGTCCTAAAGCCATTAAGTGACGATTTCGATGAAGACTGGTCATTCTGCAAAGATTTGATCAACAATTGCATGAGTAATGAGCAGGAGTTGACCGATTTGATTTCAGATAAAACGAAAAAATGGGACAGCGAGCGAATTGCAGATATCGACATGATATTGATGCGTATGTCGCTTTCTGAATTGCTTTATTTCCCGAACATTCCGATTAAGGTGAGTATCAATGAATATTTGGATATCTCTAAAATATACAGCACGCCAAAAAGTTCTGTATTTTTGAACGGTATTCTCGACAAGTTGATGAATGAAATGAAAGCCGACGGCCGGATTAAAAAGGCAGGCCGCGGATTAGTTGAATAAGTAATCTAACTCTCAAAGAATAAAAGATATGAAAAAAATAAGCTTAAGCACATTAGCCGCTGCTCTCTTTTTCCTTGCAGCATGTAATTCTGGAGACGGGGAAAACACCCAAGACCCAGCAGAAAACCAAACACAAACGGAAGAGGCTCCTCAAGTTGATCCGAGTGCGGTAAACAACCCAATGACTTCAGAACAGCCAGAGGCCGATCCAAACGACCCTACTCTACCGGTATTATCATTTGAGTCTGACAACTTCGAATTCCCGGGTACTATTACAGAAGGAGAACGTGTACGTCATAGCTTCAAGTTTACCAATACAGGTAAAAGTGATTTGATCATCTCTGACGCTTCTGCTCCATGCGGATGCACCATTCCTTCTTACTCTAAAGAACCAATTGCTCCAGGCGAAACTGGTAAAATTGATGTAGAATACAATAGCGAAAACCGTGGTGGTGGTCGCCATGAAAAATCAGTACGCGTTACCTCAAACTCAATTCCTAAAGTCAAAGAATTGCGTATTGTGGTAAACGTAAACCCTAAAAATCCAGAATAATTTGATGAATACGATTTTATTAATGGCCGGAGGCGGCGAAGGATCAGGCGGAATGATCCAGATGATATTGATTCTAGGAGTGGTCTTTGTCTTTATGATACTGCCACAGATTAGAAAAAATAAGGAAATGAAAAAGTTCCGTACCACCATTGGTAAGGGCGATAAGGTTGTTCTTACTGCTGGTATCCATGCCAAGATTATGGAAGAAAATGATGATACCTATATCATCGAGACTGAAGGTCAAAACCGATTAAAAATCGATAAAGCAGCGGTTTCAATGGAGTCTACCCGCGCGGTATACCCCAAAGAAGGCGACACTAAAAAATAATAGACGAACCCCGATACAAACTATCGGGGTTCTTTTTTTATGCTAAGAGTTGGTATCACAGGAGGCATCGGAAGTGGGAAGACCACTGTATGCAAAATATTCGCCCAATTTGGCATCCCCATCTATTCGGCGGATGATCAGGCTAAACGTCTGATGGTAGAAGACGATGACCTGGTAGAAGCCATTGAACGACTTTTCGGTATTCAAGCCTATACCGATGATGGATTACTCAATACCCGTCATATTTCTGAAATGGCATTTAATGATGCCAGCCTACTCCAAAAACTCAACGCCTTGGTTCACCCTGCTGTGACAAATGATTTTCGTGAGTGGAGTTTGAAGCAAACTAGTCCTTATGTCATCAAAGAGGCCGCGCTCATGTACGAATCAGGCTCCTACCGTGAACTTGACTACGTGGTAACTGTAAGTGCTCCAAAAGAGCTCAGAATCACCCGCAGCATGGAACGCGATTCCAGCACCCGCGAGCAAGTCCTCGCCCGACTCAAGAAACAATGGTCGGAAAACGATCGCAACGATGCCGCAGATTTCATTATCCTCAATGACGGCAAGCACGCGCTTATTCCGCAAGTTCAGGATTTGCATCAACGGTTTTTGGAAGAAGCTGAGTAGATTTTGCTTGGAATTTTAGTATGCGATGAATCGCATACCTACAGCATCGATTATGGCAGGGGTCTCGTTAAACTAATCCTTCGCTGAAAAAGCTTCGGCCCACGCGGTCGACCTGACTACAAATGGTGTCAACCTATTTTAGGCAAGCTCAAAAAGTCTCAAATCTCACCGACTTACATCTCAGCCTAACTTCATCATATCCTCCACTCCCAGCGTCCGCTCAACAGTAAACCCCTCCGCATAGGTGGTATTAATACGTCGTCCGAATTCACGGGCGCGGGCTTCGAGGAAATCAAAAAAGTCTTTCGAACTGATTGGCGTTTCTGGCTGGTCGGAACCGGCTTGGTAAAACTGGGTTTTGAAGGCAAGAATCACTTCTTTCTTTCTTTCATAGAAGTCCGTTACATCAACCACAAAGTCGGGCTCGATATAGCGGTCTTGAATGGTATGATAAACAGCTTTCGGACGCCATGGTTCTTGCTGCTTGCCATCGCGGAAGGTTTCGATTTTCACTAGTCCGGATAAGAAACAGGCATCCGAAACCAAGGCACTTCCTTTTCCATGGTCGATATGACGGTCGCGCACCGCATTGCAAATAATGATTTCTGGACGATAGGTGCGAATGGCTTCAATCACCTTTAGTTGATGGGCCTGGTCATTGACAAAAAAGCCATCTTCCATTCCTAAGTTTTCCCGCACATCAAGTTCCATCAACTTGGTGGCAGCTGCCGACTCCTCTGCACGGGTTTCAGCCGTTCCTCGGGTACCGAGTTGTCCGCGTGTTAGGTCTACAATACCAATGCTATAGCCCAGAGCCTTATGCTTCATCAATGTGCCGGATGCAGTCAATTCTACATCATCAGGATGTGCTGCAAATGCCAAGATATCCAGTTTCATGCTGCGAAAATAAAGAATAAGGCTAAGGTTAAGGTTTAGATTGATGTTAAGATCAAGATTATAGATTTTTTGATAGTCAGACAGCCAGACTATTAGACATCAAGATAACCAGACAGCCAGACTATTAGACAT
>CAZUIT010000003.1:17144-77638 GCA_964620355.1 uncultured Burkholderiales bacterium | reverse complement strand
CAGACAGCCAGACTATTAGACATCAAGATAACCAGACAGCCAGACTATTAGACATCAAGATAACCAGACAGCCAGATTATTAGACATCAAGATCACCAGACAGCCAGACTATTAGACAGTCAGGCAAAATATGATTCAGTCACTTCAACTGCATGCGCAAGAACAAAACAAATCCATCTCAACCTCTCCCGATCGCTATCAGGTATCAACCTCGGCCTCAAAATAATCATCTCTAGGTATAGCACAGGTAATCCTTAAACTCTTTATTTGTAGTGTGAATAGAATTGGACTCTTGTTATTCTCCTGCTGCATGTCGTTGATGGCGATGGCGCAGGATCCATCGTTCACTCAGTTGTTTAATAACCGGGTTTTGCTTAATCCGTCCTTTGCTGGTCTTGATCCGGGACTCCGTGCTAGCTTTGCGCATAGAAACCAATGGAAGGCCGTTGCAAAAAGGAATTTCTATACCAATGCTTTTACTGCTGATTACCAAAGTTGTCGTTTCCCAAATATGGGCTTGGGTATGGTGATTATGAATGATGTGGAGGGCGACGGGCGTTTAATTGTCAATAATATCGGACTCATCTATAGCTATAAGGTATTTCTCGGACGAAGCAGCATCAGCATGTCGCTGCAGGGCGATTATTATAATGGTAGTATTGATTGGTCTAAATTAATTTTTAGCGACCAGTTTGACCCAGTTTTGGGCATTGTTCGTCCATCTTCGAATCTCGACCCGACCCTTTCGAATGCCAATTATTACGACTTTTCTACTGGCTTTATCTTTCGAAACAACTGGAAACTCCCGAGCAGAGAAGTGTATTGGCATCTTGGAGCAGCTTTTCATCATTTGCCCTTTGGATTCAATAATGCATTTTTCGGACAAAGTAGTCTGCCTACAAAAGTCACCGTGCATGGCGGCTGGCTGGTTCCTATCTTTAAAATGGGCAGCCGCTTAAACTACCATGTGCTCCCCTATTTTCGCTTCACCGGACAAGATTTTGCGGCCGGCAAACACCGCAGTTTAGATATGGGGGTGATGCTCATGAACCGCCATGTGAGTGCTGGCTTTGCTTATAAATACAATCCCATCAACCTCTACGTAAAGAATACCGATGCCGTTTCCTTCCGTTTAGGTTTTAGCAGCGCCTTAGCCACTGCGGTTTCCTACCGACTTACCTATTCTTATGATGTCAATTTCAAGGGCGTAAGCAATGGAACTGTTGGTACGCATGAGCTAAGCCTCATTTTGCAGTTCAAAAACCTCTGCCGTTCTGGCTTCAATAAAATCCACAAAAAAGACTGCTTCGATTATGATAAGAAGGGTATTGAGAGTGTTTTTTAGTGTTTCAGATTGCCAGACTTTCAGATTGCTAGACTTTCAGATTACCAGACAGACTGTAAGACTGCTAGCCAAAAATGGCTCTTAGTGGTCCAATAAACAAAGGTTGGATTTTTTGATAAAAGAGTACGCCAAACGAGTTTGATGGAAGAAAAATGGCTAGCCATGAATTATTTCTTACACTACCAGCTAGAACTGAGCCATTGATGACCTCAGCAAATGGGGCTTATGTATAATTTAAAGATGTCCTAAAATTGAATAATGTCTTATCTTTGCATGCACGCTACAAGAGGTGAATAAAGATAAGTCCATAGCTAGTCAAGATAATTCTGCGAAGATCTTCGCGGGCTTCTTGTCTGTTATCTTATTTTCACATAACAAAGCCTTTGTGCCTACAACCTCCGTTTTTAATTAGGAACGGAGGATAGCAAACTCGCTTGCTATATTAATACGCATACCCCTTGCGTAATTTCTTATACATATAAATTTCATGAAAATCGAAAAATTGAATTTGGTAGCTCAACCATTTATCTTGGTATGGGCATTAACCATCATGTTTCTAACCGGTACAAGCCTGCTAGTAGCCGCTCACCTATTGGATGGGTTATGGTTGTTTTTGCCTTTGTCCATCTTGTTTTTTGTTACGTATGACACATTTCAGAGCAAACACGCTTTACGCAAAAACTACCCCTTAATTGGTCGGATGAGATATTGGTTTGAATCCTTGCGTCCGGAATTTAGGCAGTATTTTTTTGAAGGAGAACTCGACGGTAAACCCTTTAATAGAAGGCAAAGATCTATTGTTTACCAACGCGCCAAAAACGAAAAACAAACGATTTCATTTGGCATGCAAGATGATGCGAATCGGATTGGCTATGAATGGGCTGCTCATAGCATCTATCCGAAACAGGCAAATTACACCTCATTCAGAACCTTAATTGGAAATAGGGATTGTGCACAACCGTATAATGCTAGCTTACTGAATATTGGTGCAATGAGCTTTGGTGCATTGAGTAAAACCGCTATTACTGCATTGAACAAGGGTGCAGCAATTGGAAACTTTGCCCACAATACAGGCGAGGGAGGAATTAGTGAGTACCATTTACAAGGTGGGGATATTATCTGGCAAATCGGAACAGGATATTTCGGATGTAGAGATAACTCGGGTAATTTTTCCAGCACCATGTTCGCTGAAAAGGCCGTTTTGCCAAATGTTAAAATGATTGAAATTAAGCTTTCTCAAGGAGCAAAACCTGGACATGGAGGTCTTTTACCAGCCCATAAAAACACCCTGGAAATTGCTGGAATAAGGAATATCCAACCTTTTACCACGGTGCATTCTCCTTCTGCACATACAGCCTTTTCAAATGCACATGAGCTTCTTTTATTTATTGAAAAATTAAAAGTGCTGTCTCAACGAAAACCAGTTGGATTTAAAATTTGTATTGGCAGAAAAGATGAATTTATTGATATCGTAGAGCAAATGATGGTAACGGGGATAATTCCCGACTTTATAACTATTGATGGTGCAGAAGGAGGAACAGGTGCAGCGCCATTAGAGTTTATTGATTATATGGGAATGGCCTTATCCGATGCACTGGTTTTTGTTCATGCTACACTAAAAGATTTCGGAATTAGAGAGCAAGTAAGTTTAATTGTTTCAGGGAAAATAATCACAGCATTTGATATTGCCAGAAATCTCGCTCTCGGCGCAGATGCCTGTTATAGTGCCCGTGGGATGATGTTTGCTCTAGGTTGTATTCAAGCTTTACAATGTGATAGTGGAAAATGTCCCGTAGGTATTGCAACGCAAGATAAGGCCCTTTATAAGGGGGTAGACATTACGGATAAAAGTATTCGCGTTGCCAATTTCCATCTTAACACCTTAAAGGCACTGGCAGATTTTATTGGCGCATGTGGCTTTGAAGAAATCAAGGATATTGATTCAAGCGTCTTTTCCAGACGAGTAAGCCACAATGAAAATATTGACCTGAAAACAGCCTATTTAAAAACCTTCTCATTTAATCATTCATAATTATGCAACCAGTAATAAGCACAAGAGATTACGCCGTGATCATGTCGATAATTGCTAATCTACCCAATTCTGAAAAAACCAAAGAAACGCGTCAATTATTAGTTGAACTCGACAAAGCGGAGAAAGTAGACATATTGAAAATCCCTAATGATATAATTCGCTTAAATTCATTCGTGGAGATTATGGATATGGATACAGAAAAGCGGTCAAACTTCGAATTAACCTTTCCTAAAATGGCCAGCTTGGAATTAAAACGAATATCGATACTGGCGCCTTTAGGTGTGGCATTGATTGGTTTCCAAGAAGGCATGATAATCGACTGGGTTTTACCCGGTGGAGCTAGGAAGATTAAAATTCTCAAAGTCATTAATGAACAAACAAAGGCCTAGCATCATACCGTATTAATGGCCATTTCTATGTGGAATTATATGCTCCTTGTTTTGAATTTTATTTTTAAGTAGGCGCGATTCTTTGCTTTAGAAAATTTGAATTTTTGTCCTCATCGTCTACGCGCCCAAGCTTTTGCAGAACCATCAGATAAGTTGGGGCATTCATTTCCTCCGGCTTATCTGATTTTACGGCATAGTGCTATTTACCGACACGATACCAGCAAGGAAGAAATTATAATTGCCCTACTTGAATACCTTGCTAAAGGAATGGATGAAAGCGATACAAATGCCATTAACTCTGAATAAACGCCAGAAGAAAAATTTTCATCACTATTTCAAAATCAACTTTTATTCTTTCAAAATAGACTTCACTTCGTAGTTGCCGTATTTTCTGATGGTTTGATGGAAGAAAATCAACGGATTAACGAAACAATCCAAAAAAAAAAAATGGGCGTAAAACTGAAACATTTATTGCCAATCATTATGGAAGGGCAGCAATTAAACATATTTACCAACGCAATACGTCCCGATGAATTGGTTCATATCATTATGGAATCTTTTCGACTGCTCATGTTTAAGTGGCGCATATCAAACTTTCAGTTCGACCTATTAAAAGACGGAAATACCTTGATTCAATCGCTACTTACATTGATAAAGACCAAATAGAATGAAAAAAATTCTTCCTTTTCTCTATGCAATAATTTCAGCTGGGTTCGGTATCCTTACCTTATATTTAAGCACCTCTGAATCCACGGAGGCTGTTGTGCCTGGCGTTCCTCAAAAAAATGAGGAGAGCCTATCCATTCAACTAAATCATGGGAAAAAATGGCAAGTCAATATAGAGATGAAACCCTATATCACCGAAGAACAAAACTTGCTTAACGCTTATGATAAGGGCAACTATAAAATGCTGGCCAAACAACTAAAATAAAAAAACAGTGGACTCATAAAAAGCTGTACGATGAGTGGTATAAGTCACGATGAATTACATAAATGGCTCCATCCACACTTGCAACTGGTAGCGGCCCTTGAGAATGCTGAAAATGAACAAGATGCCAATTCAATCATTGAACAATTGAGCCAATCTTTTGCCTTATATCATACGTATTTTGAATAATTAATAAAGAAAGGAGGATTAGCCCCTGCCTTATAGGCTGAATTTCGAGTTCGCATTTTTGTCACTGGATCCGTATTCCTATTTAATTTCCATGCACACGGCTAATAATGCTGACGTTCCACCGATCTAAAATCTTTGCTAAAATAAACCCAACTGACGCTCCCTTTCTGGATTTTCCAGAGCCAATAATTTATTTTTAGCGGGTAATCCACCTGCATAACCTACCAAACTTCCATCGCTTCCTATAATTCTGTGACATGGAATGATAATAGCAATTGCATTGGCCCCATTCGCGGCAGCTACTGCTCGTATCGCATTTTCATTTCCGAGCTTTTTAGATAATCCTAGGTAAGTTTCTGTTTGTCCAAAAGGTATCCTACTAAGTGTCCGCCAAACTTTCTGCTGAAACGGCGTCCCCACGAGATGAAGTGGTAAATCGAACTCATGTAAGTCTCCCGCGAAATAAGCATCAAGTTGTTCTATCGCAGCTATTAACAAGGGTGAACTAGTTTCGACGAATGTTGCATTTAGCGCTTTACCTATTCGCGAGTCAATGGCTTCCCTCCTTTTTCGGAATCGCCAATCGGCCAAACATAGGCCGCCTTGGAAGTCCCCAAGAATGAGCTCACCTACCGGTGTTTGGTAATAAAATAGTCTAACCTTTTCCATGCATTCTGATTGCTCTGCTTCTAAAGGGTGCCATCGCAAAATACTTTTTTTTCAATTGACCGAATGCTAATTGAAATGCTGTCGTCTAAACTAAAAGTTAACCTAAACATCATACTCACATAATAAGGAGACAATTCATTGGAACGCGAAGAATTAAATATATTTCAACCCATTTCGCTTAGCGAGATGAATGAGGCGGCACTCATGAAGCGTACCGACACTAAGTTTTTAGTGAAAATCACTGATTTGCCAGCCATTCTCTCTTTCTTAAAGGATAGCTATAAAGTGTTACAAGTAGGTGATGATCGATTAATGACCTATGACTCTGTTTACTACGACACTCCAGATTCCAATTTCTATTACATGCATCATAATGGACTTGCGCACCGAGTGAAGGTTCGCATTCGCAAGTATGTTGAGTCGAATCTTAGCTACCTTGAAGTTAAGCAAAAAGACAGCTACGGTAACACAATTAAAAACCGCATAAAAGTAGGAGACGCACCACAACTTCTGAAAAATGAATTTCACCAATTTGTGTGCAATACAACCGGTCAAGACTTCGAACTATTGCAGTCCATTTCCAATAGATTTAATCGATTTACCTTAGTGAGACTTGACTTAAAAGAACGGGTCACATTCGATACTAACTTGGCGTTTGACGGGCATACTTTTTATCCTGGACTTGCTATCGTTGAATTAAAACAAGCCAGACTCAACCGTAACTCACAGCTTTACACTACACTCAAAGCAAAAGGAATCCATCCATATAGTATTAGCAAGTATTGTATGGGTATGGCAGCAAACTCGCCTGAATTGAAACAAAACAAATTCAAACCGAAATTTATTAAAATCACCAAATTAGTCGCATAAATGGACAAATTCTTAAACATACCCCTCTTTGACGATGATTTTTACAAAATGGCATTCCGTTTTGTGCTCAATATTGGGTTCCTCACACTCATCATTCGATGGTTATACTACGCTGGGGCAAGACGGAAAGACTACTTATTTACCTACTATATGATAGGTATCATCGTGTTCTTTCTTTGTTTTACATTGAAAAAATACGAACTCGATATCGGAATGGCACTTGGACTTTTTGCCATATTCGGAATCATACGCTACCGCACAGATGCTATACCTATCAAAGAAATGACTTACCTCTTCGTCATTATCGGTGTGTCTGTGATCAATTCTTTAGCCAATCAGAAAATGAGCTACGCAGAAATTATAGGCGCTAATACAGCTGTAATTCTTGCGCTCTATATTATGGAGAAACTTTGGATCGTAAAGAGTATTTCAACCAAAAAGATCCAATATGAAATCATAGAAAACATAAAGCCAGAGAACTATGCCATCCTTAAGGCTGACCTCGAAAACAGAACAGGCTTAAGCATCCAAGCAATTGAAATTGGCGACATCGATTTCTTAGAAGATTCAACAAATATTTTAATTAAATACTATACCGAACAATGAGAAAAGCACATATAAGAAAGTGGGTCATGTCCCTACTAATGCTTGCAATGATAGGTACGGCTAGCGCACAAGACGGAGAATACTATACTGTTCGAGATTTTGAGGTATGGTCTGCCGCCAAACTCAAGTATAAAATGAATAAAGACTGGAGCATGGGGCTAGAGCAACAATTTCGATTCAAGGATAATGCATCCACAATCGACCAGTATTTCACGGAATTTGAGCTAAAAAAAGGTTTTGGACAACATTTTTCAGCGGCTTATGGAGCTCGTTTTATTCGGAATAACGATACCGAAGGTGGCAAGCAAGGTTACGAGAACTTCTTTCGCTGGAATGCCGACTTGGGGTTCAAACACGATATCAACCGACTAACACTCAAATACCGAATTCGCTATCAAGCAAAAAACGAATTATCTATTGAAGATGAAAAAGATAGAACCATTCGATTTATGGCAGAAGTCAAATACAACATAAAAAACTGGAAATTGGATCCCCAATTTTCCTCAGAAATCTTCAATAACTTTTCAAATGATGAAGGCTTTAATAAGCTAAGGTTCACACTCGAAACGGATTATAAAATCAAAAACATTGGCGAGTTAGGCGTTTTCTACAGAATGGAACATGAGCTTATTGGACTCTATCCAAAAACCACGCATATCGCAGGGTTTACGTATCAATACACCTTAAAGTCAAAAAACAGAAGCACCAGAAACGATTAAGCACTGAAGATTACGCATCGTTGAATGTAAAAAAACAGGAATTCTAAAGAAGCAGAAAATGAAAACAAAATATGTAAAAATCATAGTGGTACTGACCCTTGCGTTTACCGTATACTCATGCAAGAAGCAAGTTTTTATTCCGGATGGAGAAGTCAATGGTGGCCTAGCCTCGCACAACAAAGGTTACGCGGCAGACTACGATATCGTTTTCGATAATTCAAAAGTCAACAAAATTGAAATCGTCTTTACCGCTGCGGAATGGAGCGCAATGCAAAAAGACCTTGCAGATAAAACATCAGGGGGCGGTAATCCAGGAGGAACCTTTAGCAGCGAGAATCCCGACTATTTTCCGGCCGACATCTATTTTAATGGTTTAGTATGGAAACATGTCGGAGTACGTTATAAGGGCAATTCATCCTTACGAGCCAGGAGCGGGAAGTTGCCTTTACGCTTTGATTTTGATGAGTTTGAAGACACATATGCCGGCATCAGCAATCAGCGTTTCTATGGCTTTAAAGAACTGTCGATGAGCAGCAATTTCGATGATCCTTCGCTGATACGAGAAAGCACTGCAAATACCTTATTCAGAGAGTTTGGTGTACCCGCTGTTCGGACAGCTTACTACGAGATTTGGATTGACCAAGGAACTGGAACGTCTGAATATTATGGCGTTTACACCATGTGTGAGGTAGTTTTTGACACCTTCCTAAAAGATAATTTTGGCAGCAAAACAGGAAACTGCTACAAACCAGAAGACGATGGTGCTAGTTTCGCATCCAATGGATTTACCTTGGACGGATTTGAGCTAAAAACCAATGAAGACATAAACGACAAAAGCGATATTCAAACCATGTATAATTTCTTACATGCCGCCACCCGTACGAGCAATGCCGCTCAGTGGAGATCTGATTTGGAGTCGGTATTTGACGTAGACGGTTTCTTAAAATACCTTGCTGTGAATAATACCATTCAAAACTGGGATACCTACGGAAGAATGGAGCATAACTACTACCTCTATCATGATCCACAAGATGGACTAATCAAATGGATAGTTTGGGATAATAATGAAGCCTTTCAAACTGGTAAACAGGGAGGGTCCCTTTCATTTGGCATGACAGAAGTAGGCTCAGATTGGCCATTAATCAGCTTCCTTATCGCAGACGATACCTACAAAGCACAATATAAAGCCCATGTTAAAAACTTCATAGAAACCACCTTTGAAGCAAGCAAAATGAGCACTTACTACAGCGGACAAGAAGCTCTACTGAGTGTGTCGGCTGGAAAAGAACGTTCGGGGTATTCATTTGTAAATGGACAGTTTAGCTCTGCGATAAGCACACTTAAATCGCATAATACAAGCAGAATAGCAGCCGCGAAGGCGTACTTGCAGTAAATCACAGCACCCGCGAAATTTAATATTACAAAAGCTTCTTTGGATTGGTTCCAAGGAAGCTTTTGTGTTAGTATGAGATGTGTAAGCAAACCAATTTATCCCTTACCCGTCATAATTTGAGAAAGCAAAAGTCCTTCGAACGTCGCAACTAATGAGTCAAGTTAAAGCGTATAACAGCTTCCAATTTCTTCGCTAGGTTTTCGTTTTCAAAATCATGCGAAATACTTCACCTGAATTTTCTGCAATTCAATTGGAATTAAAACGCCACATGGCTTTCAAACAATACTGCCCCTATTTAGTCCGCTTCTTTCAAATACTTGAACAGTTCACTATCTGTAGTCAGGATAATATTGGTCTCCGTATCGAAGGTCTTTTGGAAAGTTTCCATTGACTTTAGAAAGGCGTAGAGTTTACGCGAACTTGCGTTTTTATTGTAAGCTGCAGCGTAGATATTGGCTGCTTTTGCATCTGCTACTCCTTTGATAGATTCGGCTTCTTTAAAGGCTTCGGATTGGATAGTTTTTAGTTCCCTTTCCTTTTCTCCATTGATACGGGAGGCCTCTCCTTGTCCTTCTGAGCGAAACTTATCGGCTATCCGGAAACGCTCACTTTTCATCCTTTCATAGACTTGTTTACGCACGTCTTCAACATAGTTGATGCGTTTAAAATGGAAGTCTAAGATGCGAATACCTAGGTCAGCAGCCTGTTTATTGGCCGATTCCTGAATCATATTCTGGATTTTCTGACGGCCTACGAGGATATTCGTCAGGGTATCGTCGATAATCTCACTGATGATACCTGATTCGAGCGGCGTTCTATTGCTGGAACGTACTGCTTCTTCCAATAAATGGTTGGCAATAAAGTCACGGGTTTCTCCATCGAGGATATCATCCAGTCTGGATTGAGCGCCACGTTCGTTCGTTAAACGCTTATAGAACTGCAGTGGATCAATAATTTGCCCGCGGGCGTAAGTATCGACAAATATATATTTCTTGTCTTTGGTAGGTACCTGATTCGGATCTCCATCCCATTCCAAAAACCGTTTATCAAAATAATTGGTGGTCTGTGTAAACGGCACTTTGAGGTAAATGCCTGGATCTGTGATGGCATCTCCAACTGGTTTACCAAATTGGGTTATGACAACCTGTTCTTCTTCGTTAACAATGTATATGGACTGCGCCAGCGTGATGACCAAAGCCAATGCTGCAACGATTCCTATGATTATTTTCTTCTGATTCATCTTAAAAGTCATTTTGTATGATGCTGCTACTGACTATTTTTTGTCTCCCAATTGCATTTGAAGCAATGGTAATACGTTGGTACCGTCTTCGTCGACAATGATCTTGTTTCCCAGTTTTGGCAATACTTCCGCCATGGTTTCTAGATAAATCCTGCGCTGTGTTACTTCAGGTGCTTTCACATATTCTGCATAAAGCTTGGTAAAACGCGTGGCTTCTCCTTCTGCATTATTCACCCTTTCCGTCGCATAACCTTCCGCCTTCTGGATAGTTTCTTTGGCCTGTCCTCGTGCCTTTGGAATGACTTTATTGTAGGCAGACTTCGCTTGATTTATCAGTGTTTCCTTTTCCTGTTGCGCTTCATTCACTGCATTAAAGGCATTTTTTACTGGCTCAGGAGGATTCACATCTTGCAAGACAATCTGTTCGATTTTTAAGCCCAAGCTATACTCGGTGCACAGCGCTTGTATTAAGAGTTTGGTTTGCGCTGCCACTTCGGAGCGACCAACTGTTAAAACTTCATTCACGGTACGGTCACCTACAATTTGTCGCATAGACGCCTCTGCAATGTCGCGTAAGGTGGATTCAGGATTTCGGACCTTAAAAAGATAATTATACGGATCATCAATTCGGTATTGTACCACCCACTCTACATCAGCTAAGTTCAGGTCGCCAGTAAGCATAAGCGATTCACCTTCCACTCCATCGCGGGTATAGTTCGATTTAACCGCTGCCTTGGTGGTCCGAAAACCAAATTCTAATTTCTGTTGACGTTCCACGGCTACCTTTTGTATCCGTTCTATAAAAGGAATTTTAAAGTTCAATCCAGGGTCGACAGTTCGCTTATACGCCCCGAATCGGGTAATCACTCCCACCTCCTCTGCTCCT
Source organism: uncultured Burkholderiales bacterium (assembly GCA_964620355.1). GTDB lineage: Bacteria > Bacteroidota > Bacteroidia > UBA8524 > UBA8524 > UBA8524. Next base: position 66,372 of record CAZUIT010000003.1, on the reverse strand, counting down.
ACTTGAAAAAAGGAGGAGAATCCTATTATCAGCGCAAAAAAACCAATAATTATAGGTCTTATATAGGGCTTAATGTATTTTTTAATCCAAAAAATGAGTTCTTGTAATTCCATGTTGTCGGCTATTGTTTATGAAAATGTTCCGATTGGCCCCAATGTAGGTCTTCATGCTTGGACAGCCTAATTTGTCGGCTATACATTCCCATTTAGGCGCTAAGGCGTAATTTTCACCTCACCGCGGCTGCCGCAGCGTATGCGAAGGTGGATCCCATCATATCCACATTCCCTCACATTTTTTTTTGACGCGGAGCCGCAAAACAGTTGCTTTCGCCAGATTAGAGGCGCAATTAAATTCTCCTAATTCGTCACTTTTTTTTCTCTTCACTCCTCATTCCTCACCCCTCATCTCCTCCTGTGTCCGCCATAGCGGAGGTACGAAGCGTAGGCGGAACCCCACATCAAAGTAAAGTCGGAACAATTCGCCATGGTCCATGGACTATGGCCTATCGTCCAAAAACTAGCGTTCCTCTTCCAGCAGCTTCGCAACCACCTCTTTCTGAATCTCCTCTAAAATCTCCGGGTGCTCGAAATACCAATCTATGCTCTTTTTAAATTCTTCGGCAGTGGTTTCATAGCGCTCATAAATTTCGGCATAGAGGGTTGGGGCAACTTGTTTAGCAGAATCGCCTAAGATGAAGTTGGCTTTAAGCGCTCCTTCTACTTTATTGGCCTCCACCAAAATTTTCTTCACGGTTTCGCGGGGCAAAACATCTTTAGGAATCTCGTTGTTTGATTGACAAGAACCCAGTATTAGCGCTATACTTGCAAGCAATAGTAGCCTTTTCATTTCAAGCAATATTAATATAAAGCACGATGTCTGTCGCAGAAAACCTCGAAAAGATTCTTCAAGAAATACCTTCCCATGTGCAGTTATGCGCTATCTCCAAAACCAAGCCAATCAGCGCGATTCAAATAGCCCTTGCTGCTGGACAAGTCCATTTTGGAGAAAACAAGGTGCAAGAAATGACAGAAAAAGAAGCTCAACTGCCAAAGGAAATTCGCTGGCATCAGGTGGGAACCTTGCAACGAAATAAGGTCAAATATATCGCCCCTTTTGTTCATCTTATTCATAGTATCGATAGTCTAAAGCTGCTCAAGGAAGTTCATAAAGAAGGACAAAAAGCAAACAAGGAAATTGGTGTTTTAATGCAAATGCATATCGCCGAAGAGGATACCAAATTTGGATTGAATGAAGCAGAATTATATGAAATCTTAAAATCCGACACCCTGAACGAACTCACCCATACCAGAATTCATGGACTTATGGGAATGGCGACCTTCACCGAAAACGATGGTCAAGTAGCCCGTGAATTCAGGGGTTTAAAGCACTTATTTGACAAAGTAAAATCCGATTTCTCCGGACATGACCGCCTGGACATAAACACCCTTTCCATGGGCATGAGTGGCGATTACCGCATTGCTATCGAAGAAGGCAGTAACCTCATTCGGGTTGGAAGTGCCATTTTCGGGGAGCGAAATTACTAATGGGTCATTCCCTCTTTTGACGCGGAGACGCGGAGGCGCAATAGTGTTGCTTTCGCCAGAATAAAGGCGCAAAAAAATCATCCCATCATCTCCTCACCGCGTCCGCCGTAGCGATTAGCGTAGGTGGATCTCCTCACTCATCATCTTTTGACAGCGAAGGCCCCTCTTCCCTCGGCTACGCTCGGGATGACGGGGTAGAAGTTCCTCACCGCGGAACCCCTTCCCCTTGCTTCAACGTACTCCAGGCCCGCGGTTTATCGTTAAATAGCACCTTCGTTGCTGCCCAGGTCTTTTCGAAAAGCTCTGAGTGACGGTAGGCATTAAGGGCTTCTTCATTCTCCCACCAGCTGTAGGTGAAGCAAATGCTTGGGTTATGGATATCATGCAGCATTTCTACATGCAAATTGCCAGGAAAACTGCGAATGGCATCTTTCGAGTTGGCAAAAATTTCTTTAAACGTATCGATTTCTTCCTCTCGGAAGCTCATTTTCACTATGCGTATAATCATTCAAATTCTATGGTTATCATTTTACCTTTTTCGAGGCCAAGCATTCGCCTCGCGTCGCCGTGGTAGAGGCTTACTTGGAGGTAGCCGTGGTTCGTCCATACACAAGTGGCCTCACCTACTTGTACATTGCCGTAATAATTGCTCACCTTGCTTAGAGTGTTTTGTCGGTTTAAGCGAATGGACATTTTTCGGTTGGCGCAGGCTCTATCTAAGTCCTCTTGGTTGATATTGGTGATGGCATTTCCGAAATTATCCACAAATATTACCGTTCCTCGAATGGCATTTTCCGTAATTACTGGAGCCAGTCCTGCCTTTTCTTTGATCTCTTCCGCCTTTTTTAATCCTGCACTTCCTTTCAATACCAAACGCTGAGCGAGGGGCAAAAAAGTGTTAAGCAATGAGAAGGTAGCACCACGGTCACTGTGGCCTTCATTGTCTTCAAAAACGCCATCCAATCCATTCTTCAATAAACTCAGCAAACCATTGTTAGCAGAGATGACCCACTGATTCTGAATACGTGCTACCAAGGCAGGACCGTGCCGCATCATATCCGATTCTACATCAAGTATATGGATGGTGTCGGCCTCAAAATCTGCAAGCACTGCATCCAGAACATAGGCTGCCTCCACTACATCATGACGCGCAATCGAAGCGGTAATCATTTCGAAGTCGACGCCCGACATCTCTTTTTTCAGTCGGTGACGAAAGCGTGCAAGGTCGTAGTTATCTACACCAAGGTCGGATATGAGGGTTACAGTCGCCAATTTGTAAGGAGAATTAGTCTATTTTTGAGGCACAAATTTGCACAGAAATCATTGAAGGAAAAAAGCATCATTTTAGATGAAGTCAGTCTGGTTGATCTTTGGGGTACCAATAATCACCATCAGAAGCTACTCCAACAACGTTTTCCGAAGTTAAAAATAATTAGCAGAGGAAATGTGGTGAAGGCCTCGGGAGACGAAAAAGAACTTGATAAATTCAGTGACGATCTCGCTTTATTGGTCGAATATGCCCGAGAAGTAGGTCGATTAACCGAACAAAAATTTCATGAACTACTCAATACAGTTCAGGTAAGCACCCTGTTCGATGAGGAAATCATAGCGGAAGAAAAAGAGAAAAGAGAAATTCTAAGTCCTGCACGTAAAAAATTTGGGGATGACCCAATCATCGTGCATGGACCGAATGGACGCGTAGTTCGAGCACGGACCGACAACCAACGCAAATTGGTTGAATACGTGGAGAAAAACGATATTGTTTTTGCTCTTGGTCCTGCAGGAACCGGTAAAACCTATACTGCCGTTGCTTTGGCCGTGAGAGCACTCAAGAACAAAGAAATCAAACGCATTATTTTGGCACGCCCGGCTGTTGAAGCAGGTGAAAGTCTAGGATTCTTGCCTGGCGATTTGAAAGAGAAGGTAGATCCATATTTGCGTCCGCTTTACGATGCTTTGGATGATATGATTCAAGTTGACAAGCTCAAGGCCCTCATTGAATCACGCGTGATTGAGATCGCACCTATGGCTTTTATGCGAGGGAGAACCCTCGATAATTGCTTTGTAATTTTAGACGAAGCGCAGAATGCTACCGACATGCAGTTAAAAATGTTCTTAACCCGCATGGGACCTAGTGCCAAGGTGATTGTTACTGGAGATTTAACACAAATAGATTTGCCTAAAAAGCATCAATCCGGTTTATTGCGTGCTGTACGTATCTTGAAAAAGGTAAAAGGAATAAAGATTGCCGAATTGACAGTAAACGATGTCGTACGACATAAATTAGTAAAAGAAATAATTCAAGCTTACGAAAAGGATCAAATAGAAGAGTAATATGACAAACTCATTGATAGCCACCAACTTTTTCTTCAAACATCAGAAGGATTTCCATAGGGGAAAGGTCCGCGATGTATATAATATCAACGACGAGTATTTGGCCATAGTTGCCTGCGACCGAATTTCAGCATTTGATCATGTGATGCCAAAACCGATTCCTTTTAAGGGGCAGATTTTGAATCAAATTGCTGCGATTATGCTCGATAAAACGAGCTCCGTTGTTCCGAACTGGAAAATTGCAACCCCAGATCCGAACGTAACGATTGGATATAAATGCAAGCCCATCATGATAGAGATGGTAATTCGAGGATACCTTGCCGGACATGCTTGGCGCGAATACAGAGATGGAAAACGTGAAGTATGTGGCGTTGTGATGCCAGAGGGAATGCAAGAGAACGACCGTTTTGAAACCCCAATCATCACGCCTACTGTTAAGGCAACTAGTGGTCATGATTCCGATATTTCCATGCAGGATATCCTCGAACAAAAACTTGTTCGGAAAAAAGATTTGGAACAAATGGAAAGTTATACCCGGAAATTATTCAAGGCCGGGACACAAATTGCGGATGAACAGGGTCTTATCCTTGTGGACACCAAATACGAATTCGGACATAACCTCGAAGGTAAAATCCTATTGATGGATGAGGTGCATACCCCTGATTCATCGCGCTATTTCTATAAGGCGGAATACGAGGCGAATCAAAAGTCAGGTAAAGCACAAAAACAACTTTCCAAAGAATTCGTGCGTCAATGGCTGATAGAGAATGAATTTTCGGGTCAAAAAGATCAGAAGATACCAGAAATGACCGACGAGTTTGTGGATTCAGTTACCAACCGCTATATCGAATTGTATGAAAAAGTAACCGGTGAAAGTTTTGTTCGCCGCAGCTATGACGATGTCCATACCCAAATAGAAAATAACGTGAATCAGTACCTGGAGTCAGGTGCGCTAATAAACAATTAATCCTAATTACTGCTTATGAAAAAAATCATCCTAACACTCACCAGCATCGGGCTGCTTAGTATGGCAAATGCCCAGACTGTTGGAACTACTGCCGGTATTAAAGGAAACTCTGGCTTCATGCCATATAATGGCGACGCTAGCACTGTGCCCTTTAACGAACCCTATGGTATTGCAATTGATGGCAACGACCGTATTTTTATTTCAGACGCCACAAACCATCGTATAAGTGTGTATGTGCCTGGCACTGTATACAATAAAACAGGAACTATAGGTGACCCAACACTTGGCGGCGCATCCTATATTGATGGTTCTGGAAGCGTAATACGCTATAATTCCCCTAAAGGTATGGTGGTCGGCACAGATGGTAAGCTCTATGTTTGCGACTTTAACAATAATGCCATTCGCGTATTAAATGGAATTTCATTCAATACCGAAACCCAGCAAGTATCTACTTTTGCTGGAGAAGCTGCAGGTGTAAACAGCGGTGGCGATTACCTAGATGGAACTGGGACAGCTGCTCGCTTTAATGCACCAGTCGATATCGCTGTTGATGCCAATGGTAATTTTTATGTGGCAGACAATTACAATGAGGTGATTCGCAAGATTACTCCAGGTGGAGTAGTTACTACCTTAGCGGGTAAAGCCGGACAAACTGGTGATGTAGACGATATAGGTGATGCAGCTCGATTCAATAATATCTTAGCTGTTGAAATGTTGGACAATACCTACCTCCTTGTTGCGGATGGATGGAACAATAAAATCCGTAAAGTGAATATCAATACAGGAGAGGTTACTACATTTTCTGGTTCTGGAACGACGGGTCATGCTGATGGAAACGCATCCACGGCTAAATACAATACGCCTTCTGGCTTGGCTGTTGATGCCAATGGAAATGTTTATGTAAGTGAAGGCGGCGGCTCCCAATCCAATGTTATTCGTAAGATTGATGGAAGCGGTAATGTAACCACCATTTGTGGCGAATATCAAAGTTCGACAGAATATGCAGACGGACAAGGAACGGAATCTCGTTTTTTCAAACCTCAACTGATGGCCTTTAACTTGGCGAAAAACATCCTCTATGTTTGCGATTCATATAATAATACCATTCGTGAAATCGACATGAGACCAAAGGCAAACTTCTTTGCTTCACCAAGTGCGACCAATGTTGGTGTTCCGGTACAGTTGACGAGTCAAGCATACAATAACCCAACAAGCTGGACCTGGCAATTGACCCCTGCTACTGGGTTCACCTTAGAGAATGGAACAACCCTCAATTCAGAGAACCCACAACTCAAGTTCACAGTGGCCAATACGTATACTGTGAAGCTTACGGTTACCAATAGCTATGGATCGGGCGATTCAACTTGGAATAACTATATCAATATTTCAAATATTAATACCACCGACCCTCCTATTGCTGACTTTACGGCCAGCGATTCGTTCATTATGGTGGGTGATGTGGTGACTTTTACCGATAAATCTGCAAACCAACCAAGTCAGTGGGAATGGGCCATTATCCCGGTAACGCATCAATATGTGAATGCGACGGATAAAAACTCCCAAAATCCACAAGTGAAGTTCACCGGAGTTGGAAACTATACTGTAATTATGAAAGCGACCAACCCAAACGGGTCGGATAATAAGTCTAAAACCAATTATATCAAGGTTGATCCTTTGGGTGTAAAACAAGTTGAGCTGAATAGTCTTCTCCATGTTTATCCAAATCCAAATAATGGAAGCTTCACCTTGGAACTCAACCAAGATATTTCTGGAACAAATATGCATATCCAATTATTCGACATGCAAGGAAAACTCGTTATGGAGCCAAGCTTCGTAGGAAACCAAGTTTCAGTAAATGGACTGAGTGCAGGCATTTATATGATTCAAGTAAGCGATGGCACTTCTACCTTTAACCAAAAGGTTGTGATTCGCTAAAAGAACAATTTTATCAATAAAAAAGCCCGGCTAATTAGTCGGGCTTTTTTTATGGTATAAAAGGATGGATAAAACCAACCCTTTTTGATTAATCGTTAATCTTCAATACCGCCATAAATGCAGATTGCGGAATTTCAACGTTTCCAATATTACGCATACGTTTCTTCCCTTTTTTCTGCTTCTCTAGCAGCTTTCTCTTCCGAGAGATATCACCACCATAACATTTTGCTGTAACGTCCTTACGCAGGGCAGAAAGCGACTCTCTTGCGATGATTTTCGCGCCAATACCTGCTTGGATAACGATTTCGAATTGTTGTTTTGGAATAAGCTCCTTCAATTTTTCACAAATCTTTCTACCCCATTCCTGTGCGCGATCGCGATGAATCACGGCAGATAAGGCGTCAACTGCACTTTTATTGATGAAGATATCTAATTTCACTAAGGTAGACTGACGGTAACCCGCAGGTGAATAGTCGAAAGATGCATATCCTTTTGAGAAACTTTTCAGCTTATCATAGAAGTCAAATACTACCTCAGCCATTGGCATCTCAAAATTCAGCTCAACACGAGTTGGGGTAAGATAATGCTGGTTTTTCAAGATTCCACGGCGCCCCATACAGAGCGACATGATATTCCCCACATAATCTGTGGAGGTAATGATGGATGCATGGATAAAAGGCTCCTCTACATATTTTGTTCTCGATGGATCAGGTAAGTCGCTTGGGTTGTTCACAATCAACATTTCATCCTTCGTTGTATAAGCGTGGTAGGATACGTTGGGAACCGTTGTGATAACCGTCATGTTAAACTCGCGCTCCAAGCGTTCTTGGATAATCTCCATATGAAGCATTCCTAAGAAGCCACAGCGGAATCCAAAGCCCAATGCTGCAGAAGATTCTGGTTCGAATACCAACGAGGCATCATTCAGTTGAAGCTTAAACATGGCTTCGCGCAACTCTTCAAAATCTTCTGTATCTACCGGATAGATTCCAGCAAATACCATAGGCTTCACGTCTTCAAACCCTTTGATTGGCTCTGCCGTGGGGTTATCAACCAAGGTCAAGGTATCTCCAACCTTGACTTCACGTGCCTCTTTGATGCCTGAAATCACATAGCCTACATCCCCCGTTTTGATCACCTTCTTGGCCATCTTTTCTAGGTATAGGGTTCCGATTTCTTCCGCATCGTATTTGCGGTTGGTCGCCATAAACTTAATTTGATCTCCCGAATGGATTTCTCCATCAACCACCTTAAAATAAGCAATGATTCCGCGGTAAGAATTAAATACCGAGTCAAAAATCAAGGCTTTTAAGGGTTTATTCGGGTCTCCTTTAGGATAAGGTACTCGCTCGACAATTGCTTCTAATATTTTATCTACTCCTAGTCCAGTTTTACCACTGGCCGGAATAATCTCTTCACGCTTGCAACCAATCAGGTCAACGATTTGATCCTTCACCTCTTCTGGCATGGCACCCGGAAGGTCCATTTTATTCAGAATCGGAATAATTTCCAGTCCTTGATCAATGGCTAGGTAGAGATTTGAAATGGTTTGTGCTTGAATCCCTTGGGCCGCATCAACAATCAGCAATGCCCCTTCGCAGGCAGCGATGGAGCGCGATACTTCGTAGGAGAAGTCGACGTGTCCTGGGGTATCAATCAAGTTGAGGATATAGTCTTTTCCTCCTTCATGATAACTCATTTGAATCGCATGACTTTTTATGGTGATACCGCGCTCTCTTTCGAGGTCCATATCATCCAAGGTCTGCGCTTTCATTTTACGCGCGTCGACCGTTCGGGTAGTTTCTAATAACCGATCAGCGAGGGTACTTTTCCCGTGATCGATATGGGCAATGATGCAAAAATTTCGGATATGCTCCATGGGGCTGCAAAAATAGGATAATGAAGGGGATTTTTGGTTAAAAATAGTCGGCAGTCAAGAGTCGATAGTTCACAGCTTAAAGTCGGTAGTTAACGGTATAATTTAGGGTGGGCAGGACCGTATTCCATTAAGCCTCCGTCCACCTCATGTTTGCATATGAAGAGGTTATCAAATACACGTTCGAATCTTCTGTGATGAGGAGATGACGTCCCAATGCAATTGGGAGACTGAATTTCACATGCGCTTTCTCCAGCATAACTTTTTCTGTGCTATTCTGTGTAATCTGCAGGAAATACTTCTTCTCAATAAGCGCTTATTCTGCGAAAGACTACTATTTTGCGACGAACAAATTGACGCGATAGCCCTAAACGTTCTCGCCTTGAAGTAACTTAAGCAAGCGCTCTTCAACAAGCTCTAGTTCACTAAAACCATGTCCGATTAAGTAATATTTATCTTCATGGAGCAAGACCGTACTTGGAAAACCTTGGATACCAAATTTTTGTGTCGTGCGAATATCATCGAATGCGCGGTCGTGATAAACGGGGTCGTTTAGGCGAATACGAAATTCTTGTTCATCGATACCTAATTCTACAGCATATGGTATGAAAGCATGAAGGTCGGTAGATAAAGCGCCATCGAAATAAATTGCCTTCTGCAAGGCCGAGGCATATTGAATGTCCTTTTTCGTTTCAAAACTTTTAAAAACAGCCAAAGCAATGGCCGGCTCCAAGGAAGACAGTATGGCAGTTCCTGGTTCTAAAATTTCATTAATAAATTTTTCACCGAATTTCACCCCAGCACGTTCCTCGACATCCTTATAGGCTCCCCCTTTGATATAAGGCGCAACATCATTGATAGTGCCTCTTCGATCGCCCATCATCATTCCTCCGGCAAACACGCGGAATTTAATTTCTTCTCCATACTTATCGTGCAAAGCATTGATTACTGGAGAAAACCCATAACACCAACCACAAAGGGCGTCGTAGAAATAAAGAATTTCAGTATTTGATTGTATAGACATGTAATGTAGCTAAGGCAAATAGAATACCAGAAAAGATGGTGAAACTATTAGATGGTTCGAAGAAAAGACTTGACGAGAATAATAGTGAAGTTAGGCAGGTATGTGATATATCGCATACAACAATAGAACCCCACGCAAATTGGAACTGACTAGAACTGTCTGGTTTCGGCAGCCATATGCCATTCGTAGGCCTTCAGGGTATTTTGAAGAAGACCAATGCGGGTCATGAGTCCTACTCCACCCGGTACTGGGGTGATAAATGAAGCTTTAGGAGCAACCTCATCAAAAGCGACATCGCCACGAATTACATAGCCACGTGCATTATCGGCCTCCACTCGCGTGATGCCCACATCAATGATAACGGCTCCTTCCTTGACCATATTGGCCTTCAAGAATTCTGGACGTCCCAAGGCTGCGACGATAATATCTGCTTGCAAGCAAAGTTCCTTAAGATTGGTGGTGCGGCTATGACAAACCGTTACGGTACAATTTCCAGGATTGGTGTTTTGCATGAGCAGCGCCGCCATAGGTTTTCCTACAATATCACTACGTCCGATTACGACGCAGTGTTTACCAGAAGTCTCCACCTTGTAACGCTCTAACATCATCATGATGCCATAAGGAGTCGCAGGCAAGAAAGTATCAATACCCTTAAACATCTTCCCAACATTGACAGGATGAAAACCATCGACATCTTTAGAGGCGTCGATATGGTTCATCACGTTCATCGGGTTGATTTGCTCTGGAACAGGCATTTGAACGATCAATCCATCAATTTGTTTATTGATGTTGACCTTTTCGATTTCACCTAATAGTTCATTCTCTGAAATATAGGACGGAAAACGTAAGACGGAAGATTCCATTCCTAATTCATCACAATCTCTAGCCTTGCTGGCTACATAGGTTTGCGATGCGCCATCCTCTCCTACTAAAATTGCGCAGAGATGTGGTGTTCTCCAGCCTTTGGCCTTGTATTCAGCCACTTTTTCTTTTAGCTCAGCTTTGATGGTTTTGGCAAGAAATTTTCCGTCTAAGAGTTCCATTGGGGCAATTTAAGAAATTGGGATTGATTTTTCTCTGCGTTTGCGTTCCATCTCGTCTAAGACTACTTTTCTTAAACGAATACTCACAGGAGTAAGTTCGATGCACTCATCGGCTTCAATATATTCCATTGCCTCTTCTAAGGAGAACTGGATTTTTGGTGCAATACGAGAAGAATCATCTTTTCCTGATGCACGCATATTCGACATCTGTTTGGCTTTAACCAAGTTGACACCCAAGTCATCTGGACGGCTATTTTCACCTACAATCATTCCTGGGTATACTTCTTCTCCTGGCTCGAGAAAGAAACGTCCGCGTTCTTGGAGTTTATCCAAAGAATACGCTTTAACTGTTCCTTTATCCAAGGAAAACATCACACCGTTGATACGTCCTGGGATTACCCCTTTCCATGGTCTGTATTCGCTGAAACGATGTGCCATAATAGCTTCCCCAGCTGTTTGAGTAAGCATTTGGGAGCGTAATCCAATCAATCCACGTGATGGGACATTAAACTCAATTTGCTTGCGGTCGCCTTTGGTTTCCATATTCACCATTTCTCCTTTACGGAAGGTCAAGAGGTCAATTGCTTTTCCAGAAAATTCGTCTGGAACGTCAATTACCAAAGACTCATAAGGCTCAGATTTAACGCCATCAATGATTTTCACGATAACACGTGGCTGACCAACTGTCAACTCAAATCCTTCGCGACGCATGGTCTCGATTAGAATAGACAAATGGAGAATTCCTCGTCCAAATACCAAGAATGAATCAGCTGAATCGGTTTCTTCAACACGAAGTGCCAAGTTTTTCTCGGTTTCTTTGAATAGACGGTCACGCAACTGACGAGAAGTCACAAACTTTCCTTCTTTACCGAAGAAAGGCGAGTTGTTCACCGAGAACATCATACTCATGGTTGGCTCATCGACAGTAATAGGTGCCAAACCTTCTGGTGCTGTAAAGTCGCAGATGGTATCTCCAATTTGGAAATCTTCCAATCCTACCACAGCAGCAATATCTCCCGCTGAAACTTGGTCGGCTTTTTTACGTCCTAGTCCCTCGAAAGTATGCAATTCTTTAATACGTGATTGAACAATTCCGCCTTCGTTACGCACCAATTTGATTGGGTCACCAGTTTTGATCACCCCACGATGTACTTTACCGATGGCAATACGACCTACGAAGTTCGAGTAGTCCAATGAGGTAATTTGCATTTGCAAGTTTCCCTCTGGAGGATTCGGCGCAGGAACTTTTTCTAATATGGTATCCAATAAATAGGTAATATCTGTTTGAGGCTCATTCCAATCTGCTCCAAACCATCCTTGCTTAGATGATCCATACACAGTGGCAAAGTCCAATTGCTCATCGGATGCATCCAAGTGAAAGAAAAGTTCAAAAACAGCTTCTTGTACTTCGTCAGGACGGCAGTTTGGTTTGTCAACCTTATTTACAACCACAATCGGTTTCAAGCCTAATGCCAAGGCTTTGTGCAATACAAAACGGGTTTGTGGCATAGGACCTTCAAAAGCGTCTACTAATAGTAGCACGCCATCGGCCATTTTAAGGACACGTTCTACCTCACCTCCAAAGTCACTGTGACCAGGGGTGTCGATAATATTGATCTTGGTTCCTTTGTATTGAACCGAAACGTTTTTTGAAAAAATTGTAATTCCTCTTTCACGCTCCAAATCGTTGCTATCGAGAATTAAATCTCCTGTCTCTTCGTTGTCACGAAACTGATTGGTTTGATGAAGGATTTTGTCTACTAACGTAGTCTTACCATGGTCGACGTGGGCGATGATGGCAATATTGCGGATATTCAGCATTGTTTTTAAAAGGTCCGCAAAGGTAAGCCTTTTATTTGGGCTTCCATATCAATGATTTTTTCTTAAAAGAGGAAGCCTGCGCTAATGGCTATACCCTTCATGGTCAATTGTTTTTGATCGCTTTTTGCAATGGCTGTCATGTAAGGTTGCCATTTGGCTTCAACAAAATATGAAAACCGAGAGCCATAAGGCACTTCTATACCGAAATTCATCATCATGGTAAAACTTAGCGCATTGGTAGAAGCCATGGTTCCTTGAGGAATATTGTAGGTGGCATTAAGACTTTCATTTTGATAGACACGTTCTTCCGTGGTGTTCAGGTTAAATTGACTGTAAAGTCCACCATCTGCATACGGACGTATTCTACGTAGAGGAAAGCTAAAATGAAGCAGTATTGGAATGGCTATACCTTGATTCGTATAGGTATCATCAAACCGTTCAAACTTCGCATTGGGGCTAACAACCCTTTTCATACCTGTGCCGCCCCCATTGCTAAATGAATATTGAACTTCGCTCCGAATGCCAAACCAATCTTCAAATCCATAATTCATAACGATGGCTCCTTCCACCAATGTTCCAGACTTCCCTACCTGATCCCATGAAGCAGATGAATAGGTAGCTGTTCCATAGGCAAGCCTTGCACCAAAACGAAACCCTTGATACTGGGAGAAAGAAAGAAGTGGAAGAATCAAGATTAACCCAAGGAGAAGTTTTCTCATAAGAGCAAGTTAAAATATAATACGCTATGATTTGATAGGGTAACGAAGCATTCGTCTAAATCGTACAAACCAATACCTGCCCCTTGCAAAGGATAGCACTAAAATATAACACCTCCGCCTATAGTAAACCCAGTCATTGTGATGGATTTATTATCACTCATGCCCATATCTGTGAGCGGATGAAAATAGCGGAATTCGATGAAATAATCGCGTTCTTCTTCCGTATGAAGCTCGAGTCCTCCACTGGCCAATGCAAAAGCACACAGCGGACTCGCGTCTTCCATCTTTCGCGGTCCATAGCCATTTTTATCATTAAAGCTCTGTGATTCATAAATTCGTTCTTCGCTATTCAATAGATTTGCCTGCGCCATCGCACCAAACTCTAGATACGGACGCAGTTTTTTCAATGGAGGTCCAATTCGAATTGCCAAAGGAAGGGTAAGTGAGAGGTTTTTGTAATTATCAGTAAACGGCTGATCGCTGCTTAGCCAACTAGAACCCGCTTTTGTTATTCCTTGCCCGGAAGCACTACTGTAACAAAACTGAAGATCAGAGCGAATCAATCCCCAATTGGTCATGCGATAAACCAAAACTCCTCCCCCCTGAATATAGAGCTTAGGCGCAGGTGATTTTGTGAAATTATCTGAAATATAGTTTGCATTACCAAAGCCCAGTCTCCATCCTTTGCGCAATTCTTTTATTTGAGCAGTCAGAAATACAGGCAGACAAATCATGGCTAATAGACAAAGTTTTTTCATCGGATTGAATGTTAAGCTTGAGTCAAGAATATAAAGAATATTGAGTGTACAAACAATCTCAACAACGTTTTCAAAGAATAGATTGAAGTAAGCAGATTGCATTCAGCATCTGGATGCATTTATTTGCCTTTAAAATCGGGTTTTCGTTTTTCAACAAATGCAGCCATTCCTTCTTTTTGATCCTCAGTTGCAAAAAGCATATAGAAATTTTTTCGTTCAAATGACAAGCCTTCAGATAGGCTGCTTTCAAAAGACTTCAATACGGACTCTTTTGCCATCTGCAAGGCAATTGGAGAGTTTCTTGCCATATTCTTTGCCATCTTAATGGTTTCATCCATCAATAATTCAACAGGTACTATTTTATTGATAAGTCCGGCTTGCAAGGCGCGTTCTGCTCCAATAAACTCTCCGGTAAGTACCATTTCCATGGCCAAAGCTTTTCCTACAGCGCTTGGCAATCGTTGTGTTCCACCTGCTCCCGGCATCACACCTATTTTAATTTCTGGTTGTCCGAATTGTGCTGTCTCACTTGCCACCACACAGTCGCAATGCATCACCAATTCACAGCCACCACCCAGAGCAAATCCAGAAACAGCTGCAATTATTGGCTTTTTGGTTTTTTTAATTTGATCCCAGGTGGTAAACTGGTCGATTTTAAGCATATCGATGGCATTTTTTCCGCTCATCTGTTTGATATCCGCTCCTGCTGCAAAAGCACGTTCATTGCCCGTGATGATGATAACACGTACGTCATCATTTGCATCTAAAGCTTTTAAGGCGTCTCTGACCTCCCCCATTAATTGGAGGTTGAGTGCGTTTAATTCTTTGGGGCGATTCAATTGAATCAGGGCAATATGTTCAGCAATTTGTTCTTTAACAAGGATGTATTCGTAACTCATGGGTAAATTTTTTGTTCTGCAAATAAAGTAATTCGATAGAGTATTTGGGCAGCGAAGTATCCTAATAAAGCACCCACCAGCACATCTCCCGGAAAATGAACGCCCACATATACTTGAGCAAATGCAATGCTTCCGGCCCAAAATAAAAGCAGCCAACGCCAAAACGATTTATTAGAGAAGCCTAGCACCAAACTCATATATAAGGCCATTGCAAAATGGTTGGCCGCATGGGATGAAGCAAAGCCGTACCGCCCACCACAGTTTCCGTCGCGCTTTCGTAAAATAACTGACTCTTTCATGCTGCAATCATGGCAGGGACGCACACTTTTAAAAGTGGGTTTAAACACTCCTGAAGCCAAATAATCAGCAGCACCTACCGACAGCGCTAGGGCGATTATCCATAACCAGGGTTTACTCCTTTTTTTATGGATAATGAGGATTATAAAAAGAACATAGATTGGAATCCAAATTTTGGCTTCGCGTAGCCAAGGCATTAAGAAGTCGAAGAATTGATTCTCTAGTCCGCGGTTTACCCATTCAAAAAGGGAATCATCCAAGGCTTCAAGAAAATCAATCATGATTGGGCGACAATGATAATGCGTTCAGACTCCTCTTCTAGGTAAGGATTTAGCTCATAATCACCGAAGCAGGTCACAATTTCTAAACCCACTTCTTTGAAAAGAACTTTAAAATCATCTAAGGTAAATGCCTCTACACTTTCTTCGAAATAATAGTCGGAACCATCATACACAAACTCGATCTGTTTGCGGATTTTATTGTCGACAAGATTACGGGTAATTTGAAACTCTATCCCCTGAATATCCTTGGTTTCTTGCTCAACTAGGTTTTTGGCCAGCTTGGTGGCATTAAAAAAATCGAGGACAAAATGACCGCCAGGCTTTAAGGCTTGTTTAATGGATTCTAAGGTACGGAGATGATCGCCTTTGTCTTCAAAATAACCAAAACTCGTGAACAGGTTTAAGACATAGTCAAATTGCCCTTCAAAAGGAATAAAACGCATGTCGCCAACCAAAAAACGGAGTTTAGAATTGATATTTGCGGAGGCCTCGAGGATGCTTGACTTACTCATATCCAGACCAGTAACATCGTATCCCTTCATGTTCATATAGATGGAATGTCGACCACGACCGCAGGCGAGATCAAGAATTTTTGAATCGGGATGAATGGCCAGGTGCTCGAGTAAATTATCCAACAGAAGTCGCGCATCTCTGGCGTCCCTATTGTGATATAGGATAGGATAAAATGGGGAATTAAACCAATTCTTATACCAGTTGATTTTCTCGATCATCGCGACAAATATAAGAGATTCGTCGACTGTGAGTAAAAATAAGCAAAAAAAAACGGCAAGTCCAAATCGCACCGCTTCGACTACCTACCCTTGCTTCCGTCAAGACCTGGGGGATTCAGCAGGAGCTGGTCGTTTGTCCTTGCCGCTGCAAAAGTAAGTCGATAGCGGGAATTTCCAAAGCCTAAATTATAAATCGATAGTTCGACTTATTGACGAATAGACTTGGCGACTAATGGATAGGAAAAAACCTTACTATAGGCGGCATACAGCCATTATTCCCTGATTATTTTTCAACATGCCTGACCAGAATTTCATCTTCTGAACTAGAAAGAATTCTAAACAAATAGCGCTGATCAAGATTGTTTCGGTATAGAATTATCTCCAAATTATCACCAAGAAGATAATACCGTCCAATTGTTTGATACCCTCCACCGAAAGGATAATAGTTAATATTTCCGTCGAGCATAAAGCTTAAGCCATGTCCAACTTCACAATCTTGACTAATTTGAAAATCTGCCGAGTCAATATTGTTCCAGAAATTATCAATGCACCAAAGCGTACCAGTTAGTTGGCTTAAGTATTCCAATTTCATACTCGAAGCAAATTTTCCTGTGGAATCAAAATGCTTCCATTCATTTTTAGCATAATCAATCCACATTTTCTGCCTACCGTTTGGATAATTCCAAGTCCATATTCCACTCTTTTGTCCTTGGCTATAATTCCCTTCCATGGCTGGTATGTTAGTGGGGAAATTAATCAGCCATTCTCCATCCTTTTGTTGACTATCAAGCTTAACCACTTCGTAATAATCAATACCAGAACAGTCTGGATCAAATGTGTTTATAGTATCAGTTCGACTCTGCGTCGCATAGCACCAAGATTCAATTGAGTAGAGAAAACAATTTGACGCATAAATCGATGGCATGCCTTTTCTATAGATCACTTCGTAACTCGCAGAATCTTTAGTAATTGGCAGGTCCCGGAATTGTATTTTAGTTATAAGTTGGTTATCGCGAAAAAACCGGCAATAGATTGTGTCACCATTTGGTTTTAGTTCGAGGTCTGCCCCATTTTTGAGGCCTCCGGAATAATTGACATAGCGCGTTGAAAACCAATCCTTAATTAAGATTACTCCCTTGCCATTCTCAACCATTTGCTTACCTGACGAATCCCAAGCCGACACCAAAAAAGGAATTCCGTTTTTATAAACATATTGTTTTGAAAGCCAATAATTACTAGAATCATTAGCTATTTCCCAGTCCGAATCATAATAGGTCCAAATACTATCACGGAATCCCGATTTATAATAGCCAGTGCGCAGTTTTTCGCCAAAAGATCCATTTATAATGCAAGGTCCATCAAGCAGTCCAAAAGTATAATTCACCGAATATTTGATATAGTTCCCAAGGTATTGAACTGCTTGTCCATGCTTTTGTCCATCCAACCGAGCTATCTCAGCATATTTAACTTTACCAGGTTGAGTCGTATAGCGACTTTCTAGCCCCTGCATTTGGCCATCCTTCAGTTGCACAGTGAGGGCATAATGTGCTGTATCACCATATCGATAAACACAATAATACCCATCGGGTAGATTTTCTTTTAAAAACCATTCACCTAGATATCCTTCTGTCAATTTGGAAGTATCTCCTTCCTCTAGCCGAATCATGTTTTGAGAAAACAATGAACTAGGAAAAAGCAGGCAACAGAGAAGAAGTTGATTCAACTTGAATTGCATGAAACATGTAAATAGAATTTGATTCATTTTGCATGACGAATACCTCAAAGATAAATGAATTGAATAATGGTCAAGAATCAACCATTCAACAAAACGACGTTTTGAATTATGGACTTGTCGATCTATCGGAGGAGAAAAAAGTCACCTTGCTTAACTCGACTCAAATCAGCAAATTTGCAGCATGAAATTTTTCATCGATACCGCCAACCTCGATCAGATTCGTGAAGCGCAAGATTTGGGCATCCTTGACGGGGTGACTACCAACCCATCTTTGATGGCTAAAGAAGGCATTAGTGGACAAGCTAATGTAATTGCTCATTATAAAGCTATTTGCGAAATTGTTGATGGTGACGTGAGCGCTGAAGTAATCTCCACCGATTTCGATGGTATGCTTCGTGAAGCCGAAGTATTGGCGGCATTAGACGAGAAAATTGTAGTTAAAGTACCGATGATCAAAGACGGTATCAAGGCCATCAATTATTTGACACAAAACGGTGTTAAAACCAATTGTACATTGGTGTTCGGAACCGGACAAGCCATTCTTGCAGCCAAAGCTGGAGCAACTTATATCTCCCCATTTATCGGCCGTTTAGATGACCTTTCTCAAAATGGATTGGAACTCATCGCGAACATGGCGCATATTTTTGCTGTCCAAGGCTATCAATCGCAAATCCTTGCTGCTTCTATCCGCAGCCCATTGCATATTGTAGAATGTGCTCGTTTAGGAGCGAATGTGATCACTTCTCCGTTGAGCGCAATTCTTGCTTTGATGAATCATCCATTGACCGATAGTGGCCTGGAGAAATTCTTGGCAGATCATAAGAAATCGAACAGTTAGACTGTTAGATCGTTAGACTCGAGACAGTTAGACGTTTAGACAATTAGACGTGAGACAAATTATAGTTTAGGAAAAGGGACATCCAGTGGGTGTCCTTTTTTTTTGCCTCGGCATTAAAAAAACCAAAGCCAGTCTGGTCCTCTGGACCGATCGGCAATCGTGCATTATTCAGAAAAGCCCCCTTTTTCTTCCCGAACTGGCTCGCAACCTCTCCCTTCGACTAGGCGTAAGGTTTGTACTAAATTATAGATTGATTCGCCAGCTCAGGGACCGGTAGTGTTGTCTGGAAATCTATTTGTCTGTTAATCTCTCGAAACCTAGATCAGTCGACTAGACTACTTAACCGTATCGAATAAAGTACGCAGATCCGTATTAGCTTCAACTAATATCCCCTTCACTCCCACAGCTTCCGCAGCTTCGATATCGCGGGGACGATCTCCCAGCATAAAGGATTGGGATGGATCGATATTAAAACGTGCTAATCCTCTTTCAATCATGAGTGAGCCTGGTTTGCGATTTAGGCTGTTTCCAAAATCAGGATGATGGGGTGAATAGTAAATTTCATCGAAATGTAGTCCTTCTTTTTGGAGCTCAGAGTTTAGGAAATCGTGCATTCGATGTACTTCAGCATGTCCGTATAATCCCTTCGCGATTCCACCCTGGTTGGTAATGACTATGAGTTTAAATCCAAGCGAACGCCAGTATTTTAAGGCGTCTATGAGTCCATCGTTGATTTCAAAGTCTTCGAGGCGAAAAACATAGTCACCAATTTCTTTATTAATAATTCCGTCTCTATCTAAAAATACCGCTTTATTCATCCTGATTTTTTCAAAAGGTAAATTTATGCTTCTAGTTGAAAGTTCCCTGCAATAAGGCTATTTTCGGCGATAATTTCACTACCCGTGCCAGAGAAACTCGTCATCATACCTACCTATAACGAAAAGGAAAACATCGAGAAAATGTTAAACGCTGTATTGGCGTTAGATCAGGATTTCCATGTTTTGGTAGTGGACGATAGTTCGCCAGATGGTACGGCGGATATTGTCAAGTCATTTATTACTAGCCATTCTGACCAAATCCATATTCTTGAAAGAAAGGTCAAAGATGGATTAGGGCGGGCCTATATTGCCGGCTTTCGTTGGGCTTTGGAAAAAGAGTATGCCTATATTTTTGAGATGGATGCTGATTTTTCTCATAATCCTGCCGACCTCAATTCCCTATACCAATCATCAGTCAACGGTGCAGATATGACCATCGGCTCGCGCTATGTTACTGGGGTGAATGTGGTGAATTGGCCAATGGGCCGGGTATTGATGTCCTATTTCGCCTCCGTTTACGTCCGCTTTATTACTGGGCTAAAAATTCAAGATACCACGGCAGGATTCGTCTGTTACCGCAGAAGCGTTTTGGAGAAAATTCCATTGGATAAAATCAAGTTCAAAGGCTATGCTTTCCAGATAGAGATGAAATTTACTGCTTGGAAATATGGTTTTAAGCTGGCAGAGGTTCCAATCATCTTTACAGATCGGTCGGAAGGAGAATCAAAAATGAGTCGCGGTATTTTCAAAGAAGCCTTGCTTGGGGTGATGCAGATTAAGTTGAATTCACTCTTTAGGAAGTACATATAAGCAACTTTTCACGTCAACAGTTTGCCTATTCCTGGATGGTTTTTATTCAAAGACAGCCTCCTTTTTGTAGACCGTATGCCTAAGGTCTCCTGCCTTCTATGCCCTGTAAATAGAAACTTAGTATCTCGGGAGAAAAATAGGCTCAGCATTAACTATGCCCTTGTTTTCGACCAATAACGTTAGGATAATATATTAAAGGCTCAAATACTTCGTTATCCCTTAAATTTATTCCTATGAAACTCCTGCTTTCGCTACTTAGTATTATAATCTTGTTAGGATCACAATCTTGTTTAAAAGAGCACCCAGATCCTACACAAGTTAATTTCGACCCTACCGACACCATCCAGCTTGGCCCCTTAGAAAACCTTGTTGGTGATTGGGAAATAAGCCATGTTGAACTGAGCGATTATCAAAACCAATTTATGAAATGTACCTATGGCTATTTGCCTGAAAAAGGGCAGCTCATTCGAATTGACAGTGTTCAACATGGTACAAAAATCTATATCAAAGGGTGTATGTATGAAGAATCTTCCTTTAATACTTACAAAAAAAGAGATGGAATGGATTTTTTATCGTGTCAGATAGGTTCACCAGAGAGCTTTTTATTAAAAACCGACGAAAACCATATGAGCTTGTCCTATACAGTTTGGAGCCAGGAATACTTGATATCCAGCTCTGTTAATTTATGGATGACGAAAAAATAGGCGCCTCTTTTGGGTTATAAACGTTTTAAAAAATTCGCGGAACCTAATTGAGGGATTAGCTTCAATTAACCCCAAACTATACGGCATATCTTTTATTTAAGTAGATTTTAAATCGTAAAATTTTTCCTACAAATTCATTCATATCAAATAGACAGAAGGCATATTTAAGCAGCAATATTGTATTTTGGTCATGAATCTAGTCCAGCATGACCCTATCCCTAAACACACTTTTTGCCCGTTTTATTTCCGTTGTTGGTTTTTTAATTTTCACAAATCATGCAGCATATCCGCAGAGCAAAGCCAATGTGAATATTGCCCCACTCTACCCTAAAATTGCAGCTGCTGAAATCGGCTCCAAAGAATATCATGCATTACTTTTTGAACTAATTGATCAATGCAGGGCCAATCAACCTGATTCGGTTATAAAGTATGCCCAAATAAGCTTGAAGCATAATCCAAATAGACTTCAACCCTACCATTTTAGAGCAGGTTATATGATGGCTGATGCTTGGAGCATTAAAGGGAATTTTACTTTGGCCGATTCACTTTTTTCACGGATTGAAGATGAATTCCATGAAGTCTCAGATTCCTTGCATATTGGCGATTATTTCAATTCACGGGGCATTAATTATATCGAAAGAGGTCAAAGTGAAGCGAGTATTGCCTCCTTTAAACAAGCGCATAACTATATTCAGTATAGTCATCCAGACGAAGCATCTAAGTGCATTGCCAATATCGCTTCTATTTTTAGTGAAATGGACATGGAGGATTCTTGTCTTTATTACAACTTCAAAGCCTTAGACATGCGGCTGGCCAATAAGGATACCAATGGCATGGAGACTTCCTATTGCAATATTGGAACCGTCTATTTTAAACGCAAAGAATATAGGAGAACGATAGACTATACTTCATTGGGCGATCAATTACGTGGACTCCCCGACTATAAAATTTGTGCAGTGGCTATCAATTTGATCAATTCTTATAAGCACTTAGGAATGCGTGATTCTGCTTTCTACTGGGTAGAGAACAACCTCGCTTCAGCCTATGCGATGAATAGTACAGTTTTGATTGCTCGAGGATTATTTCAAAAAGGAGAGCTTTTCCGGCATTACGGGCAGAACGACAGCAGTCTGTTTTACATGTTAAAGGCTTTTCCTGATTTGGAAGCGAATAACGATACCATTGGAAACCGGGTACGTTATTACGAATTAGGTGCTACTTATCTCGAACTTAAAAATTACAAAAAAGCTAATGACTACTTGGATATCGCCTTTCGCTATGCAGAACAATTCAACGACAGGAAACATTTGCTCGCCGCCCGTCGAGATTTAGCCAAAGCCAAACTAGGATTGCTGGGACGTGAAGACTTGATCCGTTTTTATGAAGACACAGAGCAATTAGCGGATTCGCTGCACGCCTTAGAATTGGCATCAATCGAGCATGAACTATTGATTCAATTCGAAACAGAAAAAACAGAAAACGCTTTAAAAACAAGTGAGTTAGCCTTACTTAGTTCACGCGGTATGGTGAGCACACAACGAGTTTATATCATCGGTCTCTTAGTCTTATGCCTATTTTTACTCATCTTAATTTTAGTCTTCAGGTATAACCGTAGATTGAAACAACTGAAACAAGAAGAGGAAGAGAAAAATCGCGAAAATCAAGAATCCATGCGTATGGTGCTTTCGGGTGAAGAACAAGAAAGACAGCGTATTGCCCGGGAGCTTCACGACGGTCTTGGTCAGCAACTCACCTTAATTCGTATGAAAACGGATCTCTTGCTAGATGAAATGTCAGAACCAAAAGAATCAACGCATGCAATCATCAGCAGTCTCCAAAGCGAAGTAGCTAGTGCCAGCGAAGAGTTACGCAATATCTCTCATGCGATGATGCCTGCCAATTTGGAATTGGGATCCTTGGTGGACGCATTACGTGGCTTATTTCGCCGTGATTACGAGAGCATTGGACTAGAAATAGAACTAAAGGAGCAATTGGCCCCTCATCATCAATTAACCAAAGCATCTCAACACGCTATTTACCGCATTTGTCAAGAAGCCATCTCCAATAGCCAGAAACATGGTGAGGCCGAGTCGATTCATATTCATCTCCACTCAAATGAGCATTACCTATTTCTCGAGTACCGAGATAATGGAACTGGCTTTATGATGGGTCAAGTGAAACCAGGCTTAGGCTTGAGTAATATTCGCCAACGGGTCCAGACGATTCATGGTGAACTGAGCATGGAAAGTAGTCTGGGAAAGGGCTTTCGTATGAATATCCGCTTTCCGGTGTCCGCCTGCATGGAGAACGAGGCCTAAACTCGCTCTACCAAAAGGAAAACCCTCTTTGTTGTCTTCCCGTTTTCTGGAAGGAATTGAAGTTATATACGAAGCTAAACATCAGGTAACGCGTGACCGCATTCGATTGAGAATTGCTAATAAAATTGCTCTCCGTGTATTGATTGATTGCTCTATTTTGTTTGAGTAAATCGAATACACTTATGCGAATCTGTCCGCGATTTTCTTTCAGAACCAAGCGGGTGAATGCCAGATTCACAAGGGTGAATTCTTGGGGCTTAAAAGCAGGATTCTTCGAACTCTGGCTGGAATAGGTTGCCTTCACTTCGAACCAGTATTTTTCAAAGGGTGCCCACCAAATATCGGCAGAAACTGACTGCCTTAAAACCCGGTTCCAATCACTTAGTCCGAGGGTTTGGTTTCCATTCCAACCCGGTCCATAACTGAGTTTAACATCGAGATAATCCTTCTTTACAAAATTGAATGAGGCTCCTGTGGTAAGGTAATATCCATTGACTTGGTAAGGCGAAAGGTTAATGTATTGCCAGGATTGATTGATGTTTCCTGATAAAAAAACCGATGGCGAATAGCTCCATTTTTTCTCTCCTTTGAAATTCATAAATAAGCGGGAATAACTCCCGGCATAATATCTGTTTTTGCCTGCATCTAAGTTGCGTGGTTTTGAAACGCTTCGTCCAGATTCATCATAATAGGTTTCTGAAACAACATCCGACATGGTCATATCAGCTCTCAAACTCATGGAGCCACCAAACTTCCCATTCTTATCAGCCCTCCTGCCCCAATACCTGAGTGCATGTTTGGTTTTGGGATTCAAATCTGGATTCCCAATGCGTACACGATTCGGATTGGTATTGTCTGTTAAATCTAATAGATCGAATGAATTTGGAATTTCAGTGGAATAGGAATAACTGGTATATATATAGCCTTGAGGAGAACGTGTTGAGTAGTCTATTTCCGTTTTCCAATACACAAAATCTCTATTGATGGAATTCCCAGTAAGTCCATTCGACAGGTCCAAATTGGTTTGATTCACAGAAAACTCCGCACTAAATCGATGGTCTTTAATTCGCTTCCAAATCGTGAATGACACTTCATTATTCGTTCTTCTTTCATTGAAGAGGGTACTTAATGTTGGCAAAAAGACATCGGTAAGAAATTGAGAATCTCGCTCATAGACGGAAATATTCTTCTGTCCTTCTTCCCAACTGTAGCTGGCCCCTAAAGAAAACCGCAATGAATCGTTCGGCTTAAATTCTACAAATGCTCTTTGATAAAGCTCCAGCCCATTATTTCTTTCCCTACGAATTTGATTTTGGAACATCCCACTTGAACCCGTATCGGTAAAGCTTATGAAGCGAATATCATTTGTTGCATCTCCTGATTGCTTGGAATAATTTTGACGTGCACTTGCTCCATATTCCCATTTTTTCAGTCTCATGTCCCAACTAACATAATTATTCATTTTAAGTCCTTTAAACTGATTGTCTAGTTGGTTCCCAATTGAAGTACCTGACAGAAAATTAGTATAGGAATTCCTGTTGATGTCCTTATTCCCGGCATTACTTCCATTATACAGTATTTGAGGCTTCCAGTAAATAAGGTGAATGGTATCGGGAGTCCATTGAATTTTAGCATTGAAGGTATGATTGCTACTTTTAAACAGTTCTTCTGATACCTGCAAGGTACTCAAGGTTGTATCTCCAAAATAACGTTCACTATTGCCCTCCTCTAAATAATTGGTTTTACTAAACCCAATAAAATATGAAGTAGAGATGGAATACTTGAGTGGCAGGTCGTAGTTTAAATTGAATCCGCCGCCACCACTTTCCGTGATTCCTTTTCCTCCTCCGAAACTTACACCGTCGAGTTCCATCGTATTGTCTGAAAAAGAGAGACTGCTCACCCCTGAACGGTTAAAACCTCCCATCTTATAGAGTTCACCAAAGCTGAATCCTGTTTGACTTAAATTGTTACCATAGCCAATTATAGAAACTTGCAAGGTATCACGAAAGAAGCTCCAAATTCCTCCTGCTTCATAGCGTTGGTCGGTTCCATAGCCCCCGTAGACTTTTCCGAAATTGCTTTTTTTCGCCCAAGGTTTTAAGGTCAGGTTAATGGTGACATCGCCGCTTTCTGTGGCCCTTCCACGTTCGTCCTTTTCCTCGGTCACTTGTACTTTTTCAATGGCTTTGGCCGGAATATTTTTCATAAGAATCACAGGATCCTCGCTAAAAAACTGCTTGCTGTCAATGGTAATCTTTTTAACTGTTCGTCCGTTGTATGTGACATTACCATCCTCATCGACCTGTACGCCAGGAATACGTTTCAATAGTTCCTCAACCGCAGAACCAGGTCTACCTACAAAGGCATCGGCACTGAATTCTACCGTATCATTCCGAATTGAAATAGGTGGTGCCTCCCAAGTCACTACGCTTTCGGCAAATTCATTGCTTTTGTAAGTCAGAAGAAGTGAGTCGAAATCTTGAATGTCCCCAGCCGAATCCAGCTCAAAATTCTCAAGCACAGGGTGGTATAAAACATGAGATACCAATAGTCGTAGTGGCGTTCTAATAGGCAAACGATTGAGTTCAAACCCGCCAGCATTATCGCTTAAACCAAAAGTGATGACACTCGAGTCGCGCAAGTCGAATACCGCGACAGAAGCATAGGAAACAGGAACATTTAGGGAATCAAAAATACTACCTCGAACTTCTCCCTTTTGAGCAGATAGTTTAGCCGGAACGAATAATAAAAACAGGAATACCGCGAGTAAGTGTTGCTTCATAGAATGATTCTCGAAAGTAACGCTCCGTACATTTATTTAGTGCCTCTTTTGACAAAAATCATAAAATCTCGACAAAAAAAAAGGCCATTCCTTTCGAAATGGCCTTTATACTTTAATCGAATAACACTTAAGTCAATACGATGATATTGTTTTTCTGCACTTCCACGATACCGCCGCTTACTTCAATAAATTGAGTTCCTTCGGTATCCTTCACTCTGATTTTACCAGCCTCAAGACTAGAAATCAAAGCAGCGTGGCCAGTCAAAATCTCAAAAGACCCTTGGGCTCCTGGAAGTTGAACTGCACTTACTTCTCCGCTGTACAAAACTTTATCGGGGGTGATGATATCTAGATGCATCTTATCCTCCTTTTAATTATGCGTTTTCAGCGATCATTTTCTCACCTGCTTCAATTACCTCTTCGATGGTACCTTTCAAGTTGAAGGCAGCCTCTGGGTATTGGTCAAGTGATCCGTCCATGATCATATTAAATCCTTTGATGGTATCTTCAATAGAAACCAATTTACCTTCTAAACCGGTAAACTGTGAGGCTACGAAGAACGGCTGAGACAAGAAACGTTGTACACGACGTGCGCGGTGTACCACCAATTTATCGTCTTCAGAAAGCTCATCCATACCAAGGATAGCAATGATATCTTGCAATTCTTTATAACGTTGCAAAAGCATTTTCACCGCTTGAGCAGTATCATAATGGGCATCACCCAAAATTTCTCTGGTCAAGATACGTGAAGTAGAATCCAATGGATCCACCGCTGGATAGATACCTAACTCAGCAATTTTACGAGACAATACGGTTGTTGCATCCAAATGCGCAAACGTAGTTGCTGGCGCTGGATCCGTCAAGTCATCCGCAGGTACGTAAACCGCTTGAACAGAAGTAATCGATCCGTTTTTGGTAGAGGTAATACGCTCTTGCATGGTTCCCATCTCTGTTGCCAAAGTTGGTTGGTAACCTACCGCTGATGGCATACGTCCTAAAAGGGCCGATACTTCAGAACCCGCTTGGGTAAAACGGAAGATATTGTCGATAAAGAACAAGATGTCTTTTCCTTTTCCTTCACCGTCTCCATCACGGAAATATTCCGCAATAGAAAGTCCAGTCAAGGCCACACGAGCACGTGCACCAGGAGGTTCGTTCATTTGTCCAAATACGAAAGTTGCTTGCGAATTAAGCATTTCCGCTTTGTCTACTTTATCGATATTCCATCCGCCTTCAGCCTCTTGTGCTTCAACGAATTCTTTACCATATTTTACAATTCCAGATTCGATCATCTCACGAAGCAAGTCATTCCCCTCACGAGTACGCTCACCCACACCAGCAAAAACAGACATACCGTCATATGCTTTCGCGATGTTATTGATCAATTCCTGAATCAAAACGGTTTTACCTACACCGGCACCACCGAACAAACCAATTTTTCCTCCCTTGGCATAAGGCTCGAGCAAGTCAATAACCTTAATCCCTGTAAAGAGAGGCTCAGATTGGGTTGACAAGTCTTCATAACGCGGTGGAGTATTGTGAATAGAGCGGCTTCCCGTTCTATCAATTGCTCCTAGTCCGTCGATAGCCTCACCAACAACGTTTAACAAACGTCCTTTGATATGGTCACCAACGGGCACCTGAATAGGCGCTCCCGTGTCTACAGCTGGCATGCCGCGAAGCAAACCTTCGGTAGAATCCATCGCAATTGTTCTTGCCATGTTTTCACCTAAGTGCTGTTGAATCTCTAGAACCACGCGGGTTCCGTCTTCCTTCTCTACGTATAATGCGCCGAGAATACCTGGAAGTTTAGCTCCTTCTTGGTCGAAGCTAACGTCGACTACTGGGCCGATGATCTGTGCTATTTTGCCTTGATTTGACATGTTCTAAATCATGTGTTTTACTGCGCTGCAAAAGTAGGATTTTATCCTTTAAAAAAAACCGCGTTGATATATTTTTCCTTCGGAAGGATTTCGTCCTGTTAATTGGACATTATTAGACTTCCATTAAATAAGGTTCAACTATCGCCATAGTAGCCCTTAAATTTCATTTTATTTCTCCATCAAAACATCCATAAAATACAGATTTGAATCATAATAGGCCTCTTTCCATGTGAAACCTACGTCTTTTATCAGTTTCTTAAATTCTTCCTGACCGTATTTTTTTGAAATTTCGGTATGAATACTTTCCATCTCATCAAAGTGAAATGACTTATTCACAGCTTTGATGTGTACATCCTGTTCTTTTTGCGAAATCAAAAAACTACGTACCTCACCTGTTTCCGGTTCATAGCTGGCATAATGTTTAAAATTCTTAAGTTTAAAATCGCCGCCCAACTCTTTATTGATTCGATTCAATAGATTCAAGTTAAACCGAGCAGTAATTCCTCCAGGATCAGAATACGCTGGCAAAATAATATTAGGCGACTTCTTCAAATCGATGCCAATTAACAATTGATCACCAGGATTGAGTGCCTCATATAGCTTATTTAAAAACGCGGAGGCTCCTTCTAAGTTGAAATTTCCCAGGTTTGATCCCAAAAACAAAACGAGCTTATTCGTTTTACTTGTATCATTTGAGATACGCTCCAATACTTCAAAATACTCACCTTGAATTGGCTTAACTTTTAATTGAGGCAATCGTTTTGCAAGTGAGTTCTTTGCTTGATCAAGTGCTTCTTGAGAAATATCCAATGGGCTATATACAAACTCATTTCCTGATTCTAGCCAAGCCTTAAGGAGGTAATAG
Source organism: uncultured Burkholderiales bacterium (assembly GCA_964620355.1). Classification (GTDB taxonomy): domain Bacteria; phylum Bacteroidota; class Bacteroidia; order UBA8524; family UBA8524; genus UBA8524. The sequence continues at coordinate 37,387 of CAZUIT010000003.1, read as the reverse complement.
GTTTTGGAGGCATCACCTGCACCTAACTCTATAATATTCAGATTTCCCTTTTGGGTTACCGCAACAATGTCTGCTGCGTGGGTTTGAAAGATCCGCAACTCACACTTGGTCGGGTAATACTCAGGCATGGCCATGATTTCCCGAAAAATTCTACTTCCCTTATCATCATAAAAATATTTGGAAGAGAGTTTCTTGGCGGGTAAACTCAGACCTTCTAAAACCTCTTGTTCAAAAGAATTCGACATTAGCGTCCGATTACCCCCATCTCAAATTTACACACTTCTTTTAAGGCCATCTCGCTGTTTATCATGGTGGTTTGAGATTTAATCTTTCCGGACTTTAAATCGTATACCCAACCGTGCAGGTATGGATTATTTCCTTTTCTCCAGGCGTTTTGAATAATATTGGTCTTCCCTAAATTATAAACTTGCTCAATTACATTCAGCTCAACCAAGCGGTTTTCTCTGGCCTCACCTTTCAATTCCTTTAGTTGCTGCCAATAATAGTTTTGGGTGTCTTTAATGGTTCTCAACCAATTATCAATCAAACCATGATCCGAGTTTTGCATTGCAGTTCGTACACCTCCGCAGCCATAATGACCGCAAACAATAACATGGCGAACCCTTAAAACGTCAACGGCATATTGAATAACAGAAAGGATATTCATATCGGTCTGCACCACCAAATTGGCAATATTTCGGTGTACAAATATTTCACCTGGATTGGTCTTCGTAATCTCATTTGGTGGAACCCGACTATCGGAACAGCCTATCCATAAAAAACTGGGGGCTTGTCCTTCCGATTTTGAAGAAAAGTATTCCGGGTCTGCTGCTGTCATTTCAGATATCCACTGTTCATTATTTTCTAAGAGCCTTCGGATTGATTCAACCATGGAATCAAAACTAAAAGATAAAATCCAAAAAAGGGCACTCTGTAATGGAATTCGTTCCAGGGTACTGAGAATGAAGGGAATTTGTTCCTAACAGTGGTTGCACATTCGCACGCTCTTTCCGTTCTTTGCAGGGCATGGCACCGAAACTTAGCATTATAACCGTTACCTATAACGCAGCAAAATTCATTGAGCCAACAATTCTATCTATTGGAGCCCAGAAATTCACCGACCGCGAATTTATTGTAGTGGATGGATTATCAAAAGATGATACCGTCTCCATCCTCGAAAAACACGATCAAATTGTTACCCAATTTATTAGCGAAAAAGATGCGGGTCTCTATGATGCAATGAACAAAGCAATTCGTATGGCCAAGGGCAAATACGTGATGTTCCTGAACGCCGGCGACTTATTTTATGATGATTCGTCTCTTGAAAAAGTTTTCGCTCATTCAAATGAGGAGGATATAATTTATGGCGACACAGCCATTATCGATACAAATTATGAATATGTCGGAATGCGCCACATGCGGCCTCCTAACGACTTGAATTGGAAAAGCTTCAAAAAAGGAATGGTAGTTTGTCACCAAGCGATACTTGCCAAACGGGATATCGTTCCATTTTATGACTTGAATTACCGCGTTGCTGCAGATATCGACTGGGCCATCCGACTTACTAAAAACGGTAAAAGCTTCTACTTCTATAAGGAACCGCTCGTGCGTTTTATGCAAGATGGAATTTCTACACAGCACCGCAGCCTAGGTTTGAAGGAACGTTATGCCGTGCAAGAACATTATTATGGAAAGCTCCCTACCCTGCTCAATACCTTTTGGTTGGGTCTAAAATACTTTGCCAGTCTTCGTTTCATCTCCAATGTGCGCAAATGACACGAAGGGTTAAGCTTTGGGACAAATATTTTGATTTGTTCTTGGACGAAGAGCAAATCGCTCAGCGCGTTCAAGAATTAGCCAAAGAACTTCATAAGGACTACCTGGGTAAACGTCCGATTTTCGTAGCAGTACTCAACGGTTCAATACATTTTGCCTCCGACCTCACACGCAACTTCCACGATAAATGCGAATTGAATTTCGTGAAGTATACATCTTACCAAGGCACTCAAAGTACAGGCAAGCTAAAATGCGTTTTAGGACTTCAGGAAAACATCTTTGGCCGACATGTTATTCTGGTAGAAGACATTGTCGATACCGGATTAACGGTCGCGGGAATATTCGAGGAGTTGGCAATGCTTGAGCCACTCAGCTTGCGCATTGCAACTTTACTCTATAAGCCTAAAGCTAGACGACATGCGGTACAACCTGATTATGTAGGCTTTGAAATCGCCAATGATTTTGTGGTGGGGTATGGACTTGATTATAACGGACTAGGACGGAACTTACCTGAAGTCTATCGTTCTGTTGTTGATTAGGCGATAGGTCGACTTTGCGACTAAGCGACAGATTCTAGTATTTAGTATTACCTCCCACTTCGACAAGCTACTCCTTCGCTGAAAAAGCTTACACCTTCGCTCCCGATAGCGATTGGAACGCTATGGTGCACGCAGTCAGTGACCTGAACATTCATTTCACTCGAAAACTCGTAATGTCAAACAGTCGTAATATCGCCAAGTCGACGAGTCGACACCACGATTAGTTTCTACCCCTTGAATGCCTATCTTTGCATTTCGTTAAAAATTTAAAACACCCTACCATGCTGAATATTGTACTCTTTGGCCCTCCTGGGGCAGGAAAAGGAACCCAATCTGCGAAACTCATTGAAAAATATGGACTAGCCCACTTATCGACTGGAGATATTTTCCGCGCCAATATAAAAGGAAACACAGAGCTCGGCAAATTGGCCAAAAGCTATATGGACGCTGGAAACTTGGTGCCCGATGAGGTGACCATCAAAATGTTGGAAAGCGAAGTGAAAAAGAGTCCGAATGCAAACGGGTTTATTTTTGATGGATTTCCACGCACAACTCCTCAGGCCGAAGCGCTTGATGTATTTTTAGAAGGATTTGATACGACTATCCATCAAATGGTTTCACTTCAAGTTCCAGAAGAAGAGTTGGTTAAACGCCTCCTATTAAGAGGAGCAGAAAGTGATCGTCCGGATGACAAGGATGAGACCATCATTCGTAACCGCATTAATGTATACAACGAACAAACGGCTGTCGTAGCTGATTTCTATACAAAGCAAGGAAAGTACTCTTCTATTGAAGGAGTTGGCGCCGTTGATGATATTTTCGGCAGAATATGCCAAGTGATGGACCGTTTAAACGCGAAAGCATAACCCGGTGGCTGAATCGAATTTCGTCGACTACGTCAAGGTTTGTTGCCGTACCGGAAAAGGGGGCGCAGGCTCCTCACATTTGCACCGCGATAAACATACCTCCATGGGAGGACCAGACGGTGGTGATGGTGGACGAGGAGGAAATATTGTCCTTCGTGGAAACAAGCAACTTTGGACCCTACTCCATTTAAAATACCGCAAGCATATCATTGCTGCTGATGGAAAACCAGGTGAAGGCGGACTGCGCTCTGGAGGTTTTGGGAAAGACGAAATCCTTGAAGTTCCGTTGGGAACAGTTGCTCGTCATAGCGAAACAAAAGAAATCCTGTTTGAAATCACAGAAGACGGCGAAGAAAAAATACTACTTTCTGGTGGACGAGGTGGATTAGGAAATAACCATTTTAAAACTCCATCCAAACAAACTCCACGTTATGCCCAACCGGGTGAACCTGGGAAGGAAGAATGGATGATTCTTGAATTGAAAGTTCTCGCCGACGTAGGATTGGTAGGTTTCCCAAATGCTGGAAAAAGCACTTTGCTTTCTGTTGTTTCTGCGGCCAAACCCGAAATTGCCGACTACCCTTTCACCACTATGGTGCCGAACTTAGGAATCGTTCCTTATCGCGATTATAAATCATTTGTGATGGCAGATATCCCCGGAATTATCGAAGGGGCGGCGGAAGGAAAAGGACTTGGCGTTCGTTTCTTGAAACATATCGAACGGAATTCCTTGCTCCTTTTTATGGTACCTGCTGATGCGCAAGACCTGAAAAAGGAGTTCGAAATTTTATACCATGAACTGGAAAAGTTCAATCCTGAATTACTTCATAAGCAGCGAATTCTTGCCATTACCAAAGCCGATATGCTCGACGAGGAATTGATGGAAGAAATGCGCGCTACCCTTCCTACCGACATACCACATATGTTTATTTCTTCGGTTAGCGGATACAATATCCAAAAGCTAAAGGATACCATTTGGCAGGTATTGAATGAGGAATGAGGTTGAGGATGAGGTTGATATTGAGTGAGAAATAGTTTTAGGCTAATCCGGGGCTTGAGAATATGGCTAAAGTTTCTTTTATGACGAAGGAAGCCGATATTGCTGTCCATAAAACTTAATCATACCTATGAAAAAGCTCACTTTGCTCCTGTCGCTTTCAGCAGCAATCATCTTGTTCGTGCAGGCTGGCATCAATCTACAACAGCTTGACAACTACGAAGGACAAAGCGTTCCTAATTATATAAATCGAGACAATACTCCTCAGTTTAACCCTATAAGCGATGAAGGAGCAACACTTGGAAGGGTCTTGTTTTATGATAAACAACTTTCGCTAAGTGGAAATCAGGCATGCGCATCTTGCCATCAACAGGCCTTTGCTTTTTCAGATACCAGCCAGCTGAGTGATGGACATATTGGGGGTAAAACGGGTAGGCATTCAATGCGATTGGTGAATAGTCGTTTTGCCCAAGAGTCTCATTTTTTCTGGGATGAACGCGCTGCCACTTTGGAAGACCAAACTACGCGTCCGATTCAGGACCATATTGAAATGGGGTTCAGTGGCACCAATGGCGACCCAGATTTGGATTCACTCATACGACGCATGTATACCCTTCCCTATTACCCAGTATTATTCAAAAACACATTTGGTGATACGGTGATAAGAGAAGCTCGCATACAACGGGCCTTAGCTCAGTTTGTGCGATCCATCCAATCCTTTGATTCTAAATTCGATGCAGGCCTGGCTCAGGTAAACAATGTAAACGACCTTTTTCCTAATTTTACGACTGCCGAAAATGCGGGCAAGGCCCTATTCTTAGCCGCTCCTGCTCAAGGTGGTGCTGGCTGTCAGGGTTGTCACCGCGCACCAGAATTTGATATCGACCCTCAAGCCAATAATAATGGGGTCATCCATATCGCCGGAACCATTGATAGCGTTGACCTTACTAATACCAGAAGTCCCAGTTTACGCGATTTATTTAACCCACTAGGAGAACTTAACGGACGCTTGATGCATAACGGTGAATTCACTTCTATTCTTCAGGTTATTAATCATTATGCGGCGATTCCAAACGACCCAAGAAATACCAACCTTGATAACCGTTTGCGCGGACCTGGCGGCAATGGTACGCAGCAGCTAAACCTTACCAATACACAAAAGAATTTTATCGCTGCCTTCTTAAAAACCCTGACGGGTTCAAACGTATATACCGATCCTAAATGGTCTGACCCTTTTGAGCCAGATGGTAGTCTTAATCTAAGTGGAGCGAGCGATTTGAAAACGACTGCGGCCGCTTTCCATATTCGATTATACCCAAACCCGACGCAGGGAAAGATTCAAATTCAAAGCGAAAAGGCGATTGAATCGGTGCGCATATTTTCCATTAAAGGAAATCAAATTGGTGTCTTCGACGGAAGTAAAACACAGAGCATGCAAATTCAGCTAAATGAGCTATCTGGCATCTACTATTTGGAAATCACTCTCGTCGGTGGACAAACACATACAGGAAAAGTGATGCTTAGCCATTAAATTCGTAGGAAGAAGGAATCAAAACCTTCTTTAATTAACCCTGCATAGTATGATGGATGGATTACTTATCAAGCCCCTAGGATTTCCTTGGGAAACGTATGACCCTTTTCTCTTTTGTGCCTTTCATCACGATAAATATCCTAAGGGCGAAGCGCATTTAGGTCCAGATCCTGCCTTGCTTGCAGGACGAAGGTTAGGCGAAGATTTCGCGAACAGTTCCGGATGGAGCATGTATCATGGCGACACAATTCCAGGTTTCCCCGCTCATCCGCACCGAGGCTTTGAAACTGTAACCATTGCAGAGAAAGGATTGGTGGATCATTCCGACTCTATTGGTGCATCTGGAAGATTCGGAAATGGCGATGTGCAATGGATGACTGCAGGCAGTGGCGTGCAGCATGCTGAGATGTTTCCGCTCTTGAATCAAGAAGGTGATAACGAATTACTTTTATTTCAGATATGGCTGAATTTACCGGCTCGTTCGAAAATGGTTAAGCCTCACTTTGCCATGTTTTGGGACGAAAAGATCCCAGTGGCCACCCAAATTAATGCAGCAAATAAAACCACTAGAATCAAACTCATTGCTGGATCGATTGGCGGACTAAAGGCTCTTGATCCAGCGCCTGACTCATGGGCTGCTCATGACGATAACCAAGTGGCGATTTGGCTCATCCATATGGAACCCAATGCCGAACTTGATTTAGCTACAGTCGATTCAAGTGTCAACCGAACCCTCTATTATTACGAAGGAAGTGGTGTAGAAATAAATGATGGTGTGGTTAGTTCGAGACATTCCATTCGTATCGATTCAGATCAAAAGCTTCATATCCGTAACGGTGATGCTCTGTCTCACTTTTTGTATCTTCAGGGAAAACCTATTGCAGAACCTGTGGCACAATACGGTCCGTTTGTGATGAATACCCAAGAAGAGATTTCCAATGCATTTCGTGAATACCAACGTACACAATTTGGCGGATGGCCTTGGCCTAAACACGACCATGTGCATGGAAATCAGCGGGGTAGGTTTGCCATTCATGCCAATGGAAAAGAAGAAATTCCGGCTTAATATTTTCTAAGAAACCACAGAGACAATTCCGACGAAAACCTCCTACGACCTACTTGAATAATCAGGGATTTTATGTAATTTGAAACCCCATCACTTATATCTGGATTTCGGGGATAACTAAAAAAATCCAGCAAAGAGAATACTACCTTAATTGGTTTATGAAATCTATCTATCGACTAAGTCTTTTGTGTATCCTCTTCATTGGACTGTTTCCAATTGGTTGCTACCGAGGATGTCCGGAAGTGATGGATTATATTATTGTTCCGAATGAATTGAACATTTATACCTTGGGTTACGATGTAAAGAACGACACCTTGTATATTGACTCTTCAACACAAAATAAAATCCAACTAAGCGTAGCAATCCTAGGCAATAAAGAATATGTCACACTAATGGAAAAGAATTTTCGTTCGCCAATTCTAGGTCAGTCAGCATTTGCTTCAAAAGATTGCGAAATCGAAGCATTCCTACAGTATAAGCCTAGTCTTCAGCAATTCACCATTTCCTGTGACAAAGACCTTCTCGGGTATCCTGCAAATACTACAGTGAATGCACTTTTTGATTACGGCTTTTATAATGATACCTCGGCTGTATCGCAACTCAATGATTCATTGCTAATTGGTTCTAAACGTTATATTTCAAGAGGTGACTTCAGCTTTATTACAAAGAATCAATGGCCAATTGGAATTTATCAATTTTCATTTGATGTAAAACTTGAAGATGGTTCATCTGTTCAAGGCTTAAGTTCCTGGATAGCTATAGAATAGAGCAAGCTTTATGATTTATGGATAGTGAATGCAAAACTTAAATAATGAAAGTCCTTTTTCGATTTAGTCTTTTTCTAACTATATACATTGGCGTATTCCCAATAAGCTGCATTATTGGCGGCTGTCCAGAACCCATGGGCTATATCATTGAACCCACAAGCCTATCGATTAAAATCCAAGAGAATTGGGAATCTGATAGTTCAGATACCATCCATATTCATTCTAGTGCCGCGAACGAACTATATTTTCAAATTTATACTGATGGCACGCAGAAGATGGTGACTGAAAATATAGCGCCAAGTCTGTTTTTTGGACAAATTGTTTCCGCTTCCAAAAAGTGTAATCCAGATTATTTTATTGAATATGTACCCGCACTTAATAGACTTGAAATTAGCTGCGACCAAGACCTCTTTAATCATCCTGCAGGTAGTTCACTCAACGATGAGGTTCTTTTGGCTATTTATCAATCAGTTGGTATTAAAACCGATACTTTTTCCTTGCGCCAATACAATGATTCCTTATTAACTGAGAAGTCTTTTATTTTTAATTTGGAGCGCGGACAGGGAGATATTCGCTATTTCTTTAAAAATAATGTTCCAAAAGGCGTTTTTCAGTTTAGGTGTGAGATGAAGCTAGAAGACGGATCAGTCCTTGAGGAACTAAGTCCTTATCTATCTATCGATTAGTTTAAAGTTGCAAAGCCGTTCATGGTTTTTAAGCACTGAATTGGAGTAAAAAAACTGCTGGGTTCCCCTAAATATAGTAGCAAATTCTTTTATTCATACCACATTGTTCTTTCCTACCTTTACTCGTTTATCCTAAATTGCCTTATGAATTTCAATGTGATTGCTTGGCTCCGTAGTTTGCTCAATTTAGAAGCCTACAAGAGCCGTGAAGAAGAGGTCGTTGCATCTATACGCGCAAACGTAGAATTCAAGGGCAGCAATCTTTGGGTTCTCATTTTCGCTATCATGATCGCGAGTATCGGTCTGAATGTTAACTCTGCCGCCGTTATCATCGGTGCTATGTTAATCTCGCCTTTAATGGGGCCTATTATTGGTCTCGGATTAGGCGTAGGCATTTTCGATTTTGCCCTCATTAAAAAATCAGCGCTCAATTTGGGCATTGCGGCATTGATTAGTATTTCGACTGCTGCGATCTATTTTTTACTCACTCCCTTAAAATTCGCCCATTCAGAATTACTGGCTCGAACCACACCAACCACCTGGGATGTATTGATTGCCTTTTTTGGTGGACTAGCCGGAATCATTGCGACTTCCAGCAAGGAAAAAGGAAACGTAATTCCAGGCGTGTCTATCGCAACAGCCTTGATGCCTCCTCTCTGTACAGCCGGATATGGACTCGCCACAGGACAGTTTTCCTTCTTCTTCGGTGCAACCTATTTATTCTTCATCAATTCCGTTTTCATCTGCTTTGCGACCATCTTAATTGTTCGCTATTTGAATTTCACCAAGCACCAATTTGTAGACGAACGCTTAGCAAAACGGGTAAAAAACTCAACGACATTTATTGTCATGATTACTCTCATACCCAGTATCTATATCGCCTATAACTTGGTGCTTAAATCAATATTTGAAAATAGAGCAGAACAATTTATCAGCGAAGAAATGCTTTTCGATGCGACTGCCGTTGGACAAAAAAAGGTGAATTATTCTGATCAACGCATCGAAGTACTCTTGGTCGGATCTGAAGTAGATAGCAGTGAGATTGCACATATTCAAAGAAAGATGCCCAAGTATAATTTAGATGGGGTTCAACTTGTTATTAAACAGGGTAAAACCGACTTCAAACAAGACAACTCAACGTTAAACCTTGCCTTGGTGCAATCGCTGTTAAGGGACAAGGAGGAAGAAGTAGTTAAAAAAGATAGTCTGATTAGTCAAATGAATAATGCGCTAAACCATATCCAATCGAGCGCCTATCCTACCACCGACATTTTAAAAGAAGTACAAGCACAAGGCTATGCAGCAACCAGTATGGCAATAGGTAATGTGAGCATGTATCATCTCGATAGTCTGTCGAACGACAGTCTATGTGTAGCGCTGATTAAGCTGCCGAGACCACTAAAGAAAACAGATCAAGAAAGACTAGAAAATTGGTTACAACTAAGAACCCACAGTAAAAATTTGCGGGTTTATTACGATGTCAAAAAATAAAAAAAGCGCCTATTTGGCGCTTTTTCTTTAAAACAATTCAAAGTGTTTAGTAAATAAGAATCTTCTGAGAACCCCTCAGTCCTTCTGCATCGACACGAACTACATAAACACCCGCCTCTAATGCTGGCAGTGCTTTTCTGAATGAAGTTGCTCTATCTGCAATGTCCCAGCGAGAAACAACTTTTCCTTGCATATCAAGCATAGAAACTGTTGCTGCCTCATTCGATGCTTCGTTCCATTCAATAGCTAAATCACTACCAGAAACAAATGCTTTCATGACCAAAACTCCTGCTTCTTTTAATGAATTTGCACCTTGCTCAGAAACCGTCATGCTTGAAGTCCATATCTTGTCTCCATTGGTGGTATTATCCCCATTTGAGATATTGAAGGCACCATAAAAGGTTACATCACCTGTTCCTGCTGACGGGGCGGTCCATTGTAATGTCCATGTTTTAGAATCTGTTCCGTTGGTACTCGCTAATTTATGGGTAGCATATTTACCAGAGATCACCTGCGTTTCGGTGGTTGCGGCACCCCAAGAACCCAACATGGTTCCTGCGTTATTCTGAGGGGATAGCTGAAATCCAAAACGTGTGGTTCCAGTATTCTCCAGAGTAACGGTAATAGTATAGGTAGAGCCAGGAACATAACCATCCATAGGAATATCGCTGGTGATGATATCCATTTTTGCCACAGAAGTTCCAATATGACAAACCGTACAATTTTTTCCATCGGCAGGCGATCCGCTATGTCCGGCTGGTGCTGCTGTACGGTTATACACTTTTTCTACGCGCTCGATGCTTTCGAACGACATGCCCACAATCATGAGGCTCAGGGCTGAGCCGAATAGTACTGCTTTTTTCATAGATTAAAATTGACGTAGTTATTCCAGTAATGCTGCATGATACAACACATGACTTAATAGATTGTTATTTTCAATTGATGAATTACCCTTTATTGGGAGTTGGTGAACCAGGTCAATGCTCCAGACGGACAAGCATCAACTTGCTTTCTAATCGACTCTGAATCGGCACCCTCTGCCTGTATCCAAGGTCTCGCTTTGCTATTGAAAACGCTAGGTAAGCCTTTCACGCAATTTGCACTATGTTGGCATAAGGAGGCCTTCCATACGATGGTCACTTCTCCGTTGCTATATTCTTTTATTTCTGATTTATCCATGATGATTCAATTTCTATACTTCCTTTTAGCATTTTTGCAACAGGACAAAGGCCTGCAATCTGAAGCAACCTGTCTTTTTGTGCTTCATCCAAAGGACCTTCAAAAACTATCTGTCTCATAATTCGCGTGAATTGCCCATCTGATTTAGCCTCCTTTTCAAGAAGTTCCAATACTACATGAACATCTTTTAGTGGCCAGTTCTTGCGCTGAGCATACATCTTGCAGGTTATAGCAGTGCATGCACCCAGACCCGCAAAAACCATCTCAGAAGGTGTTGCACCCGAATCTGACCCTCCCATATCCTCCGGTTCGTCAATATACCATTCATGCTTTCGTGCTGAAACGTTTACTTGCCAAGCCTTTTCACCTAAATCTACCTCGACTTTTACCCTATCCATTTTTTCTAAAAATAGGCAATCCAATTTAATTGAAAAAGCCATGCAACATTTTAACACACGAATCATCTCTTAAAAGAATAGTATTCTTGTATATGCGATTAGCTTTTAGTTTTCTCTTACTGGTTCTCTTACCCTTGGTCTCCATTGCTCAACCCAAAGCAACCAATTTCCCAAATATGCTCGTATATCATCAAAACGATACCGATGCTTATGTGGAAGTATTGTATACTGGTAAGCTCAAGCGATTGGAAAGCAAAATTAGCAAGCTATTCTTAGACAGTTTGGGTAAGCCTTGCACTATCACAAAGGAAATCAAACGCACTGCTTATGGACCGATATTCAGACCTGCTTATAGTGGTACTGCCTATACTTTGAATCAAGACCTTGTTCAGATTGGTAAGACTGGTTTTCTACTTCGCTTTCGTATTCCTGAAAAACTAGGCACCATTTCTATGCTTGACTTACGTATCGGAGTTAATCGCTCATTGATGGCCACCCTTCAGGAAGCCATTGACCAATCGAACAAAAGCAGCTACTACAACTCCGATCAGGTACCGAATACCATGTATGTTTATGAGCCAGAGGAAATCAATAAAAACTTAGCGAGCTACCTTTTCTATTATTCAAAAGACCCAGTAGATACGAGCATGAAAAGGCTCACAGAATGGTTTGTTTTAGCCTGTGAAAAACAACAAAATGGAACCTGGATTAAGGATGATGTATTTCGGGTAGACAACCTTCGTCAACCTGCCTTTGGAAGCAGTGATACCTATAGTTTAACCATTGAACATAGTGTGGTTCAAGACGGTTACCATCAATATGTTATCTATCTAAGTAATTACAAGGCGGGCGATACTGAAAACAACTACCAAGTTCGTCCTCATGATATCCATATTCGGCTTTGGCATTATTATAATACCCTCTTGCTTATCGAGAAGCTCGCGCGTTAAAATTGCGGAAAGTATAAGTGAAAGTAAGCATAACATAACGCTGTAGCACCTGATTTTGAACGTCTTCCACATAGACTTCACTCACATTTCTGGTCAGACTATTATTCTGACCTAAAATATCAAACACACTCGCCCGAATATCTCCGGCATTATTCTTCAAGAACTTATACCCGAAGGCGGCATTCCAAATCATGTAGTTACTTGTAAAAGCATCACCTAGCCCTTCGTATGAAGTATAACTAGCTTGTGTATTGATGACCCATTTTCCTTTGGGCATCCAGGTAATTCCGGCTGTTCCTGCATGGAGTAAATAGTCGTTGTTTAGCTGTGGCTGAAAACTATTTCTTACACTATTCCAATCGGCTGCATAGCTCAAAGTAAAGTCTACATTTTCTGAAATATTACTGCTTAAAACAGCGCTCAAATCATAAGAAGTAGCTTCAGTGAAATTGACTACATTGTTGATTAATCCAGGGGTATTCGAGCGGGATATGCCAACATTTAAATTTAAGTTACTTTTCAACCACTTGATGGGTAACCCATAAGAAGTAAAAAAGCTGGCATTCCATTGATTATCCAAATTGACTGGTTTATTCAGCTGGGTACCTCTGCTCAGGGAAACACCATTTAGGACGGTGTCTACTCCTGCGATATAGGAGCTCGTCGCAATATAATTGTTTGCATAATTGATGGTTAATGAGGCAAAAAGTGTTCTCCCCTTTTTGACATTTGCCCGATTATACCGAAGTCCAAGTCGATGCGAATAGGTTTGATTCAACTCTTCATTTCCCGTGCTCAACAAAAGCGGATTGCTATTATCGATAGCCGATTGCAGTTGATACCCATTTGGAAGATCGGTGCTTGTGCGGTAAAACAAACGGAGTTGCTCATTCTTACTAAACTGATACCGCATAAATGCAAATGGAAGGATGGCCTGGTAGTCGCGATTAACGCTAAATGCTGTTGGTATTTCTTGTTCTGCCTTCAAATTGCTCATTTGACCATTAACCATGGCAAAAAACATCAACTTTTCAAATCGAAAACGAATCCCGACACCCGCACGCTGTGTGATGGTATTATTGTCAAGGTGCGATGACAAAAGTGTATCATATGTTGAATACAATCCAGTAATGGGATCCAAGGAACGGGTATCGGTTGAATCGTTGGAACGACTGATAGAAGGTGAATAGCGAAAAGTGAGCTGTCCTTTTTTTCCTAAGGGTTCGGTATACATCAACTCAACACCCATTTTGCTGCTCACTCCTGCTGGTTGCCCCAATTGATCTAAGGTATTTAAAGAATCGGTTCCTGTATTGAAGAGCACATTTTCTGCATACAAGGATTTCCTTCCATTAGAGGATGAAAAGTTTCTATCCATACCTAAACTAATAGTTCTTCCTTCTTTTTTGAACTTATGACGAAACAAAAGCTCATGTGAATAATTAAATCCAGATTGCTCATAAAAGGTCGAATTGAGGGTGCTATTCAAAGGTTGAATTCCTAAGCGATTGATACCATATAGATTTGAGCCCGCTAAATTGCCCTGAAAGCTAAATCGTGGGGTATAGATAATGGAATTATTCGAATCGATGGTATACTCCATCCGTAAATTAAATCGATGATTGATATTGCTTGAATTGCTGCTGTAGGTCTCATCATACGTTTGGTCATTTGCCTCATTCAAGTAATAAGAACGCTGAATGGTTTGGATGGTACTATTGTTCAATCCATTCACAAAATAGCTGGCATTCACTTTCAATTTAGCCCCCCATTGGTCGATATAGTTTATTCCAAAAGAATGGGCTGTATTAACTCCTCCTTGCTCACCAACCAAAAAATCGGATGGGTCTGTGCTAGTTTGTGGACCACGACGGTGGCGTCTATTACCATTACTAGGCACGGATAGCGCACCCAATAAATCGTCGTTTGAAAAATTTTGCTGATTGATATTATTCGACATCCCAATTAAGGTCACACGTCGTTTTCCATTAAAATAGTTAGCATTAAATCCTGTTGAATAACGATTATCCGTTCCATAGCCCGCATAGGCTTTTCCAAATTGACCATCCGCCTTGCCAGATTTTGTTACGATATTGATGGTTTTCGTGGTGTTTCCATCATTGAATCCAGTAAAGGCAGACTGATCGCTAAGTTTATCAAAGACCTGAACTTTCTGAATGATTTCGGCTGGAAGGTTTTTTAGGGCGAGCATGGCATCATCACCAAAAAACTCTTGACCATCTACTGTGACTTTTTTCACTTCTTCCCCTTGGGCTTGAAGTTTTCCATCTTTGGTAGTAATTCCAGGCATCTTTTTCACCAAATCAGTTCCGTCGGCATCTGGATTAGTTTTGAACGCGTCAGCATTATACTCCGTCGTATCTCCATTTTGTTGCACAGGGGTGACCTCTTCTTTGACGATGGCCTCATTCAAGAGCTTGGTGTCTTCCCAAAGGGTCAAGGTATCTAAGCGCTGGTCTTGAAACATGCGAATCGGTACCTGCTTACTTTGGTAGCCCACATAACTTAGCTCCAGTCGGTACATGCCTTTTTCAAGGTTATTCAAAGTGAATTGTCCTGCTAAATCACTACTCGTTCCATAAGACTTAGCCGAATCGCGCAAGTGCTTTACGATTACATTCACACCAATCAAGGCCTCTCCACTATTTGCATCGCGAATCGTTCCCTGAAGGGTAAAGTTTTGTGCCGAGGCACTGATAGAAAGAAAAAATACAAATAGAATTAATGCCTTCCGAAGGGAAGCAGACAAAAGTAAACTTTTCATGGATGGAGCTATGAGCGCAAAAATAACCGAGGGTTTAATGAGGTGAAAAATAATTATCGAATAAGACTCAGGGTTCCTTCTTTTCTGAACTTTCCATCTTCACCTTTCATTCCTGGCCACTGCGTTCCATCCAAAAACTCTGCCTCAATCTTCCAGACATAAACATCTTGGTTCAAAAGTTTTCCATCTACTCTGCCAGTCCATCCTTCAGCAGGTTCCGTATTGGCCAATTCAGTGCTTTCCCAAAGTAAATTTCCATAGGTATCAAAAATACGTAAATGATAGGTTTTCAAGGAAGTACCCGATGGTTTAAACGTACGTACGTCGGGTAATCCATATTCTGGCGTAAACGCATTTGGCACAAATAATCCTTTGAAAAAATTTAATGGAATCTCAGCCTGTGTGGTGTCCTGACAGCCGTATTGGTTCTCCACTGCCAACTGTACATTATAGGATCCATGATAGCGGTACCGATGCTCTGGGGCAAAATCATCGCTTTCATCGCCATCACCAAACTCCCAAAAGTATTGCGTGGACGATTGCGATTGGTTGCTAAATCGAACCAAACCTTTTGCAATCGGGTCGTTGTCGATTTGAATAAAAGTAAATTCGGCAACCGGTTTAGGGAATACATCAATAGCATCTACCATATTTACACTATCTGCGCAGGAACCTCCGCCTATTGACTTAAGTCGAATGGTAAACAAGCCTGCTTGCAAATAGGTATGGATAGGGTCTTGTTGGGTCGAGAAAAATCCATCGCCAAAATCCCATTCATAGCTTGTCGTATTTTGTGAAGTATTCGTGAATTGGACCTCTAAAGGCATACATCCAGAATCCGGACTAAAAGAAAAATCAGCAACAGGCACCGGATACACCGTAAACGAGGAACTTGCGGTATCCCAACAACCGAATACATTTTCTGCCCTCAATAGAATTGGAAAACTCGTGAATTGGTGGTAGACATGACTTGGACTATTCAAAACAGATTGTCCGCCATCTCCAAAAGTCCAGAGGTACTGTGAGGCCCCGCTGCTCGTATTGCTCATTTGCAAGGTAGATGGAGTATCACATTCTGTGTCGAAGCTTTGACTGAATTCGGCAACTGGAACAGGATGTACGATAATACCCAAATCCATGGAATCGACACATCCTTGCGCACTCGTGGCGATTAACTTGACTGTATAAGAACCGGTTTGAGTAAACGTATGTCCGGGGTTTTGTCCAGCTCCTGAGTTTCCATCACCAAAATCCCATTGATAGAAGAGTGCATTGCTGCTCGTATTTTGAAAACCTGGGGTAAATGGCGGACAATCCTGATTCAAAGGAACCGTCAAAGCCAGTTGAGGTAGTGGCATGACTTGAACCGGCTGAGAAATGGACGCAGGACACCCATTCAACGCAGAAATTACGCGAAGGGTTACTTGATAATTTCCAGCTGATGCATAGGCGTGTTGCGCTGTAGTTAGGTCAGAGGAGTCTCCGTCTCCAAAATACCACCGTAAGGCACCTACTCCTGCCGTTTGATTGCTGAAGCTTAAATCTGTTCCGACACATTCTGGCGTTTTTGTCACTTGGAATGATGGAACAATATTGGGCAATACCTCCACTTGCATGCTTGCCGTATCATAAGCACACCCATTGTCAACAAACTGACGAATAGTATAAATGCCCGGACCAGTAAAAACATGGTTTGGATTGGCACTGAGGGAGGTGTTGCCATTGCCAAAATCATAATACAAATAGTTGCCCCCTATTGAGAAATCTGTAAACTGAATATTCAGCGGCTCACACCCCCGTGTGGTATCGGTATTGAAAAATGCAGTAACAGTATTTGGTTTTACGAGAATGCTGCCATAAGCGGTATCTGCTCCGCATGCATTTCGTGCAATAAGAGAAATAGGATAAGTGGTATCCATGCTGCCAGTCAAGAAAATATGGGTATGGACGCCCAGGCCCTGGTTAGAGGTATCGCCATCACCATAATTCCAAGTATAGGAATAAGGTCTTCCAAAGCTTCCATTTAATAACTGTAAATGAAGCGGCGAACAACCCTGACTCTGAGCTAGCCCTAGAACCGCAGTAGGAACAGGCAGCACCCGAACAGAGTCAAGCGCCGAATCTATTCCGCATTTGTTTTGTGCAATTAAACGGACGTAGTAGGTGGTATCATTAAATAAGCTTGGGGTATAAGTTACAGGCGAAGGAAAAGTATCGCTATAGCTTGTTCCGTCCCCCATGGTCCATTGATAAGTAGGAAATTCATTGATGGATGAATTGCTGAATGAAACCAGAAGTGGACCACATCCTGAATCTAAACTCAGGTCAATCGTTGCCACTGGAGGAGCGATAATTCGAATGCTATGGTCGTTTGAATCGATGCAACCATAAGGACTCGTTGCAACCAATCGGATGGAATAAGTCCCAATGCTGGTATATGATATTTGGCTATTGAAGCTTGTATCCCCTAGTCCATTTCCAAAATCCCATACCTGCGACTGAGAAAGCTGGGTTTGATTGGTAAAAACATTACTGGCATTCAGACAGCCCAAGGTATCTAGAGTGAAATTCACGATGGGTAGCGGTCTGACTTCAATTATTTTACTCAAGCTATCAATGCAGTTGCTATCTGATACCACCCTCAGTTTTACGGTATACGAACCCGCCAAAGAATACGCATGCGATGGGTTTTGTTGATTGGCGTTTGATCCATCGCCGAAATCCCATTGCCAATCCTGATTCTGCCCTGTATTGATGCTACTAGAATCATAAAAGTTTGTGGTATTGGGAAAACATACCTCCGTGCTTCCCCATGCCGGGGAAGGTTTTGGGAATATGCGAATACTTTGCACGACGGTGTCTTTACATCCAAAATCGGAAGTCACTTCTAAATCGACCGAATACACCCCATCAGTACTGTAGTTCTTGCTTGGATGCTGCGTTATGGCGCTATCTCCATCTCCAAAACGCCAGCGCCAGGCGGTGAGGCTACCTGTGCTCAGTGTTGAGGTATCCCTAAAATTCATGGCAAATGGATAGCAGATGTTCTGCTGATACAATTGAGCTATTGGTTTTGGGTATACCACATAATTCCGACTCAATGAATCAATACAACCAAAATTGCTGCGAACCATCAGCTTAACAGAATAGCTTCCAGCCGCGGAATAAGTATGACTCGGGTTAGCATTTGTTGAACTATCTCCATCTCCAAAATAGAAACTTCGAGAAACCAGATTTCCTTGATTGATGACAGACGTATCAGCAAATGTCGATGCTTCAGGAAAACAGCTATTGGCAAGCGTAAAACCCACTTCCGGAAGTGGTTTCACCGCTACTTTTATGCTATTACTGCTTAGATCACACGCCTGGGAATAAACAATACGTCTGAAATGCAAGGTATCGGTAAGGGCTGGACTTACATAATCCTTTGAAACAGATCCACTTATGTCGGACCATGCACTCGCATTGCTACTGGATTGCCATTGGTAGGTGAAAGTTCCGGTGCCGCCAGTTGGAGTACTTCCTCTCAAACTATCGGGTGCTTGTCCATAACAAATCACTTGATCCGCCGTAATGTTATTGTTTCCAATTCCAGCAGTCACTAAAATATAGACGGTATTGGATATACTTTGTTCATTGCTATCGCAGGGTGATGAGGTCACAAGCCTTCTGTAGTAAGTAGACACCGATGGTGACTGTGCCGTCAGGCTTTGTGTCGTTCCCCCGCTTATGGGGCTCCAATTGATCGTGTCGCTGCTACTTTGCCAAACATATGAATAGCTGCCCGTTCCACCTTGAGGTGACGAACCTGAAAAAGCATTCGTGGATGAACCCGCACAAATCGTATCGTCCTGTGAGATGGTGTTATTGCTAATTGATGGATAAACAATGGCCTCTCCTAATGCGGTGTCCAAACATCCTTCATCACTGCGTACATATAAGGTAAGATCAAAAGTATCTGCCGTTCCATAGGTATGGATAGGATGAACGGTGGAAGATGTATCTCCATCACCAAAATGCCATTCGTGATAAACAATACTGCCTGCTCCGATTGAACTTGTATCCGTAAAGTGACTAATTTGATTGAAGCAGACGTCTTCCGTAATCATACCCGCAATCGGTTTTGGGTATACCTCCACGGTTTTGAATGCTGAGTCAGTACATCCAGAATCACTGGTCACAATTAATCGTACTGTATAGGTTCCCGTATCACCATAAATGTATGATGGGGAAATAGCGGAAGAGCCCGTTCCATCGCCAAATGACCAGGCATAGGTATTCAAGGAGCCAGCACTGATACTCGATTGGTTGGTGAAGCTATTGGCCAATTGCAAACACGCATTGCTGCTATCAAAAGCTGCGACAGGTTTGGGATGTACATAAAGTGTTTTCGTAATGGAATCTTGACAACCAAAGTCACTGCTAATAATCAGTTTGGCTGTTTTGGCACCCGAATATCCATACGTATGAGAAGGACTTTGTGCATTGCTTCCACTGGTATCACCAAAATCCCAAATATAGGAGGCAATGCTTCCCGTGGCAATACTGCTCGCGTCGTTAAAAGAATGAGCGAAATCAAAGCAGGCATTGTTCACAGTAAAATTAGCGCTAGGCTTCGGTTTAACGCGAATCTCTACCCAGTTACTTCGTGTTTCACAAGAACCAGAACTTACACTACGTCTATAAAAAATGGTGGTGGTTAAAGTCCCAGGGAAGAAATCTTTTTGACTCGCATTAGAAATTCCCGAAGACGAAGAAGTGCTATCCAATGCAAGCTCCCATCCATATACAAAACTTCCTGTTCCGCCCTGTGGCAGCGTACCTCGAATCGTATCCGGGGCAAACAAAGCGCAGATGGAATCGGATATTCCTATACTGTTATTCGTGATGCCTTGAGTCACCAAAATAAAGACGCGATTTGAGATCGACGCTTCATTGCTATCACATGGAGTGGAACGCACAATACGTCTTAACCAAGTGCTCGTATTTAAGGTTTGGGGGGATAAACTCACCGAATTGGATGAGCTGATATTCGTCCAATTAATCGAATCTGTGCTCGACTGCCATTGGTAGCTATAAGTTCCTGTTCCTCCTTGGGGGTTGGTGCCTGAAAAGGCGCCAGTTTGCGACCCTGCACAAATCGTATCGTCTTGTGCAATGGTGTTATTGCTAATTGATGGATAAACAATGGCCTCTCCTAATGCGGTGTCCA
>CAZUIT010000003.1:0-17044 GCA_964620355.1 uncultured Burkholderiales bacterium | reverse complement strand
TTCACAGTAAAATTAGCGCTAGGCTTCGGTTTAACGCGAATCTCTACCCAGTTACCCGGAACAACACATGCCCCTGAAGTCACGACCCTGCGGAAATATGTCGTACTGCCTAAAGTTCCAGGATAATAGTTTTGTGCGCTCGCTCCTGAAATTGCGGTAGGCGATTGGGTCGAGTCACTGCTAAATTGCCATGCATAGTTAAAGCTACCGTTTCCTCCTGTTGGCAAACTTCCACGTAAGCTATCTGGCGCAAAAAATGCACAAATGGAATCAGAAACTCCGATATAATTATTATCTACTTCAGGTAATACAATTACCCGAAGACTCGATGAGGTATCGCTACAAGGACCAGAAGCTACCACCCTTCGAAAATGCGTATTCACCTGTAAGCTCCCAGATGAATAATTGGAAGAAGTAGCACCTCCGATATTATTCCAGCTACTTGAATCAGTGCTGAATTGCCATTGATAGCTATAGCTCGAATTTCCTCCTGAAGGACTACTACCAGCAAAAGAATTTGGCGTCTGACCCACACATATTATTTGATCACTACTAATACTATTTGCTGCCAAAACAGGATTGACTAAGATGCCGACTGTATCTCTTTGCAAACAGCTGGTGATTGAATCAAATGTGCTAATTATATAGCGGGTGCTTGAGTTCGGACTCACACTTATACTCGATGCGGTATCCGAAAATCCACTTGGAATGGTGGTCCAAGAATAAGACTCGCCAGATTGAGCAATTTGTCCGATTTGGGCACTTTGCCCAGAACAAAGTGTATCATCTAACCCTGCATCAGCAAGGGGCTGAGGACGAATACGAATCTCAAAAGTATCCGCAATTCCAACACATGAGTTCAAGGTGGGTAGCACTCGAACACTTCCCGTAATCAAGGAACCTGTGGTATTTGCTGGAGCTAAATAGTTGGAGATAGAACCATTTCCACTGCTTGCTAAGCCATTCGCTGTATTGCTATTTGTCCATGAAAAAGAACTTCCTGCAGGACTTGATGTGAACCCATTTACTTGAACTTGCTCCCAAGTACATACTTCAATATCCGTTTGAGCCACCATGCTTGGAGTTGGCTTGACTCCTATGCTAAAGCTATCGCTCGGTCCTATACAATTTGATAAAGTTGGAGTATAGATAATCCAACCCGTTAACGTGCTCCCTGTTGCATTTGCAATTGTTACAAAATCGGGTACATTGCCTGTTCCCGAGGCAGCTAGACCGATGGATGTATTTCCGTTGATCCATTCAAAAGATGCTCCAGCCGGACTTGCATTGAAATTATTTGGTAAAACAGAGTCATTCGGACAAACCAAAATATCAGACACCGCCTGCGGAATCGGACTCGGTTTTATTGCCAGTGAAAAGGTATCTGCATAGCCTTGGCAACCATTCAAGATGGGAAACACGATTACTTCAGCAACTCGATTACTTCCACTCGTGTTAGGAGCTGCTTTAAAAGCAATATTACCTGTACCAGAGGCCGCAAATCCAAGGGATGTATTGTTATTTGTCCAGCTGAAACTAGCTCCAGATGGGCTAGCCTGAAATGAAGGAATAAAAACCGAATCTCCCGGACAAACCATGCTATCATTGGTAGCGACTACTTCAGGGGCTGGTCGAACAGAAATCGTAAAAGTGTCGGGAATTCCCAAGCAAACATTATAGTTCGGGTATACCACAATAGAGGCACTTTGATTGCTTCCACTCGTATTATGAAAACTTGTAAATGAAGGCAAACTTCCTGTTCCGGAATCGGAAAGTCCGAGCGTTGGATTGGAGTTATACCAGGTGAAACTGGCTCCATTTGGAACTGAACTAAATGCGGGGTAGGAAAAAGTGATGTCCGGACAAATCACTGTATCAACAAGTCCAGTCATATTCGGGCGCGTGCGGATTCCAATTTCAAAGCTGTCTGTTTCGCTGATGCACCCATTCAGACTTGCCGTATATTTTATGCGACCAATGATGGCAGAAGAACCGGTATTGCTTGTTGCGATATAGCTAGGAATTGATCCATTGCCTGAAATCGCTAGGCCAATGGAGTCATTGGTGTTTGTCCAACTAAAACTGGCACCATTCGGTGAAGCAACAAAACTTGGAACTAAAATGCTATCTCCCGGACATACATCAATATCATTAATTGGATTCAGCACTGGTTTAGGTTTAACCCGAATGCGCAGCGTATCACCATTGGTGGAGCATCCATTGATAGAAGACACAATAATTACCTCCCCTTCTAGTGTGCTTCCGCTCGTATTGCTTGCAGCCTTAAATGGCATGATTTGTCCACTCCCCGAAGCCGCTAAACCGATCGCTGTATTGGAGTTTGTCCAAGTATAGCTTGCACCAGATGGGTTACTAACAAATGTGGGTGGGTAGATCGAGTCACCTGGGCATACTTCAATTGTACTCAGACTGCCAATGTTTGGAATAGGTTTGATATGGATACGTTGGGTATCTACAATGGATTCGCCACAGGAATTGGTCGCTGTAAAGAGTATCAGATGCCACCCGGTATCTTGAAATTTTATTTCTGGCAAATGACTGCTTGAGTCAGTCCCTCCTTCAAAACTTACAGAACCACCGAATACCCGCCAGCGGTAAGCGCTGAGGCTACCATAATTCGAGTCGATAGTTGGTGCATGATTAATTCCTGCGAAGTTGATGCTTTGTTCACCGCAGTATTCTATATCGGCTGGCAGCTGTGCTTCTGGTTTAGATCGAATTGTTACGATGGTAGTCGTGTCATGATCATTGCAGTCTCCAAAAACCTTGAGGTTAACTTCAAATTCACCAGCCTCTGTAAATCGCAGGGTCGGTGTTTGGGAATATTGATTGCCTGATTGAAAGCTAAAGCCTGTTGAAGGGGTAACTGTCCAGCGATACGATTCAATCGGACCAGCACTCAGGTTGGTCGGCGTAAAACTATTATTAACACAGCCATTGGCAGGGTTGAGCGCAATACTGAACCCTGCATTCACCGTATCTTGAACGTATATGTATTTGGTTATTTGTGTACTACCACATGGAAAAGATGGACTTGAAAATGCGCTAAAGCCCTTGTACATAGTCACGGTATATACTCCCGTATCCAAAAATTTGATGGATAACTGAGCGTCACCGGCTGCCGCGGGAATCAGCGAAGACCCTAGGGCTCCAGAATTCAATTGATAGGTTGAAGGAGAGATCGTCCAATACCTAAGGGTATTGGTATCACATACATAACTTCCACCAGAGAAATAGACCCGTGATCCTAGCGAAGACACATCGCTTAGTAAAACATTTTCCTTATTAACACATGGCGTATCATTGCTAATTTCAAAATCAGAATTAGGTGCTTTATTGATTGTAATCGGGGTGACCGTCGCAGATGTAAAGCCGCATGGATTTTCAATTTTTAAATTTGCGGTATACGTATTGGTGCTTCCGCAGGAACTATTCAAAAAAATATGATAGATGGTATCTGGCGGCGGGTGGCTAAAAACCTGAACTTGACCTCCATCATCAACTGAGAAGGTATAGATTGTCCCACTTGGGTTATTGGAATAATTGGTTGGCAAGAAACCAACTGTATCAGGACTACACAAATTCGTAGTGTTTCCAGGACTCGCCAATCCTCCACTAGGATTAGTGCCATTGAAAACAAGAATTGTATCCTCTCTCGCACACCCGACATTATCTGTTACCCGAATCACTAAATCCCATGCTCCTACGCCAGAATACACATTGGTATCGAATACCAAAGTTGTAAACGTATCGATATTGGTACTCGTATCGCCCCAAAAAATGATGTACTGCGAGTTAGTGCTTGCCGTATTGGAATTATTATAGACAATCACCTGATGCGATGTCCCCGTTCCGCAATTCACGAAGGAGCCTTGCAAATCAATATGAGGTCCTTTTCGAACAAAGCGCGTTTGAACCAATGTGTCGGTACAACCAAAAATATTTGTAACAACCAATTCCACCTGATAACTCGCATATCCAGTTCCCGTGGTATCATACAGATGGGTTGGGTTTGTTTGGCTAGAAGAATCTAAAGAACTGCTGTTAGGGTCTCCAAAATTCCAGCTATTGGTTAGTCCAACACCACTTGAAGAGTTTGAAAAGCTAAGTGCGCCGGTACAAAGGCTGTCGGTAAAACTAAAAATAGCTTGCGGGTAGGGTGAAACGATCACTTGCCGGCTAAGCGAATCGCTATTACCGCAGGAATCTGAAACGATGAGCTTAACCAAAAAGGTATCTAAACTACTTCCTACATTAAAACGATGACTTGGATTAGCTGAACTACTGCTGTCTGCAGAACCAGAGCTGGGGTCCCCAAAATCCCAAGAATAACTTAGACCTGCTCCCTGTGAGTTATTGGTAAAGGAAACTGACGCACTGTCACAAGCATACTGTCCGGATGAAATAGAAAAGTCAACGGCCAACTCTCGTGTCACATAAATATCTTGACTAATCGAATCGAGGTTCCCACAGGAATCTATTGCAAGCAAAAGCACGTGAAATACTTTACTTGAAACACTTGTATTGCTGAAAGTATATGTTGCCGTGTCCTGACTGGAGGTGTCAACATTTGATGCGTCGTCTCCGAAATTCCAAGACAAAACTCCTTTGTATTTGGAACTTGATGAATAAAATTGAATACTGGTGCCAGAGCAAACAGATGAGTCGGTGCTTAAGCTAAATGCCGCTGTTGGGTTCGCCGGGCTGCACTGTGCAGAGACTTCAGAATCTTTGACACAGGTCTGCCCGATACCAATAAGGAGCAGAAAAAGACACCGAAACTTCCAACCCATTCTTTTAAATCGCGTGTAATTAGTTTACACGAAAATAGGGTTACTCTATCTCTAAAGTGTTATCAAATCAAAAAATACCTAGAATCACGTACTCTATTAAAAGGTAATATTCAATTGAATCTTCTCTTCGCCACGTTTCACAGTCACTACACGCTGATCTCCTTTTTCGAGGCTACCTAAAAGTTTCATATAATCGCCCATGTCTTTTATTTCCATATCACCAACTTGTACGATTATGTCTCCCGCTTTGATACCTGCATTAAAAGCGGGTTTATCATCACTCACTCCATCCACCTTAAGGCCAATACCAGAGAAGGTATAATCGGGCATGATACCCATTGTTACCTTAAACTTGGTTCTGCCCATTTGCTTTTCTTTGGTCTTTTGGAATTCCATTTTCGGAATGGTATCCATTTGATTCACTAGATTAATGATGAGCTCAATCACTTCCTTCTCTCCTTTATAATTGATTTTCTCAGGCGTATCTGTCTCCTTGTGGTAATCGGAATGCTGACCCGTAAAAAATCCGAGTACAGGAATATCTTTTCTATAGAAAGAAGTAAAATCAGAAGGGCCAACGCCTGCTGAATCGTGCACCAAGCTTAAGTTTTTGGTATTAGCTGCTTGGAGTATGCTACCAAATTTCGAGTTGGTACCTACTCCATGAACTACCAATGAACGGGTTACTGAATCCAAACGCCCTACCATATCCATATTAATCATATAGGAGATATTTTCCAAAGGAACTGTTGGGTTTTCAGACCAGTATTTTGATCCTTGCAAGCCTTCTTCTTCACCCGAGAAAAAGATAAACAAGTAATTATGTTCTTCAATTCTGTCATTGGTTTGCAGGTAGCGCGCCAATTCTAACATCGCCGCAACGCCTGAGGCATTATCGTCGGCACCATGATGAATTTTTCCGGCCGGGTTTGCTTCTCTTGAGCCACCCAATTCTCCTTCACCAAGATGATCGTAATGGGCGCCGATAACTACGGTATATTGGGCGGCATTGTCTACCCAGCCTATCACATTTTTTCCTTTGATCACTCCTTTGTCAACCATTGGTCCATGCGGGTTTTCTGCATTCATCAACTTGAGGTTGAAAGAAAATTCTTGGTAGTATTTTTTCGTTCCTTTTGGGTTCAGTTTTAAATTTTTGAGCTCTTTTGCTATGTATTTTGCGGCCTTACTTTCCCCCTTTTCACCGGTTCCTCTGCCTTCGAATTCATCTGAAGCGAGTGTATAGATATGCTTCTGAAGGTTTTCTATAGAAATGATTTGTGCGGAAATTCGCGGTGCAACAAAGGCTAGGAAGAGTAGGAATATTAATTTTTTCATACAGATTGATTCAATTCGAATTGAGCATGCAAAGAAAGGAGAAACGGATGGATATGGTTTTCACCAGGCAGTGAAAATTTATAAACGTTGGAACTCAAATGTTGGGGCTCCTTTCACTCCATCCGCATCATAAAAGTCAATAAAGCGGAGTTTAAAGTAAATACCGGAATGCGAACGAATAAGGAGTACTCGGCCGATATCCGTGATATAGGCTTCCTTATCGAAGTCGTAGTATTTCCAGTCGAAACCTATAAAGTCGCGCCTCGACGTAAAATTCAATTTCATGGCCTCTTCTAAAGTAATGGAATCAAAAGCCATTCTGGTTTCCGCTGCTGAAACATTATGGGCATTTAAAACAACGCCATTCACTTCATAAGGAATGATGGGTGTCATATCATAATACACGTAGCGGTAGCGGGTAAACATGAAATCCCACTCCTCTTTCCTTGGCTCATATTTAGCTAGCGGACCGTTTTCGAGATGAACATAAACATAGCTTACATTCGGGTCTTTATTTATGCGAATGACTTGATCATTGCTTCCATCCAAGCTAGCGGTGCGAATCAGATAATAGGTATCTGTTACTTCAAGCAATTGTAGCTTTTTGTATTGTTCAAAGGAACTATTTACACTGCGATCAAGGAGGTAGACTTCACGGGTCGTAATAAATTTATTATTGCTCCATTCGCCAATGGCAGTGGAATCAATTAAAAAGGATGGTGGATCCCATTTCCATGTGGCATTATCGATATCATATAATGCGTTAAAACTCGTATCTCCCATGGGTGCAACCTGCACTCCTGTGCCTCCATTAATGAGCGCGCGGTATCCGTCTGTAGTACTTTCAAGAGCCAAATCCCAATCGGCCAATTCTTCAATGCTGAAGGTTTCATCATTGAGATTATAGAAAATCACCTTGCTATAATCGCTTCCCATATTGATTTGCTCAACCACTGCATTACCAGGGGCCGGAAGCGTATACGCCTTTTCTTCTTTTTCGCAAGCTGCAAAAAAGATTAAAGCTAGAACTGGAAGGAAGAGTGCTGTTCTTTTCATTTCATTTGAATAAAGTTAAAACGCAGGTTTACAAAAAAGGTTCTTCCCTGATTGATAGGCAAGGTACTTGCTCCGCCTGTATGCACCCCACCAGCAGTTCCTGAATAATTGATATTCGTAATATTGAAGAGGTTTTTCGCTCCTATAACCGCTGTAATTCTCCTTTTCCAGAACGATTTACTGGCGCTGGCATCCATGGTTTGGTAGGATTGCACCATGGTTTGAAACACCTGCTGGTTCTCATCCACGGCAAAGCCTGGGGTTTGCCCAGTGAACTTATAAAATACCGAAACATCCACAGAAATGCGAGGGATGGTATAGGTGGCATTTAGCCTGTACTCTGGAGAATAGACAAAATGCGAACTCGCGTACGGATTGTAGCGACCAGTAATGGCATAGCCAGCAGCAATACTCACTCCTTCTCTTCGAAACTCTGTATTGATGGCCGTTCCTTGGGTAGAGAAGCTTTCAATATTAATATATTTATACAGCTGCTGATTCGGATCGACCACGGCTAAATTAATCATGTCGTACAGGTTATTGCGGAAAATCGAAGGCTCCAATTTCACACTCCAACCGTTCCACTTGCCAAGCATCGAAAACGACACATTAAAATTATCTGACTGCTCCGCCTTTAAATCCGTATTCCCTTGAATATTATGATTGACGTCGACGAAAAAGAGACTTAGTTCCTTTAAGCTTGGCGCCCTAAAGCCTCTGGCATAAGAGGCGCGAACATGAAACCATGATGTGATATCATATTTCAAATTAAAGGCCGGAACCAAGGGTGCTCCATAGCGTGAATTATAAATAAAACGCAAGCCGGGTTTAAGGGTTAAGCGTGTTCCAATGCTCCATTCTGCACTTGAGAATAGGGCGTAATCTTCAATTTCTTGCTTAAAACCTTCTAAACGCTCACCTTCACCACGTTCTAAATTAATATCATATCCCGATTGAAGCGAGAGCTTTTTATTAAAGCGATGGGTATAGATGCCTCGGAATAGCCATAGACTGAATTTGGCAGTGTCCTGCGCATCAATTTCATTAATTGGTACCTGTGAAAGTCGCACCAAGTCTTTGCGATAACTCGCCTTTACTCGGCGGTACGTGGAGTAATTGATGATAGAATTGAAAGTGGATTTTGAGTTAATTCTAAAATCCGAAAAAATTCCATTGCTGATGCGCTGTGTATAGTAGTACGAATCACGTGCATAAACGGCATAAGGGGTAAAAACCGGCTCACTCTTATTGGTCAGTTTTTCCCAGAAAAAGCTCGACTGAAAACGGTGCAAGCTATTTTTATACTTAAACCCAGCATTTATATCTCCAAAATACTGTTGCCGTGGTTTCCAGGTTTTGGAACGAATGTCCTCTCCAATTCCTCGGCCTTCGAAAAAGTTTCTTCCTCCAGAAACCTGAAGATGAGCACTTTTTTTCCTTAAGCCTATCCTTCCGTCAAAATTATAAGTTCCGTTACTTTCTACATAACTATTCGCCCCAATCTCGGTGGTATGAGATGTACCCTTCTTGGTGATGAGATTGATAACTCCTCCGAGTGCATCCGATCCATACATCACCGACATGGGTCCTTCAATAATCTCTACCCGCTCAATATTGGCGAGGTTAATTTGCGAAAGATCAATGGTTCCATCTGTACGGCCGATCACCGGAACTCCATCTATCAAAATCTTAATATTCTGACCTGAAATTCCCTGTAGACTCAAGCCAGTTCCTAATTCCGGATCAGTGTTCAGGCGAATGTTGAGCTCATTGCTAAGCAAATCTTTGAGGTTTACTGCACCTTGATATTCAATACGCTTCCGATCAATAATTCGTACTTTGTTGAGAGATTGATCGCGGGTTTTAATTTCAAATTCACCGGTTATCACTGCCTCACCTAAGTCATATTCCAGCTCTTTTAGCCGAACGGATAATGGTCTCGGACGCGTATGATTCACATGCATCGTATCTTGAAAAGTCTTGAAACCCGGATAGTGAATTTGAATGAGATAATTACCCGAATCAGGAACCTGAATCATCCCATTATTTTCGGTGATATAGAATCCATACACTGGCGCTGCCTTAACTGGCAAAAAAGTCATATGTACTGATAGATCAGGAATCGCTTTGCCATCTTTGCTCGAAGTGAACAAAATATAATACTGACCTTGCACTTGCTGAAAGAAGCACAAGGTCAATATCAAAAGAAGAGTTCCTGATTTCTTCAACTTAGTACTTGATCAGTTTTTGGCTGGATTGAAATCCTGTTCCATTTACTTGAACGAAGTAAACCCCTGCTCCTAGCCCGCTTAGGTCAAGATTTATGGTTTCGATACCTGTCTCAATTGTTTGGTTCAATTCCATTACTGTCCTTCCGTTAATGTCCACCACGCGAATAGTAGCGTTGCTGGTGTTTTCAGTCGTTAGCACCAATTGGCTAATTCCTGAAGTTGGGTTTGGGTAAAGAGCTGTTTGGATTAAGTCTGCCTGTGCACTACGAATTGAAGTTGCAGGAGTGAGTTGGGTTTTAGAAAAGACTGCTTTTCCATTTGAACTTCCACCAAAGGCAGTGAAAACGACTTTCCAAAGCACTTTTTCTCGGTCTTGGATAAAATAAGCCACTGAATCTTTGGTAAACCACTCAACACCCTGACCGCCGAACTCAAAATATTTCCAATCGTAGTTGATTGCATTGATGGTTCCCATGAATCCTTGTGTGGTATCAGCTAACTCAAGATCGGCCACTTCTTTACCTGAAGCTTTTGCTACCAATACACCGTAATTGGTAAGAATTCCAGTGGATGGATAATAGGTTCCGCCATCTTGCAATGCTGCATAGCGTGTTAGGATAAAATCCCATGCTGCCGGCTCGCGATCTAAGGCCGAATTGGTTTCAAAGTTGAAATAGATAAAGTTCTTGCCCGGATAATCGCTCGATTTTAACTCAACAATTTGCTCATTGCTTCCATCCACATCGGCGTATTTGAAAAACCAACTGCTGTTTTCCTTTTTTTCAACATAAAGTTTTTTGAACGTTTCAGCTCCAGCAACCATATACTTCATCAAATAAACTGAATCTCCGGTTACTACATGGGTTCCAGTATTATAAACACCCCAACCAAAATCAGGAAACTGACCCGCTGTTGTATTTAAAGCACCAATATTCCAGTCTTCATCTGAATTATTCAATGCGGTCCAATTGGCATTCCCTGTTGTATCCATCGTTGCCCAGTCTCCTGCTGCTCCGTTTGGATAAATATAGATGCTTACAGAACCATCGTTCGAGCCTGTTGCTGTGGCCGAATTGATGCGCAATCCATCTGTTTGACCACCCGTTTGAAAGGCCATGTGCCAGTTATTGGTCGCTTCGATTTTCGTGCTGCCGTCTTTCAATAAATAGTAAACATCATTTAAATAGGTGGACCCCATTTCTATCGAGTCAGATTTTTCTACTCCAACTTGTGCCTGCACCAAGGATACGGACACCAAACTAAATGCTAATAATAATTTTTTCATGTGTATGATCTTGTCGTTTGACGCTGCGAAATTAACCCGAACTTTTTATTTAGAAAGATTCTAAATAGATTTTTTCAAGAAAATTTTTTACGTCAATAAATCAACGTTCACAAAGGACATAAAATCAAGAGGCTAAAAACATGACCTATATCATTTTCAGGATTGATTCTAAATTAGAACAAGACAAGCATCAAATAGATTGGCTTGTTTATAGAATCATTCGATTAAATAACTTTCAATTCCTTTATTTGTCGTCATGAAACACCGTATCAGTTTTCTATTCCTTCTATTGGCAGGCACAATCATGTCGTTTCAATCCTTAAAAAACCCTTTAGCTTATACCTGGTTTAATGACAAGGGCAAGAGTATGGATTTCTCCAAGGTCGAAAAGGAAATGATGGAAGCCGATATTATTCTCTTCGGCGAATTGCATAATAATCCTCATGCACATTGGTTTGAGCTAAAAATAGCGAAGGCATTACACGCCGCCAAAGGAGAAAATCTGGTGCTCGGTTGTGAGATGTTTGAAAGCGACAACCAATTGGTTTTAAACGAATATTTAAGCGGACAAATCAATGCGAAAAAACTCCAGGAAAATGCACGACTCTGGGACAATTATGCGACGGATTATGCCCCAATGGTTGATTTCGCCAAAGAAAACAAACTCCCTGTTATTGCTACCAATACTCCGAGGCGCTATGCATCGATGATTTATTCAGGTGGATTTGAAGTTTTGGAAAGTTTGGCACCCGAAGCGAAAGCATACTTTGCTCCATTTCCAATTACCTACGATACTACGGTGAGCTGTTATAACGCGCTTTTACATTCCCCTATGATGGGTCATAGCAATGAAAACCTACCGAAAGCACAAGCATTTAAGGACGCAACAATGGCCCATTTTATTTTAGCAAATTGGGAAGCTGGAAAAACCTTTTTTCATTGGAATGGAAGTTATCATTCCGATAATCACGAAGGAATTGTTTGGTATTTGAAACAAGCCAATCCGGATTTAAAAATTTATACCATCAGCACCGTAGATCAGGAAACCCTTGATAAATTGGAAGATAACTATATCGGAAAGGCAGATGCCATCTTGGTAACTGACCCGAGTTTTCCAACTTCTTACTAAGGTATTGAAAATTTGACATTCATTTGACAGCACTTCTCTTAAATTTGAGGCTGTGGCTGCATTCTTAGACACTCCGATAGAATACCTGAAAGGCGTTGGACAAGCGCGGGCAGATTTACTAAAAACGGAACTCGACATACACCGTTTTGAGGATTTGCTCATGCATTACCCCTTTCGCTACGTCGACCGTTCACGCATCTATAAGATTGCCGAAGTGGATCTTGATTTTGCCTATGTGCAAATCAAGGGACGTTTTTTTGATCTAAAAATACAAGGTCAAAATCGAGCACGACGATTATCAGCCAAGTTCAGCGATGGAACGGATACCATAGAATTGGTCTGGTTTCAAGGAATTAGTTGGGTACAAAAAATCATTGTCCCCAATAAAGACTTTGTGCTCTTTGGCAAACCAACCGCATTTGGAAGGAAGCTCAGCATGGCCCATCCTGAAATCATTTCTTGGGACGACTTCAATAAAGAAAAAGTACAAGGACTGCAGCCCGTTTATAGCACCACCGATAAACTTAAGAACCGGCATTTGGATAGTCGAGGAATACAAAAACTACTCTATACCCTCTTAAGCGACCCAGCATACCAGGTGGCGGAAATTTTCCCGCCCTCCATAGTCGAACCCTTAAAGCTAATGGATCGCCGGCAAGCTTTTCTTCGGATTCATTTTCCGGGAACGGAGGAATTCGGACAAAAGGCACAATTCCGCATCAAGCTCGAAGAACTGTTCTTCACTCAGCTTAAAATGCTGCTTATAAAAGGTAATAGACAAGCTGCATTGAAGGGTATTTACTTCGAACGTGTTGGTGAATACTTCAATGGATTTTACAAAGACCACCTCCCCTTCGAACTTACCAATGCCCAAAAGCGCGTAATCAAAGAAATCCGGGCAGACATGGGCACTGGCAAACAAATGAACCGACTTCTACAAGGAGATGTAGGCAGCGGAAAAACCATGGTTGCCTTCATGTCTATGCTTATTGCCCTTGACAATGGCTACCAAGCCGCGCTCATGGCGCCGACAGAAATATTAGCTTCACAGCATTACGCCTCCATCTCAGAGCTAGCAGAACCGCTTGGATTGAAGGTGGGATTATTGACCGGTTCCGTTTCAAAAGGCAAGCGTAAGGTTTTACACGAAGCCTTGCAATCCGGAGAAATGCATATTCTCATTGGCACCCATGCGCTCATTCAGGATACTGTGCAGTTTAAGAAATTAGGCATGGTAGTGATCGATGAGCAGCACCGTTTTGGGGTAGAGCAGCGTTCAAAGCTCTGGCAAAAGGGACAAGAAATTCCTCATATTCTAGTTATGACAGCCACCCCAATTCCACGCACTTTGGCCATGACTGTTTATGGCGATTTGGATCTTTCTGTGATTGATGAGATGCCATTGGGAAGAAAACCCATCGAAACGGCCATGCGCTTTGAATCCAGTCGATTGAGAGTGAATGGTTTTATGAAGGAGCAGATTAAACTAGGTCGTCAGGTCTATGTGGTGTATCCGCTTATTGAAGAATCCGAAAAGCTCGACTACCAAAATTTGATGGACGGCTACGAACATATTTTGCAAGAGTTTCCTCGTCCGCAATACGAAATAAGCATCGTACATGGACGAATGCGGGCCGAAGACAAAGAGGGAGAAATGCAACGATTTAAACGTGGAGAAACTCAAATATTGGTTGCAACTACGGTAATTGAAGTTGGGGTTAACGTCCCGAATGCGAGTATGATGGTGATAGAAAGTGCGGAGAAATTTGGACTAAGTCAGCTACATCAATTACGTGGACGTGTTGGTAGAGGTAGCGAACAGAGTTACTGTATACTCATGACTGGCAATAAACTCTCCCGTGAAGCCAGAATGCGATTAGATGCCATGGTAGCCACAAATAATGGATTTGAAATTGCCGATCTTGACCTCAAGCTACGCGGCCCAGGAGAAATTGACGGTTTACGCCAAAGCGGACTCACTGCCCTTAAGCTCGCCGACCTCAGTAAGGATGGGGAAATCCTTCAAATCAGTCGCAATTATTGTGAAAAGTTGCTCGCCGAGGACCCAACTTTGCAAGCTCCAGAAAATCAGGGATTAAATATGTACCTAAGAAAAATCAATAAAGGCACCAATTGGAGCCGAATCTCATAACTCATTCACGTATAGACGCAAGATTTTGCGTCTATACGGAGAATTTGATTGAATTTATTGCCTTTTAAACCCGATACCTCCGGCCTTATTATTCGAGGCCTTCTCGTCAATTTTCAATTCTTCCATATCCTTAAAGGTGACCGTTTGAATCATCTTGGGTGTCCGCATTTCTTGTTCGGTTTGGGCCAATCGTAGGTGTTGACGTTTCATGACTCCTTCTACCAACTTCCGCACTGCACGTCCATTTCCGAAATACTTGTCGCGGGCATTGTACATGTACTCGATATATGCTGCAAGATGTGTTTTGGCCTTTTTATCCAAACGGACATTATTATCACCAAACATAGCTTCGGCAATTTCCACCATCTCAGCAACGGTATAATCATCAAACTGGAATACACGATCGAATCGAGATTTCAGTCCTGGATTACTTTCAAGGAAACGTTCCATATTTTGAGTATAGCCTGCCGATATCACAATAAACTCACCACGACGATCTTCCATACGTTTCAGTAATACTTCGATCGCTTCTTTGCCATAATCACCGTGTCCGCCTTCAGTAAGTGCATAAGCCTCATCAATAAAGAGAACCCCTCCCATAGCACGATCAACCATTTCTCCGGTTTTAATCGCTGTTTGTCCGACATAACCTCCTACCAAGCTCTGGCGATCGCATTCAACCAAGTGGCCACGTTCGAGTATTCCCAAAGCTTTAAAAACTTGAGCGAGAATACGGGCGATAGTAGTTTTACCCGTCCCTGGGTTTCCTGTAAACACAGAATGGAGCGAGAAGGATTTACGCAAGTCTTTGCCAGTCTCACGATAGAATCGCACCAGTTTAACGAGCTCATCAATTTCATGTTTCACCTTTTCTAGGCCAACCATGGCATGCAACTTACCTAGACTCTCTCTTAGTAAATCTTCGTCGATTGGAATATCCGCAATGCCTTTTACTTTCTCCTCATAGATCCGTTCAATATCTTCCAATTTGATGGAAGACAGTTCTTTTTTGGTTAGCTTGGAGGTATCCTTGGCTTGCATGATGCGCAATCCCAAATTCATTTTTGCCTCATCTATTAAAGAATTGACAAAACGCGCATTTCCAAAACTGCCGGTTCTATTTCGATAACTTTCAACCAGCTTCTTATAGAGGTAATCATTCGCCGCTTTTTCTAATTCAACCGACTTCTTGGTCGCAGTATAGTCCGCAATCTCCATCAACTCCTGAGGCAGGTAGTCCGGGAAATCAAAAATTACAGTAAAACGAGACTTCAATCCAGGATTCGAACCGAGGAAATTCTCCATTTGATCAGGATATCCGGCTACGACTACCGCCAAATCACCCGGTCCATCCGACATTTCTTTCAAGATAACTTCAATCGCTTCACGGCCAAAATCTTTACTATCATCGTCTTTTCTTGCCAAGGCATAGGCTTCATCAATAAATAGTACACCACCACGTGCCTTCTTGATGGCCTCTTTTGTTTTTGGCGCAGTTTGTCCAATATACTCGGCCACCAAATCACCCCGATCTACCTCATGTACATGCCCTTTTGTGAGCAAGCCCATTTGTTTATAGATCTTTCCTAGCATACGCGCAACGGTTGTTTTACCGGTTCCCGGATTTCCTTTAAATACCGCATGTAAGTAAACTTTGTCGGTATCTTGTAGTCCGCGTTCACGGCGTAATTTTATAAATTTCAGGTAATTGGTATACTCCCGAACCTTGCGCTTAATGGTTTCGAGACCGATCAGCTTATTGAACTCCTCCATCACCTCTTCTAAGCTTTCGGGTTCTTTTTCTTCATGCTGTTCTTGAATCAAAAGCTCTTGCTCCAAAAGAAAATCCGTATTCCCTTCTGGAAAGAAAGTTGTGAAGTCTTCATCCGTTGCTTCTTCATAGTCGTAGCCCACCTTAAAAGGAACAACAGCAATCAGTTGATTCATAAAAATCACATGAATGAGGTATTCGTCTTTCGCCCAAGTCCCTTTATTTTCAGAACCCCAGCCTACAGTGCAAAGAATTTTGTCGTCTTGTGGATAGACAAAAAGCAGCTTATCAATCTTCCCAATGAGCTGTCCGGTTTTCGTTTTAAAATGAAAGACTAGCTCACAAGACCAGTAATCGTAGTTCTTAATTAGATTATCCGCAATAAACTCTGCCCAGATATAGCGACTATCCTGACCGTTAAACACCTTAAAGTATTTACGATCGCGGGGTTTCATATTGCTATCTGGACCTTCATAGAGCTTAATCGCCTCTAGGTCAAAATATGGATTGAAGCCCTTCAGCACTGCTCCCTCTTTTTCAATATAGAAATAGCGTTCGGCCAAAAATTTGCCATCAACATGGGCTTCCCAGCGATAAGATCCCCGCTTCCAATATGTCCCCGGCTCCTTTACTCCCCAACCTTCTCGAATAAATATGATATTTTCTTCTTTGCGGATAGTTCGGTCGCAATTGAGCGAGCAGACTTCTTTATTGTCGGAACTAAAGCATTTAAGCTCCAGTTTCAGGTCCCAATCCTTCTCATCAAACAGCTTATTGAAGAAGGAAACCTCACAGTATACGTAGGCTATCTCCGATTCATCAAAAACCTGACGGTAGTTTTTTTCATTATTGGCCAACCATTCGGTAGACCCAAAAACCTTTATATCTCTGTATTTATAATGCGTGTTATCTGGCATAATTGTAAATCGGGTTCAATTTAGGAAGATTGGTGAAAAGACCATTCGAACCCTGACATTTTTTATAATTTAAAAATAAAGTTTCTCAAGCGATTGCAAGGAATGGAAAACTTACTATTTTTGCAGTCCTCAAAACGAGGAGAGTTGCCTGAGTGGTTAAAGGAGCGGTTTGCTAAACCGTGAACGCGTGAGTGTTCCGTGAGTTCGAATCTCACACTCTCCGCCAGCAAAACTAAAACCGGCCCGATAGGGTCGGTTTTTTTATTTTGTGGCGAGTCTGAAAGCCACACAATTCAGGATCAGGAACAAAACCTGTGGGGATTGGGATAAAAATTTGATTTTTGCGTGTAT
>CAZUIT010000002.1:0-181210 GCA_964620355.1 uncultured Burkholderiales bacterium | reverse complement strand
ATTCACATTTTGCATGCTCAGCGCTTGAACATCTATCGACTTATCACTTAATTCCGCAATCGGTGAAGGGTTGGTACCATTTGATTCATACCCGCATTCAAAACTCATGGATGCATTCAAACGCAAAACAAAAAATCCTTGTCGATTTGCAACCCCTAACAAATAAAAATTCCCTTGAGGGTCAACATGTACTTTATAATTATTGACATCATACAAAGCTCCAGTGGGGGCATATCCATAAATGTTATCTACTAAATAATTCGTTACAAAGCGCCCTGTTTCATCAAATTCCGACAATTTAATATGTACCCTAGCTCCAGCAAAAGAACTACTTCCGAGGAGACTGTGCCCATTGGGAAGTGTGGCCGAAAACTTCGGAGAATTGCACCAAACCCCAATGGTTTGCCCGCCGACGGAACCACCTAACCCAAGTCGAATTCCATAATACAGCCCAGAATCTAGTCCAGTTCGAAACATCATCGCTTCACCCGGATTATAACGACTTCCTTTAATGGTATAGGTCCACTCTTGACCAAATCCTTTGGACCAAGATACCGTTCCATTTCTATTCACCGCAAAAAAGGCCTGATTATCCCCAACGACGAGATCTCCATTAGCTACAAATGCACTTCCTCCATTAAAATCGCCACTTTCGCCATAGAGATTTGCCCAGTTCAGCGTTCCATTCGGATGAATTGAAGCCACATACTTTTTAATTTCAGAGCTGCCCGATTTTGGGGCATAGCCATAAACCCGCAGACTACCGTCGCTATCTGCATAAATATCCTGAGTTTGAATATTCCAGTCCGTCTCCATCAAACGGCAATTCAGGAGCTTTAAGTCGGAATCAAATAGGAGAAACAAAAGCTTATCTACCCCTCCATTGGTATGGATAGCCGAAACAAAAATGCTATCATTACGTATGGCCACACTCGGGTCGGTTACCGTAAAATCATTAAAATACGCTCTACTATTAAGAATGGTTAGTCCTTCTTTGGCCAAACGAAAAAGCTGGATACCCTTTCTAGAAAAATTGGTGTGCCGCTCATTAATTATCAATATATCTCCGTTTCCAAATGAGGCAATCGTTCCTTTATTACCAGTGCTAATAGTACCGCCAGATTCTTGGAAATTCCGCAACAAGGAAGATTGCCCTTGACTGCTCAGTGACAAGAGCTGCAACAGAAGAAAGTATAGAAGTCTTATTCGCATGAATACTATTGACAAAGTAATATCATAAATGCTGCCTAATTTGAAACCTTATCCATATCAAGGGCATATAAATCGACCAAATCATATAATCGGTTGTTTTTTGAACACATAGGGTATATCCGTCAAAGAATTCGAACGACAGACCTAAAACCTTAGAAAACTGCTACTTTTCCATACCTTTGCAGTCCTTTTTGAAAATACCATGATTGAAGTATCAAATGTATCCCTCCGCTTTGGGAAAAGAGTCCTTTTTGAAGACGTTAACGTAAAATTTAGCCCCGGTAATTGCTATGGCATTATTGGCGCCAATGGTGCGGGAAAATCTACCTTCATCAAGATCCTTTCTGGAGACATTGACCCAACAACTGGACATATATTCATCACGCCAGGTGAACGTATGGCTGTATTAAAACAAAATCACTTTGAGTTCGACCAATTTAGTGTGCTCGACACGGTGGTGATGGGTCACAAAAAATTATGGGATATCATGAAGGAAAAAGATGCCTTGTATGAAAAGCCCGATTTTAGTGATGCAGATGGCGAACGTGCTGCAACCCTCGAAGGGGACTTTGCTGAAATGAATGGATGGGAAGCGGAAAGTGACGCTGCGGAACTCCTTAGTGGTATGGGCGTTAAAGAGGACGTGCATTACCGTAAAATGGAAGAATTGAGTGGTAGCGAAAAGGTTCGTGTATTGATTGCACAGGCCCTCTTCGGCAATCCAGACATTCTTCTACTCGATGAGCCTACCAACGACTTGGACATCAACTCCATCCGCTGGCTCGAAGACTTCCTTTTGAACTTTAAGAATACGGTTTTGGTTGTTTCCCATGACCGTCACTTCTTGGATACCGTTTGTACCCACGTTGCAGATATCGACTTCGGAAAACTCCAAGTATTTACGGGTAACTATACCTTCTGGTACCAATCTAGTCAGTTGGCTATGCGCCAAAGAACCGATCAGAATAAAAAGGCCGAAGAGAAGAAAAAAGAACTTCAAGATTTTATTGCCCGATTCTCTGCCAACGTGGCGAAATCACGCCAGGCAACGGCACGTAAGAAGATGATCGACAAGCTCGATATCTCCGAAATCAAACCTTCAAGCAGAAAATACCCAGCCATCTTCTTCACCCAAGAAAGAGAAGCCGGTGATCAAATCCTTACTGTAAACAATCTTTCCAGAACTGTTGAAGGCGAGCGACTTTTCAGCGATGTCAACTTCACAGTCAATAAAGGCGATAAGATAGCCATCATCTCAAAAAATCATGTAGCGGTAACCGAATTACTGGAAGCCATTGCAGAGGAAAATGCGCCTGATACTGGAACCGTAGATTGGGGCATCACCATCAATAAAGCCTATCTCCCAAATGAGAATACCAAGTATTTTGAAGGAGTAGACGATAATTTGATCGACTGGCTCCGTCAATTCTCAGAAGAAAAAGACGAAACCTTTATTCGCGGTTTCCTTGGACGCATGTTATTCTCTGGTGAAGAATCCTTGAAAAAAGCCTCCGTACTTTCTGGAGGAGAAAAAGTGCGTTGTATGGTTTCGAAAATGATGTTGGCCAACCCAAACATGTTAATCTTGGATGAGCCTACCAATCACTTGGACCTTGAATCAATTACCGCCTTCAACAATGGCTTGATTGAATACAAAGGAACCGTGATATTCACTTCACATGACCACGAGTTTACGCATACTGTCGCCAATCGCGTGATTGAAATCGGACCGAACGGCATGATTGATAAGTTAATGTCTTATGACGACTTCTTAGACAGCAAGGAAATCAAAGAACAAAGTCTCGCACTGTACGCTGCAAAAGCCAAATAATGATGGGACAAACGAGGCTATCGGTTAATATTAACAAATTCGCCACCTTGCGAAATGCACGGGGTGGTAATAACCCGGACCTTATCCAAGCAGCATTGAATGCAGAGAAGTTTGGAGCCCAGGGAATTACGGTTCACCCACGCCCAGACGAACGTCATATTCGCTATGATGATGTGCGTGAACTTAAAAAAGTAGTTACTACTGAATTCAATATCGAAGGCAATCCTATGGAGAAGCGCTTCATGGATTTGGTGATGGAAGTAGTTCCAGAGCAAGTAACCCTCGTTCCTGACATCCGCACCGCGCTTACAAGCAACCAAGGCTGGGAAACGGTTCGGCATGCGAATTACTTGAAAGACATTGTAGCAGAATTTCAATCAGCAGGAATTCGTGTTTCGCTCTTTGTCGACCCGATACTCCCCATGATAGACGGAGCAAAAAAGGTGAATGCTGACCGCATAGAACTCTATACTGAATCCTTCGCCAATAACTATCCAAAAAACCCAGAACAAGCCATCGCCGACTACCAAATGGCGGCTGAACGCGCCAATGAGATCGGACTAGGAATCAATGCCGGTCATGACTTAAGCCTAGAAAACCTGCGTTACTTCCAAGAAAATATACCAAACCTGCTAGAGGTTAGCATCGGTCATGCTTTAATCTGCGACGCTCTCTATATGGGTTATGAAAATGCGGTAAAAGCATATCTCGACTGTCTGCATTAAGCTTTCGACTGAAGAAAATTATAGTCATTGAGAAGCTGATGGAGAAAATCTAAATCATTTCCATGCGGTTCAATTTGTAGACGCTCGCAAATATTACGTCGTGCTTCGGGAACCATAATCATTAGATGTCTGCTATTCTTTTGCCGTTTTAATTCCATCAATAAGAGTCCTAAAGTCTCAGCATCTTCATTGCTCAAACCAATGGCCTGGGAATAAACCACCTCATGGGCTTCATTGACCTCACGAAAGAGGGTATCCTCAAGCCTACTTTGTTTTTTCGTTTTTACCACGGTTGTTCCGCCAGCTAAATCACCCAAGCGTTGTCCGTATTTTGTGCTCACTATAAATAGAATGGCTATAGAACCTTGAAGAAGAAAAATCTCAAGAAGACTAACCAAGGCTCGCATCGCATAATTCCCAATATCTGCTTTTTCACCATCGAGTCGTACCACCTGAATCTCACGAGACCTTTTGCCAATGGATTGACCGTTCATAAACACCTCACTCAAAAAATGATAAAATACTGCGGGTAAACTCATCGGAATAATGAATGACGCTTCCATTGCAATCCCGGCTTCTTTTGCCACGAAATACACAATAATCAAATAGGCGACAATGATTAAAGCATCTATAAACCAAGCCATTACCCTATCGCCCAAGCTCGCTAATTCGAAGTCCAATCCAACACCCGTGCTAGTACGTATGTGTAACTTTTCATCCATATTCTTTCAATTATACGTTCGAACGACAAATTATTTCAATTATTTGTGCAATTTTGGAATCTAGGCAATGAAAGAAGCGCGATTTATAAAATTAAGAAAGTCCAGATGGCAAGAAATCGAAAGCGACATTCAATCCAAAGCCGAAAATGAGCCAGATGAACTTGCCGAACGCTATATCGAAATTTCCGATGACCTAGCTTATAGCCAAACAT
Organism: uncultured Burkholderiales bacterium; assembly: GCA_964620355.1. GTDB lineage: Bacteria > Bacteroidota > Bacteroidia > UBA8524 > UBA8524 > UBA8524. The sequence continues at coordinate 176,508 of CAZUIT010000002.1, read as the reverse complement.
TCTACCCCAAATCCAAGACATCGGGCTACCTAAATGAACTCGCCCTCTATTTTCATCGGCGCATCTATAAAAACAAGAAAGAAGACCGTGGTCGCTTTAAGCGGTATTGGCTGAACGAAATTCCAGAGACCATGTACCGTGCACGTTGGTCGATGTTGGCAGCCTTGGTTCTTTTTCTTCTTGCCGTCCTTATCGGTTCGCTTAGCATGTATTTCAACCCGGATTTTCCCCGGCTCATTTTGGGCGATGCCTATGTCGACCTAACCCTACAAAATATAGAAAATGGGGACCCTATGGGCATATATGGCATGCGGGGCGAAGGAGATATGTTTACCTCCATCACCTTCAATAATATCAAGGTGGCCTTTCTCGCTTTTGTGCTTGGCTTTTTTAGTCCGATTGGACCTGGCTCCCTCCTTTTGCGTAATGGCATTATGCTGGGCAGCTTTCAGACCTTCTTCTTGCAACAAGGCCTATTTGGTATTTCAGCTCAAGGGATTTGGATTCATGGAACGATAGAAATTACCGCTATTGTTGTAGCTGGCGGTGCAGGAATACATTTGAGTAGCGGATTTCTTTTCCCCGGAAATTTCACCCGAATTGAACGCTTTAAACAAAGTGCCAAAGAAGGAATGAAAATAGTTATCGGACTCGTCCCATTTTTTATAATTGCCGGATTCTTAGAAGGATTTGTTACCCGATACTATCAAAACCCTTCCATCAGTATACCCATCATCATCCTTTCGTTGGGACTGGTATTCTGGTATTTTATTTACCTACCCTATATGACTCACAAATTCAAAGAGAATGAACGAGAAAATTGAACTTTATAAAATTCGCGACGTCGGCCAAACCATGGGCTTCGCAATTGCCCTTATCCGCCGGCATTATAAGCATATGTTTAAAACCATTGGGTTGATGACCATCCCATTGGTTCTTGCAGCCAGCACTCTGTATTTTCTAGGAACGACCCAGCAAATCAGCGATGTACAGGCCTTAGGAAATAATCAATTCAGAACACCTGGTTCGTTTATTAATGGCCAACTTATTTTGGCTATCTTGATTAGCTTTCTAACTTATATCGCCATTTTCTGGGGATGCGTTTATTATGTCAAGCTTTATGATGAAAAAGGTCCAGAAAACTTTACCTGGAATGATATCTGGAATCAAGTGTTTGAGCATGGATGGCGTTTGATATTTGCCATTATGTTGATGGGAATCATCTTTTTCATTGTTGCCATCATCCTCACCTTGGTTATGGGAGCACTAGTTTCCATTGGCCCATTTATGATGGTGATTATTTTGCCGTTAGTGTTTGTAGGTTTCATCATGTTTTTCATTCTCCAGATCACCTGGATGATTGTTTATCTCTTTGAAAGAAAGCCTATGTTCGATGCGTGGAGTGAAGCAAGAAGACTTTTAAGTAATCGTTGGTGGAAGGGGCTCGCCATTTTGTTTTTTTCATACCTGATTATCTATGGAATCTTTGTGATTCCGAGCATTTCCCTCCAACTGATTCCTATTCTTAGGTCATTGGGTATAGAAGTGCCATTCTCTGTGAATTCACCCTATTTCCTGATGATCTACCAAAATATTTCAACCGTTCTAGGCTTTCTCACTACCTTCTTTATTGCCATGAGCTATACCGGCTTCTACCTGACCAATAAAGAACGTAATGATAATATCAGCCTCAAACGACGGGTTGCTCAACTAGCGGAAACACCAGACTTGTCGACCTATTCATGAACCGACGACACCCGGTAATTTGGATCTTCCTACTAATCTCTAGCTTGGCAACTGGACAATCCATCCAACCTGAGAATTGGGATAGCTCCGCGGTGAAAGAGCGGTATTTCGACACCCTACTTTTACAAGAACGCCTTACCGAGTCGGCCTTTTCTTACGACCAACAGAAGATAGAAACACCCAGCCTATTCGATCGAATTATTGAATGGATACTAAAGAAGATATTTAAAGACGCTCGTTTTGAAGATGTGGTGCTGGCGGAGAAAATCATCATCTGGACCTGTGTTTTAGTGGGGCTTGCTTTCCTTCTCTATTATGTGAGAAAGATGCGCCGCTCACGCATGATTTTTGGCGATATGGGGAGAAGTCAAACCATCCAATTTATGGATTATGAAGGCACACAGGAAGACCTCTTTCAGCAATGGCGGGATGCAGATGACGCGAACGACTACCAGTTAGCCATGCGTTACCTTTTTATCCTCAGCCTGGTTCATTTAAAGGAGCAAGGAATCATTGTTTGGAAAAAAGAAAAGACCAATAGCGATTACCTCCGTGAACTGAAAAGCGAATGGCATAAAACATCCCTAACACGACTTGTTCGACTCTTTGAATACAGTCAGTATGGAGAATACACCATCACAGCAGGGCTTTACGAGGAAGCGAAGGGCCTTTTCATGCAAATGAAGAATCAGAAAGGAGGGCGCGGTGAAACGTATTAAAAGCCTCTGGTATATCTGGGTAATTCTCTTCGTCATCCTGGTGACTAATTATAAGGACCAAACCATTATCAATTGGAATCCAACTTTTGAGAAGGAGGATAAAATTCCCTATGGAACTTTCCTCTTGCACGAACAACTCAGCGCCTTATTTCAAGATCAGGAAATTGATATTCTCAACGAACCCATCATCGATTGGATGGATGATGAGTTGCAAAATACAAATCTCCTCTTTATTGGAAACGATATCGAGTTCGGTGAAGTAGCCGCTGAAATGCTTGTTTCTTTCGCTCAAAATGGGAATCAGGTATTTATTGCCAATAACTCCATTGAACCGGATTTCTATGAAACGCTCGGCATTCTTGAAACAGCAAATTTTAAATGGAATCAAGACACCATCAATACCCTGCAATTAGTTAACCCAGCATTTGAGGGAAAAAACTATATTTTTAATCGATTAGGAGCCAATACCTATTTTAACCTAGCGAACGAAGACCCCGACATCACGGTATTGGGCATTGATGCAAAATCACAGCTTCCAAATTTCATCCGTGTACGCTGCGGTGAAGGAGCTATTTTCCTGCACCTTAACCCTGAGATATTCACCAATATTTACCTTGGTGAGTCGCCCGAATATATTTCGAGATGTTTATCCTATCTGCCACTTCAGCCCGTTCTATGGGATGAATACTATAAGCCATTCAATAAAAGCGACTCCGATGTTTTTCAAGTGCTCGATAGAAATGACGCCTTAAAATATGCCTGGAATATTCTGGTTTGGGGAGCACTATTGGCCCTCCTATTCTTCGCCAAAAGAAAACAAAGACCCGTTCCAGTCATCCTGAAACCACAGAACAAATCCCTAGAATTTTTAGAGACAATTGGCGACCTCTACCTCAATCAAGCCGATCATATCGACATGGCGAAAAAGAAGATTCGCTACTTTTACCACAATGTGCAACTAATGTATTTGCTGCGAGAAAACGAATCCGACTTTTGGATAAATCTGCAGCAAAAATCTGGGGTTGATGAATCCATACTCAATAAACTGAAGGAAATAATTTTAGGACTCAATGAATTCAAACAGGTGAGTCCCAATTTTCTCCTTCGCCTCAATAATTTATTAGAAGAATTTTATGCTCAATCAGGAAAATACAAACGACATGAATGAATTTGAATCACGCGTCGACCTCAGCGAAATCAAGCAAAAAATTGATCAGTTGAAGCACCATTTGGCCCAAGTTATCATCGGTCAAGAAGCATTCATCGACCAATTGATTATTGCACTTCTTGGCAATGGGCATGTGCTTATCGAAGGAGTTCCTGGTGTAGCAAAAACACTAGCGGCCAAGTCACTGGCTAAAAGTATTGCGACCCAATTTACACGCATACAGTTCACGCCAGACCTCATGCCTTCAGATGTTTTGGGAACGACCATCTATAACCAAAAAAGCCAAGAATTTGAATTACGCAAAGGACCCATCTATTCCAATATTGTTTTGATTGATGAAATCAACCGGGCACCAGCAAAAACACAAGCTGCCTTATTTGAGGTGATGGAAGAGTACCAAATAACGGTAGATGGAACGAGCATTCCTCTTGAGGCTCCTTTTATGGTCTTGGCCACTCAAAACCCGATTGAACATGAAGGCACCTATCGATTGCCTGAAGCGCAATTGGATCGTTTTATGATGAAAATCCTGGTAAGCTATCCTTCCCAACAAGAGGAAATACAGGTACTCTCCATGCATCATCACGCCAATGCTCAGGATCCAACCAAAGCACTCGTTGAAGTTTTGAATGCCAAAGAAATTCTTGCATTGCGCAACTTAGTTAAGCAGGTTTCTGTGAGCGAATCCATACTTTCTTATATCAACGATATTGTGCGCCTGTCTCGTAACTTCAATGGAATCTATATGGGTGCATCTCCGCGTGGAGGTGTTGCAATCCTTAATGCCGCAAAAGCAAAGGCCGCCATGGAAGGCCGCGACTTTGTTATACCAGACGACATCAAATACTGTGCGTTACCAGTGCTCAGACACCGCATATTGCTGAGCCCAGAAAAAGAAATGGAAGGGGTTCAAGCCGACGACCTCCTTAATAGTTTACTTAACCAGGTGGAGGTGCCGAGATAGTGATTGGTGCACTCAAAAATAGCTTCTCCCGATTTTTTCTTAGTCCGCGGTTCTTCCTAGGATTAGGAGTTCTCGTGGTGCTCTATACCCTGGCCTTTGTTTTCCCTATTATCCTATGGGGAGTTCATGGGTTGGCATTGCTGCTAATTGCTGCAGTTTGTACCGAATACATTCAACTTTTTAGCTATGGAGGGATTGAAGGAAGCCGAAGCCTCAATCCTAAATTGAGCAATGGCGACGATAACCAAATCCGCATTGAACTCCGGTCGAACTATCCCTTCGACTGCCCCATAGAAGTGTATGATGAGCTTCCTATAGAATGGCAGGTAAGAAACTTCAATTACCAAGGCTTCATACGAGAGAAATCCAATCATAGCATTGGCTATACCCATCGTCCAACAACACGTGGCTTTTTTGAATTTGGCGCCATTCAAGTATTAGCGCAGTGGAAATTCGGGCTAATTAAAAGAAGATTCACGCTCCAGAGTCCGAGTGAAGTACACGTTTACCCGAGTTATTTATCCATGTTAAAGTATGAATACCTGGCCATCAGCAATCATCTTACCATGGCCGGAATTAAAAAAATCAGGCGTGTAGGACAGCATACTGAATTTGAAAAAATCAAAGAATATGTAGCAGGCGACGATTTCAGAACCATCAACTGGAAGGCCACCGCCAGGCGCGACAAGCTGATGGCCAATGTATATCAAGACGAGCGTTCCCAGCAAGTATATTGTTTACTCGATAAAGGCCGGGTAATGAACCAACCTTTCGCTGATATGACCCTGCTCGACCACGCCATCAATGCCTCCTTGGTTCTCGCCAATATCGCCATTAAGAAATATGATAAGGCGGGCATCATCACGTTCGACGAACAGCAAACACAAACCCTGCCTGCCTCAAGAAAACCCGGCCACATGACCCAGGTTCAAGAGCTGCTCTACCGTCAGGACACCCGCTTTCTTGAGTCGGATTATGAGCGACTCTATCTGCAATTAAAAAGGTTTGTGCCTCAGCGCTCTTTACTGATTCTTTTTACAAATTTTGATACCGTTTCTTCCATGAAACGCCGCTTGCCCTACCTCAAGGCGATGGCCAAGAATCACTTGTTATTGGTGGTATTCTTTGAAAACACAGAAACCTTAGAACTCCTTCATAAAAAGGCCAAAAACCTGCACGATGTTTACCGCAAAACGGTGGCCGAGAAAATGCGGTTCGAAAAAGAGCAAATTGTTTCTGAATTGCGTAAAAATGGAATTACTTCCCTGCTCACTAGTCCGGAAGACCTCACGATCAATACCATCAATAGATACCTAGAGTTGAAAGCGCGAGGACTGATCTAACCCAGCCATTCGGGATTCAGACCAATTCACGAAATCCTTGTTATATTTGATCATTGAATTGAATCGTATGAAAAAACTTATACTCTCCAGCTTTGTGCTTCTCGCATTATTTTCAAATGCTGTAAAGGCTCAATCAGATGTTTACCTAAAAATGAACCATCTGCTTGGCACTGAAACTTTTGCTTTCAATAAAGACACGGAAACAGCCGATGGTGAAGAAGTAAAGTTCCGCAGGTTAGAATACTATATCAGTCAGATTGCCCTTGTGCATGATGGTGGTCAAATCACCAAGGTGGACATTACTTGGTTATTAATTAACGCAGGAACTAGCACCAATGTGATGTTGGGGAATTTCAATATCACAAGCTTGGAAGAAATTCGTTTTGCTGTTGGCGTTGAACCTGCAGTGAATCATGATGACCCAAGCGCTTTTGCTCCTAGTCACCCTCTTTCTCCAAAATCTCCCTCCATGCATTGGGGTTGGGAAGCTGGTTATCGTTTTGTAGCCTTGGAAGGAAGCGCTGGTCCGATGAGAAACCAGAATATGGAAATTCATTCCTTGGGAGACGTCAACTACAAGCAAATTAAAATTTCCACCTCTGGAACCCTTGCAGGCTCTGACCTCACAATTGAACTGAACGCAGATTACCAACAAACCTTGGCAGGCATCATCACCAAAGATGGAATCCTCGTTCATGCCGAAAATTTTGAAGGCGAATACTTGATGAATAATTTCCATACCAAAGTATTCACATCGAAAGAAGGCAATGCTTCAGCACTTTCGATAGAGGCTCCAATTTCTTTGAATGCCCGTTTGTTTCCAAACCCGAGTGCTCAAACAACCACCCTTCAAATAGAAAACCCGTCAATGGTTCAGTCTATTCTTGTCTATAACCAACAAGGACAAGAGGTCTTGAAACTAACAAATCCGAGTGAATCAAATACGCTTCAGGTTGACAAGCCTGGTATCTATTTCATTCGCGCTATCGGCACCGAACAAAACTATTCACTCATCAAATGGGTGGTAACTGCTTAGACTTGCTATGCGAATTACCCAAGTAAGTTTTTTGTTTGTTTTAAGTGGAATACTCCTTCTATGGGGTTGTACGAAAGACGAACCAGATACGAATGCTCCTTATGATAACCCAAGTTATACGCTAGAATACGGAAGCCTTCCCGCTCCTGATCAGCCAGAAGACAATCCGCTGACGGTAGAAGGTGTGAAATTGGGTAGAATGTTGTTTTATGAAACGGCATTATCAGGTGATGGAACACAGAGCTGTGCAAGCTGCCATCGCCAGGCGAATGCATTTAGCGATACAGCAAAACTATCAACAGGAATTCGCGGAATGCAGGGCAAGCGACAGGCCATGGCTGTATTCAATATGCTATGGAATAAAAATGAATTCTTCTGGGATGGAAGAGCCCACTTACTCCGCGACCAGGCTATCCTTCCGATTCAAGACGCCTTGGAGATGGATGAAACCCTACCGAATGTGGTGAGCAAGTTGTCGGCCATGACCACCTATACCGACCAGTTTAGCAAAGCTTTTGGGTCCAGTGAAATCAACCCTGTTAAAATCTCCTTGGCCTTGGAGCAGTTTATGAATAGTATCGTTTCACACCAAAGTAAGTACGATGGCTATTTGGCTGGCACGCAAAGCTTAACCCCAGAAGAGGAAAGAGGACGTGTACTTTTCTTTGCCGAATACAATAGCTTCTTTCCAGAAAAATCGGGCGCCGATTGCGCGCATTGTCATGGTGGCGCCAACTTTTCTACTGGACGTTATACCAATAACGGGCTCGACAGCTCAGTTGACTTCTTGGACCTCGGACGCGAAAATGTAACAGGAAATCCTAATGATAGAGCCGCATTCAAGGTAACCAGCTTAAGAAATATTGCCCTCACTCCTCCCTATATGCATGATGGCCGTTTCGCTACCCTAGAAGAGGTGATAGACCATTATGACCATGGACTGAAAGGTTCTCCTAGCCTAGACCCCGCCCTGAAAAACACCCGAGGCACAGGATTGATGCTGGATGTACAAGAAAAAGCAGACCTCCTCGCATTCCTTAAAACTTTAACAGACTACCAACTGATTAACGACCCACGTTATAGCGACCCGAATTAATGAAAAACCGGGGCCTATTACTATTGCTTTTGAGCATTCTTATTTGGACGGCCTGCAAAAAAGAAAGTCAGCAAACCCAGGACATCAAACCTTGGTACAGCATCTACCCGGAAGACTTTCCTCCACCCAATATTCCGAGTGACAATCAACCCAATGCGACGCGAATTGAGTTGGGGAAAGCCCTATTCTATGATCCAATTTTAAGTCTTGATTCAAGCATCAGCTGCGCAAGTTGTCATCAACCTAAATTTGCGTTTGCTGATACTGGCGCCACGACCCCTGGTGTTTTCCAAAGACCTGGAACGCGCAATGTTCCTTCGCTCTTTAACCTCGCTTACCAGCCCCATTATTTGAGAGAGGCCTCACTTCCAACGCTAGAAATGCAGATTCTTGTCCCAATACAAGAACACAATGAATTTGCCTCCAATATTGTCGATATCGGAATTGCCCTGAGCAAGATTCCGTATTACGATTCATTGAGTCGGGTTGCTTATGGCCAAGAACCCGGACCATTTTCCATCACCCGTTCAATTGCCGCGTTTGAAAGAAGCATTGTCAGTGCTAATTCTCCTTATGATGAAGCAAACCGAGGAGGAAGAATCCGGAGCAGCCAGGAAGAGCAAGGCTACCAGCTCTTTCTATCAAACAGGCTTAATTGCTCCAAATGCCATGCTGAGCCTTATTTTACCAATTTTAAACCCGAGAATAATGGCTTGTACACCTATTACCAAGACCCCGGAAGATGGCGCTTCAGCAAGCTCAATACCGACAGCGGCAAATTCAAAATCCCATCCCTGAGAAATGTCGCCCTCACGCCACCTTATATGCATGATGGGTCCATCAGAACTCTGGAAGACGTCATCGACTTTTATGCATCCGGAGGCACAAATGGCCCATACAAAAGCACTATGATTAGCGGATTTACTTTGAGTTCAGAAGAGAAAACCGCGCTCCTTATTTTCCTACAAAGTCTTTCCGACTCAAGCTTTGTCAATAACCCCAATTACCGGCCATAGCTCAGTCTGTCTACCCGTCTAACCATCTCACTGTCTCACCGTCTCATCGTCTTCCTTTTGCTTTCCATAACATTTTAACTAACTTGCGTTAGTTTAATCCTTGTTATGATCATAAAATCCTTAGACCCACGTATATCCCGTGCTGAACTCGATGGCGATGCCAGCATGGAAAAAGAACTCCAGCCTTTGGAGCATTTCGAAACCTACGAGGTTTTCCATCAAAAGAAAAGAGGACAACATCATACCCATGTAGGTACGGTGCATGCTCCAAACCCAGAGATGGCCCTTTTATTCGGTAAGGAACAATATGGCAGAAGAGGAATGAGCGTAAATATTTGGGTAGCACGTACGGGTGATATCTTCGCTTCGGATTACGACGACTCAGACATTTTCACCACTACGCCAGAAAAACAATACCGCGAAGCAACTCCATACAAAGTGATGGATAAAATTAACGAATACAAAGCCAAACAAGGATCTTGATTATGAACATGAACGAACAAAACACCCTTGCCGTTAAGGAGTTGCTCTATAAAATGGCTGATGACCTTTTGATCCTTGGTCACCGAAATTCAGAGTGGACTGGTATCGGTCCGATGTTAGAGGAAGACATTTCCTTTTCCTCCATGGCGCAAGACAAACTTGGTCAAGCTTTGGCCTTGTACCAACTATTGAACAACCTCGGTGAAGCAGACCCAGACACGGTTGCCTTTACCCGTAACGACCTTCAGTTTCATAATAGCGAACTGGTAGAATACCCAATCGGAGAGTATGATTTCTCCTTGATGCGTCATTTCCTTTTCGACAATGCCGAATTGCTTCGTTATACCATGCTGATGGATTCATCGTATGAGCCATTAGCAAAACTTGCACGTAAGTTCAGAGGGGAGTTAAAATACCATAAATTTCATGGCGACACCTTCGTGATGCAATTGGGAAAAGGTACGGAAGAAAGCAAAAGCCGTATGCAATCGAGCTTGGATTTTTGCTGGAATTTGGCCTTGGGAGTTTTTGAACCATCTCCATACGAAGATACCCTCATCAAAGAAGGTGTTTGGCAAGGAGAAGAAGCCTTAAAAGCACAATGGATGGAAGCAATAGCCCCAGTTATTGAAGCTGCAGGATTGACGATTCCAGACGAAAACACATGGAAGCCAGTATATGGCGGACGTGGAGGTAAACATACAGAAAACCTACAACCTCTATTGGATGAAATGACGGAAGTATTCCGCGTTGATCCAGGCGCAGAATGGTAAGCACGAACGACATATGGAAAGCTTTGGAGGAGGTGATGGATCCTGAAATCCCCACCATCTCTATGGTCGATTTAGGCATCGTAACTCATGTTGAGTCTGACCCAGCAAACCAAAGCGCCAAAGTCATTCTTACTCCTACCTTCAGTGGTTGTCCTGCTCTTCGCGTGATGGAAGACATGGTGCGAGATAAACTTCATGACATGGGAATCCCTAATGTGGATGTAAGTACCAATTTCGATGTAACCTGGACCACCGACCTAATCACCGAAAAAGGAAGAAAAGCCCTCTTGCAGCATGGACTTGCACCCCCGCCAGAACATAGCAATGGATTTATTGAATTGGAGGTTTTGTCGAATGTAGCCTGTCCGCATTGCAGCAGCCTCAATACCCGCCTAACCACGCCCTTCGGACCAACACTTTGCCGCGCCATGCATTATTGCGATAACTGCTTACAAGCTTTTGAGCAATTTAAGCCGGTGGGGTAATAGCCCATCACTCCCCTGTTTTTATCAGTCGGATTCGATACAAGCGACCCGCCTCCTCAAGTTGCAAAAGATAGATTCCTGGCGGACAGGACTTTAACTCTATCTCCAGAATATCTCCACTTCTTGTTTGAATGATTTCAATCTGTTTACCCTGTGCGTCGAATACCTTTGAAATCACCGTCGCTTCAAGCCCCCTAATGCGGTATGTGCCATGGCTCGGATTTGGGTAAACTTCGATACCATTATTATCGGGCAAATACATACCTACTCCATCTGAAGAGTCCACCTGAATATAATTGAATTTAGAAATGCGGCTTTGACACAAGTACCCGGAAATTTTGAGACTAACCGTATACTTCCCCGTTTTTGAATAAACATGGCTAGGGTTTTCCAGATTACTCGAATCTCCGTCACCAAAGAACCAGGTAAAGTAATCTTGATAAGTGCCATTTGACTTATTCGTAAACTCAACCGTCAACGGAAATTTTCCTTTGACACTATCCGCAACAAAGTCAAGTGTTGGAGCTGGCTGAATATAGATATTGATCGAATCAAGCGAAGTACAGCCATTGGGGCCCGTATACTGATAAAACACCTTATTAAAACCGGTATCCGATTGTTGAGTAGAAAGTTGACCTGACTTGACGAACGCCGTATAACTATACCAAACTCCTGTATATGGAGATGCCAAGGGAACTAGGAGAATAGCACCAGTATTGCTACAGGTATATTGCGTGTCCATCATGGTAATTTGAGGACTTTGCTTTGCATAAACCTTAAAAACAGAATCAGTAGAACATCCATACGAATTCATAACTGAAACAAATAGCTGCGTATCTGAAAAGATGCGCCAATTATTTTTATGCAGATTAGCTGGCACCGTAGTCACACTTCCCAAAGGTCCCAAGCCAATTGTATCCACATCAATCCATATTGCATTATTTGTGCAAAAGGTGTCCAATGTCGGAGAGAGCAAATTCAATTCTGGGAGTGGATGAACCCTTAGTTTTGTCGAATCTGTATTTCTGCAACCATTGACATCCTCTATCTGCAATATGACCAAGGTATCTTGCACGAAGGCAAGACTGAAGCTATCTGCTCCTGGTTCTTTTGCATTGTTCCAAGTGTAGGTCAGATTTGCAGACATCACATTAGTTGGACGAAGCGTAAACGGAAGCCCTGAGCATGCTCCCGTATCTGAAGGCAGTTCTAATGATGGAATATCGATAATCTGAACTTCCAATGAATCATCAATGGAACAAACTCCAGATCCGACCGAGGATTCAAAGAACAACCAATATGTTCCTATTGCATTTAACTGGGCGTCAAAATAATAATCTCCATTTGATTGATAGACGGTTGTTCCGCTCCATGTTCCAGTTATTGCTCCCGAAATATCAGACAGATTAAGGGTAGCCTGATTCCTACATACTTTCAGTGGCCTATTCTCAGTGAAGCGAATAAACCTATCCGTCAAGACATCTATAGAATCTCGGCTTTTACAGCCATTTGAATCTTGAATTTCAACTATTACTCTGGTGCTCGAATTATAGACATTAGAAACAAATGAGTCAGCCTGACTTGTAAAAGGTTCCCATCTATAGGTATATGGTTTTTTCGCTCCAGACCCATCCGCATTAAGCTGCAAACTAGCGCCAGAACAAAGAACCGTATCAGAAGGCAAGTCTACCGTAGGATTATCATTATTGACTATATAAACCGTGTCATAGGTCAAACAACCAATGCTGTCTTCATACCGAATAAATACACTGGTAGACCCTGAAGGAACTGAATACATGATACTATCTTCAGCCAATATGCCATTCCATAAATAAGTTCCCGTATTCACATGATTAAGGATTTTCAAGTGGAGTGTTCCCAAATTGCAAGCGATGGTATCCTGATTTATTTGTGGAACATGTGGAATATATCTGTCGATAGGCAAAGTATCGTAAAGGGTGCATCCAGCGCTATCCTTGAAACGCAATACAATCGCGGTATCCTGCAGCGGAGGAATAAAATTGAAATGATTGCCTTGCCCGAGGCCCATCCATTCGAAAGTATACGGCAAGGTACCACCCTGTCCTTGTGCCACCAATTCAAGCGCCAAGGTAGAGGGCTCAGTACACAGTTGAATTAACGGAACATGAACAGAAAGGGTATCCCTCAAGGTAAATTCAAAACTGTCCCGCAATTCGCACCCTGAGCTATCCAATATCTGGACCCAAACACTGGTATCTCGATCAACCAACATTGAGAATGTACTTGAGCTAGAACTATCGCTCCACAAATATCTTTGAACGCCAGTTCCTCCTGTTGGATTGAGAGAAATTTCACTATAGGCATTATAACAGGACCAAGATGGGGTTTGCGCATTAAGTTGAATGTCAAATAGACTTGGGATATAAATAGAATCCTCAAATAGCAAATCACAGCCAGGCCATTGTTGCAGAATTGTATAATGGTACCATCCCGTATCACTATTTCCAAGGCTAATTTTTACAGTATCTTTCAGGTATTGATTTGCTTGGCTAGACTTGATATAGATTGGTTTTTGCGCACCGGCAGTATCTAAGACAATCAGCGTAAGTTCATTGCAGTTTCGTTCCACCTTCCAAGAAGGGATTTTAGAAGTGTCTGGCCCAGAAACAGCGCTGAATGAATGAAAAACAGAGTTTCGCCGCAGGAAAGGACAAGCAGATCGACTATAGGATATGAGAGCCCCAATATCCTGCTTTCCATAATCATTGGAGTCAGGCGAAAAACAGATTTTAAACACCACCGTATCTGTACTCCATGAAACCGTATCTATGCTTAGATGTTGATTATTCAATAACAAATTAACAAACACCGAATCTCCTCCTCCAGTTATTTCAAACTCCTGACATTGGGTTGTCCCTAGGCATACTGCATGGCTTTGATTTTGGGAAGATGTTAAATTTAACTGCCCGCTATTTTGATTTGAAATGACTGTAGGAGCATAGTCTAGTCGTGAGTATCCCACCATTCGCATGGTATCATTGTATTCCTTCCAAATTTTATAAAGAATCGCAATCGGACCGGCTTCGCTTGCTCCTGTTGGGCGAAAGAATAAATTCCCAGTTTGACCATCCAGTCTCAAGCCTGCTGGATAACTCGCATTAGAATTTGGAAATCCTAAAAAGCTCATTGGACGGGAAGAGTTGAAATTACCAGAATAAGAAACGCTCGTGTTAAAATCCCGCTGTGCCGCTGCAAGTTCATAGGATATACTATCATAGGTATTCTCTTCAGAATAAAAGGCCGGAGAGAAGGAATAATCTTGGTTATAAACAATGGTAAAATCTGCCGTATTCTTTTGGAGAATTGATTTTGCTGACGTGTCGTAGCAAAGATTCAAATAAGCATCCATAAAAAAATCCCCGCCAGCGGAACCTGTGGTTATTGATACCAATCTGCTGTAAGACGTCCAAGTAAAAAAAAACTCACAATTCGATGTAAAACCTGTAAAATCATAGGTCATGGTCCAATAATGCTCTATAACTCCGTTAACGCTTGCAGCACCGCCTTGGCACCTGTTGATTGCACCACATGAACCAAATGTATCGGTTAGTGATACATCTTTAGCATATTGCTTTGTTTGATTGGTAATAAAGCCAATTCGAGTCCCATTTGCATCTAAGATATTAACCGTTTCCTTTTGAAGTGATGTACCACTTCCACAATCGCTCCACACTTTTACTGAAATTTCATACTTCTTTCCTCCAATGCATTTGTAATTTATCACTCCTCCCGAAACGTGGGAAGCCTGCGCAAAGCCAAAGCTCAGAACCAAAGCAAAAAACAAAACAAACCTCAACATAAAATCTTTTTTAGACATATAACTCCTTCATGGCTTTCTCATCGTATCAAACTAGATAGTTCATTTAATTATTCCACCACAAATACTTGCATCCAGCGCTTTTCAGCAGTAAATATTTCAATCATATAAGCACCGGACATGCTTTTTTCAAGACGTATTTCAGCCAAAGAACCAGAGAGTAAATTGAAATGGAATTCAACTTCCCTTCCCAGTGCATCATAAACCTTAAAATTCGCTCCTTGTGGAAAGTCTTTTAAGAATAGATGCCCTGTGTTTGGATTCGGATATAGCTGAATCCTCCCAAAATCACCCTGAGCTAAATCCGTTGTGTTAGTATCAACTTGTATATAATTCGTCTTGACTAATGACGAGTAACAATGATTTCCTGAAACCTGAAATTGCACATCATAGAATCCGGGAACAGTATACGTATGGGTTGGTTGAGCCATTATACTCGAATCACCATCCCCAAAATACCAGAGGAAGTTAAACTGTAGTCCACCAATTGAGTTATTGGTAAAAGTGCTGGTCATTGGAGCGATACCAACAGTTGAGTCTGCCGTAAAGTCTACCATCGTTTTTTCTTCAACAGATACAAAAGTACTGGCACTATCAAAGCAGCCCGTGGTACTATCCACCAACAAATACCCAATTCCAAACACCCCGGTCCCTGAAGCGTCTGGTTTAAAATAAAAAGATAGAGAATCCGTCCATACACCCTTACCTATCCATGCCCCGCCATAGGGTGTTGCCAAAGAATCTAGGAGTATATCTCCTTCATCTTCACAAACAGAAGAATAGGTAATGTTCGTAATGATTGGATTCTTAAGCATGGATATTCTCAATGAATCATCTGCGCTACAACCCTGCGTACTCAGTGCAGAATAACGCAGCGTAAACGAAGAATCAGGGATAATATTACTTCTATTTTGAATGCCATAATTGAACTGATATACTGCATTTACTCCGTTCGTTGAATTGGTATCTCCTTCTATAAACAATACCTTATCATCACAGAGGCTGGTATCCTGACTTGGTCTTAAGATCGATGAAGTAGGGATTGTATAGAAGTATCCACTGACTGTATCATATGCTAAACAGCCGTTTGAATCGCTCAACGCTATATGGAAAAGCGTATCCGAGTTCAGAAAATGTACGATGCTATCTAAATACTCAGACGAGTCGTCATTCCATACAAAAGAATAAGGCATTGTTCCGCCGCTAGCCGTGGCCCTGAACACGAGTGGCCCTCCTCCGCATAGACCGGTATCCAAGCCAGCATCAACACTTGGAGATGGATGAATAATTATTTCCAAACTCTCCTTCGCTGTGCAATTTCCCGAACCATTCAAAGATTCGAAGCTAAAATAGTGACTTTCGACACTCAAATTTCGTGTATCCAACCAATAATCTCCATTGATTTGACTTATACCCGTGCCAAGCCAAACACCATTTAAAGTTCCCGAAAGAGGACTGAGGGATACCATGGAATCTCGGGTGCAGACAGAATACGGACTATGTTGGCGAATTTGAGGAATGGAATTTATAAGCACATCCAGCGAATCTACGCGGTAACAATTGGTACTATCCGTCAGCTTTAGATAAATGCGACTTGATTGATAGAAAACATCGTGAACAAACGAATCATTTAGGCTGGTATAGGGCAACCATTCATAAACAAAAGGACGTATTCCTGAATAGATAACCGGGTCAATTCGAATACTTTGCCCGGCACAAATCACCGTATCTGGAGGCAGATTCATATTGGGCTTTGCATGATTGAGAATATTTACGGTATCGTAAGTATTGCAGCCTAAACTATCTTGATAGCGCAAAATTTTCTGATGACTTCCTACCGGCGGATAAAAACGAATGCTATCGGACAATCCATATCCATTCCACTGAAAAGTGCCGCTTAGTTTATTCACTGGCTTCAGATCTATGAAACCAATAAAACAGCCTACAGTATCGGGGTTAACAAGCGGGTAGTTTGGAATATACCGATCAATATCGAGCGTATCATAAAAACGACAATTGACTGAATCAATCAATTCAAGCACAATGGAGGTATCCATCATAGGTGGGGAAAAGGTATAGTTATTACCCGAACCAAGACCCAGCCAATTAAAGACATAAGGCTGAGTACCCCCACTAACAGCCGCTGACAATACAAGCGTACCCGTTGGCAATTCAGTGCAGATTCCTAATTCAGGAACTGAGCCACTAAAGGTTGGATTCATGGTAAGGTCAAATGTATCGACGGAAAAACATCCTGAGCTGTCAAGCATTCTCAATGCCACCGTTGTATCCCTATTTATAAAAATTGAAAAGCTATCAAGTGTGCTACTATCTCCCCAAAGAATGGATTGAATACCTAATCCTCCACTGCCCAAAGCATGAAGAACAAGCTGCTCATCAGCGCAGGCTTTTACTGGAAGAATGCTAGCACTTGAATAATGATAAAGACTATCGATATAAACTGAATCCTCAAAGACAACTTGACAACCCACCCAGTCTTGCATCACTTGGAATCTAAACCAGCCTGTATCCTGCTCTTGAAGGGTATGGATGAGGGTGTCTTTCACATAGCTTCCAGAATCTGCTTTTGCATAGCCGCTTTTCCCAGAGGAGGCCGTATCTGCCACACTAATTTTAAGCTGGTTGCATGATCTACTCACATCCCAAGAAGGAAACTTACTGGAATCAGGAGCGGGGACTACCATAAAGCCATGGGTAAAATTCCTTTTAAGTACCCAAGGACAAACATTTGCACGTGCATCTGAAATAATGCGATAGGCCCTTGATAACAAATGGTTGCTATCAGGAGTGAAACAAACGCGAAGACGTATACTGTCTGCCTGCCACTGCAGCGTATCTACCTGTATGGATGAATCATCTAAAAAATAGGAGAGCTCCATCGCATTTGACATCGTATTCTCAAAAAACATCTCAAAACAAGTTGTTTGATTCTCGCAGACGTAGTGCAGCGATGGCGACATATTATGATAAATACCGACCGAACCCATTGTACTACTCAAAACACTAGGCGTGAAATCATATCGGGCATAACCTACCATACGCATGGTATCGTTCACCTTTTTCCATCCTTTGTGCATGATGACAACAGGACCAATTTGATTATTTTGTGTAGGGCGAAATGCCAATGTTCCTAATAAAGGATCTAGACGTAAACCTGCTGGCCAATTTAAATTCTGATTTGGAAAGCCAAAGAACGTAAGAGGGCGTTGGGCATTAAAGTTTCCACTATACGAGATAGAAGAATTAATTCCTTTTAATCCATTTACCAAGGAAAAAGATACGCTATCGAAATAATCGTCCCTATCATAAAGCCCTGGATTAAAGAGCCAGTCCCTATTGTGCATCACATTCATAGCTGGATAACCATCCTTCAAAACAGAACGCCCCAATGTATCGTAACACAAGTTAATATAGGTATCTATTAAAAAATTCTCGTTTGCTGAGCCTGTTGTCACAGATGTTGTTCTTCCGAATTGGTCCCAAGTCAAATAAAATTCGCAACCTGAATAATTGGCAAAATCCACCGTCATTTTCCAGGTATGCTCTTCAAAACCGCCGACACTGGAACAACTATAATTTGAGTTGCATGAGCTGGACGTATCATAGAGAGAGATATCTTTTGCAGAAATTTTAGTCTGGGTGCTTATGGTTCCGACTAAACCAAATGTATCGTTATATACTTTTAAATTAGACGCGCTTATTTGAATCCCTGAACAATCCCGCCAAATATGGGCATACACGGTGTATTTTTTCGCTGACACATGCTCATAGGTAATGACTCCACCGCGGATATGGCCAGCATTTGAATCAAAAACAAGTAGGAGAAGTGCAAGTATAGCGAACAGTTTTTTCATGGTTCAGTTGTTCCTCCGCCAAATATACGTATTCCGTATTAGTAAGAAAAAGCAACTGAAACCATGAACAAAACCTACAAACCATATTTATCACATAACCACTCTCGTCTGGCCATGGACCACCTTACAACGTTCCTTTTCATACGTTAACAGGGTTAAGCATAAAGCGACCATTAGCCAGAGCAAGAGTAATTTTTTTACGCCATGCCCTACTTAAATTTTACTCAATAAGTAGTTGATTATTAGTATACTAAGAATTAAACTCCAGAAACAAGATCTTAATTTCTAGGTGTTTGATGGAAAGAGTACCTTCATCGATAAAATGTTGCCTAGCATGAAAATTTTATCCTCCAGCAGCCATTTTTTATCCATTCGATTAGTACGTAGATTCTTTAAAAAGCGCATCTAAATTGGCCTCTTCAACTTTTTTTCGAGCCTCTACTTCTTTAAAATAAATCTTCGCCTCCGCACATTGCAAATACCCTTTTGCCGGTTCATTCATCTGAAATACATATTGAAATTTTTCAAATCGTCGATCGAGCAACATCCTTTCCGACTGTGGCGGAACAATGCTATAGGCAACAAATAAATGCTCAGAATTTGTTTCTACTCCGAGTTCCTGCAATAAAATGACCTGGGGAGGTGGCGCAATGCAAGGAGCACATTTATCTCCTCCTGCCGTGCCGATATCCCAGCTGTAAAGTAAAGTAGGCTTCGACCTTGACTCCCAAAATTCAATGACCGAATCTTGAAAAGAACGTCGTTGTTTATTAACCCGAGGTGGCAATATATAAGGGTTAACTTTCAGGAGTTCTCCGTCGAGCTCTTCAGGAACGAGCATTGCCTTTTCATCCATAGAGAACAAATGCATTACTTCTGCCACCAACTGACCATTCGTATCAAGAAAGACCATCGGGATAAAGGATTCATTGCTTCGAAAGCGTAGTACGCGCTTATCCGCCTTCAATCCTTGCTTCAGCTCAATTTTGATGATTTGTTCACTGATAAATTGGCCACCTTGAAAGGCTGCACGCTCTTTTTCTTCTAACCAGCTTAAAGCCCACGCATCTTCCTGTCCACGTGAACCTTTTTCCACTTCTTTCGCTTGTCCCGCAAGTCCGAATATTTGTCCTGCACCTCTCACAGCCCCTGCCTCCTCTCCTTTTGGAACGATGAGTTCTCGTGTCCAACAATCAAAGGTGTCGTAGCGGTATTCAAAACGCGGCATGGCATATTCGAATAAAGGAGCTAGATGCTGATTTGAAAGCTCCTTCCATCCATCAATTTGTGCAAATTCAGGAAGTATGATATAGAGACTTTTGCCTTCTTGAATATCCGATAAATCAATGCTCCATTCATAATATTCACCTTTTTGAAAAACCGTAAGCTGTCTCCCAGAGGTTTCAATGTGAACAAGCAAACATAATGAGGCAAACAAGCTAGTTAGCTGGATATTCCATTTATTCATACTCCCATTCATACCTTCATGCGATAAAAAGTAAAAGGCGACCGAGGCCGCCTTTTCATGTTAATGTTGAATTACAATCTTTCTTGTATGTTGGGTATCACCATCCCCCCACCTAATGAGATAAACTCCTGCTGACCAGTTTGAAGTTGGCACAATAAGATGATTGAGCAAGGCATGGCCTTCATGAATCATTCGCCCATCTGAAGCATAAATTTTATAGGCGCCAATTTCGCTTTTTTGTTCTAGGGCAAATGAAATGTTTGCTGGATTAGGATAAAGCTGAACACCCTCATCATCTATCATCTGAGCGGAGGCAAATATTACCGATACCGCTCCCCTACTCCATACAAAACACCCTGAAGTGCTGCTCGATACTTTCACATCATAATTACCAGAAATTAGGGCCGTATGTTCAAATGAAGTAGCACCTTCGATTAATATCCCATCGCGATACCATTGGTAGTTAACCCCACTTTGTACCGCTATGTACAGTCTACTGCCACTTTTAAAAATCAGCGGCTGTTGTGGCGCAACTAGCACTTCCAAACGAATAGAAGCAGTATTCGTGCAACCAAACGCATCTTTGCCTTCCACCTGATAGGTCGTTGATGAAGGTGGACTAGCCGTAATTGTTTTTCCTGAAGTTGAACTAATCGCAACCAAGGGAGACCAAGTATATGCATTCGCCCCATTTGCAGTAAGACTAACACTTGCTCCAGCACAGAACACCGTATCACTAGCCGACACAGTTACTGCAGGCAATTCATGAACCCGAACTCTATTTGTCCAAATCGCTGAATCTTTCCCGTATTGATTTTCCGCAACCATAATCACATCATATTCCCCAACTTGATTATAGTTGACGGTTACATTTGGGTTTTCCGACTCGGCAGGAATACCCCCCGGGAAATACCAATGGAAACGAGATGGAAAGTTTAATGAAGCATCGACAAAATTTACCGCAACGGGTCCGCAGGCATCCACCTGAACAGTTTCGGTGGCAGCTACAGCAGCTTCGGTATTAAATACAGCACAATTGCCTTCTACCAAAATATCATCCAAGTAGAAATTATTTCCATTTGATGCGCCAAGGTGACTGACTCTAAGTATAACGGATGGTGCACGGTTAAGCCGTTTGAGACTAATTGCAAAACACTTTCCTTGATCCTCACACCATTGGGCATCACTCACTGGCGTAAATGCACCATTTGATAAACTACTTGTTACTAAATCAGTGGACAAGTTAGCCGCATAAATACGCTCAAAACTGACACCCTTGTTCGTTGAAATTTCAATAAACAAAGAGTCTTTAGCTGTTGCATTTCGTGGCGCATAGGCAAAATTAAAAGTCAGTTGCGCATTACCATAGTCACTAAAATTAAGCTCATCGCTGGTCAAGGTGCTAAGTAAGCCATTTGCTCCTGAACCGTGACCTTTTAACTTGACAGCATGATTGGTATCTGAGCCATGCAGGTAGAATACGTCCTCCCAGCCGAAATTAGGATTCTCATTATCGACAGTCCAAATCGAGCCTCCGAGTCCAGTTTCAAAACCAGAGGCAACCATTCGAGCAGTTCCTTGATCAGATATTACCACACCATTTGAAATAATCTTTGAATCAGAACCATTGGCATTGTATAACCACAATTTAACTGAGTAAGTACCTTGGTTAGAATAGTGGATGGTCGGATTTAAAGATGAACTCGTATTTGGTGTTCCTCCATCAAACTCCCATCGCACGCTATCAACGTAGCCGAGAGTTGAAGACGCCTCAAAATTCACAAAACTGCCAGGACAGTAACTCTTGCCAAAATCTTGCAAATTAATTTTAGGAGGACTACTTTGTTTAATGGCATCAACACATTGTAAGGACCTTTCAGCATTGATTCTACCGGAACCCAATTTTCCCGCATAGGTTGGATTTAACGCATCAATATTATCCGTTGAGTTGATCAGGCAATTTTTTAGGTCATCAACTTCGATACCCAACATATGCGACTTCATCAAGCCAAAAAGCCCAGCCACCAACGGAGTAGCCATAGACGTTCCAGACTGACTTCCATATGTACTATTGGTCAAAGTACTATTTAGATAGTTTCCAGGGGCACTGATTACAGTTGTTGTATCGTAGTTTGAATAGGTTGCCTTCGAATCATTATTTGCCGTTGCAGCAACAGAAATAACCCCAGAATAGCTGGCCGGATATTGCCGTTGTTCATTATAGTCATTCCCCATTGCAGCAACCACTACCGCACCTTTACTCTGAGCCAATTGAATTACTTGAGCCCCCGTATTACCACCAGAGATGCTACCCCAAGAACATGAGATGATATCAGCACCGGCGGCAACGGCATAGGTTATACCTTCATAACCTCTAGGAATGGATGTTGTATTCGTTTGTCCTGTTGTGGTGCACTTCACTGGAATCAGGGTAATATTATATCCGATAGAAGCGATACCTGTATTGTTATTGGTAGTTGCTCCGGCGATTCCGGCACAATGGGTACCGTGCGAGAAATTGTTATAATTGGGCATAGGATTATTGTCATTCCCGCCAACATCATAACCATTGACATCATCTACATAGCCATTTTGATCATCATCGATGCCATTATTGGCAATCTCTCCTGGATTAACCCAAACGTTATTGGTCAAGTCCGGATGAGTAATTTGCATTGCATCATCCACGATGGCCACTTTTACTTGGCGCGACCCTCTGCTATACTCCCAGGCTTCTTGCGCTTTAATCTTGTACAGGTGCCATTGATTATTATTGCTGTTCGCCCCTAAATCATTGGGGGTATGAGAAAGATAAAAAATTGGAACACGTTCCGCATAATGGCTAAAATCATGATTATTTAAGCCTATCATTATTTGCTCTATCTCTTCAGAGTCTGTAATTGATAAACGAGCCACCCATTGTAAATCGGTTCCTTTAGCTGAGTAGAAAGGCAAGGTTAAATCACCTAACATTTCTTCTTGCAGCACTTCAGAAAACGCCTTTAAAAATGCCTTACGGCTCAATTGACCTTCTTCGGCGAGAAGCGTTTGTGCATATTCTTTCTTCAGTCCGATATAGAGTTCGTTGTCACTGAAAACAGGACGCTCTACTTCTTGAGCCAATAACTCAAATCCAAAACACAGCACCCAAAGGCTCAGTATAATTCTTTTCATATGCATTTACTGCTAACTTAATAATAGACAAAAATAACAAGCATTAGTTGCGCAACACTAGGAGTTTTTCACAGGCTTCAAAAGCTTCAAATAGTAGCTCAATTTTGCCCAATCACCATATAAGTTTGTTTCTTCAAACGCAAGATATAAGAGACGTCTTCCAATTTTCGTATTTTTAAAAAACCGGATTGCTGGATTCACAAAATGTTTATGGCTAAACAATTTTTGCAGAAATCGACTGAAACGCAACTCATCCCACATCATGTTATAAATTTTTTTATCATAGGCTGCTAAAAAAGACGCATCTGTTTGATTTGCTTCAAGCGCCGCTATGGCATACTCCCCAGCAAACCTGCCACTTCGGATAGCATTTGCAATTCCTTCTCCTGATGCCGGATCGACCAAACATGCCGCATCCCCTGCCAATAAATAATTATCTCCCGACAATTTATATTTCTTCGAGCCGATTGGAATTCCAAATCCCCGTACGTCTTCCAAAGGTTTGGCATGCACAAATCGTTTCCCAAGCTCGGTATCAGCCTTTAGCTGCTCGGCTAAAACTTGCTTGAGGTTAACCTTTCTCTTACTCACATAATGTGAAGGCATTCCGATTCCAACATTGGCTCGATTTCCCGTCATTGGGAATACCCATAAATAGCCTCCTGGAAGTACGTCTTCAATTAAATGCAATTCCAAATGACGATCGCCCTCAGGCCATTCAACATTCTCATAATATTGCCGAAGAGCCGCACAGTGGTGCATGCGGTCAATCTGCCTTCTCCCACCCAGCTGCTTAGCTACCAAAGAGTGATTCCCATCGGCTCCTATAATCATGCGACTACTAAAATCCCCCTTCGTTGTTTTCACTTTAACGAACGGTCCTTCTCGAACTATTTCTTGAATTTTTGTGTCTTCAAAAAGCTGTATACCTGAATGAGACTTTACCTCATCAATTAGCATATTATCAAAATCCAACCTCGAAACAACGTAGCCCTTTAGCTTTTTATCGGATCTGCTTACCAAATCCAGCTTAGTATTATTGGGTGCTGAAATCTGAAGACAATTGATTTCATGCTTTTTCTCCAACCGATCAAAGCGCTCTGCCAAGGTAGGAAGTACCCATGCCAATTGCCGTATTACATCCGGACTCAATGCGTCTCCACAAATTTTATCACGTGGAAATACCTCCTTGTCAATCAGGGCAACTTTATATCCTTTACCAACCATTTTTAAGGCTGCGACTGCTCCAGCTGGACCTGCTCCCACAATAACTAAATCCCATTCCGGGAGTGAATCTGAGTCTTTTATCATTTAAAAAAACCAAATATAGCATATTGATACATTGAATTACCTTTGAAATGAAGAATGAAGGCGTCGATTTCTCAGGTCATGAATTGGCTGCGCTGGCCAAATCTGCTCATCGTGTTTATCACTTTGGCCTTTATCCGTTATGGCATTATTGCTCCAGCTTTACGGGCGGAAGGAATCGAACTGGAACTCGGCACAACTTCTTTCCTACTTCTCAGTCTAACAACCTTGCTTATTACTTTTGGCGGATATGTTATAAACGATATTTTTGACCAAGAAACCGATGCTCAGAATAAGGGAGATCATAGGGCTATTGGTATTTGGATAAGTGCTAGTGAGGCATGGGCAATCTATCTCATTATCGGCTTCATCGGCTTAATCATCGCCACCTATTTAGCTTGGGCCGAAAATAAATGGCAATGGTTATGGATTTACCCGGTAGCCGTGCTGCTCTTGGGGTGGTACTCAAAGAGACTAAAAAGTGGAGTATTATTCGGGAACTTACTGGTATCGGTATTTTGTGCTGGAGTGGCACTGCTTCTTCCCTTTTCAGAAATGGAGGCTATTGCACAAATGAGCGAAGGAAATAAAATGATGCAACTGCTCTATTTCTACGCGGCCTTCGCGGGCATCAGTAATTTGTTGCGTGAAATCATCAAAGATGCCGAAGACATTGAGGGTGATCGACAAGCGGGATTGCAAACCTTACCTATCAAATATGGACTAAACGCATCACGCTATTGGGCGCTGTTTATTGGAATTTTACTCTGCTTTGGATTAATTATTTTCTATCTCAATGTAAAAAGCAGCTCAGAATGGGCAAAAGGTTTTCTATTCCTGACCACCCCATTGCTTCTTGCCATTTTAATTGGACTCGCTCAAAAACAAAGCTTCATCAAATGGAAAACCCTCAGCATGCTAAGCAAGCTTCTGATGCTTGGAGGACTAGTGGGTATGTTCTTTCTTATCTGAATTGACCCGAGAGAATACCTCGAGAATTAGGCCTTCTTTTAAACCAGCGCGCGGTGCTAAAATTTCATCCACCTTACTCCATTTCATGATTTGCAGATAGATTCTCGCCGCATACTCTATGACATCGGCACGATCCGGATTTAAGCGCAACTCATAAATCCGATCTTTCACAGGCATCACACAAATCCTGCTATAAAGGGCTTCGAGATATTCTATTGACATGAACTCGCCCTTTTGCTGAGAACCACTCATTCGGTAGAGTTTACTGATATTTCCACCTGTTCCTAAACCCTTGATACCCTTTAACCGGGATGACTGCTTTTTCACCCAGGCCTCCATATCATCCCAAGTCTCTTGTTTCACTTTGCCATCCATCAAGCGCACCGTGCCGATTGGAAATGACCGCGACTCTCTTGGCTGTCCGTCGTGGATATAGGTAATCTCTGTGCTTCCGCCTCCTACATCGATATTTAAAAAATTCCCTTTGCGTTGTATGGATTCCATTACCGATTGCAGAATCAAGCGAGATTCTTCTTCGCCACTAATAATCTCTATTTGAAAATCAAATTGCTTTCTCACCGAATCAACCAGCGACTTCCCATTGCTAGCCTCTCGCATTGCACTGGTGGCACAGGCCATATAATCCACGACACCGTGAATATCCATGATGAGCTTAAAGGCTTGCATTGCCATAAGAAATAGCTTCTTCTTTTCTGAACCAATCTTCCCTTCAGTAAACACATCATCACCCAATCGTAGGGGAATACGCACAAACTCCACCTTCTTGAAGTCACCCGTTTTGTGCTCAGGAAGGATGCGAACAATTAATAAACGCAGGGCGTTTGAACCGATATCAATGGCAGCTAGCTTCAATAGATATATTTGATGCTAAATTACTGGGAAGGATTGGGGAGACATGAGATACATTTCCACAGAGGGTGGAAAAGCAAGCCTATAAAAAGACGAAAAGCGGGTTGTGTACAACCCGCCTTCGCTCAACTATGAACCAAAAATTACTAATCCTACCTATTTTTTACGAAAATTCATGCCATTAATGCGTCAAGCCCGTAAAATGGGGATTATTTGAAAATAACAATTTAATAACCTAGGCAAAATCCTCTCATTATGGGAGGGTTTTGTCCCAATTATGGAAAAAGACGCCCATACATCCTTGGAAAAGGAATGGTTTCACGCACATGAGGTAACTTACAAATCCAAGCGACCATACGCTCAAGTCCGAGTCCAAATCCGCTATGTTCTACTGAACCAAATCGACGTAAATCGAGATACCATTCAAATTCATGCATGGGCAAATCATGCTCGATAATCTTATTCTTCACTTTCTCAAGATCCGTTTCACGCTCTCCTCCACCTACAATTTCTCCATATCCTTCTGGTGCCAACACGTCTACCCCGCGGGCAAAGGCCTCATTTTCTGGATCACGTTTTAAATAAAAGGCTTTGACGGCATGCGGCCAATTATAAACCATGATGGGCACTTCAAAGAGTCGCGTTAATACGGTTTCGTCTGAACCACCAAAATCGCTTCCATATTCGAAGGTTTTGGCCGACTCTATCCACTGTGGGATATTCCGAGCATCTTCTTCCAAATCACGCAACTCACCTTTTAGTTCATCGACTTTTCTTTGATTGAAGGCGATTTCTCCCTTTTTCATCCCTGGGGTTGACATCCGTTGCTCCCGTTCAATCACCTCAACATTCACTTCTTCGATGCGCGCCAAAACTTTCGCGAGGTCATCTTCCAAGGTTTTAATGGAATTCTTTCCATCTACGTCTTGCTCCCCCTTAATGATCCGTACGGCCTCATCATAGGTCAAACGAGGAAATGGCGTACTTACCTTTTTAAGCATCTCGACATCTCTTCCTATAATTTCTAATTCAGCAGCACAACTTGCTACAATCTCTTGTGTTACAAACCGCAAGAAATCTTCAATCAAGTCCATGTTTTTGAAAATATCATAAAAGGCCATTTCTGGCTCAATCATCCAAAATTCAGAAAGGTGACGACGGGTTTTTGATTTCTCCGCACGGAAGGTTGGACCAAATGTATAGATACGCCCCATCGCCATAGCCATCGCTTCGCCGTATAGCTGTCCGGATTGAGACAAGTACGCCGGAGCACCATAAAACTCTGTTTCAAAAAGGTTGGTTGTTCCTTCGCAGGCATTCCCAGTGAACAAAGGAGCATCCATTTGAACAAATTCCTTTTCATGGAAAAAACGATGGATTGCAAAAATAATTTGATTTCTCACGCGCATTATTGCCCATTGACGTTGACTTCTCAGCCATAAATGACGGTGATCCATCAAAAAATCGACCCCATGCTCTTTTTTGGCAATCGGATAATTTTCGGTGAATTGATATACCTCAAGATTGCTCACTTGCAGCTCAAAACCACCTACTTGTCGCTCATCCTTGACCACATTCCCAGTGATACTTAATGAACTTTCTATACCCAAACGGCGGGCATTTTCAAATACTGTTTCTCCTACTTTATTCAGATCAACAATGCATTGGCTCATTCCTGTTCCATCACGCAAGACCAAGAAAACCAAGCCCTTACTCTCTCTGCGGTTCGCTACCCAACCTTGTAAGGTGACTTCCTGCCCTTCAAATTGGCTTAAATCTTTAATATACATGTGTTATATTGTGTTCAGTCTAAAAATCTTGGCAAAAATAGACTTATTTTTGGAGCATTTAAGAGGCCTTGAGGCATGCTGAAACAGAATCTTAGTCAGAAATTATTACAGAAACTGTCACCACAGCAGATTCAGTTTATCAAACTGCTGCAGTTGACAACCCAGGATCTTGAGCAAAGAGTGGAGCAAGAACTGATAGACAACCCTGCCTTAGAGCCAGGGAAAGATGAGGAGCCGGAGTTTGCGAACGACGAAACAGAGACCAAAGATGAGGTCGATGAAGTAGACGACAGCTATGATTCGGATGACGTGTACGATATCTCTGAATACACAGACGGCGCTGATGATTCGGATGGATTTCATCTATATGAAGACGGAGGCGAGGAAGACAAAAAAGAAATGCCGATTCCAATGTCATCTACTTTTTTCGAAAATCTTCTTGAGCAAATAAATGCCATCGTTAAAGATGACCATGAAAAAGCACTAGCCGAACAATTGGTTGGTAGCATTGATGAAGATGGCTATCTGCGCAGACCATTGGCAGCAATAGTGAACGACTTGGCATTTTCTCAAAATGTAAGTACCACCACGGAAGAGCTCGAAAAGGTTTTGGAGAAAATTCACCGCTTAGACCCGCCAGGGATTGGCGCCCGCGACCTGCAAGAATGTTTGTTACTGCAACTAAAACGCAAAGACAAGGAGGTACATCCAGAAGTAGAATTAGCGATGCGCTTGCTTCGCGATTACATGGACGACTTTACCAAGAAGCATTATGAAAAATTAATGCGTTCCTTGAAAGTTTCTGAAGATGAATTGAGAGAAGCCATACAGTTGATTACCAAATTGAATCCGAAACCGGGTGAAACATCAACCTCCATGAAAGGGCAGTATATCGTTCCCGACTTTATTTTGGTTGAAACGGATGATGACTTAGAAGTACATCTCAATTCGCGGAATGCGCCCGAGCTAAAGATTAGCCGTTCGTATATGGATACTTTGAAGACGTATGAAAAGTCGGATAAGCAGAATAAAGATCTAAAAGAGACCGTTCAATTCATCAAGCAAAAATTGGATGGAGCGAAATGGTTTATCGATTCCATTAAACAAAGACAAAACACCCTGCTCACCACCATGCGGGCCATATTAAAATACCAACGTGAATTTTTTGATGATGGGGATGAGACCAAACTCAAACCTATGATCTTAAAAGACATTGCGGATGAAGTAAGTCTGGATGTGTCGACCATCTCTCGTGTGGCCAATAGCAAATATGTGCAAACCGACTTTGGCATCATCCCGCTTAAATTTTTCTTCTCTGAAGGAATTACAACAGCGGATGGTGAGGAAGTATCGAATAAGGAAGTGAAGAAAATCCTAAAAGATGCGATTGAGGCCGAGGATAAATCCAAACCTTTACCCGACGAACGCTTGATGGAGATATTAAAAGAAAAAGGATACAATATTGCGCGCAGAACTGTGGCCAAATACCGGGAACAACTTAATATACCTGTAGCACGATTACGCAAACAACTTTGATTTGAAGCAATTCGCCCTATTCTTAAGTTTCCTATTCCACCCCCTCCTTATGGTGACACTAGGAACCTTTTTCATTCTAGAATTTGATAGCATCTATCATGTTGCACTCGACATACGTACGGTGCTCATGTACTTGCTCATCATCTTAATAGGCACCTTCATCTTCCCTGTAAATGCAATCTTCTTGATTCAAAAACTCATGCGCACCGATATCTCGGTGTATATGCAAGACAAGGAAGACCGTCGAATTCCGCTATTAATTGCCGCCATGTGTGTGCTTTTTACCTTTTACCTGTTCACCTATAAAATTGGCTATCGTGCTCCACATCTTATTCGTGGGTATCTCCTCGGAACAGCTACCTCAATTATTTTTGCGGCAGTGGTAAATTTGCGTTATAAGATTAGCCTTCACGCAATTGGCTTAGGGGGGATTTTGGGCTTATTAGTTCATTTGCAAGTGAGTGCCTTTATGGATTTGCGTTGGCTCGTTTCGATGTGGTTTATTTTTACAGGGATGGTATTATGGGCACGTATGTACCTTGATTGCCATCGCCTAAGTGAAATCTATACCGGGTTTATCACCGGATTTTTAATGATATACTTGATTATACAATTATGAATTTTGAATGCATTGCCTATACCGTAGAAAACGGAATTGCTACCATTATGTTGAATCGCCCAGATGTGTTCAACGCATTTAATGATACACAAAGCTATGAGCTCCAAGACGCGTTAAAACAAGCCAAACGCGATGAGAATGTGCGGGTAGTGATCCTAACCGGTGCTGGTAAAGCATTTTGCTCAGGACAAGACCTGAAAGCAATTGCACAAAGTGAAAACCGCTCGTTGAGTGAATCCCTCTACAAAAGATATAACCCCATTATCAAGTCCATGCGCGAATTACCCAAACCCATCATCTGCCGCCTAAATGGTGTTGCAGCGGGTGCAGGATGTTCCTTGGCCTTGGCGTCCGATATCATTGTTGCTGCCGAAAATGCATCTCTGATTGAAGTCTTTGTAAATGTTGGCTTGGTACTCGACTCGGGATCTTCTTATTTCTTGCCTCGTATTGTGGGTTCTGCGCGTGCTTTTGAAATGTCGACCATGGGCACTAAGGTTAAGGCGCAACAAGCTTTCGAATGGGGTATGATAAATAAAGTTGTGCCTGCAGAAGAACTCGACACCGCTGTGGCAGAATACGCCAACTACTATGCTCAGGCTCCAACCAAGGCCATCGCTATGATGAAGAAAATGCTGAATAAATCTTTCCACTCCGACCTCGACACCATGCTTGAATACGAAGCATTCTGCCAAGAACTAGCGGGTCGTTCGGAAGATTATAAAGAAGGGGTACAGGCATTTAACGAGAAGCGTAAAGCGGAATTTAAAGGACGCTAATGGCTCGTAGAATCGTCGACCGGTCGATTCGTCGACAAGTCGATATTAGCATCATCGTCAAGTATACGATAGGCCGGCGTGGTGGTATCATCAATTTGTCCAGACTTCACTGACCAAATAAAGGCAATTAGAAAACCTATAGCCAATACCAAGCTACAACCAATTAATAAGAGGATAATCTTCATTGGATTTGTTCCTTTCGTGCAAAATAACGAATTCCCAAGGTATTGATACTAAAAACGGTAATTGAACTAATCGGCATGAGCAAGGCGGCTACAATAGGCTGCAGCTCACCCCGAACGGCAAAAGTCATCCACACCAAATTATAGACCAGTGAGAAGATAAAGCTAAACTTCACGGTACGGAGGGTATTCTTGCAAAATCGGAGAAACTTAGGCAGCTCATGAATGGATTTCCCAACCATGATCACATCACATGCAGGCGTAAAGGCATGTACATTTTCTGTAATCGCAACGCCAACCCAGGCCTCCTTCAAAGCACCTGCGTCATTTAAGCCATCGCCAACCATCATGGGGAAATGGCCTTGTTCTCGTTTCGACTTCAGTGCATTGAGTTTCATTTCCGGACTGCACTCAAAATGAATCGACTCTTTATCAAACCATTTTTCCATGACCACCCTGCTCGATGCATGGTCTCCGCTATACAATGAACGTGGCAGTTCCCAGCCATAAAAAAGCTGATCGAGATCGGAACGAAACTGCCAATTGATGGCATATTCGGCAACCAAGCTTCCATTCCTCTCTATACAAACACCCGACTGTCCATCATCCATGGAAACTCCAAGCAGCCATTTTTTAGAACCAATACGCCAGTTGATTCCTTGCCAGTTGGCTTCAAAACCACGCCCTGCAAACTCTTTCACCACGATTGAACTTCGTTGCTTTGTGGCTTTAAAATAGCGAGCCATTAATCGCGAAATTGGATGCGAGGACTGACTAAAAAGTTCCCCAACCCGAGCCATTTCCTCATCATCCAATTCGCAAAACTTTACATCTATTTGGGCTGACCCTTCAGTTAAGGTTCCCGTTTTATCAAATACGACTTCATCTATGCGTGCAACTTTCTCGACTATATCCGGGTTTTTTAGGTAAATGCCTTTTTTTGCAAGCCAGCGCATGGCGTTTCCAAAAGCAAATGGTGCAGCAACTACCAACACACAGGGGCAGGCGACAATAAGCACAGCAGTAAAAGCATGAAAAGCTTTGTATGGATCGATGGGCAACCAATAGAATAATGTTGCCATTGCGATCAGGACGAGGGCAATGGTAAAATATCGACCTACCCAATCCGAGAATGTTTTGACCCGCTCTTCCCCAGCCATTTTTGCTTGCTGATTCCAAAGCGCACTTAAATAGCTTTCGGAAACCGGTCGAGCTACACGAAGTTCGATGGCCCCGCCTACTTGGCGCCCCCCTGCATGAATCATATTCCCCTGAGTAATTTCTTCTACCTCACTCTCTCCGTTTACGAAACTATAATCGATACATGCTTTCCCTGCCAAGAGTAATGAATCGGCAGGGATGAGTTCTTGATTCCGCACGCGAATACATTGATTCACTTTCAGCTCACCAATGGCCACATAACGACATTCCGAAGAAACCGTCTCTTCTGAAAACACCTCAACGGCCAATGGAAAATACGATCGAAAATCACGATCAAATGAAAGAGACTCATAGGCACGGTCTTGCAGCCACCTTCCAATCAATAGAAAGAAAACCAAGGCCGACAAACTATCGAAAAAACCTGGTCCCCAATGAAAGACGACCTCAAATACGCTTCGAATAAAAAGAGCCGAAATTCCAAGAGCCAATGGAAAATCAATATTCAAATTTTTATATTTCAACCCTTTCCAAGCCTGAACAAAAAAGGGTTGAGCTGCAAAGAAAATAACGGGCAATGACAAGCTCACATTGAGCCACTGAAATACAGGCCCAAAAGCCTCTTTCGACTGTGGATCCATGCCCAAATACTCGGGAAAGCTAAAGAGCATGATATTCCCCGCGCAAAAACCAGCCACTCCTAAACGATAGAGCAATGCTTTGCTGTCTTTTTTTTCTTCTCGGCTTGCATTCAAACTCGGTTCGTAGCCCAAGGCAGCGAGCTTTTCAACCAATTGCCTTATAGTAACTTCCTCAGGGTTAAACTGAATCGCCACCTCTTTTCTATCGAAATTCACGCGGCTTTCCATTACGCCGGGCAATAACTTGTACAAGCGTTCTAGCAGCCAGATACAGCTCGCACAGTGCATTTCAGGAATAAAAAATTGCACCCGAGCAGAGCTTTCCTTTTTAAATTGAAAGAGGGGCGCACTCAATTCAGGATTATCTAAAAACGCATACTTACCTGGTGATAGCGGCTTGTCCATTTTCAGACCGGCCTTATCATCTAAAGCGTAATATTGGCAAAGCGCATTCTTTTGTAAGATTTGATAGACTGTTTTGCAGCCTTCACAACAAAAAACATGGTCATCCAACCAAATCTCACCTGATTTGCAAGAGTCTCCACAGTGAAAACATGGGGCTTTGTCTACCGTACTTTTCATAAAAGAAACATGGAACTAGGCTGGCTCCTGTGATCTGAATAATGTGTAAATTGATCAATATTATGATGCCGCTCACCGCCACACACCACGAGCGGACTACTACTTTCATCCAACAGACTTTCTATTCCTTGATCGTAATCTTCATCGAAATACCGAGAAATAGCGAAGTGCCGTTTATGGAGCCGGAGGTAATCGTATACGCAGTTTTCAAGATTTAATGCTTTGTCATTCACCTTCACTACCAAGTTAAGCAAAGATTTATCAAAATGCGGATGGAAGAGGTAGGTGAAGTGTTTTATTGATTCAAAGGAGCTTCCCGTTCCATTATAGCTGAAATAAATTTCATCAAAACGCTTCTGGTGTTCATCCATCAAAAAAATTGGACAATAGATGGTTTCTAGGATAATCCTCACTTCACTTTGATTCGAGAAATCCTGAAACAAAGAGCGGTGAATTACTGCTAAATCAAGGAAGCTACTGCTCTCCATCCATTTTGCACGGGAACGTTTTTTAAGCGCACCACTTTGTTGAAGTTTCTTTGCAAGATTTGTCTCCTTCAAAAGAGGCCATCCCAAATCATACATTTTAAAAGGCCAATCCGATTGAATTTTATCCTGGTAAACAGCTAAAACTAATTTATCATCAGTGCTAAAGAAATTCAGGAGCGCATTTATCTGAGCACTGACGTCTTCAATATCTTTCACCACTAATAAGACTTTTCTGTTCACCATATTCGGATTGAATCTCAAAGGTAGGGTGAACAAAAATTTGGGTTAATGACTCGAATCAGGCCCAAATATGATTTTTATCAGCTAATTCATGGCGGCAATTCGCTCGAGTTTCTTTGCATCGATAATTCGAATTCTTTTCCCTTTCAGTTCGATCAGGTTTTCTTTATTGAATTCAGAGAGCAAGCGGATTAAGGTTTCTGTTGCTGTTCCCACAATATTGGCAATATCTTCTCGTGGGAGCACAATATGTATCATGGTTTCATCGCCATCGCCCTTTGCGTCTTCTTCAAAGGTTTTATGAAGGAGCAATAAGGTTTCCGCCAATCGTTCACGTACGGTCTTATGGGCTAAGCTGGCAATTTTCTCATCGGCAATGCCCAATTCATGACAAAGCGACTTCATCATCTCACTGTTTATTTTCGGATTCTGAGCCAAGACCTGCATAAAAGGATCCCTCGGAATGAAACAAGCGACTGTATCTTCAACACATTCTGCTGAAGCAACAAAGGGCTCTTCAGCAATGAGTGCCCGGTAGCCAAGAAACTCACCTCGCTGCGAAAAACGGATTATTTGCTCACGTCCGTCCTCACTACTTTTAACCAATTTCACAACGCCAGCACTCAGGCAATAAACACCTAAGGCAAGATTATCTTCATAGAAGATGACTTGTCCCTTTTTATAATGGACACAACTCTTAGCCTTGCTAATCAACTCTACCTGCTCGGGCGTGCAATGTTGCAAAAACGAAATACTCCGCGCGTCACAACTCGAACAATCTAGATGAACCTTTTGCATAATGAAATTTAAGAAATCCTTATAAATAACAAATATCCGATTTAAAATCTATCGAGGAAATAGCCACATGCTTGAATATTCGGAAATTATCGTCTAAACTTGCATCGGTTTCCAAATCGCACCGACTGTCACTCCGACTATCGTCGATTGTTTTCCTTACCACAATTTATTGGTTAAAACCCTCAACATTTCCCATTAAAACGCATTAAGCATATCAGATGTACGACATTCTCACTTTGAATGACATGCTCGTGTCCGAACTCCGCGAGTTGGCCGAGAAAATCAACCTTGACGATTACAAGGACCTCAAAAAACAAGATCTTATCTACAAAATTCTTGAACACCAAGCAGTTACTACTCCAGCTCCTGAGCCAGAGAAAAGAAAGGCACGTGCTCCTAAACCTGTTACCAAAACAGAGAAAAAAGCTCGACCTGCTGCAGAAGTAAAAGAAGAAAAAGTTGCAAAAGAGGCTACTCCCGAAGAAGCTCCAGCAAAAAAAGATGCTCCCGTAGCTAAAAAGACACGTGGAAGACGCCCTAAAGCAGACGACGCAAACCCAGAAACAACAAATGAACCTATTGTTGAAGGGAAAGTCGAAGAAACTGAAACGAAAGAAGAGTCAAAAGTAGAGGCTCCTCGCGAAGAACGTAGAGGGCGAAATGATCGTCGTGAACCGCGCAACGATCGCCGCGAACCACGTAACGACGACACCAACGAGCCAAAAGAAGAAAAAGAAGGCCAAGAAGAACGCAGAGATCGCCGCGAACCACGTAATAACGACAACAAAGAAGAACGCCGTGAGCGTGAGCCTCGTAACGACCGCCGCGAAAATCGTGGAAACGGACGCGATGAAAAAGACCAACGCAGCATTGAAGCAGCATTGGCCTATGCCGAACTCGAAGGCGTTGTAAGTAATATTGGCTGCTTGGAAATCATCCAAGACGGATACGGTTTCTTACGCTCAAGTGATTATAACTACATGCCATCTCCTGATGATGTGTATGTTTCTCCGCAACAGATTAAATCATTCGGATTAAAAACCGGAGATACCGTAAAAGGAACAATTCGTCCGCCAAAAGAAGGCGAGAAATATTTTGCTCTCATCAAAATTGAAAACATCAACGGAAAAGACCCTGCAGAAGTAAGAGACCGTGTTTCTTTTGAACACCTTACCCCGCTTTTCCCAGACGAGAAATTCAACCTCTTTGATGGAGCAACCAACTACTCAACCCGCGTGATTGACCTCATTTCTCCAATTGGAAAAGGACAACGTGGATTGATCGTAGCCCAACCTAAAACGGGTAAAACCACCTTATTAAAGGATATTGCCAACGCCATTGCCAATAATCACCCAGAAGCCTATTTGATCATTTTATTGATTGATGAGCGTCCTGAGGAGGTAACCGACATGGCACGTAATGTAAAGGCAGAAGTGATTGCTTCCACCTTTGATGAGCCTGCCGACAAACACGTGAAACTGGCGAATATTGTTTTGGAAAAAGCCAAGCGTATGACCGAATGCGGACATGATGTGGTAATTCTCTTAGACTCTATCACCCGTTTAGCACGTGCTTTCAATACGGTTCAACCCGCTTCTGGAAAAATCCTTTCTGGGGGTGTGGATGCGAATGCGCTTCATAAACCAAAACGTTTCTTCGGAGCGGCTCGTAAAATTGAGAATGGCGGTTCATTAACCATCATCGCTACGGCCTTGACCGAAACAGGTTCTAAAATGGACGAAGTAATCTTCGAAGAATTTAAAGGAACCGGTAATATGGAATTGCAGTTGGATAGAAAACTATCGAACAAACGTATTTACCCAGCGATTGATGTACAAGCATCGAGCACGCGCCGTGAAGACTTGTTGTTGGATAAAACCATCTTGCAAAAAGTTTGGGTACTCAGAAACCACTTGGCCGACATGAACAGCGAAGAGGCTATGACTACTTTACTGAATTATATGAAAGGAACCCGCAGCCAGGAAGAATTTATCGTGGCAATGAACGGGTAAATGACTCAGGGCTTCCGCCTTCGCTATGCGCTTGAACCTACGCCTCCTGCGTCGGCTTCGGCTCACGCAGTCGGCGGACGTGGCAGGGCTCAGGGCAAAATATAAATCCTCATCAGCAATGGTGGGGATTTTTTTTTGGAATAAATTGATGACCTTTCGGGTTCAATGGGTATCCAGTGATATGAAATCAATTTTTCTCGTCCTAATCCTTGGCATTTCTAGCATTATTGCTACCGCACAAAAGGAAGTATTCTTCAGCAAGCATAGCGCGCCTGACTCTATGAACGCAGCATTCGGTTCTTTTGTTTTGAATTCATTTGGGGCTAAGCTCTATACCGAAGCGACCAAGGGAAAAATCACCCTCTACCAGGATCCACAATTTAAAGACAAGCTGAGTCCGAATGGCATTAATCTCTTTTTCTTGAATGACCGTAACACACAAATAATCAACCCCGAAAACCCTGATGACCCCTACGATTTAATTGATACGGTGATATCCGAGTGGATCAGTCCGTATGACTGGCTGGAAATTCATTCAACCCAAAATCACCTCTTCATTCGCAGCGCCAAAACCTATGGAAAATTCGCATATATCAAGTTTGGAGATGCAAAGAAACTCCTCTATGGGGACCTCATTTTAGCTTCATTAAACGTCACTAAAGCCCAGACCTACCAAGGTGATAATTTCGGTTTTGCCGTCCAAAACTATTATGATGAATTGCAGTGGAGCCTTTTAGAAAGTATCATAGACGATCCCATCAATATTTATGAAAATATGGATTGTACCCAACCACCTAAAACGCCAAGTAGCATCTACGACTTCTGTATTACTCGAGAAAATTATCAAACAATTAACCCTGAAAACCCAAATGACCCGTATGATTTAATCGACACAGTAGTTACAATTCCTGCGAATTCGGCAAACATTTTAGGGCTGGATTATCACATGAAGTCGGATATCTCTGGATCTTCTCATCTTCATTCATTAAGTTTTCAATGCGCTTATAAAGGCCCATCCCATTGGGAGTGGAACCAGTCGTTACAAAATCATGTCCCCTTAGGCCATTCCTTTTTTATCAAAACTTCCGACCTAGAAAAACGCATCGGCAAAGAACAAACCCGCTATTTGATGTTGAATTACGTTTGGACATTAACTCAATGAAGCAATTATCCTTTCTATTTTTATTCCTGATGGAATAAAACTTAAGCGTTCAAAACAATTCCATCAAATGAAGCTTCGGCCATTCTTCAAGACCTGATAGGAATTTATTTACTTGAACGTACAAGTCACACCTATCAAATTGGAGACTGACAATCAGTCGAGTATACTTTGAGGAACAATAATATTGACTTCAATACGCTATCTTAGTTAACCAATTCTATTACTATGAAAAAGTATTTACTCTCCGGACTATTCTCATTCCTTGCATTTGCTGCGATTGCACAAGAATCCAGCATCGTACAAGTGAGCACAACGGGAACTGATGTAAATCAGGCTACGATGTATTATTATTCACATTTCACTAAAAATCTTGATGCACTCATTCTTGAGAACAAGCTCCATGTGTACAAAGACGAGGACTTGAAGCAAGAAGTGAATCTCGAAACTTTCAAAAAGGAAACCTTACTCAGTGCCATGTGGCAAATCATCAACCCAGAAAACCCAGATGACCCGTTTGACTTGATTGATACGGTCGTCTCTGCGAATCAAGCGGTAGTAACGGCAGAGTCTCTCATATGGAAAAAGAAGAGCATCGAGGTTAAGACAAAAAACATTTCTGGTCCTGCGACCTACTACCTAGCAACCAAGGAAGTCGAAAAAAACTATAAACAACGTGGCTATGTGCTACTGCGCACATTCAGTCAGCAATTTGGCGCGATAAATAGTGCAAGCCTAAATGCGAATTCCGACAAATTTCTAAACGACCTTTGCAGCGCTTTTTTCAATGTCCCATCAAACATCTATGAAAACGGAAATTTAACACGCAAAATGGATCCGAAAAATTTGAAGCGACAACTCACATTTGACCGAGGAGAAAAAGGGGCAGAAACCATACAATACTACCCTTCGTCTGCCGAAGCGATTTCTGGATTTGTAATGGGCTATCGCTCTGATTCGGAAGAGGATGAAATTGAGTTCAACTACTATTCTTTTGCTCCTGCCTACAAGTTGGGTATGAACAATAACCCTTGGTATTGGATTACTGCAGACGAAGCCGAAGGCCGTTTCAGTGCTGAGCAATGGGTTTGTATTCAAGTCATTCAATCCTATACCTTACGCAAAAGACTAAACCCTTACTTTGAATCTGTTGAATAAGAAGACTAGAAATTTTTACCAAGAAGCTCATAACCCCCGTTGTGGGCTTTTTTTATTTACTAAATTGGCTCCAAACGTATTGATAGACATGAAACTTTCTCTCAGTTTACTATTCACTTTATTCTTTGGATTTACCTCAGCTCAAGTATCGGTGAAGATTGCTCCAGACGAAATGGGCAAATTATCGATGGCCAGCTTATATTCTGAATTCAAACAAGAGCTGCATGCATCCATTAAAAGTGGCCGCATTCTTTTGTATGATTCACCTTCACTAAGTGCGGCGCTTAAAGGAGAGAGTTTAACGGATTTTCTAAACACCGAAGAGGCTACTTTAATCCCAGCAGGCGATGACCCTTGGGCT
The DNA here is from genome assembly GCA_964620355.1 of uncultured Burkholderiales bacterium. Lineage (GTDB taxonomy): Bacteria > Bacteroidota > Bacteroidia > UBA8524 > UBA8524 > UBA8524. The sequence continues at coordinate 136,650 of CAZUIT010000002.1, read as the reverse complement.
GAGGATTGGATAGATACCGTCTTGGTTTATGAAATTAATCCCAAAGATTGGATCTCCATTCGATTTGAAAAAAACTACCTCACCGTCCAGTATAATGAATTCAAAACAGCCTATATTTCTAACAAAGACCTGAAGAAACTCAACTCTTATAATACGGAGATGCTCGAGAATCTGCAGCGGGAACATAACCCAGTAAATATTAATCCTGAATTCATCCATTCTTATGGCAACTCCCCATACGATTCGTTTCAAAGCGATCTTTTCCAACTGATTCAGTCCGGAAAAATCACTTCATATACGGCCAACTTGCTTGATGAGCCGCTAACTGTTAAGCAATTCGATACCCTCTTTGACCAAGAAGAATTTGTAATAATTGAAGATTTTGAGACGGGTGAATTCACAGATGAACGAATCCTTGTTGAATTCAATACGCAGGATATAAGCGGGATGGCCCTTCGTTATGAATTCGCGGAGGATAAAAATGGACTACAAATGAACTATACCCACATTGGATTCTGTTTTCAACCTTGGCAATTTGAAGGAAATCAAACAAATGTAGTGATGGTATGGATGAATTGGGAAGACGTTAAGAAACACCTCACTGAAAAAGAGTGGCTGTTATTTCAGAAAATCATTTGTCAAACAGGCCAATTGCAAGATCAGCAAGAACTTCATTTTGTCGATTTTTAGACTTATCTAAATTTATTTTTCGTTTATTCTAATATTAGTTTTAGATTTGCCTCATGATTCAAGTGAGGTATTTTGTGTGTTTGCTATGTATCGGCCTGCTCAGCATGGGAGCGAACGCACAAAATTCAGGAAAAATTAAGGGACGCGTATTTGATAACAAGGGTCCAATTGCCTATGCCAACATTGGAATATTGGCACTTGGCATTGGCGGAACCTCAAATGATTCTGGCTACTTTTTGCTCGAGAACGTCCCTGCTGGCTCACATAAGCTCTTTGTTTCAGTGCTTGGTTATGAGACATATGAAAAGTCTCTCGTGCTAAAAACGAATGAAACGGTAAACTTGGAGGTTCAACTTATAGAGTCATCATTATATACAGACGATATTGTTATTTCCGGAACATTGAGCCCGGTAAGTCGAGACAAAAGTCCGGTTGCGATTGAAGTCTACCGACCGAGTTTCTTTCTTAAAAACCCAACGCCAAACCTATTTGAAGCGCTCCAGAATGTAAATGGAGTTCGTCCTCAGGTCAATTGCAGCATTTGCAATACAGGAGATATTCACCTGAATGGTCTAGAAGGCCCTTATACAATGGTTACGATTGACGGTATGCCTATAGTAAGTGGACTCGGTACTGTTTATGGGTTGAGTGGTATTCCGAATGCCTTGGTAGATCGAATTGAAGTGATCAAAGGTCCAGCATCCACTTTATATGGATCAGAGGCCGTAGGTGGATTGATCAATGTGGTTACCAAAGACCCCAGCAAAGCACCGCTAGCAGCCGCCGACTATTTTGTTACTTCTTGGGGCGAACATAACCTCGATCTGGGCACAGTCTATGGCAGAAGAAAGGTGAAGCACCTGCTCGGAGTTAATCTCTTTCTCTACAATTCTCCCATCGATAAAAACGGAGATGGATTTACTGATTTAGCCAATTCAAGTCGCGCCTCGATCTTTCATAAAAGTACGTGGCAGACTAATGCAGGACAAGCCCAAATTGCACTCCGAGGGGTTTATGAAGACCGTTGGGGCGGACAAATAAACTGGACACCGCAATGGGAAGGCAGTGATTCAATCTATGGAGAAAGTATTCATACCCGCAGAGCAGAAGTTTTGGGCTCTATTCCTTTTCGCGTAGCGAGTGACACCTTGATTTATCAACTTTCAGCGAGCTGGCATTATCAAGACTCCTGGTATGGCATTACACCCTATAAAGGAGATCAGCGCATTGTATTTCAACAGTTATTATGGCATAAACCCATCAATTCCGCGCACCGACTACTTTTTGGCGCGGCAGCAAGGTATGCGTGGTATGATGATAATACTCCGGCCACCGAATTCATCAGCAGTGGACCGACCCGAACAATGCCCTCCAAAATATTTTTGCCTGGTATCTTCGTCCAAGAATCATGGATAATAAACGAGAAACAAGAGATCCTGAGCGGAATTCGGTATGATTATAATAGTTTGCACGGCTCAATTCTATCCCCACGGATTAATTATAAAATAGACTTGGACCAAATTGGGACATTCCGTCTTGGAACTGGAAATGGCTACCGCGTAGCGAATGTCTTTACAGAAGACCATGCAGCCCTAACTGGAGCCAGAACGCTTGTATTTGAAGAAGCACTGAAACCAGAAAAAAGTTGGAATGCAAACCTACAGTGGAGGAAGTTCTACAATCTGAAAAAAGGTTTTATCCAAGCTGAAGCCGCCGTTTTCTATACGTACTTTAATAATAAGATCATCCCTGACTATATCAGTAACCCCACAGAAATCCGCTATGGCAACTTACCCGGCCATGCCATCTCTCAAGGAATCCAAGGAAATATTGAATGGATGCCGAGCGGGAAAATTCGTGGACAATTGGGCTTTACATGGATGCATAATTACTCCGTTGAACCCAATTCACAGGGCGAACAAATCAAAACCACTCAATTGCTCACAGAACGTTTTTCAGCCACTTGGTCCTTGAGCTACCAATTGCCTTTTTGGCACCTCGATCTAGACTATACCGGAAATCTGTATTCACCGATGCATCTTCCAGTGCTGGGTCCACTCGACCCACGTTCCAATATGTCACCATGGTATTCTATCCAAAATTTGCAGTTGACGAAAACCATTCCTTTTGGCTTTCAACTTTATGGGGGGATCAAAAATCTTTTAAATTTCACCCCTGCCAGCAATTCAATTGCAAGAGCTCATGATCCATTCGATAAACAAGTTCAATACAACAACAATGGGTCTATTCAATCAACAAGCAGCAACCCCAACGCATTGAGCTTTGACCCTTCTTATGTCTATACCTCCTTCCAAGGCCGCCGTTATTTCATTGGCCTACGTTGGTCATTCAAATGAGACAATGAGATGGTTAGACAAATTTGATCTAAAGGAAAACCACAAGCTCTCCTAATACCATTCAGAACAAAACCTTCATCTTCTCCCCATCCTCATCCTTAACGAAAAAAACCCCATCTTTCGACGAGGTTTCTACTATATTTTTTATCGTTGGCCTAAGCCGTAGCGCTTGATTTAACTTTGTTTTGAATCCATTCAGAGGTTACTGATTTTGGTCTTTCCAATGGATGTCCTAATGCGCGGTCCCAGACTTGTTGGGCCAATACACCAAGGGCACGAGAAACACCAAACAATACGGTGTAGAAATCATATTCTACCATTCCGTAATGTACCAATAGAGAGCCTGAATGGGCATCTACGTTTGGCCAAGGATTTTTAACTTTTCCTAATGATTCAAGAATCTCAGGAACCACATCGTATACGTTCCATACAGTTTCGATGGTATCGTCTTGTTGGATATTACGTTTTGCAAATTCCATCTGTGCAGTGAAGCGAGGGTCGGTTTTACGCAATACCGCATGTCCATATCCTGGAACCACTTTCCCTTCTGACAAAGTTTTGTTCACGTAAGTAGCAATTTGCTCTTTACTTGGTTTCTTCGTCCCCAAGGAATCTTGCATTTCGAAGATCCATTTGATTACTTCCTGATTGGCTAATCCGTGCAATGGGCCTGCTAATCCGTTCATCGCAGCAGCAAATGAAAGATAAGGATCACTCAATGCAGAACCGACTAGGTGGGTAGTATGTGCAGAAACGTTTCCTCCTTCATGGTCGGCATGGATGGTCATGTATAAGCGCATAAGGCGTTTGAAACCTTCTACTTCCCCAAAGCCTAGCATATGAGCAAAATTAGCTGCCCAGTCGAGTTTTGGATTTGGTTCAATATGCACGTCGTTTTTGTAGGTACGGCGGTAGATATATGCGGCAATACGTGGCAAACGACCAATTAAGTTCATTACATCCTCGTACACGTAGCTCCAATATTCTGTTTTATTGATTCCCTTGCTGTAAGCGGCAGCAAATTCTGATTCAGTCTGCATGGCATTAATCGCCACAGTAAACTGCGTCATTGGGTGTGTTGTTTTTGGCAATGAGTCCAGCACTTTGAACACATGGTTTGGCACATTACTTCTTCGCGCCCATTCGTTCGATAGATCGCGAACATCATCCCCAGTTGGAAGTTCTCCTATGAGCATCAAATAAAATAAGCCCTCAGGCAGTGGTTCAACACCTCCATCTGCTTTTGGTAAACGCTCTCTGAGTTCCGGAATGGTATATCCTCTGAATCGGATTCCTTCTTCTGAATCAAGTAAAGATGTTTCGGTAATCAGACCAATAATGCCCTTCATTCCACTGTATACTTGTTCCAAGGTATATTGTCCCATAACAACATTACCATGCTCTTTCAACAACTTCTTACTTGAAATAGCCAGTGGGGCAGCTACCTGTGCAAATTTTTCCTTAATTCTGTCCATGTGAGTTTCTAGCGCTTAACTACGATTAACAACGGCGCAAAGGTAATATTTGTTCATCGTTTTCATGAATAATACGTCGATTTTTAATTAATTGTGGCTAAATTATTGCTAACTATAAAAAACAAGCTTAAAAGAGGGAAAGCAATACGCGTTTATTCCTAGTTGTAGATATTCACTTTTTTCTAGGCTCAATAACTCATTACACAAGACCAAAAAATAATTTTCTTCAACTATTATGGAATAAATCCAGCCATGATTATTGATTTTTCGTAATTTTAATTGATTTTTGCTAATTATAACGATAGTGAAATCCTCCAGTAAGATATACAAATCCAGCAGCAACAAATTCGGCACATGCCCGAAATGCGGCCACAGAAATGGACTTAACCCATTTCGATTTGGCGGACTTAGCAAAGCTACATACGAGCTGACGGGGCATAAAGTGATCCATCATAAATGTAAAAAATGCCAGTGGCAAGGATATGTCCTAGTCAATGCTGAAAGTATTTGGATGAACCGAATTACGCATGCGGCATTTTTTGTTTTTTGGACATTGGTCATTGTTGGAATACCGGCAGGCCTCTTTCTTCGTTTCTTATAGCCGTACCCTACTTCATAAAAGACATTAAAAAGAAAAACCCGGCAATCTTAACGAATGCCGGGTTTTATATTCTAAGCCACTAATTAATAGCGGTAGTATTCTGGCTTGAATGGTCCTTCAACCTTCACTCCAATATAGTCTGCTTGGTCTTTATCCAAAGTAGTCAATTTTGCTCCAATCATTTCCAAATGGAAGGCAGCTACTTTTTCATCTAAAATTTTCGGAAGTACATATACCTTATTTTCATAGGCATCAGTATTTGTCCAAAGTTCTAGCTGAGCCAAAGTTTGGTTACTAAATGAGTTACTCATCACAAAAGACGGATGTCCCATTGCACAACCAAGATTCACCAAACGTCCTTCTGCCAAGACGATGATTTCGTTTCCATCAACATTATAGATGTCAACTTGAGGCTTCAAAGTGTATTTGGTTGAACCATAGGTTTTGTTCATCCATGCCATATCGATCTCATTATCGAAGTGACCGATATTACATACAATTGCTTTATCGCGGAGGCCACGGAAATGGCGCTCACGGATGATATTTTTATTTCCTGTAGCAGTAACCACGATATTAACTCGCGAAACAGCTTCTTCCATAGTCACTACTTCAAATCCGTCCATAGACGCTTGTAGTGCACAGATTGGGTCAATTTCAGTTACCAAAACACGGCATCCTGCACCACGAAGTGATTCTGCAGAGCCTTTACCTACGTCGCCGTAACCAGCAACTACAGCTACTTTACCAGCAAGCATTATATCGGTAGCACGACGAATCGCGTCAACCAATGACTCGCGGCAACCGTATTTGTTGTCGAACTTAGATTTCGTTACCGAATCATTCACATTGATTGCAGGCATTGGAAGTGTTCCATTTTTCATGCGCTCGTACAAACGGTGAACTCCTGTAGTGGTTTCTTCAGAAAGCCCTTTGATGTCTTTTACCAACTCAGGAAAACGATCAAGAACCATATTGGTCAAATCGCCTCCATCATCAAGAATCATGTTCAATGCTTTTCCACCTTTGAAGGTGTTTAAGGTTTGCTCAATGCACCAATCGAATTCCTCGTCATTCATTCCTTTCCAGGCGAAAACAGGAATTCCTGCTTCAGCAATCGCTGCTGCTGCATGATCCTGTGTTGAGAAGATGTTGCATGATGACCAAGTCACGTCTGCACCAAGTTCTACCAAGGTTTCAATCAATACGGCTGTTTGAATCGTCATGTGCAAACAACCTGCAATGCGCGCTCCTGCAAGCGGCTTTTGTGGCCCGTACTCGGCACGGATAGCCATCAGACCGGGCATTTCTGCCTCAGCAAGTCTGATTTCTCTTCTGCCCCACTCGGCAAGCGTGATGTCCTTAACTTTGTAGTTAAGCTGTGTGGATTGTGTTGTCATAATATATTATGTATATAGATGAGACAAAGATACAGAATAATTGTTCGGAGTTGCATGGAAAGACATATTTAACATAAAGCTCACATTAGCCAGCTTTACAGTGGCTGGATTTTAAAACGAATTGGAACTACCTTTGCTCCTTTCTAGATTAAAACGATAAGATATGTATCCTGAAATGCTAGTTGCTCCAATGCGGGCAGAACTTACAAATATTGGTTTCAAAGAATTAAAGTCTACCGACGAAGTTATTTCTACTTTAGAAAGCAAAGAAGGCACCACCTTAGTGGTTGTAAACTCAGTATGCGGTTGCGCTGCTGGATCTGCTCGCCCAGGAGTTGCTGCGGCAGTAAATGGCAGTAGCAAATTGCCGGCTAACTTAGTAACTGTCTTTGCGGGTATGGAAAAAGAGGCTACCGATAAGGCTCGCTCTTATATGCTTCCTTATCCTCCATCTTCTCCCTCCATCGCTTTGTTTAAAAATGGCGAATTGGTGCACATGATTGAACGTCACCATATCGAAGGCAGAAGCGCTCAAATGATTGCCGACAACTTGAAGTTGGCCTTTGAAGAATACTGTTAGGAGAGGTTCAAGGTACTGGGTCACTGGTTAGAGCTGAAACTTGAATTAACATTCTACTAAAATATAAAAACCCCGATATCAAATGATACCGGGGTTTTTTAATGCTTTATACTTTCGGATTATTTACCGCCGTTTCCAGCTGGATTTCCAACACGCACCATGGCGCAACGGAACCCGAGGGTCGACAAGGCTTGTTCTTCATCCAAGAAGCGGCGTGTACCAGGTGACAACCAATATGCACGATCATCCCAGCTTGCTCCTTTATAAACGCGTGCTCTGTTATTGATCATGGAATGAACTCCATATTCATATTGCTGTGCTCCATTATCATACACTTCCTCATCCATATAACCGATATTATCGGATACTTGGTAGTTACGACGATCGATATTGTCTTCTTCAGTTACCGCACGGTATTTTATACGACCCAATGAATCTTTCTCCTGAACATATCCGTCTGGATCCAATTCTTTTGTCATGTATTCATTCCCACGGAATGAGTTTTGGTCATCGAAATCTTGTGTTGATAGTGGACGATATACATCCATTACCCACTCAGAAACGTTACCCGCCATATTCCAAAGTCCAAAATCATTTGGCCAATAGGATTTAACTGGAGTCGTAACAAAACCATTATCATTCAATTTACCAGCGACACCCGCGTTATCTCCACGACCTCTCTTGAAGTTCGCTTGAATTTCACCACGATTTTTCTCAGGAGAGGCTTTACGCGTTGTTAAACCATTCCAAGGGTAAATCCTTTTGGTATTGATGTTTTCGTATTGAGAATTTCCAACTAGAGACATCGCTGCATATTCCCATTCTGCTTCTGTAGGCAAACGGTATTCAGGAAGCAAGATTCCGTCCTCGATACGAACCGTTCTTTGCGTTCCACCTGGTGTGATATCGCGGAGACTGTTTTTCTCCAATCCCATGTACTGCCCATTGTAGTAAGCATCGGTATTGAAGTTATCTTCGTTCACCTGCTGAGCGATTACTTTGATGTCCTGAATTTTTTCACGAATCAAAATATACTCATTCACGCGGTCAGTTCTCCAAGCAGCAAATGCAGTTGCTTGAATCCAGTTAACGCCAACTACTGGATAGTCGTCGTATGATGGATGGCGGAAATAATATTTAACCAAAGGCTCATTATAAGCCAATTTTCTTCTCCAACTGTTGGTGTCCGGTAGGTTTTTATCATGTACCTCAGGGTAGTCAATGAAAACACGTGACAACCATTGGAGGTATTCACGGTATTGGTGATTGGAAACCTCGGTCTCATCCATATAAAAGGACGGAACGGTTACCCTACGTTCCACGTTATCGTGGGAATAGGTAACGTTCTGCTCAGTAGAACCCATTGTAAAGGTACCACCCTGAACCAAAACCAAACCAGGGCCAGTTTCCTGCCCCTCGTATTCCAACTTCTCAATACCACCCCACTCGGTACTATTTAATGTCCAACCAGTTGTTGCCGACTTCTCCTTCTGACAAGAAGTACCAAGTCCCACAGTGGCAAGTCCCAGAAATCCTAATAGATACTTTTTCATAATAGTGCGAAATACAAAGTAAAGCGACTTTGCTGAATAAACGCAAGATAGCTCAATAAAATTGTTCAATAATAAAGAAAATGAAGCAAATAGTTAAAAGCCTCTATAAACTTGACCCATAAAGTTGGGTCTGCTCCTCCTTTTACATACCCTAGCTGGAAGGATAAATCGCATGGAAATTTCATGTTTTGGCCCAAAATATACAATCCCAGATGTTCCTAGAGAATAAGAATAGTTAGCACGAATAACTCGAGAATGAAAACCTGCAGAAAAATGAGCTTCATAAAAGGAATTTATATCGGCTCCAATTTGTAATGGCCCAAAATTTAGAAAACTTCCAACCACAATTTCAGCCAAGTCATAATTTCTAAAATAAGCTACGGCTTAGGACTGTGCATTCCAAGACCACAAATCCTTATCAGCCTTATTAAAGGGTATTCTAGCACATTATTCCGAGCTAGGCCCGGGTTCATTTGCTATTTCGAAGTTAAACTGCCTGCCAAAATCTTGAGGTGAAAATTTATGCATTATAATTTCGGACAGTTATCATCCAACCAGTTCGGCTTCGTTCGGTGTGGCAAGCAAAACATATAGGCAAAACTAAACTCATGCGAGCCCTTCACCGCTGCTCTGGCCTGTGAAACGGTTACATCATACGAATAACCAATTTTATACGACTCACCTTGCCAACCAAGAATTGCAATCAAAGCATCTGGATTTGCACCTGACTGCCTGAACCAAACACCTGTCACAAAGCCCCCCTTGTTTAGATAGAAACCCAAATTCAATTGGGTGAATTTTTCCTGAATGGAAAACAAGACATTCGGCGAAAGAGTAACTTCATCTTTACCAACCGGACCACGGCGGTTACCCATCCGTAAATTTAATCCAGCATGTAAATTCATACGTCTTGGCAAATACGTACCTGGACCGCTCGTTCCATAAAAACTTTGGGCAGGCTGATTGAGATGGAATACCGAAACTCCAGCATAGAAACCTTTTCCTTGAAGAACTGCACCTGTTGAAATACTCGGCAAACTGATGCTTTCATTTGGTCGAGCTTCTTCTGTTGGCCGAACGAAGCCTTTCTTAGGGTCAATTTGATCTGCAAAAGTTAGCTTATCGAAATTGATACTCCGCTGAACAAAGGTGCCTTGAAATGCCGTATAGACGGACCAATCTCTACTAAGTTCGATTCGATAATTATAAATTAAGTTGACTGAAGTGGTGGTAAGTAATCCGTCGCCAGCCACATCGCGGAGTACGGAAACGCCATAGCCGCCTCCCAATTTTGGAGCCACTTGATCATAGGCAAACCCGAGAGTTCGGAAATTATTCCCGAGACTTGGCCATTGATTGCGGTATTGCATTACCGCTCGACCACCGCAAAGTCCGACACCCGCCAATGCAGGATTGGTCAATGTTGGGGCAGCGTAAAACTGGGAATAGATAGCATCCTGCGCGTTTAGATGAATCGCCAGCAGCAGGGATAGGGCGAATGGGAAAATTCTTTTCGTACGCATAACAACCTAAAGTTAGGCAATTAGAAAATATGCAGGAAAAATTTTCGACAAAGAAAAAGCCATCCGTTTCGGGATGGCTTTCTAAATATCATATTAATCGAAGCCAGACTAAAAGTCAGGACAAGTCAATTTGCGGTAACGTTTTGAACGTTTCTTCGCACACCATTCAATGGCGGCAGAAATTTCATGAGAACCAGGAGCCGCTGCTCTTGCAGACGATACTGTTACGTCATAACTATATCCAAACTTGAAGTTATTATGACGGAAGCCTAAGAGCACTAACATGGCATCTGAGTTTGGCGATGTTTGACGGAACCAAAGTCCAGCAACTAGAGGTCCTTTATTCAAGTAAAATCCGAAGTTCACTTGCATGAATTTCTCTTGCATCATGATTAAGATATTCGGACTAATCGCCAAATCAGGTTCTCCGCCTCTTTTACCCTCTTGCAATGGAATGACCATTCCTGAATGCAAAGTCCATCGGCGTGGCACGGTAGTACCCGCATCTGAGTTTCCATAGAAGGATTGATTTGGCTCATTCAAGTTATGTACTGCAATTCCCGCATAAAAATTCTTGGTATATCCAATCATTCCCGCGGAAAAATTCGGATAGGAAACGCTTTCAGCCGCAAAAGCTTCGTTTGTTGCATTCACAAAACCACGACGTGGAACAATCTGGTCGGCGAAGCGTAGACGATTCCAATCAATGGCTCTTTGTTGAAAAGTGGCTTGAATGGCTGCTCGCATAGTAAATTTTCGACTAACGTTAATCTGATAGCTATAAATTCCTGACACTGCAGTGGTAGTAAGCAAACCATCGCCTGCTACATCTTGCATGGCCATTACACCAATACCCCCACCAATCGCATCAATATGCTGATCATAAGAACCGGCAAATGTTCTGAAAGTACCTGGCAAACTTGGCCACTGGTTCCGGTAGTTCAGAACGATTCGTCCGCCACAGTTCCCCGTACCAGCAAAGGCCGGGTTGGTATAAATCGGTGCCGCATAGAACTGAGTAAACTCAGGATCCTGTGCTTGAGCATCCGTATTGAGCAAGAGCATCACGCCACCAAGGGCGATACTTTTGACAAGCAACTTTTTGAGTAGAACTGGTGTCATATTTTCAAAAATACTTTTTTTAAACTTACGAAATAAATCCTGAACGCTTTCGTTACGAAAATGGCAGGAAATTCGCTTTAAATGCAAAGAATTGAATATAATTTATAAAAGCAAGCCTTCCAACTCAAAGCTAAACGTATGAAGATGACCCCTTATTATGTGCTTTCGTTGCTTATTACCCTGCTAAGCACGACTATTTCTACAGCACAGCACAGCTATATCAACGAAGATTTTTCGTGGAAAGCAAAGCAGGTTATACAATTCGATTCGAGCGAACTTATCATGCCCTATACAGAAAGCGGGACACAGGTTGAATGGGGGAATGCTCCCATCTATACCCAGCAAGTTCCATTAAACCCTGGAGAGGTGATTGAGTTTGACCCGAATATTTTTGCTGTATACGAAGACTTAGACCCAACGCTTTATTCAGCTTATGCTCAAACATTAGCTATTGAAGTTGGAAAAATTCAACCGAAGGTCACGTACCAAATCGCCAGAAAACAGCGCATTGCCGTGATTGAAATTCCTCTTTTAGAAAAAGACGAAAATCAAAAAATTCAGAGACTCACACACTTAACACTTAAGTGGTCGGTAAAAATGAATCCGGTAAATAATCTTCAGGCAAAAAAAGGGGTTGTTTGGAAATCAGAAAGCTTGCTCAAAGAAGGGAATTGGGTAAAAGTAATCTTTAGCGAAACTGGAGTTTACCGCCTCAGCACGAATGAAGTACAAAGCTTTGGACTTGCTGCAGTTGGCGAGGATGTATCAAAAATTCGGATGTATGCTTATGAAGGCGGAATGCTTCCTGAAGACAACTCGCTCACCAAGTTTGACGACCTCGAAGAAATTGCCATCGAAGTGCGCGATAAAAATGGAAACGGAATTTTTGATGGCGATGATGACATTCTATTCTTCGCTTATGGTCCGCATGAATTACAATTCAACCAGGGAAGTAAAACATTTACCAAACAAATCCATCTATACAGCGATTTGTCCGCCGCCTTCTTAACTGTTGGTGCACCTGGTGGGAAAAGATTAGGCACAAAAGCATCAAGCAATACTACTCCAACCTATATAACCAACTCTTTTGACGAAGTAATTCATCAGGAGGACGAAAAATACAATCTGATTAAGTCGGGCAAAGATTGGTTTGGAAAAGAATTTGGGAGAACCAATACCGATTTCAACGTGAAGTTCGATTTACCCGAACAAGTATCTGGAGAACCGGTGCGCATTCAAACCCGTGCATCCGCTAGAAGTTCATCTCCAAGTACCTTATATGGATCCATCAACGGACAAACTGTTCATCAGCACAGTATGCCGGCAGTGAATGTTTATTTCTACGCTGCTCAATTTGCCTCATCACCGAGTCTTATCGGTTCTAATTATACCGGCAATGGACCTTTGAATATTACGCTTACCTATAGCAAACCAACCACTGATTCGAAAGCTTGGCTGGATTATATCGAAGTGGTATACCGCCGCAAACTGGGCAATAATGGTCAAAGCATTTTCCGCGACGGGCGCAGTGTAGGTGTGAATTCAGTAACACGTTATAATTTGGATGGCCAGGGATATAGCGTTTGGGACTTAAGCGACCCACATGCCGTGGCAAAAATTGACTTGCAGAACGATGGAGGCAACCAATATTTTGTGGCTGAATCCTCCATTCTTCGCGAGTATGCGGCATTAAAAAATGAAGACTTTAAGTCTATCCATAGCTTTGAAAAAGTGGCCAATCAAAATATTCATGGTCAGAAAAACATTGACTATGTGATGGTGGCCCACCCTCTATTTGTTAATGAGGCAAAACGATTGGCTGATTTCCATACCGCACAAAATGGACTTAATGTGCTCGTGGTTCAGCCCCAGCAGGTATATAATGAATTCTCTTGCGGAGTACCTGATATATCCGCCATTCGAAATATGATGCGTTATTTCTATGAAACTGCGGCTCCAGGTGCCGAACCCAAATATTTGCTCTTTTTTGGTGACGCTTCGTACGACTACAAGAATATCCTCAATATCAATACGAATTTTGTACCCACCTATGAAAGTAAAAATTCAGTTGCCCCTGTAGGATCATACTGTACAGATGACTTCTTTGGTCTGCTTGACGAAACAGAAGGCGCAGATGTCGACTACTCTGGCATGCTGGATCTTGGAATTGGAAGACTGCCAGTTCAAACCACAACTGAAGCCACTCAAATGGTCAACAAAATCATACGCTACCACAATACCGAAGGTTTGGGAGATTGGCGTAATGTGGTTACCATGCTGACGGATGATGAGGACAATAATATCCATATGCATGATGGAATAGCTTATTCCAATATTATTGAAGAGAATCACCCAGAATACAATGTACGCAAACTATTTTCTGATGCCTATAAACAAATTACGACGGGTAATGGACAGCGTTACCCAGATGTGATCAAGGAAGTAGACCGGTCGTTCAATGATGGGGCGCTAATTGTAAACTATAGCGGGCATGGCGGTGAAATTCAATTGGGCTATGAAAAATACGTCGATATTCCACAAATCAACTCGTGGAAAGGTGGGGCAAAACTACCCTTGTTCATCACGGCCACCTGTGAATTCACCCGTTTCGATGACCCGGCCAGACAGTCTGCCGGAGAATTGGTGATGCTGAACCCTGTTGGAGGAGCGATTGGCTTATTCACAACTGTGCGTCTCGTTTATCAATATCCGAATTTCAAGCTGAACGAAAAGTTCTATGAAAATAATGTTTTCTCCTATGCCCCTGATAAGGTACCTGCCTTGGGGGATGTACTAATGAAAACTAAAAACGAGAACCCAGCCTCAGTCAATTCACGCAGCTTTGTGTATATCGGCGACCCTGCGGTGGCGTTAGCCTACCCAAAATACAATGTGGTATCAACTAAAATAAACGGGGTTGACATTGTTCAGCAAAATGACACCATGTTGGCTTTAACCAAGTTTACTGTTGAAGGGGAAGTTCGTGATTTTCAAAACCAACTATTATCCAGCTTTGATGGAACAGTTTACCCAACGGTTTTTGCTAGTAAACAAACCATCACCACCCTTGCAAATGATCCAGGAAGCTATGCTCAAAGCTTTGAGGCTTATACCAGCATAGTCTACAAAGGAAAGGCCAGCGTTTCAGAGGGTAAATTTAAAGTCGAATTTATCCTTCCGCGAGATCTTCCATTTCAGCCAGGCGAAGCAAAAATCAGCTATTATGCTGAAAATGGAAAAGAAGATGCAAATGGATTTGAGCTATTTGTGATGAGCCCACAGGTGGATCCAAATGCGGTTCCAGACTTTACTGGTCCGGAAATCAGGCTCTATATGAATGACTCCAACTTTGTTCGAGGAGGTATTACCAATGAAAATCCATCTATCTATGCCTTAGTCTATGATGCAAGTGGAATCAATACTACAGGATTAGGAATTGGGCGAGATATTTCGGCTACCTTGGATAATAATACCAAAGAAGTGCTGGTGCTCAATGAATACTATGATGCCAATATCGATGACTTCCGCAGAGGTACTGTGGTCTACCCATTAAGCAACCTTAAAGAAGGCCGACATACGCTGAAGGTGAAAGTATGGGATGTGCACAATAACTCGGCAGAAGCCACTACCGAATTCATCGTTGCGCCCACCGTTGAATTTGCCATCGAGAATCTGATGGTCTACCCAAATCCATTCAACACACAGACAACATTCAGCTTTGAGCATAATCAACAAGGAAAAAACTTAGATATCAAGGTTCTCATATACGATACGCAAGGAAAGCTCGTTAAAACCATAAGTGCCTTGGAGATGAATGCAGGTTCTCGTGTCAACTCCTTGGTTTGGAACCCCTACCGGGAAGGAGTTACTGAAGTTTCTCCCGGCTTATATTTATTCAAGGTTATTGTTAAGAATGAAGAAGGTGAAGAAGTTGAAGCATCGAGTCGCTTGGTCTACCTACCAAACCCTTAACATAACTAAGAAATCAACGTAGAATCCTATATTTGCCACGCTTTTTTAGCCGAAATAATGAAATTGAGATACATTGTTGCAAGTTTAGTCTGCCTGTTAATAGGCGTTAAATCCTATGCACAGCCTAATTTGCTTGGGCAGGAAAATGCCATTACGACGACCGTTCCATTTTTGATGATTGCACCCGATGCAAGAGGCGGAGCGATGGGCGACGTAGGTGCAGCGACCACGCCAGACGTTAATTCCGGCCATTGGAACCCAGCAAAATTTGCCTTCATCGAAAAACCAGGTGGAGTAAGCTTAACCTATACCCCATGGCTCAGACAATTGGTAGATGGAGTTTCCATTTCCTACCTATCGGCCTATGGAAAAATCAATAAACGTAGCGCCCTTTCTGGAAGCTTACGCTATTTCTCCCTCGGTAACATCAACTATACGGATGATCAAGGAAATTCTTTAGGAACCTTCAACCCAAGTGAATTTGCAATTGATGGGTTCTATAGCACCCAGCTTTCTAAGCATTTTTCAATGGGTGTTGGTCTACGCTTTATCTATTCCAATCTCGTTGGAAACTTAAGCTCGAATGGTACACGCCCAGGTATTGCTGGTGCCGCAGATTTGGGCATGTATTATACCAATACCAAAAAGCTTAAATCCAAAAAAATAATGGACTACGCCTTTGGATTGGCCATTACCAATATCGGAAATAGAATCACCTATACTTCCGATGCTCAGCGTGACTATATTCCAATTAATCTACGTTTAGGTACTTCTTTTGGTGTTCAGGTGGATGATTATAACCATGTAAGCATTGCGGCAGATTTCAATAAACTATTGGTGCCTACTCCACCGCTCTACAGCCTTGATTCTGCTGGAAAAATCGATTTCAGAAATGGAAGTCCGGTTGTTGCCCTTGGAAAAGGAAACGATGTTCCAGTACTTGAAGGGATGTTCCAATCTTTTAGCGATGCACCGAACGGGTTTAAAGAAGAGTTGCAAGAAATTCAAATATCTGTTGGAGCAGAATGGTGGTACCAAAAACAATTCGCTGTTCGTACTGGGTATTTCTATGAGAATAAAAACAAGGGAAATAGAAAGTACATGACCTTTGGAATTGGCGTACGCTATAAGGTCTTTGGCATGGATGTATCTTATCTTGCCGGTTTAGGACAAAGAAACCCACTCCAGCATACGCTTCGGTTCTCTTTACTCTTTGACTTTGCTGCCTTTAAATCGGGCGCAACAGATTAGAACTAGAAGCTTATTTCTTCTCATTTATCTTGTCAAGTGCGCTACATTTTGCGCAGCCTCCACCACATTCCTCTTCCTTATGGAAAGGAGCCCTTACTTTCTTGATGATATACCAAGCCGCCAAACCAATGACCACGGCAAGCAGAACATATTGAAATACCATCATCCGCGGATAAAGGGATTAAACTGTTTTTCATGGCCAACCGTAGTTTCCGGACCATGTCCTGGGAATACAGTATACTCCTCTGGCAAGGTATAGAATTGTTTTTCTATCGAACGCAAAAGCGCGTCATGATTTCCACCCGGTAAGTCTGTTCGCCCAATACTCTCTCTAAAAAGTACATCTCCGGCAATTATCCATTTATTGGCATGGTTGATAAAAAGAATACTTCCAGGTGAATGACCTGGCGCTTCTCTTAACTCCCAAGATTCTCCCAGCAATTCAAGCTGATCGCCATGTTTTAGGCTTGCATCCAGGTTCGGTCCTTCTTCATATGGAATTCCAAACATCAATGCCGATTCTACACCACGCTGGAAAACTGGAATTTCATATTCGTGTGCTCTTGCGATTAATTTATAGGTATCGTGCACCCATGCATAACCCAAGATATGATCAATATGAGCATGTGTTAAGAAGAGATGGGTGAGCTTTAGGTTCCGTTCCTCAAGGAATTTTTTAACTACCGATTGTTCGCTGGCATTGGAGCATCCTGGGTCGAACAAACAAGCCTCCTTCGACTCCATATTATAGACCATATAGGTATTCTCCGAAAACGGATTGAAAGTAAATACGTGGATTTGTAGCATAATTCACCACAAAAATACGTTTCAAAAGAAGATAGCACGAGATTTGAAGATGTTTTTCTTATGACTAACTTTGACAGAAGCCATTAATTTGATAAAACTACTCACCATTCTTTCATTTTCACTGATAAGCCCGCTTATTTTTGCGCAAGGCTTCAACTCGGAATTTGGCACAAGCAATATCCAATATGAGGTGCAGGAGTGGA
The DNA here is from genome assembly GCA_964620355.1 of uncultured Burkholderiales bacterium. Classification (GTDB taxonomy): domain Bacteria; phylum Bacteroidota; class Bacteroidia; order UBA8524; family UBA8524; genus UBA8524. The sequence goes on along the minus strand of CAZUIT010000002.1, from coordinate 119,119 downwards.
AATATATAAGCTCCAATAATTTTGACGCCTACTATTATGGCAACGCACATGGGTTAGCCGAGGTCGCCCTCATCATTGCCGAAGAAGAATTAAAAAAGGTAGAAGATATTGTAGACTACCGCTTGGGTACTCGTTCTCAAATTATTCTTTATCAAACCGACTATGATTTACGCCATAGCAACCAGGCAAATAGTGTGGAGCCCTTCAATAAAGGAGGCTATGCCTATTCCACCCAAAATAAAATCATCGCCTATTTTGATGGAAACCGAAACAACCTACGGAAGTCTATTCGCTACGGTCTAGGTGAACTTTTAGTCAAGGAATTAATGTATGGTGGGTCTTTCCAAGAGCGACTTCGGTCTTCCACCCTACTCTATCTTCCTGAATGGTTTTATAAAGGCCTGCTGTCCTATCTCTCGGAGCCATGGAGCACTGAAAAAGATGACCAAGTGCGGGATGCTATTCAAAATGGATCCTTTAAAAATTTAAACCTTCTTATTGGCAAAGATGCTGAACTGGCTGGCCATAGCTGGTGGAATTTCATCAGTGAAAACTACGGTGTTCGGAGTATTTCAGATATTTTATACCTCACGCGTGTTAGCCGGAATTATGATAATGCATTAGGCTTTGTATTAGGTAGCACTCCTCGAGCCGTATTTAATGATTGGCAACGGTATTACGAGAATAGGTATTCGGCAGATCCAGGAAATGGTCCACTTCGCAATGCTATCGAACTTCCAAAGAAGCTTTCTAAGCGTTCTTTTTCTCAAATGAAAATATCTCCCAATAGCAAGGAATTACTCCTCGCCGGAAATTATATGGGCCGTATGGAAATTTGGCTATTGGATATCGCCACGCAAGATCTGAAACGAATATTTCGAAGCGATGATAAAACCACCACCGCTTGGGACGCGATTGAACCAGCAGTGGTTTGGAGCCGCACTGGCGCGTCCATCCATGCTTTTTTGCATAGCAAAGGAAAGCTTAAACATTTTGAGCTGAGCAGAAATGGGAAAACGAAAAGCGTTGAGATACTGACCGGTATCAGTCAAATACACCAGGTGGATATTCATCCAGAAAAGAATCTATTTTTACTCAGCGCGGCCTCCAATGGACAAAGTGATCTATTCCTCTATGAAGACGGGCTACTCACTCCTATTACCAATGACCCATTTGATGACGCAAGGGCAGTATTTAATGCCGATGGAAGTGAAATATTATTCCAATCAAATAGGCAAAATCGTAGCACTATTCTCCCAACCCAATCTCAATCATTTATTCCCGGTGACTCATCCAGTTCGGATATTTATGCGCTGCCCTATCCGATAGATTTAGGGAAAATGCGTAGGATTACCTCCACTTCATATATTCACGAAACTCAAGCTCAGCCCTATTCACGAGGAGGCATTGCCTATTTGAGCGACAATAATGGGATTTATAACACCTATGTTACCCTGAGCAACCAACAATTAGAAAAGACCTTGGTTATTGTTAATATCAAATCCAACAAAGAGGTGTTGGACACCTTTATTATCCACGGTCCTGTTGACTCCAACAAATTCCAATTAATAGACCTAGAGCTCGATAGTGCCATCATGGAAAATGCGGGAGAATTCAGGTTGGAAGAAGTCTATAAAGAAGTATATCACCATTATCCATTAAGCGATTATAGTCGCAATATTCTGCTCTTCACGACGGCAAAAAAACAAGATATTGAAGCGTCTTTCTTCCGCTATAATGGCGCCTATTATGTGCAAGTGCTTGATATTTCTGCAGAAGTAGAAAAGGATGCTCAGTTTACCCGAGTATACCCAACCACGTACCGCGATAAGCTCGGTAATCAGGCATTTGTTTCCGATTCGACGCGAAATCAGTTCTTGGTCGAAAAACAAGATATTCAAGTAGACGAGGCTATTACCATTGTTAAGGCCGACACAACACCTGAAAAAGAGTTATTCACCTTTCAGACCGGCTTTCCCGAAATTCCAACGACGGCCATCAAGAAAAAAACCCAACGGCCCAATGAGATCATCTATCAAACAAAACCTAGCCGTTACCGCACCAGCTTTTTTCCGAATTTCTTGGTGACTCAATTAATTGATAACAGCATCATCAATACACCATACTATGTAAAGAATGGAGAAAGCAGCACCTTTAATACCTTCAGTCGGCCAAATATCAATGCACGATTAGAAGCAAGCATTCACGACCTTTTTAATGACCAAAGCCTTGTGGTCGGTGGCCGCATACCCATTCGACTCTACAGTTCAGATTTCTATTTGAACTATATGCAGCGCAAGTATAAACGTAATTTTGGCGTACAGTTCTACCGCATGTCGCGGCTGGTAGACGCGGTAAATACGAGTAATCGCATCTTCATCCATGAGATTCGTCCATATATCATCCAACCCTTGCCCGGGAACCTGGAACTGCGACTTGCTCCCTTTATGCGCTTCGATCGATTTGTAACGAATGCAACAGACCAATTAGCGCTGGAAACGCCCGACGATATAAACAAATGGGCCGGAGCAAAACTAGAACTCATCTTCGACCGCCATCTCGACGAAGAGCTCAATTTCCCAACGGGCATGAAAGGGAAAATTTACTTTGAACACTTTCAGAATCTAAGTAGCGAAAATCGAAGCACATCCGTATTGGGCTTAGACATTCGCTGGTATAAAAAACTAGCAGCAAAGATTCTTTGGGCCAATCGCCTGAGTGCAACTGCCAGCTTCGGACCATCTGCTATTAACTACCAAGTTGGTGGAACAGAAAACTGGCTCGCCAATAATTTTAATAGCCAGCTGAGTCCAAGTGCTAATTACGCATACAGTTTCAATAGTCTTGTTTCAGGACTTCGTGGATTCAATCAAAATTCTCGAAATGGAGGACATAGCTTAGTATTCAACAGTGAACTTCGCATTCCGATTATGCACTACTTATCACGCACACCTGTTAACATGAGTTTCATACGGAATTTACAATGGATTGCTTTTTATGACCTAGGCTCTGCTTGGAACTCTTGGAATCCATTTATTGATCAACATTATAATACCCGCGTGATTGACCAAGGTTCTGTTGCGATTACAGTTCGAACAAAGAACAACCCCTTTTTGAGCGGAGTAGGAACTGGATTACGCACCCGCGTCTTTGGTTATTATATCCGTGGTGATATGGCTTGGGGAATCGAAAATGGTATAATTGCCAATGACAAGAAGCCACAATGGTATTTCTCATTGGGATATGACTTCTAATTGTCCACCTTTCACCTGAAACTAGTGTAACTTGCAGGACGCCAAGAATGCGACTATGAATTATATTATCCTTGACCTCGAAGCGACTTGTTGGAAAGACCGTTCGGACACACGGCCTAACGAAATTATTGAAATTGGCGCTTTAAAAATTGACCAGGCTGGCAAAACCATTTCAGAATTTCATGCCATGGTAAAACCAAAAACCCACCCGGAGCTTTCTGATTTCTGTAAGGAACTGACTCATATCGAGCAAAAAGACATTGATGAGGCAAAACCATTTGACCAGGTACTACCTGACTTTCAGAAATGGATTGACCTGAGTAAACCGTATCTGCTTTGCAGCTGGGGATTTTACGATAAAACCCAATTTGCCAAGGATTGTGACCTTTTTGAACTTTCCAAAATCTGGCTCATCAAACATATCAGCCTAAAGCATCAATTTGCTGCAATCAAGAAAATCCCTCGTCCTATTGGAATGGCAGCAGCGCTTGAACTTGAAGGTATAAAATTGGAGGGCAAGCATCATCGAGCGCTCGACGACGCTAAGAATATCGTCAAGATTTTCCATGCAAATCGTGGAAAATGGAATACTAACTACTAATAGTCTCTTCGGAAGTACGCTAAAATCTCAGGTGTTTCACGGTTTGTTTTTTGCCCAAAAGCTGCTTGAGCGAATCAATACCTATTTTCACATGCATTTCTGCAAAGTCGCTGGTTACCTTAGTATCGCTGCTGCTGGTCTTCACCCCCTCTGGTACCATCGGTTGATCGCTAACCAATAATAAGGCTCCACTCGGGATTTCATTGAAGAAACCAACGGTAAAAATGGTGGCCGTCTCCATATCGACCGCCATAGCGCGGATCTTTCTCAGGTAGCTTTTAAATGTGGTATCGTGCTCCCAAACACGTCGGTTGGTGGTATATACCGTTCCCGTCCAATAGTCTTGTCCGTAATCTCGAATGGTAGTGGAGATAGCCTTCTGCAAGGCAAATGACGGAAGAGCCGGCACTTCTGCAGGAAAATAGTCGTTGCTGGTACCATCCCCTCGTATTGCCGCTATCGGAAGTATCAGGTCACCAATTTGATTTTTTCGCTTTAGTCCTCCACATTTCCCCAAGAACAAGACCGCTTTGGGTTTAATACTGCTCAAAAGGTCCATTACTGTTGCGGCATTTGGACTACCCATTCCAAAATTAATCATCGTAATCTGACCAGCAGTGGCCATTTGAAAAGGTTTGTCTTCACCTTGAATTTCGGCGCCCGTAATTTGTGAGAAAATTTCCAGGTAATGATCGAAATTGGTCAGCAGTATATATTTCCCAAATCCTTTTAGTGGCACCCCAGTGTAACGGGGCAACCAATTTTGGGTGATTTCTTTTTTCGTCTTCATGTTCTCTAAAGATACACTTTTGCACCGAGTGTGAACCACATTAAATCATAACCAAGCTCCGCAAAGGCTCCGAACCTATCCGATAATTTATAAGAAGCCCCGAAGAAGGCACCTGCGTAAACCGCGCTATGAAAATAATTATCGTTCACATAGCCTAAAGCAGGAGCGGCAGTAGCATACACGTGGGTAAACCGTTCAAATTGAACACCCATGTGAAGGCCGCCATACAAATCGAGCTGTGAATCAACAGGGTAAGCATATACTAGTCGCGCCGCAAAAAGACTATGACGCCAACGGTATTCCGATTTCCAATTGTTAAATGAGGCATTGGCACTGCTTCTACCAATTGCCAAGATGCCACCAAGAGTCAGTTTTCCGGTGCTTAAATTTTTAAAATCTTGTTCATAGCCAAGACGTATTCCACTCCCTATGCCTGTGCCTTGATAGATTTTATCTTTATGCTTTATGGGATAAAAATTACTAATGCTCCCTAAGCCAAGATGAACATTTCTATTCTCCTGAGCTCTGAGTTGTAATGCCATGGCAAAGACTAACATGACTAGTGCAGGCTTTTTTATCATAGCACAAAAATAAAGTATCATGGATTCACTGCTGCATGTTCCTTGCTATTTTTTCATGAATTCAACCCGTATTATATACCTTTGTTAGGTATGACTCAACAAGCTTCCACCTCCATCCAACTGGTACTACAAGAACTTGGTATTCAACCTGAAAATCCAGCCGCTTCTACAGGACTAAATTGGCTCGGAAGAAGTGATCGTGAAACACGTGAAATCTTCAGTCCGGCCGACGGTAAAAAAATAGCTTCCGTCCATCTAGCCAATGAGGCAGACTACGAAAGCATCATGCAAAAAGCCACAGAAGCCTTTCAGGTTTGGCGCACTATCCCTGCTCCAAAGAGAGGTGAAATTATTCGACAGTATGGCGATAAACTCCGTGAATACAAGCAGGAATTGGGCACCTTGGTTTCTTATGAGATGGGAAAAATCTTGCAAGAAGGTTTGGGTGAAGTTCAGGAAATGATTGATATATGTGATTTTGCTGTAGGACTTTCTCGTCAACTGCATGGTTTAACAATGCATAGTGAGCGTCCTTCACATCGTATGTATGAACAATGGCATCCTATGGGAATTGTAGGAATAATTTCCGCCTTTAATTTCCCGGTAGCCGTATGGAGCTGGAATGCCATGCTGGCAGCGGTTTGTGGCGATGTATGCGTATGGAAGCCCTCAGAAAAAACTCCTTTGACTGCGATTGCTTGTCAAAATATCTTAAAGAATGTCTTGGCCGATAACGAATTGCCTGAAGGTATATTTAACCTCATCATTGGTGATGCGCGTGTCGGAGAATTGATGTCGAACGACACCAGAATGCCCTTGGTATCCGCTACAGGATCAACGCGTATGGGTAAAAAAGTAGGCGCCGCGGTTGGTGCTCGATTAGGAAGATCACTTTTGGAGTTAGGAGGAAACAACGCCATCATAATCACACCAAACGCAAATTTAGAAATCGCACTTCAGGGCGTTGTTTTTGGTGCTGTTGGAACTGCAGGACAGCGCTGCACCAGTACCCGCCGACTGATTATCCACGAATCCATATACGAAACGGTAAAGGCAAAACTTTTGGCAGTTTACCCGCAACTTCGTATTGGTTCGCCACTGGCGAGCGATACATTGGTAGGTCCGCTGATTGACAAACAAGCTGTTGAGCAATTTTTAAATGCAGTTGAGCAAGTAAAAATTCAAGGCGGAAAAGTACTTTATGGCGGAACACGTTTGGAAGGAGAAACAGCCGTTGGAACTTATGTTGTTCCATGTATTGCTGAGGCTTCCAATGAAATGGATATTGTACAAGAAGAGACTTTTGCTCCAATTTTATACCTGATGAAATACCGCAACATTGATGAGGCTATTGCGCTTCAGAATGGTGTGAAGCAAGGTTTGAGTTCAGCCATTTTCAGTGATAGCATCATGGAATCGGAAAAATTCCTATCTGCTGCTGGCTCCGATTGTGGCATTGCGAATGTTAATATCGGTACTTCCGGAGCTGAGATTGGTGGAGCATTTGGAGGCGAAAAAGAAACGGGTGGTGGTAGAGAGTCGGGCTCAGATGCTTGGAAAGCGTACATGCGCCGTCAAACCAATACGATTAACTATAGCACCGAAATTCCATTGGCCCAAGGGGTTCATTTCGATATTTAATGAATTCAATGCTGCGGCTTTTCTTCGTGACTTGCCTCGTTGGCACCTTGTTTACGAGCAGCATGGCCTATTCACCAGGTTTTGCGGTATACCGTAGTTATGGCTACATGTGGGCACACCGTAAAACCATGTTGCCTCTTGAAGCACAGAGCAATGGAATAGACTTAAACATTTACTTTCATACCCAAAATAGCGGTTTAAACTGGACGAGAAATTACCGCTCTCCACGGCTTGGAATTAATTTCACTTACCTCGACTTTGGGACAAAAATTGGTGGCCAGGCCTATGGAATATTACCCTATACAGAGCTGAAAATTCTTGACCGACCACGGCAAGAATTGACTTTTCGGGTGGGCACAGGTATTGGCTATCTTACCAAGACATGGGCTCTCGACAACCTTCAAAACAAGGCCATAGGCAGTCACCTCAACGCGAATATGCGTGTCCATTTTTTGTATCATATATTGCTCACCAAGAAACTCGAGCTCTCTGCAGTGGTTGGTATCACCCACTTCTCCAATGCGAACTATAAAATGCCAAATTTGGGTATGAATAGCGTTGAGGCGGGATTTGGGCTTGGGTATAATCTCCATGTGAAGGGTAAAGAAACCCATCCCTATCAAGTAGATTCCACCGCCACAAAGCGCAAGCATGAATGGAGGCTATCACTAGCCACCAAGGAGACCGCCCTTGTTTATACCAAGCGGATTTTCGTTGCAGAACTGAGCTATAAAAACTTTTTTTGGTGCATGGATAAGATAAACTTCAATGCCGGAATTGATGGCTTTTTTGATCAGGGGTATATCTATCGCGACAACCCAGACCAGCTGACGGATGAGCCCAATTTTGCAAACTCAGTTGAATTTGGTTTAACACTTGGTGGTGAGCTGCTACTTGGTAAGTTGCACCTTATCGGAGAAGGTGGAATGTATATATATTCGCCGAAATGGCATAAAGGCTTAATTTACCAGCGGGTTGGTTTAAAGTATATGTTCACCCCACAACTTTCGGGGAGCATGACGCTTAAAACACATTTTGCACGCGCTGATTACATGGAATGGGGAATAGGATATACCATATTGCAGCACTAATAATCATCCTCTTCTGCGCATGCGGAAAAGTAGAGGAAAACTGCACCAACAAGGGAGCCTATGCCCAAATTGAGCGCCAAGTCAAACCCTTTACGGCTATTTCCGTTGCAGACCGTATTGATGCAGAATTGGTTCGCGATGCCGCAAAAAAAGGAAGCATCGAATTGCTAGGCTACGGAAATCTATTCAGCGGAATTCATTCAGAGGTAAAAGAAGGAACACTCTATTTGAGTGACCACAACCGCTGTAAATGGCTTCGGGAATTAAAAACCCGTATTCGAGTGATCATCTATGTAGATGATAGTCTTGATTTTCTCTATACCCTCGATGACGCATCTTTCACCACCCGAGATACCTTGCGCTTTGACTTCCTTCAAATGGACCATAGAAGCACCAAGGACCAAACACTACACTTTGATGGCATTCGGTTCTGGATTGAACACTACGAGGCCGGAGAAGTGCGTATTAAAGGAAAAACGGACATTATAAAAGTAACCAATTTTGAAACAGGCGCTTTTGATGGAAGTGAGCTCCTTAGCGAGGATGTTTTTATCTATCATTATGGGCTGAATAAAATACATGTCAATGCAAAACGCACATTGGAATGTCAAATTGAAAATGTCGGCGACGTTTTGTATTACCAAAAGCCCATCAACAACCCGTTAAAACAAGGTGCTGGAAAGGGTCAATTGGTGCCGGCATTTTAAAAGTGGAACATTTCTTGAACTTTAGAGGGAAAGCAATGAGCCATGAAAATTCTATTTCCCCTTTTCGCAGCAATGATGGCTGGGTCCCCGCTCATTCAAAATGAAGCAGCAGCACCCACCCTACAAACTCCAGACAGCATCCACCGCAAATGGACCAATAACGCATGGTCTAATGGTGAATCATTAAAATACCGTGTGCATTACGGCTTGGTGAATGCTGGAGAAATAGACATGTATATTGAAGATGATTTCAAAGTCATCGGCAAGCGTGAGGCCCATCATATTCATGCCAAGGGCCGTTCTTACTCTGGCTTCGATTGGTTCTTTAAGGTTCGGGATCACTACCAAACCTATATGGATAAAGAAGGATGTCAACCACTTCAGTTTTCTAAGATAATGGAGGAAGGTTCTTATAAAGACTCTGATTTTGCCATATTCAACTACCAATACAAAAAAATTAGCAGCGCCAAAAAAGGGAGTGTAGCGTTCAAAGGGGATATTCAAGATGTTATCTCTGCCATTTATTATGCTCGTACCTTGGATGTAACCAATGCCAAGGAAGGCGATTTATTTCCCCTGCAGGTTTACCTGGACGGAGAAGTGTTTGACTTACAAATCAAGTTTGTAAAACGCGAAGTGCTCAAAACCGATATTGGAAAAGTTAATGCCATTAAAGTGATTCCTATGGTAGTTGCTGATCGGGTATTTAAGGACCAAGAAGGATTGGAACTTTGGGTAAGTGATGATGCCAATAAAGTACCTCTACGCGTAAAAGCAGACCTAATGGTAGGAGCAATCAAAGTTGATATCATGAGCCATAATAAACTCCGCTACCCCCTAAATATGGCAAAGTAATCTCACCAACAAAAACAAATAAAAAAGGCCTCTCAGTAATGAAAGGCCTTTTTTATTGGTCAAATTCTTATTGAATCGTGTATCGGAGTTGAATACCTCCTTGAGTAATTGCTGTTGGGAATGAGGTGGCAACAACCGGCTGGGTTGCTCTTCTATCATAGAAGATTCTCAAGTTCAGCTTATCTGAAATCTTATAGTCGATTGTTGGCTTGATCGAGATGATTTTATTCCCCGAAGAAGGAATGGTGGTAACGTTATCAATTTCCGATACCGCAATTCTCGAATCACGAATACTGAAGTCAAAACGTATATTCAAATCATTCTTCAAATAAGGTTTCTTGCGGTTGATCTTAAATGGAAGACGCAATCCCTGTGTTTTATAGCCTATACCGATGATAAATTCCGATGTTCTATTTTCTGTTACACGGTAGCTGCTCAGCTGCAAAGTAACCGTTCTTGTTCTGCTATACTCCAAACGTGTAGTTAAACCACTCTTAAAGGATACATCTACGCTGAGTAACGGTTTTAACTGCTCAGCCATCGTGATATCCTTGATGATATAGCGGGGTGAATTATCCGTGTTGGTACTTGAACCTTGCCCCTGATTCAAAGGAGTGGTGAAATTCTGCACTGAATATTGAGAATTATATGCGTGACGGAAGGTGATATTCGTGAAAATTTTCGCCAAGCTCTTAATCCTATTTAAGCCACTGTAAGTAACATTCCAGGCTGGGAAAGGTATACGAGGGAAGGCAGTCAAACCATAAGCATTCGGGTCTTTTCCTGAATATGCCGCCAAAAAGGATTGAATCAATACCTCATGTTGTTTACGACTGTACCCAACCACATATCCCGAGGTATCTCGATTACCCAAGTTCACGCCATTCTCCTGTGCCAAGCGCTCTGACATTGTGAAACGATTATTTTCAAACTGGGTAAATGTTGCTGATTTCCCTTGTTGATTTACCTTATCGAAGGCCGTCCGCAAGGAGAAGAATGTAATGGTATAGCTACCTGCTTCCTGTAATCCTAGATCCGTAAATTCTCCCAACGAATCTCTTTTAAAGGTAGAGCTCAAATTGCGCATCTCATTTTTGCTTGCCGTGAGGTCGATACGCAAATCACGAATTGGCTCCAAGGTGGCTTTTGGTGAGAAAGTTTTGCTTTGCTTTTGACCAAACTGGTTGATGATGTTTGGGTCATTACTCATTAAACCCTGCTCTGCCAAACGGTAACGTATATTGGCATCCTGGCTTCCAAATACAAAAGGCAAACCAGGGGCATTCGTATTAAAATCATTTCCCAAATATTGGGTGGTTCCTGTATAACCTGGCAAAACAAGCCCATTGGTTACACTATACGTGAAGGAAACATTTTTCACACTCATGATCAAGCGAGCAAATATGGGTCCTGCACCTTTCATCTCGTCATCACCTTTTTTCTTCGGTGTTTCTTCTTCCCCATCTTTTTCAGATTTCCGTTTCGGCTTGCTTCGCTTCCCTCGATTCACATCCTTAAAATACGGGATCTTATTGTATAAGGTGACCATATTAAACTGTCCATTCACAGAGTACACTTGAGAATTTTGAATCTCGTTCCCCAAATTACTTGCCGCAGGAGGTGCAGTTTTCCACTCGAAGTTTGTGGTGTATTGTCCGGATAGGTTGATCCAGTTGAGGATTGGAATTTTGTTCAGCGGAACGGTATAGTTTGCGTTCAGTGTTTGCTGGTAGTTTGTATTCCTTCCTCCGGTCATGAAATTATCGACAATCTTCTGAACTGAATCAGGGTTTTCATCCCGACTAATTTTTCCCGTTGGCTCGTCAATCCTAGCCTTGTTGGTAGCAGTATAATCGAACTTAAGCTGACTGGTTAAATCCCAACGCAGGTTATAGAACCGATTCATGGTAAAGTTCTTATTGTATAGCTCCGGAACGATGGTATTCGGGTTGTCATTATTCCGATTGATCATCCTAGAATAGAAACGATCCACATCGGTTCTGAAGCCCAGGGTAGTGGGATATGGCGTTAATGTGAAGTCGCGAATTATTGCCAACCACGGTGATTTACCAATCTTTTTGAAAGGCTGAAGCTTCTTCGGCTGACTGGCGGTATAATTATAGCCTAGACTTCCCCTATACGTTTTTTGAAGATTTTCTTTTATCTGCTGATTGCGGTGAGTGAGCTCAGTATAGGAATAACTCACATTGAAATTTTCAATATCCCATAAATGTGCCTTCGAGCTTCCCACGCGATTTTTTCGAACATTGGTAAAGTTGATGCTTCGTCTTACCGTTTTATCTACGGCATTATCCTCAATTTTGCGTCGTTCTTCTTCGTTTGGCGCAATATTCATCGCTGTTGAGAGAAGAATATCAGGGTTTAGAGGATTGTATTTCGGTTTGATAATTTGCTCGCTCCTGCCAATATACATTGGCACCGATATACCCCATTTGGCTGGGAAAAATTTACCCAACTCAAAGGTTCCAGATACATCATAGATAAATGTAGAGTTTAGGTTTCTATCGTTAAGCTTTTTATCAAGTCCACCAAAACCGATGCTTTGATAATTTACGGAGGCGGTAACATTTCCAAGGTCAGCGAGTTTCGCCACCATTCGGCCATTTGCTGCCCATCCGCCCTGATTCACAAATTCCGACATCCGCAATTCATTGAACCATACTTCGGCACATTTTGTCAGACCATCATCCGCCGGATTTCCATCTGCCAGCGGATTTCGAACCCCTAACATGACCACTCGAATATTACTCATATCCGGCAAGCCTTTGATGCGGACGGTTGCCCCGTTGGGAAGCATTCGTGTATACTCTTGCGTGAGCGGAACATTTTCATTGGCCCGGAACTGTTTGCTTTCGTAAAAGCTTTCCAGGTCAATATTCATTTCATTTTCAATTGGCCAAACACCTTCTGGGCTGGACTCACCCGCTGGAGTGATCACCAGAGGAACTGCGTATTCGTAATAATTATTTTCTAAATCGGTACCAATTCGGATATACGCTTGGAGATCGCCGTTTTTGACTGTTGGCTCAGACTCCTCCGCATGAACGAACATTTTCAGCTTCTTGTAATTTCGGATATCCAAGCGGGTTGTTTTAAACACGCCCCGTGCATCACCATCCTTCAAATCGCAAACGCGCAATGAAAGTGACTGCTCATTCTGCTGTACATTACCCGGAGTAGTTGGATCGACTACGCGATAAAAGCCAGGAGGCAATACATAACGAACTGGATTTCTGAATCCATTTTCTTCAATATTCACTGTTCCCGTGGAGAACTTGGTATCATCTACTGGGGTGGTTGGCACTCCATTTACAGGTTCTGCCAAAGACTTCAGATAACGACGCCACTCAGCCCGAACCAACTGAAACTGTGCAAAGCGCATGACAACAGTCGTATCAAAATCTTTGAGATACATCCGCATAAAACGGATGGACTTGAAATCCTGAATATTCCCAACCTTCTTTTCGTAGGCACTAATCGGAATACGCAATAAATACCAGGTTACCTGCTCAGTTTGTCCATTGTCTAATGCAACCGGTGAAACCTGTACATCAGCAACAAAGTTCTGACCTACCACCAATTTGGTCGGATCAATCTCAACTTTGTATTGATAGTATTCTTCTATGGTATTCAATGAGAAATCTTGGTTGATATCCTCATCATCCGGAACATTTGTTTTTCCAACAGGATATCCGTCTGGTTGGTAACTAGCCAATGGCGAGTTTCCTTGTTGACCGTTAAAGTTTTTATACCGCTGTAGCACTGTTGCTTCCTGTCCATCAAAAACGGAAGACGAGTGATACGAATAATTATCTCCAGAAGGATCAAGGAAAACTTGCTGGTAGGCTGCAGGACTCAGGAGCTGCTCCAGGGTGTCGAGATATTTTTTATAGAAGTCTCGCTCTTTTTCATCGTTCATTCCGTCCAAGCCTAAATCTTGGAGCTCGCGCGCCGCCTCTTCATTAACAAACGCATTATTCAAAGTTCTTCCAGTTGCAACAACGGCAACATCTGTTTCACGGGTTTGATTTGGGATAGAGTTATCCGTTGGCAATCCATTTTCGAAAGACTTCGCTCTATCTTTTAGCACATCCTCTGAAATTTGACCTAAGTTAAGATAGAGAGTCCCACGAACATTTGGATTATACATCCATGGAGACATAAACCACATTTCGATATAATCGATATTGGCGGCCTCGAAATCATTCGTTTCAATTCGGCGTTGAATTCCCGCCCAGTTTTGTTCTGGTGAAGCAAATGTACCGTCGGGATTTAGGTTATCTGGAGAATAATTATAAGGTCCACGTTCACTTGGATAATATGCCAGATCTAGAGTTGGCAAATTCTGTGGTGCCATGTTCTGAAGCTGCTTGTTTGGGAATACCTCATTCTGCTGAATGATACGGGTATAATGATTCGACGAGCTTGCGGTATTGTTCTGTAAGTGCGGTGGTGTTGGAGGCTGTGTATTCGCAGTGTTTCTTTGGAAGATTGGATCTACCGTATACCAAGCCAATTTTGCTCTGCGTGAACCGGCGAGCACACCCAATGAATTTCCTTCTGGAAAAATATCCGGCTGGCCTTCAGGCGTAGAAGCTAGAAACCAATTGTTCCCTAAGCGCATATCAAACGGAGTTTCTGAGCCTTCAAAGTCATCTATAAATGAAGTTCCTCGCTCTCCAATCGTTTTTGGTTGATGCGGAAATAGCTGGGCATATTCCCCAGACACGGTGATGGTAGAAATTTCTTTGGTTTCTATAAACGGCAGGTAATCGACCATTTTTGTTAGCCAACGTGATTCTGTTTTGTAGGCTCCATCAAAGCCAACAATAGTATTTAGTAAAGGCTCATCTCCAATATTTACTTTAGGCGTCAGGGGGCGTTCCCATAGGTGCATGACAGTGGCGCCCAGCAATAAGTCTTTATTTACTGCATAATCCACACGTGTTCCAACGACTGTCTTTTGTTGAACATTGAACATGCTCGTATTTTCCGACGACACATCGATCACGGCACCCGACTCCAGAATTCCTGAATTGAGGATGGTGACTTTACCGAGTGTATAGTCTACCAAATAATCTGTCCCCTCATTCAATGGGGTACCGTTGGCAGTTACCCTAACCGAGCCTTGCGGTACATTGAACGCATTCAATGAAATTTCGTTATTGGTGCTGCTTTGGAAGCTCCCTCTAAGGAAGAATTTATTCTTGAGGACGACTTGTTGAGCCAACCACTTGGTGGAATCGTAGAGCTCTTGATACACGTATTTTTCCTGGTTATTTACCTGTGTCAACTTATTATTCAGGTAGGAGCCAAACGGCTCTCGAACTGGAAAAATTATTCGACCATTGTTCGGGTAAATCGTGAGACCAGGAATATAATCGAAGACCCCATCCGGGGTAGCTTCACCTTGCACGTTTATATTATCGAGGCCCAAGGTTCGAATCAATACATTGGTTCCGACATTCGGTTCATTCTGAACAGGGAGATAGGTATAATCTGCCCCTGAAAGGTCATCTGCATAGACTACATCCAAGTAGAACTTTTCTTCTTGCACGTTGAAGGCACCCAATGAGTAGACATTTTTCATCATCAAATCCCAAATGGGTAATTTTGTAGTGATGGTGGCACCTTTCAATAATTTCAAGTTCAAAATTTTAGGGTTTGCCTGATCATCTGGAACATCAATGGCAAATTCTCCTACTTGATACGCCACACCATTAATCGTGTATTCGTAAGCCACACATAGCACCTCATCATTGTTTAGGGCCGTATTAAGGGAAACATACCCCAATTGTCTATGGAAGGTGAATTCGTTGGCATTCAACTGCCTAGCATTCGAGAGGTATTGAAAGTCTTCAATCTTATCTAAAGAAAAGGTTCCGCTTTCCAGGGTTTGCACAGTGGTAAATGAGGCTCTTACCTTATCTGATCCCGCCCCATTGGCCACGGTCTCATACAGTGCGTTGGCTTGGTTATCTGGTCGTGCGGTTGGTGAATTTCCCCAGCGGGTATTATATGGTGTTCCGTCTCCCAAATCCATATAACCCACAACATCACGGGTAGTATTCACATCTTTGGAACGATTGGTTACCCATACTTCTATTCGATTGATGATTACTGGAGATTGAATCGTTGGCAAATTAGAAAGCCAATTATCATAGTTATCAGCGAAGTAATGCGATAGAAAGAAATGGCGGTTTACGTCGTAGTTATCCGCCTGAATATCGAATTTGGTAACTTGAGCACCGCCTGTTACTTGGGTTGAGGTGGATTGTCCGCGTTGCTGTGTAAAGATAGAGGTAACCGAAACCTTCCCAAACTGCATTTTCGTTTTTAGTCCGAATAGCGATTGACCCGGATTGATCAAACTTGAGTTTAAAGGCAAACTCACGTTTCCAAGTTCAACACCTTGAATGATATCATCATCTTTCCCCGCCCAATTCAATTTCATTTGATTTTCAAAATCGAAGGTGGCTTCAGTATCATAGTTGGCAGCAATCTTCAGACGCTCACCAATCGACCCTGTCAAGTTTATTTGAATTTTTTGTTTGAAATCAAACTGACCATTTCGCTGTTGGCGGGCGGTAAATGCCGGATTTCGCACCACATTATAGTTCCAACCGAAGGTTAATTCAGCTGAACCTTGAGGACGCACATCGATGGTTCCCCCACCAAAAATCTTATCAAATACTTTTGGACCAACTTTAATGGTAGGAATAAGTCCTCCTCCCCGTACGAAACTGTTGGCATTGGAGCGTTGGCGGAAATAATTTTGTGTTTCCTTTTTTTCAACTTCCTTGAGGTATTCATCAAAGGACTTTGTTTCTGTTGGGCGGTATTCACTTCCTCCCACAACTTGACGGGTTTTATAGGTCCCATCTGTTGTATCGAAATAGGTTTCCGTTCGGATTACCGCTGGATCCTCAAAGTCGAGGTTATTCACCGGCTTATCTCCATAGAGGGGGTTATCTTGAATAGGGTACCTCAGATTGAGCGAATCCTGCGCAAGTGAATCTTTCTTGTTTGTGCTGTCACCAGGACCAACAAAAGAATCATAAGGAAAATAATCATAGGCTGGCTCGGGACTTGCGGTTAGGGCAAAAAGTATCCCCGACAGAATCACCGTAGCGAACAGACCAGACAGCGTTTTGATAGTCAAATTTTCTCTTCTTTAATCTAGTAGTAGTCGGTCGATAGGCTTATAAATTTTTTAATGCACGTTTAATAATTTCTTCCACGGCCAATTCTCCATTGTCGGGTGCATCCAAAAGTTTGCTCACCACCTTCTCTACGGCTGTCTTCGCAAATCCGAGCATAAGAAGAGCAGCAATCGCCTCTTCTTTATTTCGATTTCCGGAAGCAAAACCCAGGGAATAGCCGGCTTCCATGTCTTGTTTCTGCATTTTATCCTGCAGTTCCAATACAATTCGTTGAGCAGATTTTGGACCCACTCCTTTGACGCCCTTCAATAACGCAACGTTGCCTTGAATTATTGCACCAATCAATTCTTGGGGTTGTGTAGAAGACAAAATCATACGCGCGATGGATGCTCCAATACCTTGAACGGATATCAATTGGCGAAAAAGTTGGCGTTCCGCTTCATCAAAAAAACCAAACAATGTATGTGCATCTTCTTTTACTGCAAGATGGGCATAAACTTTTGCTTCAGCTTGATCCTTTAAACGCTCAAAAGTATAGAGCGAAATATGCAATTCATATCCTACACCCTGGCAGTCTAAAACCACCATGGTCGGATTGATTGAACTTACTTTACCAAAAAAATGTGCGTACATCCTAGTATCGGAAAGAGCGAAAATATAAAATCCTGATGAGGATGAAAGGAAAGATAGATAAAACTGCGATTTACTTTTAGAAATTCTTAGGCCTCTGCTTCAGCTAAGAGGATACTTTTGATGATTTTCATCCCATCCTCATTGAATAAATTTGAATCAGCAGCACGTTCTGGATGAGGCATCATGCCAAAAACATTTTTACCCGTATTACATACTCCAGCGATATTATCGAGCGATCCATTGGGATTTGCTTCATCCGTGATATCACCTGATGCCGTAGCATAACGGAATAAAATCTGGTCGTTCGCAATAAGTTCCTGGTGCCCAGCTTCATCAATATAATAACGACCTTCTCCATGGGCAATTGGAATTTTCAATGCTTCCATCTTATTCAAGCCTAGGGTCAGCAAACTTGAATTTGTCGGCTTCAAATAAATATTCTCGCAAATGAACTGCATGGAATTATTTCTTAGGAGTGCTCCGGGTAAAAGCCCGCTTTCACATAGAATCTGAAAACCATTGCATATTCCCATCACATATCCGCCGTTTGCAGCAAACTCTTGAATGGCACCCATTATTGGGGAAAGCTTAGCAATCGCGCCACTACGCAAGTAATCACCATAAGAAAATCCGCCAGGGATAAATATAAAATCACAGCCTTTGAGGTCTGTATCTTTATGCCATAGCTCTACAGCAGGTGAGCCCGTAGCTCTTTCAACCGCCCAGATGAGGTCTTTATCGCAATTTGATCCCGGAAAAACGACTACTCCAAATTTCATGAAGCAAAAGTACAATATGAAAGGGAATTTTTAGAATTGGAAACAGCGACTTCTTGTTTTGAATCGTTTTCCTCCACCTCGGCCTGAATTGCCATCTTTTCCCAACTTAACCGCAAGGGTTATTTGAGCAAACCCGAAGTAATCTTTTACCTTAGAGCTTCCACGTTGAGTACCCTCAGGACGTAATACTGAATTGCCCTCTTCATCAATCGTACGATCCGCTAAAGCTGCCGCCACATTTCCATAGGTAGCTGCGATTTGACCATTGTCCCAGTATTCCTTACTCACGTCATCAAGGTAATCCGTATTGGTTTTTCGCAAACCGCCTTCGAAGCCTATAGACCATCTCCCGCCTAAAAGATAGCGGTAACCCAGTCCCATGACCAATGCCGTAGAAGTTAGTTCATATTTTGAAGAGGCAGGTTTAATGCCTTGCCCCTCAGTTCCTAAAGGTTGCAAATCATACCAGCGCCCTTGGTAGTAGGCTTGTGGTTTAAAGCTAAAAAACGACATCCCACCAAAAATATAGAGGTTCGCTCTTCCACCTCGCGTGCTATTCACTTTCTCTCCTGCCAAGTGCTTCCAATTGAATAAGCTGATTTCAAAAAGCAATGAACCTTCATAAATAGGCGACCGAAAGCTAAGGTTTCTTCCAACCCTTCCAGCACCATTAGCTAAGCTGTCCGACCCACTAACCATCGCATAGTTAAAATTCGCCCTAAGTGCCATAAAATTGGTAACATGCAAGCGCATTCCAAGCCCAACTGCCGGACCCAAATTATCCATATAATCACTTAGGAATTTAGTTTGATTTCCGCCAACGTCGCCAGAGTAAGCTGACACCCCACCCATGGCTACAAGCTCTAATCTGGCTTGCCTGCCTTGACCCCACGAGAATAGTGGCAATACTACTAGTAAAAGAAAAATCCCCTTTTTCATTATAGACCTGTTTAAAATGTAATAACTCGGTTCTTATTCAAAGATACCAAAAGCATTATATTTTCGACGAAACTGCCTTTAACTTAAAGTATAATGCTCAATTTTCTCAGTTTGATGGGAACGGATCACCCCTGCGCCAATTAGTTTCACTAAAATGCGGTTCGCTCTTCGTCGAGATATATTTACGAGTTTACAAAATCCTTGGATTGTGATGCGTTCATTCTTTTTCAAATAGTCGATTAATGATTTCTCATTGTGTCCATATGGAATGAATACGTCAGCGTTACTTTGAGCACGGCGAAGTACGTCTACAACCACCTTGCTAGCGAGCAGACTTTTATCCTTCACTCGAATATATGCCCACCACTTCTTGTCTTCACCAAGGGCCAAGTACGGTTTATTCGTACCATTTGGCACAATTGCTTCGAGAACTAGTTTTCCGTCGAGTTCCCATTCACGAATTTCCAAATGGATCTCAGGTTTACAATAGAAACCAGAGGCGGTTTCGAGCATATACTTTTCATCTTCCGTTCGAACACCCGCTACCGCACCGTTATCTCGAATACCAACCAATAAACGTCCGCCCTTGTGGTTGGCAAATGAAACCATGGTTTTTGCAATCTTTACCGCACTGCTAATTTCTTGCTTAAAATCGAGCTGTTCGTGTTCTCCTTGCTGAATGAGTGCGCGAATTGGATGCATGGCTGTGTACTACGAATAAATAATTGACTATTCGTCGAAAGGGCTTGAATATAAGAGCAAATATGGACTAAATACATGGCTTTTTTCCCTCGTTTGTACATGAATTGGCCCATGAAAATCCTACCTTTGCACCCGTTTGGCAATACAGTAAACATCATGACAAAAATTTCAGTTGCAAAAGGAGACGGTATCGGAAAAGAAATAATGGACGCAGTCCTACACATTTTCGACGCTGCACAAGTTCCTCTCGAGTATGATTTCGTTGAAATGGGCAAAGACTATTTCCTTCAAGGATTTAGTAGTGGAATGACCCCACAAGCGAAAGAAAGTATTGAAAGCAACTCCATTCTTTTCAAAGGCCCAATGGAAACGCCGAAAGGAAAAGGGATGAAAAGCATCAATGTGACTGCGCGCAAAACGTGGAGCACCTATGCCAATCGCCGTCACTTCCAAACATTAAAAGGTGTTGATACGGTATATAGCAAAGCGGGCGTACCGATTGACATTACTATCGTACGCGAAAACATCGAAGACACCTATGGTGGCATCGAGCATATGAACTCAAATGATGTAGCCGTTTGTCGCCGCTTCATCACCCGTAAAGGCTCTGAGCAGGTGCATCGTTTCGCATTTGAAATGGCCCGCAAAGAAGGCTTCAAAAAAGTAGCCTGCGGACATAAGGCCAATATCATGAAGCTAACCGACGGATTGTTCTTAGAAACCTTCTACGAAGTAGCCAAAGAATATCCAGAGATTGATGCAAGTGATATCATTGTTGACGACCTGTGCATGAAACTGGTATCTATGCCAGAGCGTTTCGAAGTAGTAGTACTTCCAAACTTGCAAGGAGATATCGTGTCGGATCTTTGCGCCGGACTTGTGGGCGGACTAGGATTCGCTCCTTCTTCCAATATTGGTGACAATATTTGCATTTTCGAGGCAGTACATGGAACGGCTCCCGATATTGCTGGAAAAAACATTGCCAATCCAACTTCCCTGCTTTTAAGCGGTTTGATGATGTTACGTCATCTAGGCCATAGCGAACAAGCAGCTTTGATTGAAAATTCGCTTCTTTACACCTTAGAGCAAGGAGTTCATACTGGGGACTTCGGCGATAAAACGATTCCGTCCAGCAATACCACTGTCTTTGCCGACGCCATTATTTCCAACCTAGGTCAAGTACCAGCTGGCTCAGAAGCAAGAAAAGCATCGAGCGAGGCGAAAACCTGGACAAAGCCAAACTTCCCTGAAAACCGCATCATGATGGCGAGCCCAAAAGTAGGTATTGAAAAAACTATTGGGATTGATGTCTATATCGATTCTGAAAAATCAGCAGACACTATTGCCGAGATTCTTGAAGCTTTGATTCCTGATGGATTCAAGCTTTTGAACCTCTCTAACCGAGGCACGCAAGTTTGGCCAAGTGGCTCCATTCTTACGGAATGTGTAAATCACCATTCGGCACGTATCATTTTACGTGATTCTGAAGGGGAAGCAAGTCAAGGAATGATGTGGGCCCTTCTAGAGAAAATCTCAGATCAACTGTTTGTTACTTCCGTTGAAATGTTGAGGAATTTCGGAGAAAAGCAAGGATATTCGCTGGCACAAGGCCAGTAATTTGTCCGAAACCCCTCCTAATACCGAAGCACCAAAACAGTTTCGCATCCGGAATGTTATCATTCCGATTGTGCTTGGACTAGCCGTTACCGTCTTTATGGTATACCGCGAATTCGACGTCCAGGCGTATAATGGCATTGACTGGTCGGCACGTGCTTTCTTCTGGCTATTTATGTGTTTGGTGATGATGGCGATCCGCGATATCGGTTATATGATTCGCATTCGTATCCTGACCGACAAAAAGCTCTCCTGGCGAAAAGCCTTTGATGTCATCATGCTTTGGGAATTTGCCTCAGCCCTTTCCCCTTCAGTAGTTGGTGGCTCGGGCGTGGCGATGTTCATTCTCAACCAAGAAAAAATTCCGTTGGGAAAAAGTACGGCCATTGTTTTGGTCACTGCCCTTCTCGATGAGTTATTCTATATCATTATGGTTCCCATCTGCATCGTACTCGCGGGATGGAGCAACCTGTTTCCGATCGACCTTCACAAAAATCTCTTTGGATTTTCACTGGGAATAAAGGGACTCTTTTTCGCAGGATATGGATTTATCTTTTTGCTTACCACTATTATTTCGGTGTCGGTTTTCTTTAACCCCAAGGGTTTTCGAAATTTTTTAATCCGAATTTTTAGCTTGCCAATCATCCGTCGCTTCAGACGTCGGGCTGCTGCCGTGGGAGAAGAAGTTGTAGTTACCTCCGAAGAACTTAAAGGCAAAAATATCCAGTTCTGGCTAAAATGCTTTGGGGCGACTTTCATCAGTTGGACTGCTCGCTTTTTAGTCATCAACTGTTTGATACTGGCATTTGTAGCCTCAGCCGATCATTTTATCATCTATGCCCGACAGATGGTGATGTGGGTGATTATGCTCATCAGTCCAACCCCAGGAAGTAGCGGAATTGCAGAGATTGTATTTGAAGGTTTCCTCAAAGAATACACCCTACCAAACCTCGCAGCATTCCAAGCATTTCTGTGGCGGTTACTGAGCTATTATCCTTATCTCTTTATTGGGATAATTGTATTCCCTCGTTGGTTGCGTCGCGTGCGCAAGAAGGATAATAATGAGGCTTAATATTTGCTTTAATAAACCTTGTATGAAACTTTTCAAAAACGGACTTCTGTTTCTGAGTGGCGGTATTTTGGCCACCTTCATTTTTATTTCCATCGCTGGTAAGGAAGAAAAACCAAGTATGGTTATCAATCATCCAAATGGAAGTTTGGTGGTGCCTAAAATTCCTGGCAACCTAAATTTTGCAGGAGAAGCCGCGAAGATGAACGATTCAGAAGTAAGAGAACGTTTCGACCGCGAACTATTGGTCAATACCTTTTGGCATAGCAATACCATCCTCATGCTTAAGCGTGCCAACAAATATTTTCCGGTGATTGAACCCATTCTTGCAAAAAATGGGGTTCCAGATGATTTCAAGTTCTTGTGTATGATAGAAAGCGGACTTACCAATGCGGTTTCTCCAGCAAATGCTGCAGGGTTTTGGCAATTTCTTGCGACAACCGGAAAGCGCTACGGACTGGAAGTGAGCAGTGAGGTAGACGAACGTTATGATTTGATTAAATCAACAGAAGCAGCCTGCAAATATTTAAAAGACAATAAAGAGAAATTGGGCAATTGGACCCTCGCTGCCGCCGCCTACAATATGGGTGAAAATGGGGTGTTGCGTCAATTAAAAAGCCAAGGGGTTGAATCGTATTACGACCTTTACCTGAACAGTGAAACCTCCCGCTATTTATTCCGAATTCTTGCTGCCAAAGAAATCTATTCCCGCAAAAGTGAATATGGGTTTAATATCGAGCAAGAGTCTCTTTATACCGCTGTGCCCACACGCAGCATGGAAATTGATGGCACTATTCCAAATTGGCCTGAATTCGCAATCGAACAAGGGACCAATTACAAATACCTGAAAAACCTTAACCCATGGATTCAACAACGACAGTTGACCAATAAATCGAAAAAGGCCTATACCGTATTGCTGCCAAAAGATAGTAAACCTATTGCAGAGAAACCGATGCTTGAAGAAGGGGATTCAGACGAATAGCATAATTTTCTATTCTCTCAACAACAAAGATTCTAGTTCTCATTCGGTATACTTTACCCCATCTATCCATACAGACTGAGGCAATAGATTCACCAAGTTGGCATAGCTTGCGGTTTCTAAATCTTGGTTATAGATAACAAAATCCGCTGCCATTGTTGGTTCAAGACGTCCATACAGATGTTCGACAAAACCAGCATAGGCCGCCCAATACGTCATTCCTCGTAAAGCATCTTCCTTTGCTAAGGATTCTTCTATCTGAAATCCACCTGATGGTTGACCTTGTTCATTCATACGGTAGACTGCTGAGATAAAGGTTTGAATAGGATTGATATTTTCAACTGGCGCATCCGTTCCGAGAGGAAGCACACCAGTTTGAGCCAATAATGACCTATAGGCGTACGCCCCAGTCATTCTATCACGACAAAGGCGGTCTTGAATCCAAGGCATATCGGAAGTAGCGTGAGTAGGCTGAACAGAAGGAATAATGGAGTAGTTTCCAAAATACGGCAAATCTTCGCGCTCAACTATTTGAGCGTGTTCGATACGCCACCTTAAATCATTGGGACCTTTGAGGTATTTCGCATACGTTTCTAGTAGGAGCCAATTGGCCGAATCACCGATGCAATGGGTGTTTGCTTGAAATCCGAGTTGATAAATCCGATTACAAATGCTATCGAAATAATGGGGAGCATGAATTGCCAAACCATGACCCGCATGGTCGCAATATGGTGCTTTCAATAGAGCGCCACGCGAACCAAGAGCACCGTCGGCATAAAGTTTAAAGGAGGAGACCTTCAGCTGAGGTGTTTCGTAAATCCCTACTTTTTCAGCAAAATCAAATTCTTTAGGCCCTGGATTTAGCATGGCTACGAACTTGATATGGAGACTTCCCTCCTTCTGCATGCTATCAATCAATTGAATCCTTGCCAGTGGCAATCCTGCTTCCGTAATGGCAGAAACACCGTTGGCTATAAAAAGTTCTTGTGCTGCCAACAATGACTTACGCCAATCTTCAGAACTAGGTTCAGGTAAAATTGCTTTGGCTTTATTGGCAGCCGCATCTATCAATATACCCGTGAGTCGTTCAGGGGTATTCGCATCGTGCACCAAATGTCCGCCCTCTATTTCGGTATTCCCATCATACTTTAATTCCTTCAAAACATTCCCACTAACCAATGCCGCGTGTCCATCCACTCGGGAGAGATAGAAGAAATGGTCGGAGAAAAGTGAATCGAGTAGCCGGCGATCCGGAAATGCACCATCCCAGAGGTTCTGATCCCAGCCTCGGCCGATGATCCATTTAGAATCAGGGTTCTGTTCGATATACGATTGAATTGCGATGAGGCAAGCTTCCCATGAAGTTAGTCCTTTTAGTTGTACTTCACGAAGACCCTTCCCGGTTGAAGCAAAGTGAGCATGGGCATCGTGCCAGCCTGGATAAACATGTGCACCCTCTAAATTTTCTTCCCGAATGCCATGATAGATACTACGTAGGGAATCTTCATTTCCAATTGCTATGACCTTTCCTTGATCCACCACCATGCAGCTCGCATCCATACTTTGTGGACCATAACTATGAACATGACCTCCATAAAAAAGTAAATCCACCTCGAGAGTGGATTGACAAGCAATAAGAAACGGCAGGACCGAGAAGAAGAATAGGGATTTGCGTGACATAATCCAAATATAGGATTCTTCACGTTCCCTTAAATACGTCCTTAATCAAATAAATAAATGGAAATCAGAATTTGAAGCTGATTTCGAAGTCTTTTTGAAAAAGGGAGAGAATAATTTACTAAAAAACTTTTTCATACCTACCTATTAGAACCAAAAACTTGGCCAATAGTTGCTTGGGGTAGGCAATATTTTTTAAAAATTTCTACAATAGTTTAATTATTCTACGCAGGAATGATATCAGACTGCATCATATTCAATCGACGATACAATCCTTGTTCATTGGAAATCAACTCTTCATGGGTTCCACTCTCTCTAATTTCCCCTTCTTGCAGCACTAAAATACGATCGGCATTGCGGATGGTACTTAATCGATGAGCGATAACCAAGGAGGTTCTTCCTTTCATCAATTTTTCAAGTGCTTCTTGAACAAGCGACTCAGATTGAGAGTCCAAGGAAGAGGTAGCCTCATCTAGAATTAAGATAGCCGGATTTTTTAAGATAGCCCGCGCAATAGCAATACGCTGACGTTGCCCGCCCGAAAGCTTGATTCCTCTATCCCCAACGATGGCATCCAAGCCCTCCGGAAATTGGGTGATAAATTCCCAAGCATTGGCCATTTTAGCGGCTTCAATTATCTCCTCTTCTGCAGCTTCTGGCTTTCCATACACTATATTCTCTCGAATACTACCACCAAACAAAACCACATCCTGCGGAACAATGGCCATTTGACTTCTAAGTTGTGTAAGCTCGTACGCGTGTACCGACTTATCATCCACTAGAATATCTCCACCCTGAGGTTCATAAAAACGCAATAACAGTGAAGACATTGTGGTTTTACCCGATCCACTTTGTCCGACAAGGGCAATTTTCTCTCCGGCCCTTGCTTTAAAGCTCACCCCTTTCAATACGGGAGTTTCCAAACGTGAAGGATAGGCAAACTGAACATTTTCAAAGGCAAATGACCCATTAATACGTGGATAAGAATTCCTCTTTTCGGCGTCAAGATCAACTGCTTCGGCAGGTTCATTGAGTAGTTCCAAAACACGATCGGTAGCCCCTAATGTTTTTTGAATCTGATTATATTGTTCGGCAATTCCACCGATGGAACCACCGACAAAAACGGTATACAACATAAACTGGACAAGGTCGCCGTATTCCATAAGTCCTTGTTGTTTGAGGTAGGCTCCGTAGAAGATCAGGCCAACAATTCCGCCAAATAAGCCGAAGATGATAAAGGACGCAAAGGCCGCACGCAGTCTTCCAACTTCAACCGCTTGCTTTCTCACTTTTGCGGTAGATGCGCCATAACGAATAATCTCAAAATATTCATTGGCAAAGGCTTTTACATTATGGATTCCCTGCAAGGTCTCATCAACAATGGTATTGCTTTCGGCCACTTGATCTTGCACCCCTCGTGACTTTTTCCTGACGAAGTAGCCAAAAATCACCGTTAGCACAGCCAAAGGTGGGATGATCATGAGCATGGCAAAGGCAAGTTTGGTAGACGTCAAAAACAATAAAATGATTCCACCTATGATGATGATAAATTGGCGAAGAAACTCTGCAATATTGGTGGTGAAGGTGTCTTGAATTTGAGAGATATCCGCCGAGATGCGGCTACTCAATTCTCCGGCGCGTCGTTGGGTGAGGTAGGACATAGAAAGTCGCACCAAGTTAGAATACGTTGCTGTACGCACGCCTTCAAGCATCCGTTCTGTTACATCTACAAACAGGTAAATACGAAAATAGGAAAATACCGTTTGAGCTGTAAATACACCCAAGAGTGCCCAACCCCATTGCATCAATTGATCCCAGTCGGCTTCGGCGGCTTTTAGTAATTCTCCAATCAAGCGAGGAAATGCTAAGGCAGTTGCTCCGGTTCCCACCAAAAACAACATTCCAAGGTAGAACTTCCATTTATTGGGTCCGATAAAGGAAAAAAGCTGCATTCCGCGTTTAATTGACTCGCGGCTTAACTTGACCTTGGGCATATCCCTTTTTTCTTTACTATCTCTACGTGCCATAAATTACTCCGTGCAATCGACACAACGAATATCAATCCAATCTATCATGTAGCGAAATTTTGTCTTTAAAAGACCTTCATTTTGTAGGTATGTTGAATATAGGCACCAAAACAGCCGACTCCTCCTGTCACATTGCTAAAAAGGGAAGACGGTTGTACGAAAGGGTTTCCATTAACCACCTCTTCAATACTCAGGTGGTACCTAAAATAGTTAACATCGCAAGTGACCAATTGTGCTGTGATATGGCGAGAACGCACTTGTCCAGGAACACTTGAGTACGAGCCAATTCCCGTTTGAATCAGCTGAGCATCCCTACCCACATCGCTGTAATAATGGGTAGTAAAGGAAAAGCTAGACCCATCAAATCCGCCATTTTTCAGGCTATCTATACTCTCAGCACGTACACGGTAATAGTTGTTTTCTCCAGGGATATCCATCCAATCAAGAGAAATTTGGTAGGTGCTATCTGCCCCATTACTCCCGGCCCCATAATTGATTAAAAAGGTATCAATATAATTTTTCGGCACCGTACAGGAGGCGAACACGCTAGGCAAAAGAGGAGTCTCGGCCCATATATAATAGCTTTTTCCAGCTTTAATTGGCATGCTCATACTGGTATCAATATAAAACTGCTCTCCACTTTTTACTGTCAGCTGGATGGTATCGAAACCATTGCTAAAAAACATTTTTGCATCAAGGATAGGCAAAGCATTTTGAGATGGGTTTTTCGAAAATAAAGGCTCGACCCTTTGAAGGTAGACCTGTATCGGCTGGCCCGGTGAAAGGAAACAAGCCAGGCCCATCTTAGGATCCGACTCGGGCAATGGAATTTCCGCATCCCGTTCGCACGACATCCAAAGCAACGCAAAGGCCATATAAAACCAAATCTTTCTCATGCTAAAATTTAAAGGAATAGGAGATGGATGGAAGAACTGGGAACAAAGACATTTGTTTCAAAGTTGATTTACCGGAATTGTCGGTCGAAATAAAATAGAAATAGGGATTCTTTCGATTATAGGCATTGTACAAACTTATTTCCCAAGTGCGTTTCCAATATTTCTTCTGTTTATGAAATTGAACTCCAATATCCATGCGATGATATGGACTCATTCGGTATTGATTTCTCAAGCCATATTCAGTTACGGTTTGCCCTGGCAGTCCGAGTGAAAAGTCGGGATTTGTTGGATCATTTGACACAGCGAAGAAGCGTGATTCTGGAAGAGTGATTGCATTTCCCGTTCCGTAAATCCAGGTAGCAGACATGGTAATTGCATCCGAAAATCGGTAGGTTCCAACCAATGATACATCATGTCTTCTATCATAACGCGCATAAAATTTTTGACCACGATTCAGCTCGTCAAATTGCAAAAAGGTCCAAGAAAGGGTATAACCAATCCAGCCGTTAAACTTTCCAAATTTCTTTTGCAGAAGCACCTCTGCGCCATAGCTCCAGCTTTGTCCCTGGGTCACGTTTCTTTCCCAATTGACTTTTACAGGCTCTCCGGTATTACTCACCTCAATAAAGGAAGCTCCTTCTTTATAACCTATCACTCCTTTTGATTTTTTATAATAGGCCTCGACAGATAAATTGGCTTTCAATTTTTTAATAATTCGGCTATATCCCCCTGCAATTTGTTGGGAAGTTTGAGGTCCTAATGTTGACGTCGTTGGCACCCATAAATCCGTTGGTAGATTGATACCGGTTGTCGAAAGGAGATGCACATATTGATTCATGATGCTATAGGCAATTTTCCAGGCACTGCTTTTATTTGGCTCATACCGAAATGCTATCCGTGGTTCTGCTCGTAAATAATTTTTTCCTGTTGCATAGAAATGGGAAATACGGATACCACTTTCAGAAACCAAACGCGAATTGAAATGATATTTATCCTCAAGGTATATGGCACTTTCTTGCGAAACATAATGTTCTTCGTATTCTATTTCCCGACTATTTAATTCGTTCAGCTCATAATACCCTTGAGGAGTGAAATAGTGGTTGGTAGTTACCGCCCCAAACTTCATGCTCCTGCGGGTAGAATGATGGTAGTCAAAATCCACCTTTGCACTCATATCTACAATTCCTGAATACAGTTTGGTTTGGTATTTTTGAAAATTATAGATGCCTTGAGATTCAACCCTTAGTCTGTATTGACTGAATATCAGGGAGGTATTCATAAATAATCGAGGACTTGCTACATGGTTCCAACGAAGAGTGGAGGTCATATTCTCCCAATTGATTCCACCACCCGTTGTGTACTGTTTGGTGCCTTCCGAGAAATTATAGCGATCGCGTCCATGGTAAAAGCTTAAGTGGAGCTTATCTCTATCGCTAAATACCCAGTTTGCCTTGGCGGTAAGGTCGTAAAAGTAAAAGGTAAGACTGGCATCGTTTAGAAAAGGGTTCACTAGTAAATCGAGGAGATACATACGCCTGCCGGTAATCAGGAAGGAGCTCACATTCTTTTTAATCGGCCCTTCTAAGGTGAGAGAAGATGAGAGCAAACCAATAGAACCAGATCCATGGAATTCCTCTTTATTCCCATCTTTCATATGCACATCCATCACCGAAGAAAGTCGTCCGCCATAGCGGGCTGGAAAGCCTCCTTTTGTCAATTCTGCTGAGCGCAGAGCATCGCCATTGAATAGGGAAAAGAGTCCGAAAAGATGAAATGCATTGTACACTGTGGCATCATCGAGTATAATTAAGTTTTGATCCGGCCCACCCCCGCGCACATACATTCCAGCCTGACCTTCACTTCCTGACTGTACACCTGGCATTAATTTAAAGACTTTGAATACGTCCTTCTCTCCGAATAGTGCTGGAATATCTTGAATCTGTTGTATAGGAATTTCAAGGGTACTTATCGAGGTGATTTCCTCAGGCATTTCGTTCTTCTTCCCTTCGATTACAACCTCTTTGAATGCTGCTTTCTCTTGCATACTGAGATTCAACTTGATGTTTTGATCGAGCAGGATGAAGGTCTCAAAGGTTTCATAGCCGACATAGGAAATCTGGAGTCTGAAGGTATCGGAATGGGCGGATAATGAATAATATCCATAGGCATTCGTGCTCGTACCTTCTAGTGTTCCAGAGCGTCGTACGTTAACGCCAACCAAGGGTTCTCCGCTTCTTTCCTCTAATATAAACCCACTGATGGTATATACCTTTTGGGCATCGAGGTTTAGTTTTTTACGAAAAAGCAGTACTTGGTTTTCATTTTCCTTGAAGTCGATGAAGGTGTTCGCGAAGATTTGAGCAAGCGCTTGATCTAGGAAGACGTTTTTCAGGCGCAGTGTGATGAGTCGATTGACAGGCACTACATCATCTGAATAGGAAAATTGGATAGGGTATCTGGACTCAATTTCTTGCAGTACATCCTTTATAGGAGTCTGTTGTGCTGAAATATCTACTCGCGTTTTAAAGGCTTGACCGAAGACTTCTCCGACCGCAGCTAGGCAAAAGCATGTGGCAATTAGATATTTAAGCATGAAACCTTTTCTGCGTTAGCAGCCTTTGCCGCTGATCACATAACGCTCACCAAGGTGTTCGTAGTGTAAATCAACAATCAAAGATAAGGTCTCTAGTACTTCTTCAATACTGTTTCGATAAAATGTCGATGAGATACGGCAAGCGGCAAGATTTTCATCTTTC
Organism: uncultured Burkholderiales bacterium; assembly: GCA_964620355.1. Taxonomy (GTDB): domain Bacteria; phylum Bacteroidota; class Bacteroidia; order UBA8524; family UBA8524; genus UBA8524. Next base: position 88,344 of record CAZUIT010000002.1, on the reverse strand, counting down.
AACTCTAGCTCTACGCCATAATAGCGACTTAATTCTTCCACCACTTCGCCCAATGGTTTTTCGTTGAAGATTAATTTTCCTTCTAGCCAATCAAAATCCTGATCATTGGCTGCTTCCACCTGCCACTTTCCAATGGCCTTATTGGACACCCCTTTTTTCATCATGGGAACCATCAATACATCGGTTCCATTTCCTGAATGGCTTACCATATTCACTTTTCCACTCCGAACAGCCACTTCCATGCCTTTTCCCGGATAGGCATTGACATTAAAGGCGGTACCTAATACCTTCACATTTGCCTCTGTTCCATGGATGATGAGCGGTCGTTTTTTATCGGAGACCACTTCAAAATAGGCTTCTCCTTCGAGGTAAACTTCGCGCTTATCTGCGGCAAAATGTTCAGGAAAGCGAAGGGTTGTAGAAGCATTCATGCGAACCTGAGATCCATCAGGAAGTGTAAGTTCTTTTTGCTGACCCGCTTCTGTTTTTGTTTGAGAGAGAATAGCGAAAGACTCTACTTCATTTTCACGAATTAAGAAGAATGAAATCATGGCGATAAGGGTTAAGGAAGCGGCAACAGCTACCCATTTGAATGATCTAGTTTTAGGTTTTTCAAGCTGCAAATAAGGCTGTACAAAAGTGGATTTTGCTTCCTCTTCTGTAAACCAGTCGGATTTGGCGGTGAGCCATCCTTTTTCAGCGGTCAACCAAACTGCAGGATTATCCGCCAGCAAAGAATCAAGCGATTGCTTGTCTTCAGCAGATTCCTCTCCCGCAAGTCGTTTTGCTAATAAATCATCAATATGTGAGTGCTCTTGTGGCATGCTTCACTAATAAGACGTTTCAATACGCCTTTACCCCCAACAGGTCGTGAAATAAATTTTGATGTTGTATGAAATCCCCAGCGAATAGTGCGAAGAGCCACATCCCTTGACCACTCATGCCCTGTTCTTCCATTCCCAAGCGCAAGGCTTTTAAGGCGCGCCCCATGTGATTCTCGACGGTTTTATTTGAAATTTCCAGTAATTCGGCTACTTCCTTGTATTTCAAATTCTCAAATCGAACCAGTAAAAATACTGTTCTACACTGAGGCGACAAGGCCTTTATCAAGTCTTTCAGCTGAGCCCCTGTTTGTTGTGTTTCAATCCGGGAGTCACTATTTTCGGCCGCTTCGATTTCGCCAGCCTCATTCAGAGATTCACTTGACTTCCTGCTGCGGTGCATATCCATACAGCGATTCTTAGCCATTTGAAAGAGGTAGGCTTTAACACTACTAATCTTGAGCGATTGTCGTTGATTCCATAGTTTTAAGAATACATCTTGCACGGCATCTCCAGCAGCTGCTGAATCATTCATATAACTTCGGGCAATTCCAAATAATACGGGGTGGTAGCGGGCATAGAGCTGGCCAAAACCCGCCTGATCGCCTCTTAACCAAGCCAGCTCCTTTTCGTTCTCCTTTTGAAAATCAGTCCCCTGCACCGTCACAAAAATGGATAAAAATCTCAGCTTACTACGCATTATTTCTGACTTTTAATCCACATCAATAATTTGAAGAATTCCTGCAAAATGGTCATCTTCGCCTAATGCAGGTCGTTTTAAGATTCTTCCTCCTATTCATGCTTAGCTTTGGCTGGTTTCAATCAACCTTTGCCAATAGCGATGTGCTTCGACTAAAGGCACCGGCCGTGGAGGGCAGACCTCTTTCTTTGCTTTACCTCGGCGAAACATCTAGCGATAGCCTCATCCTGCAAATTGGCGGGAGTGAAAAAACCTTTTACTTGGTCAATTCGGAAGATGTTTTGGAAGGCCCAGCATTTAATACAGCAGAAAAGACCCTAAATATCCATGCTTATTTCGGCGGAGAAGAAAGTCTATCCACCATGAACCTGCGCAGCATGCCTGGCTGGCTATCTATCCTTCCTCCCTTATTGGCAATCCTTTTCGCGATTGCATTTAAGGAAGTCATTTCCTCGCTTTTTTTAGGGATACTTTCTGGAGTCTTCATCCATTTATACTATGTGTTTCCAGAGAAATGGTTAGTGTCTGGCATTTTTTTGAGCATTACCGACTACCTTCTTCCAGCCGTCGCAGACAGTGGTCATATCAGTGTCATTCTCTTTTCACTCTTGATTGGTGGCACCGTTGCCGTCATCTCCAAAAATGGAGGAATGGCTGGAATGGTTCGTCATATTTCAAAATTTGCCAAGACGCCAAGAAGCGCTCAGATGGCTACCTGGTTCTTGGGCATATTGATCTTCTTTGATGATTATGCCAATACTTTAGTCGTGGGAAATACAATGCGTCCTGTTACTGACAAACTGCGTATCTCTCGAGAGAAGCTGGCCTATATCGTGGATGCGACCGCCGCCCCAGTGGCTTCCATCGCTTTTGTTACCACCTGGATTGGCGCTCAACTGGGCTATATTCAAGACGGTATTGATACGATTGATGGTTTGAACTCGAGCCCGTATGCCGTTTTTATGTCGTCATTACAATTTTCCTTCTACCCTATATTCACACTTTTCTTCATGTGGATGCTCATTCGTAGCAAGAAGGATTTCGGCCCCATGTTATATGCCGAGCAACGCGCAAGAAATGCAGTGGATTTGAATGATGATGTAGCGCAAAGTGAAGAAATTTCTTCCCTCGACCCAGAGCCTAATGCGCCAAAACGCGCCTTCAATGCGGTTATCCCTGTACTGGTTCTCATTTTTGGAACCTTGGCAGGACTGTGGATTACGGGTTATTCGGATGCCACCTGGCAGAATGAAGCGGAAGGCTTTTGGACGCGACTTTCTGGAGTTATCGGCAATGCCGACTCCTATAAAGCACTACTTTGGTCTTCTGTGGCTGCGCTGTCTGTTAGTATTTTATTGAGTGTAATGCAGCGAATATTGAAGCTGCAAGACAGTTTAAACACCGTCCTTAAAGGCTTCGGCTTTATGCTCAATGCGGTGGTGATTCTCTGCTTGGCATGGACACTCTCCTCGCTTACCGAGTACCTTGAAACTGCCACTTATATCACCAGTAGTTTGCAGGCTATCAATGCTAATCCACTCTGGTTTCCTGCCATCACCTTTGTGCTGGCTGCGCTCGTTTCGTTCTCAACCGGCTCGTCTTGGAGTACCATGGCAATTCTGTACCCCATGTTGCTTCCTGCGGTTTGGCTCTTATGCATGGAACAAGGCATGGAACCAGAGGCTGTACTTCGCATCTTCTTCAATGTGGTATCATGTGTCTTAGCGGGATCCGTTCTTGGCGATCATTGCAGTCCGATTTCCGACACCACTATACTGAGTTCTTTGGCCACATCCTGTAATCATTTGGGCCATGTTCGCACCCAAATGCCCTATGCTTTAACCGTTGGTGGCATTGCTCTTTTTATTGGGACTATCCCCGCTTCATTGGGCATTTCTACTTGGCTATTGTATCCGCTAGGCTTCCTTGGCATTTATGTGATAATCCGTATATTTGGTCAGCGCACCGATTGAGGTGTAGACCATGGATTCGATAAGAGACATTAAGAATAAGCGCTGGCTTTCCACCTGGGGGCTAATACGCAAACGGGGATTCTTAAGGTTTTGGATGATTTACGGACTCTTGTATTTCGTCTTAAGCTTTGGGGTCATCTTTTTACTTGTTTATGTTTTCAGTGAACAAGTGCCCCAAATAAAAGAATATCTTGGCGATATTATACTCTCAAACTTAATGGTTGCAGCCGGCCTCGGCTTTACATTATCCTTAGCCAAGTGGATATGGAACGAGTTGAGGTACCGCAGACTAGGAGCCAAATATCCTTCCGCTACCCAATTATACTAAGCTCAACACCCAACAACTTCATCATGTACCTTATCCATACTTCTTGAAGTGCTTTCACAATTATTTGCAGCATCGCTTTTGCTTGCAGACCTTTGCAGCGAAATGAAGCAGTTAAATTTTGAAAATGTCCGCATAGGGAAAGCCGTAGCAGAAGGCCAATGCATTGCTCATGCCGAGGATAAGACCATGTTCGTTACCCATGCAGCACCCGGCGATTTAGCCGATATACGCATCATCAAAAAGCGGAAAGGAGTTTTGTTTGGGAAAATCACCAAACTCCATGAACCAGGACCTGACCGCATCGGACCTAAGTGCGAACATTTCGGCATCTGTGGTGGGTGCAAATGGCAGCACATGGATTATGCCGCACAAATCGCTTTTAAGGCGAATCAAGTGAAGGAAAACTTCGAAAAAATCGGACAGCTTGATTTCCCTGAAATGCTCCCCATCAAAGGATCTGCAGAACAATTTCATTATAGAAACCGACTGGATTTCGGATTCACCAAACAACGGTTTTTCTTGGAAGAAGAAATGGGACAAGAAGTGCAAGCTGCTCCCGAAGGACTGGGTTTCCACGTTCCAGGGCGTTTTGATAAAATCCTAGACATCAAAACCTGCTATCTGCAAGACGACCGGATGAATGCCATCCGTCTCTTTTCTAAAAAACTAGCCCTAGACATGGGCTTTACCTTTTATGACCTGAGAGACCATGGCGGCGTAATGCGCTCTATCATCATACGAAACTCCAGTATTGGCGAATGGATGGTTATTGTCGCCTTTGGGGAAGAGAATGAAGGAATTCCAGCTTACCTGACAGCACTGCGTGATGAATTTCCAGAGATTACTTCTTTGATGTATGCCATCAATACCAAGAAGAACGATACCCTTTACGACCAAGACATTCGTTGCTTCCACGGTAAAGATCATATCCTAGAAAAAATTGGTGATCTCACATTCAAGATTGGTCCAAAAAGCTTCTTTCAAACCAATACTGCCCAAGCCAATGTTCTGTATGATACCGCCAAGGATTTTGCTGGATTGACAGGAAATGAATTGGTATACGACCTCTATACTGGAACCGGAAGCATCGCCCTTTATGTGGCTGATAAAGCCAAAAAAGTGGTAGGAGTAGAATTTATCGAAATGGCCATTGAAGATGCTTGGATCAATGCCAAGTACAATAGCATTGAAAATGTGAATTTCTATGCCGGCGATATGAAAGACATTCTGAATGATGAATTCGTTGAGCAAGAAGGTCGTCCGGATGTGATCATTACCGACCCACCCCGCGCAGGCATGCACCCAGAAGTAGTGGATATGCTTCTCCGATTAAAGGCTCCAAAAATTGTTTATGTGAGCTGTAATCCCGCCACTCAAGCACGCGATTTGGCGGCAATGAAAGATGTCTATCAAATAGAAAAAGTGCAGCCGGTTGATATGTTTCCGCATACACACCACGTTGAAAATGTTGTTTTACTAACTTTGAAGCATGTTGGATAAAGAATGGGAAGCGCAGCTCGAACACCTGCGTGGCGAACTTATTTTAATGAAAGAATCCATCCGTGAAACATCGGATGATATCATCAAAGAAGGATATTCAAAATTCCCCATATTTATTGCCCACCAAGAGGAGATAAAAGTGGGGGAAGTGATACTCGATAAAGCCGACATGGCCACCGTTTGGAGCATCAGTGCTTCGACCATGGAAGAGTTTAATGAGAAGTCGCTGATACCGGAAGAGAAAAAGCCCTTCTTCGAGGATCAATATAAGAATCCAAAAAAATTCATCTGCATGTTTGTGATTTACGGAGCTTCGGCGCGTTTTGTGTTTATACCCTATAAGGCCGAAATCCCAGCTAAATGAGTCCGAAAGTCGTTGTTGCCATTCTCAATTTTAATACGCGGAACTTCCTCGAGAAATTCCTCCCCTCCGTTTGGCATACCGACTACCCGAATTACGAAGTCCTCATCATCGACAATGCCAGCACGGATGATTCTATCGAATACTTAAACAGCACACATCCTGAACTAAAAGTTATTTCCCTGCCCAAGAATTTAGGATTTGCAGGTGGATATAACGAAGGACTAAAAGGCATCGAAGGCGATTATTTTGTCTTGCTGAATTCGGATGTGGAAGTCACGCCTGGTTGGATGAATCCTGTGATTCAACATATGGAATTGGATAAGCAGGTTGCCGCATCCATGCCCAAATTATTGAGCTACCGCGAAGGACATCTTTTCGAATATGCCGGAGCCTCTGGAGGATTTATCGATCGCTTTGGATTCCCTTTTTGCAGGGGGCGCGTTTTCGATACCTGTGAGAAAGACGAAAGTCAATACAACGATATCCGCGAAGTCTTTTGGGCCAGCGGAGCAGCCATGTTCATTCGCAGTAAAGTATGGACAGAAATGGGCGGACTCGATGCCGACTACTTTGCCCATATGGAAGAAATTGACCTCTGCTGGCGGATAAAAAACAAAGGCTATAAGGTGACTTGCGTTCCAGACGGAAGAGTATATCACCTCGGTGGAGGAACCCTCACTCGGGAGAGCCCACGCAAAACGAAGCTTAACTTTCGCAATGCACTGATTACCTTGGTGAAGAACATGAGTCTTGCTGAGCTTATCTGGAAAATTCCCGTTAAATTGGTATTGGATGGGATTGCTGGAATCCGCTTTTTTATCGGTGGAGAATGGGGAAATACCATCGCCATCATCCAAGCACATTTTCTATTCTATGCAGGTCTACCTTATTGGATAGCCAAACGGAAGGAAAGCAGAGCCAATCTGAAACCCAATAAAACGTGCATCTATAAAGGATCCATCATATGGGCCTATTTCATACGCAGAAAAAAACACTTTTCAGACCTTGAAACATCCATTACAAAACGCTAATACCCAACTGCTCGTTGCGGAACAAGGTGCCGAATTGCAAAGCTTGGTTGTTGACGGAGTTGAAAGACTCTGGTCGGCTGACCCGAAATGGTGGGGACGCCATTCTCCGGTATTGTTTCCTTTAGTGGGTAAAAGCAGAGAAGACAAAATCTGGGTAGATGGAAAATCATACCCCATGGCCCAACATGGATTTGCCCGCGATAGCACTTTTCAGTTCGACCCGGCTAAATCGAGCGAAAATAGTTTGCATTTTACCCTCTTCGATAGCGGTGAGACTTTGCAAGTTTACCCCTTCCCATTTGAACTCAACATGACTTATACCCTACTTAAAAAGGGCGTTCATGTTCGCTATGAAGTGCATAATCCCGGAAACCGACCGATGCCCTTCGCCTTGGGTGCACATCCAGGCTTTGCCATAGCAGAAGGTGCTTTTGAAAGTCTAAATATTCAATATTCTGAAGCTGAGTCCTTTCAAAGGCATCTGCTCAAGGACGGTCTTTTTGATGGCCGTATCCTCGATCTAGGAACAGACAGCAATTTTGATATTTACACCGAACAATTCGATTTGGATGCGATTGTTTTCAAAAATCTGAACAGCAAAAGTCTTCGGCTCCAAGGAAGCGGCCTTGAGCTCGAAATGCAATTCGGCGGCTTCGAAGATTTCGGCATCTGGACTAAAAAAGGGTGTCGTGAGTTTCTCTGTCTTGAGCCATGGTATGGACATGCGGATAGCACAGAAGGCGCAAAGAACCTGGAAGAGCGAAATGGCATCCATCTCTTGGAGCCTGGCAAATCATTTGAGGCTTTTTGGCAGGTGGCGTTTTAAGCTAAAATCACAAGTCACTTTAAAAAGAACTTGGCGTGTTTCGCAGGTAAACACGAAAAAACCCGAGGCTATCAATCCCCCTCTTTTTAAAATCTTGTCCTGCATACCAAACAGGCAAAGAATCATTTCTCTGACCTTCTTCGCCAAATTCAAGGACAAAATCCGGAACCCTACCCGATCGGTTTACGAAGCGCTCCATATTAATATACTCGCTGCGTTTTCCTTCAATCGGTGGAGTAAGAATTGTCTTCACCATAGCCGTGTCTAGCCAAACAACTGGAAAATAGGAATCATCCAGTAATCTATCTGCTTCATAATTATGAAGACTTAAACAGGTCCCATCCAAAGCAATATATTGATCGATATTACTCAATAAATCGAAATAGCTATGCACCTGATAATCGCCAACAAATTGGGTTATTGGCCGATAATAAACCGTGCTATAAATGGTGTTTGGGTTGATTAAGGAATGACATAATTTCGTGACATGTTCGGCTTGAAGAGCACAAGCATCCATCAATTGATAACGTGTCGCAAGCAAGGGTAAACTAATAAGGGTATAGACCAGTACCAAGATGCGAATCCCTTTATTAATCGGACCATGAGCCAGCCAAACCAACCAAAAAAGAAAGAATATCAAGTTAAGTCGGAGCACAATAATGCTACCCCCGGCCTCGGCATCAGGAGCAAACAACAAGGCTGCTAAATAAATCAAAAGCACCCAGAAAAAATGGCTCATTCCCTTTGTTCTAGTTTTCCATCTTTGCACAATTTTGATGATGCTCAACACGAACAAAATCACAAAGAGCGGCACCACAAAACTTCCTTCTGAATACCCAGCAAATGAGAGCGATTCAATCTTAAAAAAAAGCCGTTCGATCCGATTGAAGAAACTATAGTGCAGAAAGCCCTCTTGCTTCGTTTGTTGATTAGCTAAATAGGCGAGAAACAAGACCGAACCCGGCACCATGAAGCTGGCGTTGAGAATGGCCGCAGCATCGATTTTCCTTTTTGTTATCCAGGTAGAAATCAATGGGAATAGCTCTCTTACCGAGACATAGATTCCACAGAGTACAAATACCATGGCATGAGAATAATAGACAAAGAGACTTAAAAGAACCAAGCCAAGCAAGCGCTGCCAATTTATCGCGCCGCGCCATTTCTCATAATACGCTAGGGTGATAAAAAGCAGCGCTAGTCCGAAAAGGAAATTATAGAAACCCCAGAAGAGGACCACATTGAGTAGAAACGGAAAAATTAAAAGTGCATACCAATCAGCATTCAAAACTGTAGCCCGCAAATAGCTACGAAAACCAAAGGCCAAAAGCAGCATATAAAGCAACACGGTCAATTTCTCCGCAAGGAAGAAATGAAATATCAATTGAAAAGCACTCAGAAAAAAATAGCTCAATAAGTTGGGCTGCAGCCAATTCGGGTTAATTCCGTGGAACTCATGGTATACCGAATCCTCTGAAAAAAGTAATGCATTCACAATTTGCGCATTATACAAATGCGAAGGACCATCATGACTCACAAAAGCCACTGGAATCAAAACCACTGCCGCATGAATAACAAGTAAGCCAAGAAAGAGCCAACTTAGCCATGAAGTCTTTGTGTTCGCCAGTTGACCTCCGATTTGTGCCATTAAAACTCTTTAATCAGCTGACAAAAAATGGCCGAAAGCTTCGGTTGTGCATGTGCCGCAGATTCCAATAACTCGCTGATATCTGCAGGCTTCAACTTAGGCTCATAGCAAAGGTCACTGATTACGGAAATAGCAAAAACCGGAATATTCATGTGCCGAGCTACAATCACTTCTGGCACCGTTGACATGCCCACCGCGTCAGCACCAATTGTGGCCAGGTAGCGGTATTCGGCACGCGTTTCTAAATTCGGACCGCCAACACTGACGTAAACTCCTTCATGGATTCGAAAGCCTTGTTCCTTTCCGAACTCAAGTGCCGACTCAATCATCTTGCGGTCGTATGGAGCAAACATATCTGGCCAGCGCGGACCAAGCTCATCAAGGTTCTTACCCACTAGCGGGTTTTCTGGTTGCAGGTTAATATGGTCATCGAGAATCATCAAATCGGCCAATTCGTAGTTCGGATTTATACCTCCAGCAATATTGGAAATCAGCAGTTTCTCGATTCCCAGAAGCTTCATGATGCGCACGGGATAGGTCACCTCCTGCATGGAATAGCCTTCATAGTAATGAAAACGACCTTGCATGGCTACGACTGCCTTTCCTTCCAAGTGACCAAAGATCAATTTTCCAGAATGGGTTTCAACAGTGCTAATTGGAAAATATGGAATATCACTGTAGTCGATGGATTCATGAATTTCGATTTGATCGACAAGTTTTCCTAGGCCAGTGCCTAAAATTATTCCAATTTGAGGTTTAAGGCTCGTTCTTGATTGAATATAATGAAGGCTATCTTGAAATTGATCCATCATGTTTCAAAGGTGCTGGATTCAACTTAATTTCCAAAAGCAAGAATGGCCAAACGATACGAATCCATACCAAAGCCAATGATAGACCCCTTACAGCTTCTGGCAATATGATCAATATGGCGAAACTCTTCGCGGGCTAAAATATTGGATAGATGAACTTCAATCACCGGGGTTTCAATAGAGGAAATTGCATCGCCGATTGCTACTGAGGTATGTGTATAACCTCCAGCGTTCAAAACAATTCCATCCATCACAAAACCCCATTCATGGAGTTTATCGATAAGCTCACCTTCCACATTACTTTGAAAATATTTGATTTCCAAATTGGGAAATTCTGCCCGCAGCGCGTCGAGGTAGACTTCGAAAGTTTGACTACCATAAATACTTGGCTCCCTCTTGCCAAGCAGGTTTAAGTTAGGTCCATTGATGATTCCGAGCTGTTTCATTGCGCAAAGATAGTTTTGGGCATCCAAATTGTGTCAGGAATGATGTGCATACAATACTTTCTATGGCATGAAGGAATTGTTAACTTTGCACACGCAATCAACATGAGTGACTCGATTCAACACGAGTGCGGCATCGCATTCATCCGGTTAAAAAAACCGCTCGATTTTTACCTTGAAAAGTACGGGAGTGCCTTCTACGGGATTAAAAAAATGAACTTGCTTATGCTTAAGCAGGTGAACAGAGGACAAGACGGAGCAGGCCTCGCCACCATCAAACTTGATGTACCAGCTGGGAAGCGTTATATCAGCCGCACCCGCTCAAACTCCGACAATCCAATTGCCAGCGTCTTCAAAGACATCCATCAGCATTTTAATGCCTTGAATGCGGATCAAAGACGCGATACCGAATACCTGAAAAACGAAATTCCATTTACTGGCGAACTAATCCTAGGACACCTTCGCTATGGAACGTACGCCAAAAATACCATTGAAAACTGCCACCCTTTCCTTCGCCAAAACAACTGGCAGAACAGAAACTTGGTGCTTGCGGGAAACTTTAACCTGACCAATGTTGATGAACTCTTCAACCAACTTTTAGAAATCGGTCAGCACCCAAAAGAGAAGTCGGACTCTGTATTGATGATGGAAAAAATTGGCCACTTTTTGGACGATGAAAACCAGCTTCTTTTTGATGAATACCGCAACTTAGGCTACTCAAGTGAAGAAATCAGTCAGTTGATTGCCTCTAATTTAGATGTCGTTCGAATTTTAAAACGTTCCTTCAAAAATATCGATGGCGGTTATGCCATGGTAGGGATGATCGGACAAGGAGACACCTTTGTACTTCGTGATCCAGCGGGTATTCGTCCGGCTTTCTATTATGAAGACGATGAAGTGGCTGTAGTAACCAGCGAACGCCCAGCGATTCAAACCGCCTTTAATGTTCCCATAGAATCTATCAAAGAAATCGGACCAGGAAATGCCCTTATCATCAAGCGCGACGGATCGGTTAGTGAGGAAAATATTCTTACTCCAACCGAAAGACTGAGCTGTTCATTTGAGCGCATCTATTTCTCAAGAGGAAACGACGCTTCTATCTATGAAGAACGCAAAGAACTCGGAAGATTAATCTCTAAACGTGTGCGCCAGAGCATTGGCAATGACTTTGAAAATACTGTATTCTCCTATATCCCAAATACCGCCTCTACTTCCTTCTACGGAATGATTGACGGCCTACAAGAATATTTGAATACCTATAAGAAGGAACAAATCCTCAAGCATGGTTCCTCCCTCAGCGAAAAAGAATTGGAACGCATCTTAGCGCTTCATCCGCGCCGTGAGAAGATTGCCATCAAAGACGTAAAACTCCGCACCTTCATCACCGCCGATCAACAACGCGATGATATGGTAGGCCATGTATATGATGTGACATATGGTATTATTCGTCCGGGTATCGATACCTTGGTAGTCATAGACGACTCTATCGTACGTGGAACAACCTTAAAGCTTAGCATCCTACGTATCTTGGATCGTCTGCAGCCTAAGAAAATCATCGTGATCTCCTCCGCCCCTCAAATTCGCTATCCCGATTGTTACGGTATCGATATGAGTATGATGAAGGACTTCGTTGCCTTCCAAGCCCTGCTCAAATTATTGGAAGAAAACCATCTCGAACACAAGTTGGATGAAGCCTACGAAAAAGCCAAAGCAGAACTACAAAAACCGGAAGACGAGATGCGCAATGTGGTACAAGAGGTTTACGGCCTATTTAGCGCCGACCAAATCTCCGCCAAGATTGCTGAAATCATCACCCCTGAAGACATCGATGCCGAGGTAGAAATCATCTACCAAACCATTGAAGACTTGCACTTGGCTTGTCCGAATGACAAAGGCGATTGGTATTTCTCCGGTAATTTCCCAACTCCTGGAGGATTCCGCGTAGTGAATAAAGCCTTTGTGAATTTCATGGAAGGCGTGCACGAGAGAGCTTATTAGACCATAGTCCATGGACCATAGACCATGGCAAAAAGTCCACAGTCGATGGACCACAGTCCAAGGCAAAAAGGTTATATAGTCGTCGCGCTGAGCATAGTGGAGGGTGACGGCGTGATTTACTCTGGTCCGTGGACTGTCTACTGTGGACTTTTTCACCGGAACAACCAGCTATGGTCCATGGTCTATCGACTATGGTCTTTTTTACTGTCGACAGTAGTTTGCTGGCACCTAGTTCACCCCTCTGCTTCTATAAGTAAGTTGTGCAACATTATGAGTCCTTGTAGAAATTCATTAATTTGTACCAAGAAATTTTAGTCGTATGGCAACCGTAGAAAAGATCCGTAGTGAGCTGATAGACAAAATATTATCTATTAAGAATAAAGATTTTCTTGTTGCATTGGATAGTCTGATAACCTCAAGCTCCATCAATAATGAGATTATTAAACTGACTGATGAGCAAATAGAGATGCTTGAAATGAGTGAAGCGGACATTGCAAATGGGAGATTGATTTCACAAGAAGCAATGGACAAAAGAAATCTCGAATGGCTAAACGCATTGTAAGGTGGACTCGAACTGCAGATATTCAGTTTGTTGGTGTTCTTGAATATTGGGCCAAGAGAAACAAGTCTCCTACTTACTCAAAAAAGCTAATTAAAAAAGTTGCCAATCGAACTAAAAAGATTTCTGAAACCCCTTTCATCTTTAAGGAAGCGGACTATAAAGATATTCGAGTATCGATTATGGAAAACTTCAGCATTTTCTTCAAAGTAACCCATGAAGAAATACTTATAACAGCTTTCTGGGATAATCGACAAGACCCAAAGAGACTATTAATGGCTCTAAAAAACGAAAAATAACGTTGCACAACACCACGCTAGCCCAATGCTGGGTTTCTCTTCCGTTGAGGACTAGTGCGAGCTACATTAAAGAAAGCGCTTTGAAAAATATATTACCTAGCAAGTGTTTAATAATGGTCCTATTTCTAATCGCTTCATGCAATGCTGATATTAAAACGGATTATTATGAAAACGGGAATGTTAAACTTGAATATGAGACATCTGATGGCCAAATCAACGGATATTGGAAACAATATGATTCACTGGGCCAACTCCTTGAAGAAGCCTACTATGAAGAAGGGAAACTCGATGGACATTTCATTTCATACTTCAGTAACCAAAATAAAAAGGAAGAGTATTGGTTTTCAAAAGGCCTACTTCATGGCACCTATGCCAAGTATCACAAGAATGGCAAAGCCTCTGAAACCGGAAATTATATTAGTGATACATTAAACGGAGAAATATCCACCTTTGATAGTTTAGGAAATTTGATAACGATTCAAACAGCCTGTATGGGAACACTATGTGGGACCTACATGGAATATTATCCCAATGGACAATTATACAGTTCGGCTACATATGGAGCAAATGGAACTTTCAATGGTCCTATTAAAATCTATTTCCAAAATGGTAAACTTCAAGAAGAAGGAATGAATCTAAATGGGAAAGTCAATGGGAAGGATAGTGAATACGACTCTACAGGAAATCTCATAAAGATTACCGAATACTTTAAAAAAGAAACCCGGGAAATGTAGTTTGAAAAATGCTGTTGGTTTGGGAACTAATTTCGTCGTGGTCCGCCGACTGTACGCCTTCGCCGAAAAGGCTTCAGCGCACGCGGTCGACTGTGGACGCTTTGGCGCTAGCCTCTTCCCTCCGCTACTGTCGGGATGACAGCTGGGGTAGCTAATTTTGCTGTGGACCGCGGACAGTCAACCATGGTCAATCACTAAAGCACTGTTCTCGGTTTCTACGAAAATTCTAGTTTAACTGACTTCGGCTACGCTCAGTCCTAGGACGCGTTAACCACCAAAAGCCCTTCGGCTTCGCTCAGGGTGACGGCATGATTTTGCTGCGGTCTATCGACCGTGGACTTTTCCCAAGGAACAACCAGCTATGGTCTATGGACAATGGCTTTTTGTCCACGGTCGACGGACCACAGTCCACGGTAAAAAGGTTAATTAGTCGTTACGCTGAGCGTTGTGGAGGGTGACGGCGTGATTTACTGTGGTCCGTAGACTGTCGACTGTGGACTTTTTCACCGGAACAACCAGCTATGGTCCATGGTCTATCGACTATGGACTATGGTCTAACAACCACCTTCCCCTGATGCTTTCCTTCTCCAAAATACTGGATTAAGCGAGGGACTTCCTCCAAAGCATACGGTCCATCGATGGAGACTTTTAGTTGGCCTTGGGCAAACATTTCGCTGATTTCATCGAGGCCTTGATTGGTTTTTAGGGCGAGGATTTGGAGGCGTTTTTTGGTGAATGGTCGGGTGAGTAAGCCCCAGAAAAGGAGGCTAATGAGTTTGTCGGGATTACCGCCTACGGTGATGTATTTACCTGATGATTTTAAGGCTCGGAGGTAGGCAAAAGGTGATCGGAGTGATTTACAATCGAGGATCACATCATACTTTTCATCTTGTTGGGTGAAGTCCTGGCTCTTATAATCGATGAGGGCATCATAACCCAATTCTTTCATGTGGTCAAACTTTGGGGCGCTATCGACACCGGTGACATGGCAACCTTGCTTTTTCAGCAATTGAATGGCGAAATTACCGACTCCACCCCCGGCCCCATTGATGAGGACTTTTGTTTCTGGTGACAGCTGACCAGCCTCTCTTAATCCTTGCAAGGCGAGTAAGGCCGCATGCGGAACACAGGCGGCTTCTTCGAAAGAGATTTCTTTTGGCTTATGCCGAAGCACTTTGGGGTTCACGGCAATGTACTCCGCCATGGTTCCGAATTTCGCTTCGGAGGTATCGCCATAGACTTCATCCCCAACTTGAAATTCAGTTACATTTTTACCAACGTGTTCAAGTACTCCGGCCACTTCCATTCCCAGTCGGAGCTTCGGTTTTGTGAGGCCAAACATAAGGCGATATAGATAAGGTTTGCCGCGCACCAAGCTCCAATCGTAGTCATTGATAGCTGTTGCATGGATGCGCACCAAGACTTCATCTTCCTTTGGAATAGGCTTCTCAATATCTTGTATGGAAACGACTATTTCAGGGGCTCCGAAATGAGTAAAGAAGGCGGCTTTCATGGTGAGGATAACTGGAAGATGCTAAGGTAATGGCAATTCATCACCTAGCATCTTGTTATCGATACATGGTTAAAAACAGTCTATTAATTACCCTTTCCAGGATTCATTCGGCTATTCTTATCCAACAGCCTACCCTTTACCCATCAATATTTTCCGTAGCTCCGCCGCATCCTCCACATCGGGCAATTCCTTCATGGCGCAAGTGGGATTTGATGGATCCCAATTAGCCGAATTTAGGTAGTAAGTTTTATTAGCTTGTGTAAGCAACATAAACCCGAGTCCATCTTTGCTGCAATTTGGTATCACTGTATTGTAGAAATAAAACGTCGCTCGAACGCGCATATCACATACCACAATATTATCCCTACTCAGTTTTTCTCCTTGCTCATTTTCAAAGTAGCGAGCAATAGGCTGAGGATTGTACATTCTAGCAACTTGATCGCAGTTATAAGTCGCAAACCCCTGTAGATTCAAGGATCTGTACTGTCCATTGGAACCCATGTAGCTTAAATTTGCATTTCTTATCATATTAGAATTTGCTTCTTCATAGGCCAATCTTTTACGTTTCAGAATCAGGCTATCATGAGCTTCTCTTTTTTTAGATAAATCACGTTCATACCGATAATGATTTAAGAAGAACCGCACTTTGGAAATCAATGGAACATCAGGGCGTGGACCACTGGTTAATCGAGCCTTTATTTTTACAATCTCTTTATCATCTTTTAAAAATAGCGTGCAATACTCATCCCCTTTTTCATATTCAACACGCACATCATTAAAGCGTCTTCCTCTAACATATTTCTTATAAAATTCTTGAATGCTTTCACAATCTTGTATGGCCAATGAAGTGGAGAAAAAATGCTTGAGTTCTCGAAAATATCTACTTCCATGACCAACGGTACGCACCCGGAAGCGTAATTCTTTAATGGGTTTATATTTTTCATCATAGCCAATGGTTTCTACAAATGGGCGAAGCTGGACATAGTTGAAAGATCTAAACTTTGTCCCGTACAATGCTTGAAAAATTGCCCGTTCCGTTCTACTAATTAATACCCCTCTTCTAGCTGCCCAGTTTTTATCGCATACGGTTTCTCTGTTCACTAGAAAGTGATAATCCAAGGACTTAAACTTCTCATCAAATAGCTTTATGTCAAAATCAAATGCAAAATCGGCGGTATCCAATATTAAATCGATTGCAGGCCGCGCTGATGGAGCCGTTGAACTGTATTCCCAAGCTCCGCGATCTTCATTAAATTCATAAAAGTTATAGTCATCGGCCTCATCAACAGTTGGCATATCTAAACGCATCGTGCTCCCCTGTTTGAGCGCAACCTGCTTACCTGAATAGGTACTAGCTTCCAAACGCACCATACCTGCGGTTCTAAATGTTTCGGAGCTACCGGCGCTGTCATAATTCATGGGAACACCCGATAGAAAAATATCGATTGGATCACTTAGCTGGCAGTAGGATATTTTTACGGGCTCGTTAATGGCTTGTCCGTATTCATCTACCAAAGAATTAGCAGGCAAATGGAGAAAAGCGCCGAACCCGAGATTTAAAATCCCTCCTTCTTCAATAATATGCTGCGGCACCACAACCGCTTGCGAAGGAGGGTCAACTCCCTTAATTGGTGGGTTGATATTCTTCACTTCGCGGAATTCAGGCTTGCGCGACCATTCATCATACACTAACAATTGCTTGGGTGCAGAAAGTTGAGCATCACCTAACTCCAAATCATTTAATTCGAAAGGGATGGACTGAATTTCAGTAATACCGTGTTGTTGAAAATCATCGGCATCCTCTTCTTCTGCGAGAACAGGAAACGATTCACCGGAGACCTTGGATTCAGAAGAGTGTTGAGGCTTTGGTTTAGCTTGAGATTGCTCTTTATGCCCTTCATAATCTAAGAGCCAAAAACCAGTACCAACTATGGCAAAAACGGAAAAAATGAGGAGACGTCGCATAGGCTTTCTTTTTTCCTATAACGCCAAAAACTAAAAAGGGTACAAAAAGAGTGAAGGATTATTCTTGCTCGGCTTCGTGTTGGGTATAATGACTTCTGCGTAAAACAAAGTTTCGCCCAAGGTATACGCGGCGCACCATTTCATCCTCAGCCAATTCTTCCGGTGTGCCTGCTTTCAGTAATTTCCCTTCAAAGAGTAGGTAGGCTCGATCAGTGATTCCTAAGGTTTCATCCACATTGTGGTCGGTGATTAAAACACCGATATTCCGTTCTTTAAGTTTATAGATGATGCCTTGAATGTCTTCGACCGCGATTGGATCGACCCCGGCAAAGGGCTCATCAAGCAAGATAAATTTCGGATCAGTAGCCAATGCTCTGGCGATTTCCGTACGACGACGTTCTCCTCCTGAGAGTACATTTCCCATATTCTTTCTCACCTTCTCCAGTCCGAATTCGGAGATGAGCTCTTCCAACTTCTCCTTTTGCTCGGCCTTTTTGAGCTTCGTCATTTCAAGGATGGCGGCGATATTATCCTCCACCGTCATGCGACGAAAAACGGAAGCTTCTTGAGGCAGGTACCCGATTCCGATTTTTGCTCGCTTGTACATAGGGAGCTTGGTAATATCGTTATCGTCGAGAAAGATACTCCCAGAGTCTGGTTGTACGAGACCTACTGTCATGTAGAAGGTGGTGGTTTTCCCAGCGCCATTCGGACCGAGTAGTCCGACAATTTCACCTTGGTCGACGTGTATGGATACTTCATTTACAACTTTCCGTTTCCGGTATTCTTTCACCAAGTTTTCTGTGCGTAATCTCATGTTTCGCTGGGTTTCATGTCGATAATACGAAGTTGCATGCGCCACTTCTTATTGAATTCCGTCCAATCAATATGGTAGCAAATATCAAAAAGTTTGCCCTGCTTTACTGCATCGTAATATTTTGCCTGAAAAAAGGCCATAGCACCTACAATTCCATCGGCGGTATAGAAATTCATGGAGAGGTGTTCCCCAAAGGTTTTGGACATTCCCGTATCGCGCACTCCCCTGCTAACAAAGAGTGGATTCATGTTCCCTGGACCGAAGGGCGCCATCTGCATCATCTTCTTGGTAAAGTTTTCTGATATGGATTTTAAGCCAAGTGTCATATCATACTTTAGTTCGGGCACCAAACATTCCGGACGAATCGTTGCTGCTACTTGTTTTTCAAATGCTGCTTTAAAGGCAGGCACTTTTTCCTTGTCCATGGTTAATCCGGCTGCATGGGTATGTCCACCAAACTGCAAGAGATGTTCTGAACAAGCATCAATCGCCTCATGAATATCAAAGCCTTCCACTGATCGGGCTGAGCCGGCAACTTTATCGCCGATGGCTGTAAGCACAATGGTTGGACGATAATATTCTTCTACTAAGCGAGAGGCAACAATGCCAATTACTCCTTTGTTCCAGTCCTCTCCAAAGGCCACAGTAGCCCGTTGTTTTGAAAAGTCTGGATCAGCTTCGCACTGAGCAATCGCCGCTTTGGTAATTTCAGCTTCAAACTCCTTGCGGCTGTCATTGGTTGTATGCAGCTTTGAGGCGAATGCGGCGGCTTTGGCCTCATCTTGTTCTAGCAAGAGATCAACCGCGCCATAGGCATGTTCTAAACGACCAGCAGCGTTTATTCTGGGACCCGCATAGAAGAGAATGTCTGTAATATCATAATTAGACTTGGGTCTCTTTTCAAAAGCTTTCTCGAGCAAAACCTTCAATCCAGGACAAGGGTTTTTATTCAGCTTATCGATACCCCAATAGGCCAAGATTCTATTTTCTCCACGGATCTCCACAATATCGCAGGCAATACTTACTGCCAATAAATCGAGATATTGAAAAAGCAAGGATTCATCCATCTCGCGCGTCCGAGCGATCGCTTGCGCTAACTTAAACCCAACCCCACAACCAGAAAGTTCTTTATATGGATACGCACAATCTTTTCGTTTGGCATCCAATACTGCCACGGCTGGTGGCAGAATCTCACCCGGATTATGGTGATCGCAGACGATAAAATCGATTCCGCGGTCTTTGGCCAGTTGAATAAGACTGACAGATTTCACTCCACAGTCCAAAGAAATCATCAATGAATACCCCTGATCGGCGGCATAATCGATGCCCTGTCGAGAGATCCCGTACCCTTCCAAATTTCTATCCGGGATATAGTAACTACAAGCCTTATGTATGGATGAAAGGAAGGAATAGAAAAGACTTACTGCCGTGGTTCCATCGACATCATAATCGCCATACACCAAAATCTTTTCCCCTTTTTCAATCGCCAACTGAACCCGTTCAACCGCCTTGTCCATGTCCTTCATCAAAAAAGGATCATGCAGGTCATCGAGGGTCGGTCGGAAGAATTCTTTGGCTAGGTCGAAATCCATGATTCCCCGTTGCCCAAGCAAAATTGCCAGGGCTTCACTCACGTGGAGACTGTCTTCTAGCTTTGCGCGTATCGCTTCGTTTGGTATATCATTCTGCACCCAGCGCTTTTCCATGCCTGCAAATTACGTTGCTAATTAGAAAGGGGCTCTACGCAATGAGAATTTTGACTAGATTTTGACAAATCGATTTGTCGAGGTTGCGAGGTTGCGAGGTTGGGTATTTGGAATATAAAAAGGGGCAGATGATTATCTGCCCCTACGATGATGTTTATAATTTTAAAATCACATCCTGATTGATATCGGGACGCAATCCACAAATCACAATTCACAAATCATAAATCATAAATGATTTAGTTCCATTCATTGAATTTGGTCTCGAAGGATTCCCAATCTTCGGAGGTGAATAATCCGTTTGGTTGAGGTTGTTTCACATAGACCACCAAATGGGTGATGGTATTTCCTTGAATGAAACCATCGGCTTCGGTGAGAATAATTCCTTTTTTGGCATTGGCTCCAGCTTGGCGTTCTACAGCTTCATTGCTGCTTACTTTAAAAGCTTTGTATTCGAGTGGCTTTTCTGTTTCATTGAAGAAAGCAACATAATGCCATGAACCGTCGATCTTAGCACGATCAACATCCATCAATTCCCATTTTTTACCCCCTTTTTCTACAATTTCTTCTGACATTTTCGTCCAATTGGCATTAAAGAATACCTCAGATTTCTTATCCATTTTGCGGTAGATTCCATAGTATACATCTTCTCCCAAATAGCTATAAAAGTCGAAGTCGATAATTTGCATGCCTTCCTTTTGTTTGGCTTTCCAGTCTTCTTCAAACTCTTCCCAAGAATTCAGTCGAACGAGCGCACTGGTCTCAGCAGCTTTATCATAAACGGCTACCACCTGAAATCCATCTTCTGTTTCTTTCATGGCGATATCACGCAAAGCAGAACCTGCGGCAGTCATGACTTCTACATCTGCTTCAAACTCATCGGTTGTTGCATAGTTTTTTAAGGTTTGTCCGCCTTTTCCTTTCATCCATACACCACGGTAGAAGGTCTTCCCTTTTTCTTCGTAGCATTCTAGATCAACCAAAACTTTATTTGAAGCGATGGTTTTCCACGCAACGGCGGGCAGGATAAGTCCCAAGCCGATAATCCATAGATATTTTTTCATAATTCGTTTCATCATTGAAGCGCCAAATTAGGGATTCATCTGCAGAAATGTGCTGCGAACGGGCAATAAAAAACGGGCACTCATTGCTGAATGCCCGTTTTTCGATTAATGCGGTTTACTAACGTGCAATTTGAATAGGTAACACTTGGCGGTATCCATCGCTGCTTACCACAACTTGGTACATCCCTCTTGCTAGATCAATTTGCATTTTCAGGTCCGTATTTCCTGGATTGACATTTGTTTCGTAAACAAGTTTTCCAGCCATATCAAACACCTGAACCTTTGCTTGTTCTGTGAGTGAAGCCCCAAAGGAAAGGGTAAATGCTCCCTGCGATGGATTCGGATATACGCTGTATTTTGTGTTTTCAACTTCTTCCACCGAAGTAATACTTTCAATCACGCGAATGCTTCTGCATGTTGTAGCTGACTTATTATTCGAAGGATCCGTTACTTGATAACAGATGCTATATAAACCCACCCAGTTTGGATCAAAGTTGCTGGTGATTACCACATTTGCCTGCAAGCTTGCTTCGCTGTAGTAGTTGTCATCAATCGATACACCTGGATCGGTATAGCCTGCCCAGCGGTAAACCGTGTTGGCCGCAAATCCATTCAAGGTCAACTCTGGCGCTTCTCTATCTATTACACGTACTACACGGGTTAAAATCAGTGAAGTATTTCCATTGCAATCTTCGCTGCTATAGCTCAAGGTATAGTCGCCCAATACTTTCGTGTTTGGCATCATATCAACGCTCCAGTTTAGGTTTGTACAATAGTTATCCTGTACTTGAACTCCTTGCTCATTATAACTGCTGAACACATCTACCTCAACGGTATCTGATCCAATCAATACCAAAGTTGGGGCGGTATGATCTTCTACACTTACCATTCTTGTGAGCATCATGCGATTGCCTGACCCATCGGTTGCGGTATAGGTCATTGGATAAACGCCTATCATTTGTTTGTTCACCAAGCTGCTATCTACTTCCACATTTACCGTTGTATAATAGTTATCGCTAACTGTATACCCTGGATCATTGATTGAAGATTTAACCTCGATTGTCATCGGATTTGCACCCACTAAACTTAAAACAGGTGCGATATCGTCTATTACATTCACCTCTCTTACTACCGAGTCTTTATTGCCCGAAGCATCTTCTACCGTATACCATACATAGTACGTTCCTAGCATGTTTAGATCGATATTATCTGCTTGCTGCATCTGAGCGCTTAAGTCAACTTGGAAGTAGTCAGAAGCTGTTGCTCCTGCATCGGCATAGCTCGTACCTACCGTTACCGATACGCTTGGAGATCCATTCATACTGATGATCGGCGCTGTTACGTCTGGAGTCACGATTACCGTGCGTACTACTTGTGTAGCCACGTTTCCATCCATATCTGTTACATTGTATCTCACCACATAGTTTCCTGCTACTGAGGTATCTACTGTATTGGTAATAACCAATATCGGAGTTAAGTTCCCATCCACATTATCAAGTGCCGTAGCGCCTGCATCGGTGTATTGATGTCCTTGCTCAAGCGTAACTATTGGCTGTCCTAATAAAGTGATTACTGGTGCGGTATTATCCACCACCACTTGCAATGGATAGTCTTCGAACTCTCCTGTTGGGTTGATACCACATGGGCGGTTCACATCCTGATCATAGCTCACGCCTACACGTAACGTGGTATAAACCAAACTTGCATTCGCAGGAACCACAAACTTCGCGGTAAAGCTGCTGTTGCGGTTTGATCCTTGACTTGCAACCTCTTCGCCTGCATCATCAAAATCACCATCATTATTCCAATCCACCCATACCTTACGGTTCAATGGGTCGGTCAGGGTAGAACGCTCAATGCGGATTTCAATGCTATCGCGCAAGGCCACTTTTTGGGCCGCAAAGTTGTTCAGGTAGCTGCTGTATTTTACTCCTGTGCCACTGTAGTTATCGATACCAGCGAACTTAACCCGGCTGATGCCGATATCTGAACTCGTATTTCCCACCACGGGTGCACAATAATCAAACACATCGATATAGTCTACTTTTACCAAGCTGTCTTCACCTATTGAGTTCGACACCTTCAGTTGGATGGTATACTTACCACTCTTGATAAAGCTTACCTGCATTGTACCTTGGTTATTTGGCGTGAGCATGTTCGCAGTAACAGATGGGGTAATCGTCCATTTCCAGCTGGTTGGACCTTGGTAGCTCTCGTCGGTAAAGGTGACCGTAGATAATACAGGAACTTTTACGCGGTCTGCTGAGAAACGTACAACAGGTGCCGTTGTTGGGGTGATTACTTGGATGGTTTTATTTTTGACGTTTGACCCTCCACAGTTTTTCACCGTGAGGCTTACTGGGAAAGACCCTATCGAAGTCCAGGCATAGCGATCGCTAGATTGTTTACCTCCATCCAAGCCTACTATTCCATTTGGTGCATCAAAATCCCAACGGTAGCTTAAGCTTGCGCCGGTGCTTGTGCTAGTAAATAGAACTGTTTGATTCACAAATACAGAATCTGCAACAGAGAAGTCCGCCGTTGGAATTACGGCATTGGCATCCGGTGTTGAAGTCCAATAGGCTGTAAATCCTGCTGCTTGTCCTCCAGTGCTGGTGCGCCACTCTAAATACATCTTACCACTATTTGCTACCAAGCCAGCTAGGCCGCCTGGGATATTAGAGGTACCGTTGTATTTTCCAATTAATGGGGCACTATTATTTGTACCATCGTATACGCTTAACACATCATCTACATCCGACAATACCCATTGGGTAAAGCGAAGGTTCACTGCGCCTGCACATGGACGAATCAAGAAATTACAGCTGCTATTTGCTGTATAGTTATTCAACACCCCACCTTCATCGGTGATACGACCAGCTGGAAGTTCACTCTCGGTGCCACTGCACATCATCTGGTCGTCGTTCACATTGATATAAGCGCTTTTACACACCTTATTGCCTAAGCCTGAACCATTGGCAGTGGTCAAACATATTTGATATTCTCCCGGTGCCAAGAAAATGACACTTGGGTTACTCTCATAAGCATTGCTAAACACCGCATCACTGCTTGGATCCGCGGTCCACTCCCATTGGGTAGCACCAAAGTCGGAAAGGTCGCTCAAGAAGCTCTCTTCCAATACGTCAACAGCAAGTTTGCTCGCTGTAAAGTCGGTTAGTGGTGCGCTTGTTGGTGTAACCACGTTTACCATGATACTATCGCGATCGCTACCTGAACAGCTGCGCGCGCGTAATTTGACTTCATAGGTTCCTGTTGTTGGGAAAGCATGTCTAAAGTCCAGTTCTGTACCTTTCAATACATCATCTACATACCAAGTATAGTCCCAAAGAACTCCTGCCAATGGTTGGTAGGCTGAATAGAACGTGGTTGGTGAAGAAACATAAATCGTATCCTCTCTAGCAATACCTGCAGATGGTGATGGATTCAAGAAGAAGTTCTCATCGGCTCCAATAGTAGGAGCAATCTCGCAGCGGATATCGCCGTCGACATCATCAACTAATCCTATTGTTCTATCGCCGCGTTTAAAAGGCACACCTTGATCAAGACGTAAATTATTCACGCTGCGGAACGTTGGCTCAAAATTCTCCGAGTTCTCATTCAACAGAGGAAAGGAAGAACGCCAAGCAGCATAGTCAGAAATCGCTGCATCATGGTACATGAAGCTGCTGCCTGATCCAAAGTAAACATTATGATCAATGGCCTTTTGACTACCATTTACAAGATACATCACATAACCAGTAGCTGAAACATTACGGTTAATCATGATATTATTGCGCATGTCAAGGTTATTCACATAATAGAAATAAGCTCCATTGGTATAATTACTCTCCACCGTATTGTGGTAGAAATTCACATCATACGAATAATAGCAATAGATGCTGTAGTAGTTTCCACCTTTCAGCAAGTTATTATACGTCAAACTCTTGAAAGTACCACTCATTAAATAGCGGTCGCAATAGTATAAACGCAAGGCCTCATAATTGGAGATAACATCATTATTCGTTACCAAATAATCCGAGCAATAGTAAACGTATAAACCATAGGTTATGGTTGATCTAAATCCGCTAATCTTATTGCGGTCTAGCTCCATATCATTCTGGTAGTAAAAACGGATACCGTAAGAATTGGTGTTCGTAACCGATGAGTTCGTCACCTTATTACCATAACTATGAACGGTCGAAGTTCCTGTTCCATAGATAGAAACTCCTCCATAACCACCCGTAAAGGTGATGCTATCGATAATCGTATAATTACAAGCATCGCCGCCCGTAGTTGTAGTTGTAGCACTTCCGCTTCCTACAATTCCCCAAACGTTGGTTCCGGTAGCCGTAGCATTACACTCGATATTCATATTATCGAACTGATTATAGTCCGCCTTATTCGTCAAGAAGATACCGATACCATTGGTCACGTTTGTAGCACGAACCGTCATATTACGGAAACGAACATAGTCCGAACCATTCAACATGATCGTTGCCCAGTTTGCAGTTGAGCTACCATTATTCGTGATGATGGTACCTGTTTTACTTGCGCCGATGAAGGATACTGTATTGGTGGAGGATACCCCAGCAATAGTACCAAGTTCGAGGCGTTCGGTATAGGTATTTGCTGATACTTGAAAAACAACTGGACCAGAAACACCACATTCCGTTAAAGCATAAGCGGCATCACCAAACGAAGTAAAGTTGGTTGCTGATGGAGCTGCTCCTGAATTGATGGTATAGTAGCCATTTAGAATATTCGCACAAGGTGTACGGTAGGTAAATGGACCTGTCCATGCAGAACTATCTCCTGAAGCACATATTTCGCGTACCCAGAAATAATAAGTGGTACGTTCATTCAAACCAGAAATGGCAGTCGTTGCTGAAGACACCACGGTACCCGGACCTGTTGGCTTAGTGCTTGAAGTTGAATTCGCAAAAGCCCACGTATTTGATACCGAACCTGGACTCCATGTAAGCGTTACATTCGTCGCATTCAGCGTTGTGGTTGCCACACCAGTTGGAGCCGGCAAATTCACCTGTTTCGTAGCGCGAGATGTATCGTTGGTATTCACTGTATCGGCAACCCCATTTGGATATGAACTCCAAGCTTTAATAGTATATGCCGATGAATTAAAATTATAAGAACCTAAGGTCACTGTTTTAATTGGAGATCCTGAACCTCCAATTGTGTCGATAGGTGTTGAGTAGTAAACTGTATTTTGAGCAATACCATTCATTGTCCAGTTCAGACGAACGCTATCGACTCTGTTTTTTCCAAAATTTTGAATAGAAACTACCACATTATGAACTCCAGCACAATAGACTGTTGGAGAGTCGATACTGATAACACCCACATCATTAAAAGCCCCTGAAGAAAGCGTTTTAATGATGACAGTTCCGTCCCCATAACCAAGGCTAGCCACATTCGATTTATTATTTCCAGCATTATAGGAGCCACCGCCCCCACCTTCTGGAAAACCAGTGGTCGTGCTACCAGCACCACCGCCACCGCTGTAGCCACCACCACCGCCGGCGCGTCGGTTATCATAACTATTGGCACCACCGCCGCCGCCGAAACCACCTTCACCACCATTGGTTGCAGCACGACCGCCGTTTCCTCCGTTAACAAAGGCAAAACCACCATGAGGAGAGATGCCACCATCACCAGTTAAACCACCGCCACCGCCTGCAGTTCCACCTTCACCACCGCCAGTTCCATTTGTTCCACCTGTGCCATTCGTTGGACCATTGGCTGCGGTATTCCCAGAAGTTCCTGTACTAGCATCTGTAGTTGAATTAAAAGCAGAGGCCCAAGAGCCACCACCACCACCTGCAATAATCAGGGGTGTATTGTTAAAGCGGGTAACAAAAGTACCACCGCCACCACCGTATTGATTGGTTCCGAGTCCTACAGGAGGTGCTCCTTTGTGGCCTACGAGAATTTTTAGGGTGTCACCTTGTTGAAGAAGAAATTCTCCAGACATGTATGCACCACGTCCACCAAAGGTTCCGTATCCCTGTGCACCTTTTGCCTCAATTTTATACAGGCCAGTTTGTGGAACAATCCAGTACTGGATTCCATTCACAGCAAGTACTTTGTTGGCAAGTGTAGTGCTAGAATAAGCGCTTGTAATCTGCGCCTGAGACGGACCATTCTGGCCTGTAGCAGATGCATTTGTAAACGTGTAGGTTTGGGCATGAATAATGCCCACGGCAAATAATCCGAAAATGAATGTCAAAAGCCTCCGCGCAATAATTCGCGAGGTCTGGACCCCTCTTTTTGACAAAAGTCGCTGTGTAATCATGATTTATTTAATTGTAAGAATAAGCCCCAAGCGTTCGTGCTTGGGGCATTTTGTTTTAGTGAAGAATTTGAATTTTCACGTTGGCAGTGCCAGAGGCGCCTGATACGTTTAGGATATACATACCTGCAGGAAGAATCGATAAATCGAGGGCATAATTATCTACCGCTCCGATTGATTGACTATATACTGTCTTTCCGAGCATGTCTACTAAATTCAATTGACGAGATTCTTGATTAGCTGATTCTAATTTCAAGATGAATTTTCCAGTACTAGGATTAGGATAAACTATAAGGTTCATCTTTTCTGTATCTGTTTGCAGCCCTGTAAGGCTTTCCGCAACCTCTATTGAACGGCAAGTCATTCTCGATTTATTTCCAGAAGGATCTGTTACTTGATAACAGATGTTATAGAAACCCACCCAGTTTGGATCAAAGTTGCTGGTGATTGCCACATTTGCCTGCAAGCTTGCTTCGCTGTAGTAGTTGTCATCAATCGATACACCTGGATCGGTATAGCCTGCCCAGCGGTAAACCGTGTTGGCCGCAAATCCATTCAAGGTCAACTCTGGCGCTTCTCTATCTATTACACGTACTACACGGGTTAAAATCAGTGAAGTATTTCCATTGCAATCTTCGCTGCTATAGCTCAAGGTATAGTCGCCCAATACTTTCGTGTTTGGCATCATATCAACGCTCCAGTTTAGGTTTGTACAATAGTTATCCTGTACTTGAACTCCTTGCTCATTATAACTGCTGAACACATCTACCTCAACGGTATCTGATCCAATCAATACCAAAGTTGGGGCGGTATGATCTTCTACACTTACCATTCTTGTGAGCATCATGCGATTGCCTGACCCATCGGTTGCGGTATAGGTCATTGGATAAACGCCTATCATTTGTTTGTTCACCAAGCTGCTATCTACTTCCACATTTACCGTTGTATAATAGTTATCGCTAACTGTATACCCTGGATCATTGATTGAAGATTTAACCTCGATTGTCATCGGATTTGCACCCACTAAACTTAAAACAGGTGCGATATCGTCTATTACATTCACCTCTCTTACTACCGAGTCTTTATTGCCCGAAGCATCTTCTACCGTATACCATACATAGTACGTTCCTAGCATGTTTAGATCGATATTATCTGCTTGCTGCATCTGAGCGCTTAAGTCAACTTGGAAGTAGTCAGAAGCTGTTGCTCCTGCATCGGCATAGCTCGTACCTACCGTTACCGATACGCTTGGAGATCCATTCATACTGATGATCGGCGCTGTTACGTCTGGAGTCACGATTACCGTGCGTACTACTTGTGTAGCCACGTTTCCATCCATATCTGTTACATTGTATCTCACCACATAGTTTCCTGCTACTGAGGTATCTACTGTATTGGTAATAACCAATATCGGAGTTAAGTTCCCATCCACATTATCAAGTGCCGTAGCGCCTGCATCGGTGTATTGATGTCCTTGCTCAAGCGTAACTATTGGCTGTCCTAATAAAGTGATTACTGGTGCGGTATTATCCACCACCACTTGCAATGGATAGTCTTCGAACTCTCCTGTTGGGTTGATACCACATGGGCGGTTCACATCCTGATCATAGCTCACGCCTACACGTAACGTGGTATAAACCAAACTTGCATTCGCAGGAACCACAAACTTCGCGGTAAAGCTGCTGTTGCGGTTTGATCCTTGACTTGCAACCTCTTCGCCTGCATCATCAAAATCACCATCATTATTCCAATCCACCCATACCTTACGGTTCAATGGGTCGGTCAGGGTAGAACGCTCAATGCGGATTTCAATGCTATCGCGCAAGGCCACTTTTTGGGCCGCAAAGTTGTTCAGGTAGCTGCTGTATTTTACTCCTGTGCCACTGTAGTTATCGATACCAGCGAACTTAACCCGGCTGA
The DNA here is from genome assembly GCA_964620355.1 of uncultured Burkholderiales bacterium. GTDB lineage: Bacteria > Bacteroidota > Bacteroidia > UBA8524 > UBA8524 > UBA8524. Next base: position 59,025 of record CAZUIT010000002.1, on the reverse strand, counting down.
TGCCGATATCTGAACTCGTATTTCCCACCACGGGTGCACAATAATCAAACACATCGATATAGTCTACTTTTACCAAGCTGTCTTCACCTATTGAGTTCGACACCTTCAGTTGGATGGTATACTTACCACTCTTGATAAAGCTTACCTGCATTGTACCTTGGTTATTTGGCGTGAGCATGTTCGCAGTAACAGATGGGGTAATCGTCCATTTCCAGCTGGTTGGACCTTGGTAGCTCTCGTCGGTAAAGGTGACCGTAGATAATACAGGAACTTTTACGCGGTCTGCTGAGAAACGTACAACAGGTGCCGTTGTTGGGGTGATTACTTGGATGGTTTTATTTTTGACGTTTGACCCTCCACAGTTTTTCACCGTGAGGCTTACTGGGAAAGACCCTATCGAAGTCCAGGCATAGCGATCGCTAGATTGTTTACCTCCATCCAAGCCTACTATTCCATTTGGTGCATCAAAATCCCAACGGTAGCTTAAGCTTGCGCCGGTGCTTGTGCTAGTAAATAGAACTGTTTGATTCACAAATACAGAATCTGCAACAGAGAAGTCCGCCGTTGGAATTACGGCATTGGCATCCGGTGTTGAAGTCCAATAGGCTGTAAATCCTGCTGCTTGTCCTCCAGTGCTGGTGCGCCACTCTAAATACATCTTACCACTATTTGCTACCAAGCCAGCTAGGCCGCCTGGGATATTAGAGGTACCGTTGTATTTTCCAATTAATGGGGCACTATTATTTGTACCATCGTATACGCTTAACACATCATCTACATCCGACAATACCCATTGGGTAAAGCGAAGGTTCACTGCGCCTGCACATGGACGAATCAAGAAATTACAGCTGCTATTTGCTGTATAGTTATTCAACACCCCACCTTCATCGGTGATACGACCAGCTGGAAGTTCACTCTCGGTGCCACTGCACATCATCTGGTCGTCGTTCACATTGATATAAGCGCTTTTACACACCTTATTGCCTAAGCCTGAACCATTGGCAGTGGTCAAACATATTTGATATTCTCCCGGTGCCAAGAAAATGACACTTGGGTTACTCTCATAAGCATTGCTAAACACCGCATCACTGCTTGGATCCGCGGTCCACTCCCATTGGGTAGCACCAAAGTCGGAAAGGTCGCTCAAGAAGCTCTCTTCCAATACGTCAACAGCAAGTTTGCTCGCTGTAAAGTCGGTTAGTGGTGCGCTTGTTGGTGTAACCACGTTTACCATGATACTATCGCGATCGCTACCTGAACAGCTGCGCGCGCGTAATTTGACTTCATAGGTTCCTGTTGTTGGGAAAGCATGTCTAAAGTCCAGTTCTGTACCTTTCAATACATCATCTACATACCAAGTATAGTCCCAAAGAACTCCTGCCAATGGTTGGTAGGCTGAATAGAACGTGGTTGGTGAAGAAACATAAATCGTATCCTCTCTAGCAATACCTGCAGATGGTGATGGATTCAAGAAGAAGTTCTCATCGGCTCCAATAGTAGGAGCAATCTCGCAGCGGATATCGCCGTCGACATCATCAACTAATCCTATTGTTCTATCGCCGCGTTTAAAAGGCACACCTTGATCAAGACGTAAATTATTCACGCTGCGGAACGTTGGCTCAAAATTCTCCGAGTTCTCATTCAACAGAGGAAAGGAAGAACGCCAAGCAGCATAGTCAGAAATCGCTGCATCATGGTACATGAAGCTGCTGCCTGATCCAAAGTAAACATTATGATCAATGGCCTTTTGACTACCATTTACAAGATACATCACATAACCAGTAGCTGAAACATTACGGTTAATCATGATATTATTGCGCATGTCAAGGTTATTCACATAATAGAAATAAGCTCCATTGGTATAATTACTCTCCACCGTATTGTGGTAGAAATTCACATCATACGAATAATAGCAATAGATGCTGTAGTAGTTTCCACCTTTCAGCAAGTTATTATACGTCAAACTCTTGAAAGTACCACTCATTAAATAGCGGTCGCAATAGTATAAACGCAAGGCCTCATAATTGGAGATAACATCATTATTCGTTACCAAATAATCCGAGCAATAGTAAACGTATAAACCATAGGTTATGGTTGATCTAAATCCGCTAATCTTATTGCGGTCTAGCTCCATATCATTCTGGTAGTAAAAACGGATACCGTAAGAATTGGTGTTCGTAACCGATGAGTTCGTCACCTTATTACCATAACTATGAACGGTCGAAGTTCCTGTTCCATAGATAGAAACTCCTCCATAACCACCCGTAAAGGTGATGCTATCGATAATCGTATAATTACAAGCATCGCCGCCCGTAGTTGTAGTTGTAGCACTTCCGCTTCCTACAATTCCCCAAACGTTGGTTCCGGTAGCCGTAGCATTACACTCGATATTCATATTATCGAACTGATTATAGTCCGCCTTATTCGTCAAGAAGATACCGATACCATTGGTCACGTTTGTAGCACGAACCGTCATATTACGGAAACGAACATAGTCCGAACCATTCAACATGATCGTTGCCCAGTTTGCAGTTGAGCTACCATTATTCGTGATGATGGTACCTGTTTTACTTGCGCCGATGAAGGATACTGTATTGGTGGAGGATACCCCAGCAATAGTACCAAGTTCGAGGCGTTCGGTATAGGTACCTGCATTAATATGAAACTCGACAGGTCCGCAAACTCCTCCAACATTCAGCGCACTCGCTGCCGCGGTTAGGGTAGCATAATCTGCGCTAGCTCCTCCAATGGTAAATACACCAGACATGGCAGGAAGAACCGTTGAAGTCAGGGTATCGTCAGAGTTTACTGTGTCCACTTGACCGTTTGGATAGGAGGTCCATACTTTTATGGTTTTATATACTCCTGCAGGAAAATTGATGGAACCCAAGTTGATGGAAGCACTGCTTGCACCAGTTCCGCTTAATGTATCAAGTTTAGTTCTGTGGTAAATGGTTCCTTGAAACACATTATTCACCGACCAATTCACACGAACTGAATCCAGTTGTTTGGTTCCAAAATTCCCGATGGTAGCTTTTACATCATGGGTTCCTGGACAAAATGCTTTCGGCTCAGTAATGGCAGAAACACCTGCATTAATCGGTGCCAAAGAAATCAGATCAAGACCCATAGCGTATGAACTCCTTCGTGTAACGCCAGTAGTTCCTGAAGAAGCACCGTATGTTTGGGTATTCCCAGTATACGCTGAATTAATAGGAGTACCTCCAGAACGTAGGGACTTTGTACCAGATGTTGCTGTCTGGACTGTTTCAATAATCAATGGCAAACTTGGATCATACGCAAAAGGTATATCCAATTGAATTGGGAACCATTGATCAACCCCTGTGGCTGGGATGACATAAGAACTTTTACTAAGCACGGTAATGAAACCTGAAGTTTCATAGGTAGCAGTTAGGCCACTTACATTCACCTGCGACATACGAATGACAATATTCGACATAGTCGATGCGGCTTGGGCTGTTATCCCAGTCCTAAAATAAATAACATTAATGGCCTGACCAGCAGGGATTGTTGCTCCAAAATCACCCGGAGCATAATAAAACTGACAGCGTTGATCGGACCAAGTCCCCCCACCAAATGGGATAGAATTAGTTCCGGTTGTTCCATTTTCAAATGAAAACTTAGGAGTTTGTGCCGAAGCAGACTGCCATCCTACTGAAAGGAATAGCACGAAAAAAGGCACCGCAATCCAAGCGAACTTAGATCGCAAATTTAGCGTGTAGCGTGTAGTCATTATTACTATTATTTTGGTCTTTTTGAGTCTTCTAAAACGTGCACTTTTGTTTGACAAGTACTGTACAATGCCGATAAGTATACACACTTCAAAATCACTCTTAGACAAGATAATCTCAATTCTTTAATTAGGTATCTATATTTTTTTAAGGGTTGCTTACTACTAGGTCTTTATTTTATCAGTTTTAGCCCTTATGATAAAAAAATACACTTATAAATCAAGCACTTCTGTTTTTTTATGAAACCTTAGTTTACAGGCGTTATATGGAAAAATAGTTTGAATTTTTCGACGAAAATTCTTCAAACCCAAATGACCTATTAAAATAATTTCCATTCAACTTTTAAGGCAATATTTCAAGCAAGAAAAACAAGCGATATCGAGAACTAAGGGTTTTTATTTAGTTGCTTATATAATCTATTCGCACACTGAAAAGGACCTATTTTCATTGTCCAGATACCATTCGGAAGCTCAAGATTTACTTTAAATCTTATCGGGATGATTTAGCGAAGAAGCACCTGTTCTAAAACAGGCTTTTAAAAACTTGGCTAAGCCCAAGTCGAAGTACTCATCTAAAAAGAGATAATTCCACTTATTTAGCAGATAGAAATATTATTTCACGTGTATCTATTAACACACAAAACGATGAACGATTCCGATTCTGATAATTATGAGTATGGAACTTTAATCCTCTTCCAAATGGACACCAAGCATCCTATTCCAAGTAAAAAAACGCATTAAAAAACGGGCACCCTACTTAAGAGTGCCCGCTTCTTAGAAAATTGAATCAGCGACTAATCCAAAATTTGAATCGGAATTACTTGATGGTTATCATCACTGCTGATCGCTACATGATACATACCTTTTGCTAATTCCACTGAGATTGGCATACTTTCTAGCCCAGCTGTAGCACTTGTTTCATAAACAAGTTTACCGGCCAAATCATATACCTTAATAGTCGTTGATTTATGCAATACCTCATTAAAGGCGATAGTAAATTTGCCTTTTGATGGGTTTGGATAGATGCTATAATTGGTCTCTTCTACACCCTCAATTGAGGTTATACTCTCCACGACTTGGATTGTGCGACACGCAGAATGAGATTTATTACCTGAAGAATCCGTCACCTGATAACAGATGCTATAGAATCCCACCCAATTAGGATCAAAATTACTGGTGATTACCACATCAGCTTGCAAGTTCGCTTCGCTATAATAGTTATCGTCAATCGATACTCCTGGATCGGAAAACCCTTCCCAACGATACACTGTATTTGCAGCAAAACCATTTAGTCTGATTACAGGAGCTTCCCTATCTACCACGCGAACCAAGCGGGTTACTGGTAATGAAATATTTCCATTACAATCTTCGGTGGTATAGCTCAAAGTATAGTCGCCAAGCAGGGTAAGATCAGGTGTTTGATCAACCGACCAGATTTGTTGAGTACAATAGTTGTCTTGAACCTGAGCACCGAGCTCAATATATGACCCAAAGACATCAACGATAATTGTATCGGCGCCAATTAATTCTAAAGTTGGCAATGTTGTATCATCAACACGGACTGTTCTGGTTAGCATGGTAGTATTGCCAGAACTATCGGTAGCAGTATACGTTACTGTATACTCACCAACTTTATTCATTTCCACCATACTACTATCTACGATAACGGTAACATTTGCATAGTAGTTATCAGTAACCGTATAACCTGGGTCATTGAACATTGCATTCACCTCTACAGTCAATGGATTATTGCCGACCAAGGTCAATATTGGAGCGACATCATCAATTATATTCACTTCACGGGCTACGGAATCTTTGTTTCCTGAAGCATCTTCTACAGTAAACCACACATGGTAAGTTCCAATCACATTCAAGTCAACATTATCGGCTTGTTGCATTTGGCCAGTGAGGTCAATTAAATAATAATCCTCTGCAGTAGCTCCGGAATCGGTATAGCTTGTTCCTACTCTTATATCCATGCTAGCTGGACCGATTAAGGTAATAACGGGAGCGGTGACATCTGGAGTGACATAAACCACACGTAATACCTCAACGGCCACATTGCCGTCCATGTCGGTTACATTGTACTTAACACTATACGTTCCAACAACAGATGAATCCACTGTGTTAACCACATTTATCATTGAACTGATATCACCATCAATATTATCCAGCGCAATTGCTCCGGCATCCATGTATTGATAGCCCTTTTCAACCCAGACAGTATCTTGGCCGATTAAGCTGATTACCGGAATTTGGTCATCAATAATCACTTGCAATGGATAGTCTTCAAACTCTCCTGTAGGGTTAATTCCACAAGGACGATTCACATCTTGATCATAGCTAACTCCTACACGAAGTGTTGTATAGCCAATTGCGGCATTTTGAGGAACAACAAACTTCGTGGTATAGCTCATTTTAGAATTCGAAGCTTCACTAGCTACTTCCTCACCTGCATCATCAAAGTCTCCGTCATTATTCCAATCCACCCATACTTTTCTATTCAATGGGTCTGTTACACTTTGACGTTCAATATGGATTTCAATACTATCTCTCAATGCTACTTTTTCTGCAGGGAAGTCATTCAAATAATTGTTATACTTATCAACTCCCACACTGCTGTAGTTATCGATACCTCCAAACATTACACGGCTAATCGCCACATCTGAACTTGGACTACCAACCACGGGTGTGCAGTAGTCAAACACATCGATATAATCGACTTTGATCAAACTATCTGCTCCCACAGAATTTGCCACGAGCAGCTTCACAGTGTATTTTCCACTTTTAATAAACGAAACGGATAGTTCCTTCTCATCATCCGCTCCTAGAATATTCGCAGTTATCGCTGGGCTAATACTCCATTTATAGGAAGTACCTCCTTGGAAGCTACTATCCATCAAAGTAATAGTAGTTAATACTGGAACTTTCGTGCGGCTCGCATAGAAGCCAACCACCGGTGCTGTTGTTGGTGAAAATACCTGGATTGTTTTGTTCTCCGTATCTGTTCCTCCACAAGTTGTTACTGTTAACTCAATTGGATAGCTACCTGCAGTAGACCATACATAACGGTCGGATTCGTCCTTACCTCCGTCTAGTCCTGATTGAGCAAAAGGTGGATCAAAATCCCATAAGTAACTCAATATATTTCCTGGAGTTGTGCTCCTAAAGCTTACTTCTTGACCAATGAAAATACTGTCTGGTACAGAAAAGTCTGCATCAGGAACTGTTGCATTCAAATCTGGGGTTGTTGACCAATACGCAGTAAACCCAGCAGATTGTCCACTTCCATTTGTACGCCATTCAATATACATTTTTCCAGTGCTCGATACCAGTCCGCTAGCTCCTCCTGGGACATTTGAATTCCCAGTGAATGTACCAAGTAGAGAGCCTGTATTGTCTTCCCCCTCATACACACGAAGTATATCGTCTGCATCAGAAAGATCCCATTCAGTAAACTTAAGATTAACCGTACCCGCACATGGGCGAATTACAAAATTGCAATTGCTATTGGCTGTATAATTTCCTGAAACCCCTCCTTCATCGGTAAGGCGTCCGGCTGAAACTGAACTTTCTGATCCCGAACACATCATTTGATCATCGTTCACTGAGATATAGGCGTCTTTACACAACTTATTCCCTTGACCTACCCCATTGGCGGTTGTCAAACAAATTTTATAGCTGCCTGAACTTAAGAACACCACCGTTGGATTGCTTACATAAGCATCACTGAATATGGCATCAAAGCTTGGCTCTGCTGTCCACTCCCATTGTGTCGCCCCGAAGTCTGACAAATCACTCAATTGGCTTTCTTCCAAAACATCTACAATAAGCTTGCTTGCCGTAAAGTCTGTAGAAGGAACACTGCTTGGATTAACTACTGTTACCATAACACTGTCTCGGCCAAAGCCAACACAGCTGCGAACACGTAATTTAATCTCATGGGTTCCTGTAGCAGCAAAGGCTTTCATAAAGTTCTCTTCCTTGCTGGATTGAACATTATCTATATACCACGTATAATCCAATAACACTCCTGCAAGAGGCTGGAATGCTGAATAGAATGTAGTTGGTGATGATATATAAATCGTGTCATCCAAGGCGATATCCGCTGATGGAGCTGGGGTAGCAAAATAAGACTCGTCTGCACCAAGTGTCGGAGCAAACTCACAACGCTCGTCTCCATCTGCATCAAAATAGAAGCCGGTAAACAAACCTCGAAGGTTGATTACACTTTGATCAATATGGAGATCGGTATTGCTGATGAAGTTTGGATCTTGGTTATAGCTATTTTCTTCATATCCAAAAAAGGCTTGATCCGCTTGATAGCTGGCAAAGTCTGAATAGCCAGTCCCGCCAAAATAAAATTGATTACCGCTACCCAATGACTCATAGTTATTATAGTCTAAGGTATCAAAACCTGCTGTCGTGTAAAGGGCATATGAGTTAGCTGATGTTCGGTAATTACGGATATGATTATTCAGCATAACAATGTCCGAGCCTCCATTCATTCTTACAGCATAACCAGAACTAACATTCACACTATTTTGAACAAAACGTAAATCACCGCCATTGGACGGGATATAAACCCCATAATCGCCTGTAGATACAATCTTGTTATTCCCTATAATCGTTGGTTTATTTTTATCATAGGTTGCTGCTGGATTCAACTGCGTCGCATACAATCCATAATCTTGAACATGAATCGTGTTATTCGTCAAAATTGGATTGGCCAAATATCCAGTGTATAAACCGTCAGCATTTGTATTTCGGTTGGTATTGATATAACAATTATCGACTACCAAATCCGCATTGTAATAACCATAAATTCCATAATAGTAATAATCTTCAGCGCGGCTATTCAACACTTGGTTACCTTCATTAGAGGCAGCAGATGAGATACCATATATTCTAATGGCATAATAGCCACCAGTTACATAAACACTATCCAGCACATCGAAGTTTCCATTATCTCCGGCCGTTGAATAGGAGGTTTTGCTTCCTGACCATACAATCCCTTCAAAATTCGTAGACGTTGAAGAAGTACTGGTGAAAACATCCACATTACGAAATGCATTGTGATCGGCTGTATTGGTGAACATGATGCCAATTCCATAGCTCGATCCTGCTGCACGAATCGTCAAATCACGGAATTCGATATAGTCGGCACCGTCCAGCATGACTGTTACCCAGTTTGCCGTACCTGTACCACTATTTGAAATTGTCGTTGTACTCTTACCAGTTCCAATAAAGCGAACAAGATTTGTAGCGGATACACCTGAAATTTCAGGAATTTCTACGGACTCGTTAAATGTCCCGGCTGATAGTAAAAAGTCAACCGCACCACTAACCCCGCATTCTTTTAAGGCATCAACTGCTCCAGATATTGTTACAAAATTCGTACTTGAAGCTGCCTGACTTGGATCAATAGTATAGGTACCATTCAGAATATTCGCACAAGGTGTTTTGTAATGATATGGACCTGCCCAGCTTGAGCTGTCTCCAGAAGCACAAATCTCACGTACAAAGAAATAATAATCCGTACGCTCTGTTAGTCCAGTTAGATACACGGAATCATTGCTAACAATTGTACCAGGGCCTGTTGGTGTAGTTGAACTCGTAGAATTTACATACGCCCAGGTATTTGCTAACGAGCCTGCATTCCAAAGTAACACAGCATTCGTTGCATTTAGATTGGATGAAGTTAAGTTAGTTGGAGGGGGTAAATTGGCCTGTTTAGAAGCCGTCGCCGTATCATTGACTACTGATGTATCGTTACCTCCATTCGGTGATGAAGTCCAAACTTTAACAAGATGAGCCGCAGAAGTAAAGGAATAAGTCCCGATATTAAGTTGCTTAGTCGCTGAACCGCTACCCCCAATTGTATCTAATACACCTACATACTTAAATGCCGACTGGGCAACCCCGTCAACACTCCAATTCAGAATTAGGCTATCGACGATATTGATACCGAAGTTTTGAACAGTCACCACTACTGGATGAGCTCCAGAGCAATAAACCGTTGGCGAATCAATAGATATAACGCCTACATCATTAAAGGCACCACTAGATAAAGTAGAAATCTCAATTATCCCGTGACCTGCCGAAGACGCAAGAGAAAAGGACGAGTTATTTCCAGAGCTAAAAGAGCTTCCTCCTCCGCCAGATTGTGTAGTTGCAACGGAATTTGTTTGTCCGGCACCGCCACCCGAGTAGCCACCGCCACCACCAGCACCGCGCCAGCCGGATGAAATAGCTCCACCGCCACCACCGAATCCACCAGGATAGGGCGTTGAGCAACTTACAGATTCACCACCTTCGCCTCCATTAAGAAAGCTATAGCCTGATTCTAACCCACCTGCTCCACAGGTATTGGTTCTTTCTCCATCAGTCAGAAATCCGCCACCAGCACCACCGCGGCTATTTCCGCTAGATACAGATATGCTTCCTCCGTTACCATTTGTGCCGCCAGCTCCAAAACCTGTATTACCAGTAGCCGTTGCTCCAGAAGTATTTAGGCTTGCATCCGTTGTGGAATTCGAAGTACCAGAATTTCCACCGCCACCACCAGCAATAAGCAGAGGCCTCACACGTAATCCATTATATGTGACATAGGAAGATGTAGCATCTAAAACTACCACGAAGGTTCCACCGCCACCGGTAGTTGATCCATCCGTACCATCCATTCCCATCTGACCAACAATGACCATAAGCGTATCACCGCCTGTTAGTAAAAACTCAGCGCTTGCATTTGCACCCATTCCACCACTGTTTCCACCACCACTTGCACCAGTTATGTCAAATTGATACAGCCCTGTTGATGGAATGATCCAGTATTGAATACCATCAATTGCAGCTACTGTTCCAGCCAAATTTGTGCTAGAATAGGCCGCGGTTACCTGCGCTTGGGATGGCCCTTGTTTTCCACTTGCCCCCGCATTTGTGAATGTATACGTTTGGGCGAAAGAAAGCCCACTTGCTAAGAAGGCAATACATAAAATACCAAGCTTTCGCATAAACTGCTGCGAGGCGCTTGGTCTCTTTTTAAACTTTTGTCTGTTTTTAATCATGGCTTGTTATTAAATAAATATCTCAGTTGAATAGACTGGAATTAATTTGTTTTCTAATTTGATCTTTAAATCCTTAGGGGCTTTTAATGAATTCTGAGTACAATGAAAGAGGATCCTTGTAATCGTCCATTTGGATAAATCAATACCTTTCTTTAAGGTATTACATTGTACTTGACTCCGATTATTATCTTGTATTTCCACTTAATTAATAGTCGCAAAAAATTACACTAGCTATAAACATAAAAGACAAGTCGTATCATCAAAAAATTAAACTTCGTATCAAGCACTACCCCCCCTAATTCATACAGTATTTTATACTCTCAAAGATAACCCATGCACGACTAACTAGTAAGTTTTTTAGACAAACAACCCCAAAAACTTGCACTAATTAGTACATTCAGTTCTTTATAAGGGATGATTCAATAGCTATTTCGGTCAGAAATCATTTGAGCAAATTCATTCGATTTCCGATGTATAAATATCCAAAAGGAAGTATAGATTTCCAGTATCAATTACCTTGATTCGTCACGAATTCAGCACTATACCCATGTAGTATAAGCAAAACAATCGCGCCTGTACCAAGCTGATTATCTACTTATTATTACTCTCAGTATATTATATATAACTAGTATAATTATTATTATTTACTAGGTATCTATATATTCGTGTACTAATCCTGATAAATGCCTTATAAAACCAACTTCAATAATTGGAGGAATAGAGTAATTCTGGTCATGATTTTTGGCCTTTTCCTTTCCTGTAACAATCCCAATAAAAAAAATCGACCAAACAAAAAAACTGAGCCAAAATCACAAAATGAGACTTCCATAAGCACACAACAAAGGGCGAATTTTACCGGTACCTTGTTGTCTGGTCACATAGCCCTGACAAAAAACCAACTATTTAAACTAAACGAAGAATTGGATTCTTTTTTTCAGGTTTCACTTGCTAATGTGAATATCAAAGGTGCTTCACTTCATTTCACAGATTTAACCAGTCAGCAAAGTTTCTCGATTAATGGAGACCTCAAATTTGTACCTGCATCGCTATTAAAACTTCCTATACTAATAGCTATTTATAAAATGGAAGAGCTGCGCCCAGGAACACTAAAAAAGCAGATATCTCATTTCAGCACACTACACAATGAAAAGAACTCCAACTTGATTGAAAATGAGTTCTTTCATTACCAACAAAACAAAATCTATACGGTAGAAGAGTACTTAGCTGTTATGATACGCTACTCAGACAATGATGCAACATTGAGTCTATTAAATTTTCTGGATTCTATACAGCCGGGATTTTTAGAAAAGGTTGAAGAAGAATTACAAGCCAGTATACCAAACACAAGCACAAATGTCGATGATATCGTACATGTACATCATTTTGCAACTTTCCTCAATGTGCTCTATGAATGTAAATACCTAAATCCTAGCAACTCAAACAAGGCTTTGGAACTGTTAAACACAAGTCGCTATCCACTTGGCTTCAGGAAAAAGCTACCCAGCTCTCTCCCAATTGCGCATAAATTTGGTGTACGCTTCACTGAAAACAACACCAATTCTAAGCCGTCAATACAATTGCATCAAGTGGCCATCATTTACCATCCCAAAAGACCATTTCTTCTCTCAGTCATGACCAAAGGCAGCAATATCGAAGATTTACGCACAGTGCTTCAAGAGGCAGCATTCTTGACATATTCTTATCTTGATCAACTACCAGATTAACATTTATTTGGATAAGACCGCGTACGAAGTGAACCACTCTCATACACGAACAATCGAATCTCAGCATTAGATGCTAACATATTAAAAAACGGGCACCCTTCTCAGCGTGCCCGTTTTTGTATTTATTCTACAAGATATTAGTCAATAACTTGCATTCTTATCACTTGGCTATATCCTTCGCTGCTCACTGCTACTTGATACACACCGTTTGCAAGACTTAGGTTAAGCGACATGGATTCAACACCAGCATTTGCACTGGTTTCAAAAACAAGTTTACCCATCATATCGTATACTTTAATTTGTGCTTTTTCGCTCAAAACCTCACCAAAGTTTAGACTTACATGACCATTCGATGGATTTGGGTATAGGCTGTATTTGTTGTCATTTACCCCTTCCGTAGAGGTAATGCTTTCAAGTACATTAATCGTTCTGCATACTACATTGGACGCATTCGATGAAGGATCCGTTACTTGATAGCACATGCTATAATATCCAACCCAATTCGGGTCAAAATTGCTTGTAATTACAATATTTGATTGAAGACTAGCCTCTGAATAATAGTTATCCGTAATACTCACTCCTGGATCTGTATAACCTTCCCAACGATAAACCGTATTTGCAGGAAATCCTAACAAACTAAGTTGTGGTGCTGTTCTATCCACTACCTGTACGACACGTGTTAATGCAACTGAGGTATTTCCGTTGCAATCTTCGCTGGTATAGCTAAGGGTATATTCTCCCAAGGTAGTCATGTCAGGCTGTTGGTCTACTACCCAACCCATGCTCAAACAGTAATTATCCTGAACTTGAACTCCTTGCTCATGGTAGCTGCCAAACACTTCAACGACGACTGTATCTGTACCAATTAAGCTCAAGGTAGGCGCCGTATTGTCTTCTACACTCACCATACGCGTTACCAATACACTGTTGCCTGAGCCATCGGTGGCGGTATACCATACAGGATAAGTCCCAACAACGTTGTATTGAATCATGCTGCTGTCAACAACCACATCTACCGTAGCATAATAATTGTCGCTCACGGTATAACCAGGGTCATTGAACATGGTATTTACTTCCACTGTCAATGGACTATTTCCTAGCAAAGTCAGCACTGGATTTACATCATCAATCACATTTACTTCCCGTGCAATCGAGTCACTGTTTCCTGAAGCATCCTCTACCTTATACCATACGTGATATGTACCGATTACTGCCAAGTCTACATTGTCACCTTGTGTCATAACTGAAGTCAAGTTCACTTGGAAATAATCTTCCGCTGTAGCTCCCGCATCTGTATAGGAATCATTTACGCGAACATCTACGCTAGATATACCATTTAGTGTAATGACTGGTGCGGTAATATCAGGAGTAACCATCACAATGCGTGTTACTTCCGCGGCTGCATTTCCATCCGTATCTGTCACATTGTATTTTACGGTATAGGTGCCAACCATTGAGGTATCAACCGTGTTGTTCACTAAAATAAGTGCACTCAGGTCGCCATCAATATTATCCGTGGCCATAGCACCAGCATCTGTGTACGAATAACCCATTTCCACCCATACGGTGTCCTGCCCTTGAAGGCTAATTACAGGAATTTGATCATCAACTATCACCTGAATCGGATAATCTTCAAACTCTCCCGTTGGGTTTATGCCACATGGACGATTCACATCTTGATCATAGCTTACACCAACACGCAGCGTGGTATAACCCAGAGTTGCACTTTGAGGCACCACAATTTTTGTTGTATAGCTCGCATTCGAGTTGGAAGCTTCACTCGCTACTTCCTCGCCTACATCATCAAAGTCGCCATCATTATTCCAGTCAACCCATACCTTACGATTCAGCGGGTCGGTGAGTGATTGACGCTCAATAGTCAACTCAATACTGTCTCTTAGTGAAACAATTTCAGCTGGAAAGTCATTCAAATAATTCGTGTATTTGGCTACACCCACATCACTAAAGTTATCTATACCTCCAAATTTCACGCGACTTATTGCTACATCTGAACTTATATTACCGACAACCGGTGCACAATAATCAAATACATCGATATAGTCTACTTTAAGCAAGCTATCCGCTCCTAGAGAGTTTGATACCCAAAGCTGAACACTGTATTTTCCACTTTTAACAAAGGAAACGTCTAACTCTGGACCATTATCTGCGCCTAAAATATTCGCAGTAACCGCTGGTGTAACCTTCCACTTATATTTCGTTCCGCCTTGAAAGCTGCTGTCTTTTAAAGTGATTTTAGTTAGTACTGGAACCTTCGTGCGGCTAGCAGTAAAGCCAACCACTGGAGCAGAAGTTGGACTAAATACTTGAATCGTTTTAGTTAGTGCATCACTTCCTCCACAGCTTTCAACCTTCAAGCTAACTGGATAACTACCAGCAGTGCTCCATGAGTAACGATCAGACTCATCATTACCCCCATCAAGGCCCGTTTGTAAGAATGGCGGATCGAAATCCCATTGGTAGCTTAACCCATCACCCTGAGATGTACTCATAAATCTGGCCACTTGATCGATAAAAATCGTATCCTGTGTTGTAAAATCTGCAACTGGCTTAGCTGCATTTAATTCTGGAGTTGATGTCCAGTAGGCAACAAAACCTGAAGATTGGCCACCTGGACTTGTACTCCACTCCAAATACATTTTACCTGAATTTGATACCAGTCCGCTTATTCCTCCTGGGATGTTTGAATTTCCATCGAACTTGCCAAGCAATGTTCCTGAATTGTCTGTACCGTCATAGATGCGCAACTCATCATCTGCATCTGACAAATCCCATTCTGTAAATCTTAGGGTTAGGGTACCGGCACAAGGGCGTATGATATAATTACAGTTGCTGCTTGCGGTATAGTTACCATTTGCACCACCCTCGTCAGTTAATCGACCTGCGGGATAAGTACTTTCCGATGATGAACATAACATCTGATCATCATTCACATTGATGTAAGCGTCTTTGCAAAGCTTATTTCCTTGCCCAACACCATTTGCTGTCTCCAGACAAATCTTGTATTCACCTGGTTGTAAGAACGCAACGGTTGGGTTAGCAATATAAGCATCACTAAAGATGGCATCATAACTAGGTTCTGCTGTCCATTCCCATTGTGTAGGACCATAATCTGAAAGATCCGTTAAATTGCTCATTTGCAATACATCCAAAAACAAGGTACTCGCTGCAAAGTCTGATACTGGCTCTCTTGTAGGGTTAACTACATCCACCATTAAACTATCACGGTCATTTCCCGTGCAACTTCTAACTCTTAGCTTCACCTCATAAGTTCCAGTAGCGCCAAACACCTTTTCAAAATTCTCTACCTTACTCTCTTGAACATTATCTATATACCAGGTATAATCTAATAATACGCCTGCAATTGGCTGGAATGCTGAATAAAAAGTGGTTGGTGAAGATAGGTATACTGTATCCGACAAGGCAATTGAAGCTGTAGGTGACGGAGTTGAATAGTAGGATTCGTCCGCCCCAAGCGTTGGAGCAAACTCACAACGTTCATCTCCATCGGCATCATAATAAAAACCAACAAATAATCCTCGAAGATTGATTACACTTTGATCAATATGGAGGTCTGAATTGCTGATGAAGTTTGGATCTTGGTTATAACTATGTTGCTCAAAATCGAACAAGGTTTGATCTGCTTGATAGCTCGCAAAATTAGTATAGGCTGTGCCCCCCAGATAGAACTGACTTCCACTTCCTAACGACTGATAGTTATTATAATCTAGAGTATCAAATCCTGCACTGGCATAAAAAGCATAGGAGTTTGCTGAAGTTCTATAGTTGCGGATATGATTATTGAGCATAACCACATTGGAACCACCATTCATTCGAACCGAATAAGCCGAACTTGTATTAACACTATTTTGAACAAAATGTAGATCTCCACCATTGCTTGGTATATAAACTCCATAATCGCCGGTGCTTATAATCTTATTGTTTCCGACAATCGTAGGTAGATTTTTATCGTAGTAACTTGCATTATTCAATGAGCTTAAGTACAAGCCATAGTCGCCAACTTTTATCGTATTATTGGTAATAATACCATTGTTCAAATAAATAAAGTACAGGCCATCGGCATTCCCCGTGTTGCGGTTGGTTGTAATATCACAATTATCGACTTTCGTCAACTTCGTGTAGTAGGAATAGATTCCATAATAGTAATAGTTGTGTATCGTAGTGTTGGTAATTGTATTGCCAATTACTCCAGATGATGTACTTGTTCCGTTTAAGCGAATACCATAATACCCTCCACGAATATCAACACTGTCAATCAGGTTATAGTCACCATTATCACCATATGCTGTTGGACTAGTTTTAGAACCCGAAAAGGCAATACAGGTTACATTGGTACTCGAAGATGTTGTGTTGGTTTCAACATGAACATTTCGTAAAGCATTATAATCCGCTTCATTGGTGAACATTACAGCTACTGCCGCAGAAGAGCCAGTTCCCTCGATGGTCATATCTCTGAACTCAAAATAGTCAGCGCCATCCAATAATAAAGTCACAAAATTTGCCGTGCTCGTGCCGGCATGCGATAGGATGGTGGACGTTCTTCCTGAACCAATAAACCGTACTGTATTTGTAGAAGAGGAGCCAGAAAGCTGTCTAAATTCTACTTGTTCATTATAGGTTCCTGCGGCCACGTGAAACTCTACCGGACCACAAATTCCATATGAATTTAAAGCATTTGCCACATCTGAAAAACTGGTATAGTCTGCTCCAGAACTACCGATAGTATAAACACCATTTAATGCTGGGCTAAGGTCTACCAAAATAGTATCATTGGAAGTCAGAGTATCCGTAACCCCATTTGGTTCATATGTCCAAACCTTAATCCACTTCACTTGACCGACTGGAAAACTGACTGACCCCAGGGTAATTTGAGCGATATCCGACCCTGCACCATTATTGGTATCCAAGGTACTCGTGAGGTTAATTACAGATTGTATTGTGTCATTAATCGACCAGCCTATTTTTAAGGAGGTAATTTGATTCAATCCGAAATTTTTGACTGTTGCTTTTACATCATAGGTACCTGCACAAAACGCATTCGGCTCATCAAGACTTACAACGCCCGCATTGTTATTACTAAGGTTTGCTTCCCAAATCTCAATTTCGCGAAAGCTGGGATTACTAAGCTGTCCGTTTCCGGTCATTTCAAATGAAGTTATTCGGAAACGTTTGGCACTAACGGGGTCAAATTCATAATCCTGTGCGCAAACACCTAACCCGCCACTTATTTGTTCCGAATTATCCCATGAGTTGGTGGAATAATTATAGACCTGTAGCAAAGCACCTGTTAGATAGCGTCTGTCTGTATAACCATTATGAATAGTAATTTTATTAAACGTGCGAGTAGTTGACCATTCAAATTCAATCCAGTTCGTTCCTGGAGTAGATGACGGAGGGGTGGATGTACTTATCCAAACATCTTGCGTACCACAGTTACCGTAATCTAGATCATTAAAATCCACTATCGTTCCTGAACTTACTGCGCTAGCAGCAACATTCGTGGCGAGTGGAGCTAAATTTACTTGAGCTTTCGCTTTGTTAGAAAATCCTAAGAAGGTTAAAATCAATGATGCACATAGCATCTGGAAGAGTTGCTTCGTTCGAAGGGGATGTAAGTTCCTCATCTGGCAACTATTCCTCGAATCAAGGTAAATAGTTCTCATATAAATTCTTTGGCTTAAAAAGAATTTCGCAGTAGCTGTTTAGAAACAACACCAAGCAAACCATTATCAAAAGCAAGAGCCACTTAGAAGTTAAATTCTAAATCCCAACCACAAAATCCCGTATCAAAGGTAAAAAACACAAGCCGGACTGGGCACTACTTTTTTAGAAAATAGCCAAAATACATGAATTAATAGGTCAAAAAAAAGTGAATTACAGCCCTCACCGCATTAAACAACTCACAATTAAAACAATTATATTTCTTTGATAATCAATGCACTAAAAAATCTATGCCATTTTACAAATTCAAAAATAGTTACTAACAGCTAGTAGCTAGAAAATTCGACAAACGGACAACAACCTTCGACTACCTACTTTACTGAATGCGAATAACTAGATATGAATATTATGCGTAATTAAACAGGCTTGATTTTATGTATATATGGAGATTTCTAATAAAAATGACCCTTTACGGAAGGCACAGAACTTTGACACGCAGTTCCTTTTTAATCGGTGTACCCGTGAAGATACCGTTGGTTCATAAATCTCTTTCATAGAGCCATCCATATGAAATTTTAATACTGGAGCTTAAAACCAAAAATGGTATTGAAACACTTCGCCCGTTCTTTAATTCAAACAATAGCCTACAAAAAGTTTTCTCACCATTCGCTCCGCCAATCATACTTGAGAGCCATGTGTTTTAATTCCACCTTGGGTCAATTGGATATTTGACGAGTTCAGCGGCTTCACCACCCAACCCCATCATGCATTTTTCCCAAAGTTCGGATGGATTAAGTTCGAATAAGTCTTCCTCAAGTGCCGGCGCAATCAACCATGCATGCTCTTTCATTTCTTGCTCAAGCTGACCTGGTCCCCAACCACTGTAACCCAAGAAGAACCGAATATCGTTACTGTGATATTCTGCCAAACGCGT
This sequence comes from uncultured Burkholderiales bacterium, assembly GCA_964620355.1. Lineage (GTDB taxonomy): Bacteria > Bacteroidota > Bacteroidia > UBA8524 > UBA8524 > UBA8524. Next base: position 39,849 of record CAZUIT010000002.1, on the reverse strand, counting down.
TTTAATAATCTCAAAATCACCGCCCCAATAAGTAGACTCACTCATGGCAGTGGCTCCTGTGTACCCTGGACCCAATCGATGAATATAATGCAAGGTATTCAACTCAACCGGTCCACCTTCATATACAGGCAATACCGATTTAGAAAAATCATCACCCAAATCTTTTAGCTGCAAGTCGAGTGGGCGATTTAACACAAAACCCACAGAACCCTCTTCGCCATGTGCAACCAAGTAAATTACCGTTCTAGCAAAATTCGGATCTGCTAGCGTAGGCTCCGAGAGCAAAAGACATCCCACCGTAGGCTTGAATGCGTTCCAATCAATCATAGCGGCAAATTAAAAGGAATTCGAAGCAATGCAAATTTATCCTTCGCTATCGCTGAGTTAATCTTGTCGAAAACCATGATTTATCGAAAAATAAAAAATTCAAAAATAGCTTTTCTATTACTAGTAATTAATATTATTTTCGAGCTATCATATATTGGTTTGGTAGACAGCGCCTCGGTCTGAGAAGATTGAGGCGCTTATTTTAGGAGGGTAACAGTGCCACTTGTTTCAAAACTCTCCCCGTATTGATTCTTCATTCTTAGACGATAAAGATACACTCCAGATGGAAGCAGTGTATTGCCCTCTCCTCTCCAAGAACCATCCCAGGCAAGGTTCTGATCATGGGTTTCAAATACTAAGGCTCCCCATCTATCATAAATTAGCAAGGCAAAAAATGCGGCCTCCTCACACCTTGGTAGAAACACCTGATTGTCTCTATAACCATGTGGATGAAATGCATTCGGGATATAGCATAAAAAAGGATTTTTAAACCTGACTTCTCTGGAAAAGGTATCTGTGCACCCCCATTTATTGGCAGCAATCAAGGCCAATTCTATCAAACCTGTGTCATTGTTCGTGTACGTATAATGATAAGGAGACACCTTTTGAATTGTAGCCGGCGACCAATAACTGCTCGTAATAGATTGATCCGTTTGTACCAACTCAATAATTTCGCCAATATCCACCACGGTATCGGATACCAAAAACTCCGCATTTGGCTGACCCTTAGCCTCGAACGACTTGAAAGCTGAATTCTTCTTACTACAACCATTGGAATCGATTACCTGTAAGCCTATTTGGTAGCTTCCTGCTTTGTCTAAATTTAATTGAAAGGATGCATCTCTTCTTAAGGAATCAGAAAACGAACCAGACAAGGTCCAATACCACGACGCATTTGTCGCTGGAAATAAACTCGTAAGATTAACAGACTCAGGGATGCATAAGACGGTATCACTCAAGGTAAAGTCGGAATTTGGTAAGGCATTCACTATCACCCATTGAGAATCACATGACGGCTGGCTACAAGCATCTTCTAAACAAACCACAAATAACGAATCTGCTATTGGCAATACGGACATCGGAAACTGAACTCCGGGCTGTTGCTGAAAAGCATAACTGTATGCAGTTGGTATTCCGCCACTTTTCGATGGATTTAAAATCAACTCCTCTTCGGCACAAATAGCCGTATCATCCCCTAAATGTAGCTGCAAAGAATCGCGCATATCAATAAAGAAAGAAAGCTGCACAGAATCACTGCATCCATCCCAAAGACTGATCGTTTCTTGAACCGGGCTCAACACCTCAATTCCAGAATACAAGCTTGCGCTATCTAGCGGGAATCCTCTCACGCGATAATTAGCCGTTAATCCACCTCTCAGGATTGGATTCACTTGTATAATCTGACCGTGGCACAAAAGGGTGTCGGCAATGGGTGAAATAGATAAGGCGGCTAAAGATTGTACAGCAATAAAAAGCGAATCGTGATGGACTGTACAAGCATCTTTCAACACGATGGATAGGGTCTTTTGGTCGCGAATTTCGGCCGAATAGTTTGTAGCCGTACTTAGTAGACCCCCGTTTTCATCAAACCACTGAATAGCATACTGACTCGACAAGCCTCCGGAAAAGCTTGGCATAAATTGTAATTCTTGGCCATAGCATACCGGTGTATCAATAAGCAGATTAATCTTCAGGCTATCACGAACATTCACCAGTACAGTGTCCCAATGCTCTGAACCGGTGCAATTATCTCGAATTCTTAATGGGTATTGCCAACTTAGGTGAGGCGTTCGCTGCACGTAGTTGCTTGCCACAGCATTCCCTTCCCAGAAAAAAGAATAGTAGGCAGTATCCACTTCCGCTCCTGCAACAAAGAGCAAAAGTGATTCGCCATTACAGATAAGTGTATCGCTGCGTACTTGGAGTTGTAGCGGACTGCGAACGAGGACAAAAACAGAATCATAATCAGAGAAAAGACAACGGTCTATAATTTCAACCTTTACATATTCGGATTGTGTAAAACTCTTCTGGAAGCTATCTTCCATTCCAAAGCTTCCTTCCATCCATCTATAGCTAACTGAGTCGCCAAAACCACCTGTAACATTTGCACGAATCAGCAGCGAATCGCCATAACATGTTCTAAGCGTATCCAATAAACTGACCTGTGGCGCTTCTGAAATATTCACAGTAAAAAGGAGTGAATCAGCAAATGACGTGCATCCATCCATTAGCTTTAAACCAAATTTTGTGCTCGCCACTAAACTCGAGTCAAAGAAAGGCCCTTGTTGAAAGGAATTGCTAAAACTCGAATCCATCCAATAAAACTGGTAACCCACTGAATCACCTCCCTTGGCGAGAGCCGGGATTTGAAATATAGCCCCCCTGCATATCAAAGAATCCGAGCGAGGTTCAAGGCGCAGCGAATCACGTAATAGAATTTGAAAACGCAGGGTATCACGGTAAATAGAACAACTATCCCAGGCGATCAATTCAATTTGTCTTGCCTTATCGCCGACAACATAAAGAGTATCACTCGTAGAAAGTAGTCCTCCCCCAACTTCTCTCCATTCATAGCTCACTCTCGAAGAATCCCCTTCCAAAATTTCGGCGATCAACTCAAGTTCAGCGCCTCTACAAAGAAGCGTGTCGTGAATCGGCTTCAGCATCACCTTTGTACGATAGAAAAGATATGCCGTATCATAGTCAAAACAACTACTTAGGGAATCGGTCACTTTTACAACAAAACCTGCATGCGAGTCGGGAACGGCAAGCAACTGCTCTTGGTCAAACTGCCAGGCATTGGGCACAGAATCCCACAGATAGCTACCACCTCCCGAGGCCTTGAGTGTGACGGTATCCCCTAAACAAAACAGAAAATCCGGTCCGGCCGAGGCATTTGGCTTACCCCGTACCAAAATACGATCAACCGTAATAGCCCCTTGAATCGCGGGAGAAGTTCCACGCACCCTAAAGCGATAATAATCGGATCTCTTGAGCCATAATGGCATCAATCCATGTAGGGTACCGGAGCTCGAATCCAGAATACTTTTGATAAAGATTGGACTTTGAAATGAACCGGTGGAGTCACTTAGCTCCAATACAAAATTATTGGTAGAAGAAAAATCCCCATACTTCTGATAGCGCACATGTACACTGTCGCCAGGACAGTAGGCTCTTATTGTAGGGGAGAACGTTTTTATAGAAGGTTCGCTAAATTTCCAAAGATGGATACCATGAGCAGCATACCTAGAACTTACTGAGGCAGAATTAAATGTATCATTGTTGAGTCGAAGATGGGTGGCACTCACCGAATACGCATCATTCATGGTGCACCAAACAATATTTCCCGCCGCATCTGTATGCACACCGGAGCCAATATTTTTATTCGGTTTTACCAACGTATCTCGAGAGCCAGCACCCACAAACCATTGTCCTTGAAACCCGTCATCCAATTTGAGTAAAACTGCCTGAGGTTTGCCTGCCGCATGAGGTACATTAAGCGCTACTGAGAAACTATTTGAGGCCAGCATAGGTGATTCGAGCTCCCCAGATAGAAAGACCTGCCCTGCACCACTAACGTGCAAGGTACGAAAGCCTTCAGTGCTTTGATAGGAACCAGTAACCTTCGGCATTGCCTGAATCCGACTTGGTATTCCTGAGGGCAATACCCTAGCAATGAAAAGCTGATTGGCTGCATTTAAAGCTGGGAGCGGCTGACTCCCCAAACTATCCGTGCTATTAGTCTGGAGCCCAAGCATGATGATATTCCCTCCAGGTTCATGGTCTACCAATTGAGCTTGAGCACCGGCCCGATTTACCCAATCAATATCCCCGGTAGCTTCGTCAATAACCGCCAAATAGCCACCACCACCACTTAATGATTGATTTTGGAATGCGGAGTTACCTGAAAAATTCGACACCAAGGCCAACTTTCCCTGACTACTCCGACTTAAATCGCCGATGCCCCAATCTGAAGAACCACTCTGACATACATTTCGTACATATTCTGTATTGCCATTGGCTGCGAGCTTGAATAGAAAATGGCTATTTGAAGCACCTGAAACAGATAAGGAGCCCACTTGCATAGAAAAGGAAAATTTGCCTGCCACCCATACATTTCCATTTGCATCGGTATCGAGAGAAAATGGATAGTCGTAACCTGCACTGCCAAAAGTCTTGGTATAGAGAATCGTTCCAGAGGAATTTAATTTAACCAAAAAACAGTCGTAGTTACCGTAGGAGTAGAGGCTTACTCCATTGATACTTGAGTTGCCATAATACCAGCCTAATACATAAATATTACCCACTGAGTCGGCATGGATACAATGTCCAAATTTAAAGCCGTTACCATTTAATGTTCTGGACCAAACTACCTGCCCTTGGCTATTTCGTTTAACTAAAACTGTTTCGAAATTGGCCACCAATGGCTGATTTTCGACATAGACCTTTAGTCCAAAAGGAGCACAAGTAATACTATTACCAGCGCCATCGATTGCGACATTTTTCCTTGCTCCTTGGTAGCCAATAAATCCAAATTGAGCTTCATTCTCATCAAGCTGAAACCAATCCAATTTTTGAGCAAAGCAAGGCATCGATGCTGTTATAAAAACAGCACAAACTGCAAGCAGTATGATGCTATATGCCCCCTTTACCATTTTGCTTTAAAAAAGGAAAATGCCTCCCGCAAGCGAGAGGCATCTTCTGCTGCTTATAAAATTTAGAACTATTTAATATAGCTCATTTTAGTGCTGAACGATTTTCCATTGCTATTCACCACTACATAGTATATCCCCGGAGTAGCTTGTTCCATGCTTACTTCATAATTGAATTGTGCATTTTGAACAATTACCTCTTTTACAAGAGCTCCAGTTGCATTGTAAATTTTGATGGTTTCTGCCTGCATTCCGTTTGGCAATTCAATTTGGAATTTGCCATGGGTTGGGTTCGGATAAACAGCAATAACTGCGTCTTCCATATTCTCCATTCCATTCGGATCAGCCGGTCCTACTTCTACCAGACGACAAACTTGTGCAGATGCATTTCCAGACTTGTCATTCACTTGGTAGCAAATCTGATAAAGTCCTTCAATATCATTCACTACACCGTTAATTACAACCAAATCTGCTTGCAATGACGCATCTGAATCGTAGTTGTCTTGGATCGTAACTCCAGGATCTGTTACTGGAGCAAAGCGGTTAATTTGCATCAACGACGAACCTTTCAATACAATTACTGGCGCCTCACGGTCTACCACTTGTACTACTCTAGTTTTAGTACTTATGTTGCCACTAGAGTCTGTAGCAGTATAGGTGATTGAGTAATTGCCAAGAATATTTGAATTAACAGTTCCACTTACCACTGCTTGCAAGCCTTTGGTATGATTGTCTGACACAAAAGCACCTGTTTCAATGTATTTTGTGAATACATCAAGTCTCATGGTATCACTGCCATTCAAGGTGATTTTCGGTGCGGAGATATCTCTTACCTCTACCGTGCGAGTAATACTCAATGCAACATTTCCAGAAGGATCTTTCACATCATAGGTTAATACAACGTTTCCGATTGTCTTGATATTGATATTACCAGTTCTTTGGTAGGTTAGATCCGTATAGTAATTATCGCTAATGCTTACACCAGGATCGGCAAATGGAGTTCCGTAATCCAAGACAAATGGATCCATTCCATTCAGCGTTAGCACCGGAGCTGTTTGATCTTTCACAATGACTACACGTTGTGCAGTATTGCTGTTTCCTTGTAGGTCTGTTGCGCTGTAAGTGATATAGTATGTACCGAGCTCTGTACTATTAACTGTTCCTGAAACATTGACATTGCTAATTACTCCATCTACGAAGTCTAAAGCAGCATATCCAGGTTCAGTCCAAGTAGTATTTACTTCATGGATGATGGTATCTCCAGCTGTTAAAGTAATTTCTGGTCCGGATCCATCAGGTTGAACAATCACATTGCGGACTACAGAGTCTGCACGGTTTCCTGCAGAGTCAGTTACATTATAAGACACCCAATACTCACCAGTTACAGCGGTATTCACATTGTTTCTAACCACGATCAATGAAGTAATGTCTCCATCAGCATTATCCATGGCTACAGCACCTGCATCTGCATAAGCATAACCTTGTTCCATCTTATAGATACTTTGACCATTTAATGTAATAAGCGGTTTGGTATCGTCTTTTTCAATGGTGATAACATAATCCTCAAATTCGCCAAACTGATTCGGACCGCAAGAGAGATTCGGGTTAGCTTCAGCGTTTGCACCAATGCGCATTCTAGTATTACCTAGTGGAGCAGTTTTAGGTATGCGGATATTTCCGATAACCTGCAAAGCAGATGTAGAATTTTCTACAAAAACTTCCTCTCCTGCATCATTGAATGAGCCATTTTTATTGAAATCAATCCAAACTTTATAATTGACATTATTAAAATTAGATTTTCTCTCCAATATGATTTGTTCGGTCGCACCTTGCTGAACTGTTGTGTTATTGAGGTATCTAGTATATGAACTTACGCCTACCTCTGAACTGTTAGAGATTTGCCCAAATTCTATATAGCTCATTCCGATATCTGCACTAAGATTTACAGAATTAGGAATACAGTAGTTATAGATTCCAACATACGCAGTACGCACAAGGCTATCAGCACCCAATGAATTTGATGCCCATAGTTTTACCTCAAACATTCCAGTTTTGTTGAATTTAACAAATGGATTTCTACTCGTAGCATTTGTTCCGTTAACATAAGTTATATCAGCTGCTGGACTGATGCTCCATTTCCAAGCATTCGGGCCATTCGCTGAAATATCAAAGAAGCGCAAGGTATCCAATACAATTCCAGATGTACGATTTGCACGGAAGTCTACTTGTGGAGCTGAGGTAGGAGATAATACTGTTATGTCCTTGGTAATATCATCTGCATTTCCACAACGGCCAACACTCAATTTAACCGTTTGCGTTCCTGCATTATCAAAGATAACTTCAGCATCAACACCAGAATAATCATTTAAGCCATCATTATCAAAATCCCAAACAGACTCATCAAAATCGCCGGTAGATGTATTCGTAAAAATATAAGGAGCATCCGTATAAACAGTATCTGGTCCTTCGAAACTTGCTGTAGGGGTAGGTAAGGTTTTGGCAGTACTTGACCATTCACCCAAGAAACCACGTCCGTTACCCGCACAATTTACAAAGTACTCAATATACATGGAGCCAGAATTGGCTGTAACAGTAGAAGGCAAGGTTGTCAACAAGGCATTATTAGGACCGTTGCTGAAACCATTAGGGAAACCAGCAGCAGTATGAAGTGGTGTTCCTGTATTATCTACCCCATCATAAATTTTAACATTATCACCTGGTTGCAGTACTGGTGGGTTGCTACCTGTAATGTAGCAGGCAGTAATTTGGAATGAGCTCATGTCAAAATCCAAGAAATCAAAACTAATACTAGCTGCACAAGAAGGTTGAATCAAGAATGAACAAAGTTTACCTGTACCCGCATAGCTTGCATAATTACCATATACTCCACCTTCATCCGCTAAGAAACCAGATTCTTGGTCAGTGCTTGGCAAGGTGCAAATATCGTTGATGCTAATAACGCTGATATAGTCAGGCTTGGTTACATAGTTTCCTGCTCCTAAAATATTCTCAGAGAAGAATTCTACATTATAATTTCCAAGCTCCATGAAGAGTACCTCAGGATTTTGGGACGTAGAATCCGTACCATTAATATAGACGTATGCAGGAGAACCATTTACATTCTCAGGCGTAATTTTCCAATGCCATCTATTGGCACCATTGCTACTCAAGTCGCGGAACTTTACTTCCAAAGTTTGGTTCGTCACGTTTCTGTTAGCAATAAATTCGCTCGTTGGTACTGCTTGAGGATTAATAATGGTTATTGATTTAGTTGTACTATCTCTGCGGCTCGTACCACAAAAAACCGCACTCATCGCCAATTCAACTGTTTTGCTTCCAGCTGAATTGTACTGTCCTTTTCCATCAACGGTAGTTGCATCAACAGTTCCATCGTTCTCATAATCCCAACGGTAGTTATAACCTAAACCTTCAGAGGTATTCTTAAAATCTACAAAAGCACCACGATAGGCCTCAAGCGGTATGTCAAAATTAGCAACCGCTGCAGGCGCATCCGAAAAATCCACCAAGGCTTCCAAAGTAGAGCCATATCCATTCCCAGAGCATGAATTATTTGGCATGGTAAGATCAGAAGCGATTCGCATACGATGAATACCATTCTCTACGGCGCAATCAATTTTCCACGTACCGGTTGTTGTATTACCTGCTGCAGTGGTTCCAGAAAAAACGGTTTCTGACTGCTCAAAGAAGCCGTCATTATTCAAATCCACATAGATAAGTTCATTTTGAGGATTGATAGAACCTACACTATATCCCAAATCGTATGTAACATCTTTAATCAAACCAAATACCGTATCTAGGGTCAATAAAGAGCCAGCTGGTTGAGGAATTTGTGTGATGAAATCTTTACTTCCAATTTTAAGGCGAGAAATACCAATTTGGTAATTTAAAGGACTTGCCGCTGGACGCGCGCAGTACGAATAACTTGTATTCTTTACTATCAACCTTGATCCAGCCGGAGCTGTGGTCGAAGGAGTCTCTCCATTTGCATCTACAGTAAGTCCTGTACATTCAGCATCTACAGAGTCTCCCAAAGTAGCACCATAGGGCAAATCATAAACCAAGAAAAAATTGTTAACTCCATCTGACAAATTAATATTCAGACCACTAAATGAAAAGCTTCCATTTGGAGAAGTCACTGTAGTTCCAACTACATTATTGTCTGGTAATGGGTTATTAAAATCACTTCCATTCGAATAAAACAGACGTGCCGATTCAATATTGGATACAGCATTTGTTCCATTCGTATTAAACTGCATAGAACTCAATGAAGAGCCCTTGCCTGAAACATTGACCTGAATCTCCAAGACTACTGCCTTGTTCATTCCCGGAAAACAATTCGTAGAATTCTGAATCGCTATCGAGGAATTATACTGTCCCATTGCTGATACCGAGGCAGCTAAACCTATCATAATTAGGGCTGCTTTGGATCCATTGAGCAATCGCGTATGTATTGATTTTCTCATTTTTCTTTAAATTTTTTAAATGGGGCCCCAGTTATGAGGCCCCATATAAGATCTATTTATTTACTAATTACCAATTTTTGAACGCTTGGCACTCCGTTGTTCACAACCTGCACATAGTATACACCTGGCATGAAATTGCTTAGGTCGACACGGTGTTCCGTTTGACCAGCTTCCCAGCTTTGCGTCAGGATTACTTGTCCTAATGCATTTACAATATTCACTTCTTGTGTATTTTCTACAGACTCCTCAATGCTGAGGTCGACGTAGCTTGTTGCAGGGTTAGGATACATGCGAAGGCGATTCGCTTCTACATCACCCAATCCGGTAGTATTTTCTACCACATTGATAGCTCTTGTAACTTGTGCAGCCACATTCCCTGAAGGATCAACCACATCATAAGTGATATAATAGAGGCCTTCAATCGATGTACCGACAAAGTTTCCACCTTCAGTGGCGGTTAAAGCGGTATAGTAATTATCACTGATTGTCACACCTGGATCATTGAAAGTAGACCAGCGCATGATGGTGGTGAGATAAGAACCGTTTAGGGTAATTACTGGTGCTTCTGTATCGACAACCTTAACGATTAGGTTTTGAGTAGCCGATTGATTTCCTGAAGCATCTTCTGCCACAACATCAAGTGTATAGGTTCCTAAAGTATTGACATCATAAGTTCCTGAAACAACAACTTGTGGATCATTATCATAATTGTCATTCGCCGTCATGCTTGGCAAGATCAAGCCATCAAATACCTCTACTACGATGGTATCGAGTGAGGAAACCTGAAGACTTGGAGCCGTATTATCCACCACGTTTACGATACGTTTGATTGAATTGATATTTCCACTTTGGTCTTTTGCTTCATAAAGAATGCTGTAGCTACCAAGTGTAGAAATGTCCACATTGCTCGTAATAACTGCAACCACAATTGGGTCATAGTTATCGGTTACAGTTACTCCTGGATCATTGAATGCCATATTAACTTCAACTTCCATAGGTGTTACTCCATTCAAGGTAATTACCGGAGCAATATTGTCAATTACACGTACTGTGCGGTAAGCTGTATCCATGTTACCATATGCATCGGCAGCTACATAAACAATGGTATATGAACCAATGGTAGTGCTATCGAAAGCTGAACGGTCAACTTGAACAGTACCGGTCACATTTCCTGAAATTGCATCAATTGCGGTAAAGCCAGGCTCTACAAAACTTGAAAGCAAAGGAATCGTTACGATACTTGGTGTAGCCAACTGAAGAATTGGAGGAGTTAGGTCAGGCTTAACAATCACGGTTCTTCTTACTTCCGTAGCAGCATTTCCTGCGGCATCGGTCACATTATAGAACACAGTGTAAGTACCTGCAGCTAAGGTGTTGATATTATTGGTTACCACGATTGAGCTCGTTAGGTTTCCATCAACAGCATCCATAGCGGTTGCACCAGAATCTGTATAGGATTGTCCGAGTTCAATGTACTGAGGACTTCCACCGATACGTGTAATAATTGGAGCAGTGATATCATTATTAATCACTACACGGTATTCTTCTACTTCTCCAAAGAAGTTTACTCCGCAAGGCTCATTGGTTGAATCAGCAAAGGCTGTTCCGATACGCATTCTGGTTGCTCCTCTGTTTGCACCGGTTGGTACAACAAAGTTTAGCGTCCAGCTTGGTGTGTTTGCAGCAGATTCGCTACCCACTAATTCACCTGCATCGTTAAAGTCACCGTCTGCATTATAATCGATCCACACTTTGCGGTTCATTGCGTTGAGACTAGTATTTCTTGACACTTGTAAATCATAAGTACCTCCTGCATCAAGCATTGCCGCTTGAACGGTTGGGTCATTGAAATAAGAGCTGAAAGCACGTACACCGGAGGCGCTTGTATTTTCCATATTGCTCAATTTCACTTTGTTGATTCCTAAATCAGGTACCAAAGTACTTACATCAGCTTGGCAATAGTTCAACACATGGATATAAGCCGTTTTCGTAATTGAACCGGTTCCCGCAGCATTGTCAGCATCAAGTGTAATTTCATAGTATCCAGTATCGCTGAATGTCAAGAATGGGTTTCTAGAAGTACCACCCGCTATTGTCGCTGTATTCGGAGTAATCGTATAATTCCAGCTAATCGGACCGTTTGTACTCAAGTCAGTGATTCTTACTGTATCTCCTGGAGTAACAACACGAGCGTCGGCTATGAAATCAGCTGCCGGAGGAGTTGTAGGAGTCGTTACGATGATTGTGTCTTGGATAGTTTGACTATTTCCACATGCATCTGAAACTGTTAGTGTTGGGTAATACACACCGTCTAGCGTGTAGATAAATTGGATATCTCTGGATGCGGCATCAACAATGGCATCGTTATCAAGATCCCAAGCATAAGTCAATCCACTACCTACAGAGGTATTTACAAAATTCACTGTCTCCAAAATATAAGCTGAGTCAGGAATTGTAAATCCAGCACTTAGGGTATTGCTAGTATTTGGAACACTAGTCCATTCAGCACTAAATCCTGAAGCCGTACCTGTTGCACTTGTAGTCCAAGAAAGATACATGGCTCCACTCGCTGAAACCAAACCGTTGGTTCCTCCTGGCAATCCAGAACTGCTGCTGAAAGTTCCCAAAAGGGTTCCAGTTTCGTCTCTTCCATCGTAAACTTTCAAGAAGTGACCAGCATTTGCAAGACTAAATTGGGAGAATTTCAAGGTCACTGAGCTTGCACATGGTTCGATTAAGAATGAGCAGTTTTCGTTGTTTCCATAAGAAGCATCTGGACCACCTGAATCGAATATCTCACCAGATACCGCAGATGAACTTAAGTTTCCAATACACATATTGTTCACGTCGCGAACAGTGATATAGGCTGTTTTACATTTAGAAGCTGAAGAACCAAGTCCATTTTCAGAAACTAAACATACTTCATAAACTCCTGGCTCTCCGAAGAGTACCTCTGTGTTCTGAGCGAAAGGATCATAAAACACTAATCCGTTAATATTTGGCGTAATCGACCAGCTCCAACCTGTTGGTCCATTTGTACTCAAATCTTGAAGTGTCACGGTCTCAAACGGTGCAACCACATATTTGTTGGCGATAAAGTCAGCTTGTGGAGCATTGCTTGGGGCAACAACTACAACAGATTGAATCATACTATCTGCACCATTACATGAAGAACTCTTCAACTTAATTTGTTGAACTCCAGCAGATGCAAATGAATAAGTCGCATTGAAAGTAGTAAGTTCTACACTTCCGTCATTCCCGAAGTCCCAAGCATAGTTTCTAAGCGAACCTGGAAGGTCAGCATTGAAAGCGGTGAATGGGCTATTGATGTAAACCGTATCAGACACTGTAAAGCGTACAGATACTGGATCAATAAATTTAGATTCATCAGCTCCAATTGTTTTGGCTACTGTACAACGGATATCTCCATCGATATCTTCATTCACTCCAAGCGTATTGCTTCCTGATGGAGCTTCATACGTTGAAATAAGGTGAAGATCAGGTTGCGCTGGGTTATTATTAACAAAACCAGGGCTTTCTTCCAATGAATTCACGTTGAATGCTGTGTTTGACCCTTGTAACGATGCGAGGTCTGCAAAAGTAGAACCCCAAGTATAAGCCAAACTTGCAGATGTGGTATAATATACATTATAGTCAATCAGGCTGAATGAATTATTGGTATTCAAATACATCGAATATCCATTCGAACCTTCATTAAAGAATATATTATTCACCAAATTATTCCCTGAACCGCTGCTATTGTAAAAGGCTCTTGCATTAGCACTGTTGCTGCTCATGGCGACAGAGTTATGATAGAAGTCCATATTATAGGTATTGATGGTATAAATACCATACGCAGTTCCAGTAGTAGATTGACCACCAATCATGTTATTAATAATGGACCCACGAGCAAAGTTTGCATTAGGACTACACTGATTCATGTACAGACCATAATTGCTTGCTCCGTACAGAAAATTGCGATCAATGCTGAGGGTTGGACAGTAAGAGAAATACGCAACAGCTGATGCCGTTGAAGGAGCAGAGATATAATTATCTTTTACCTCCATCCACTCTTGGTAGTATCCGTATAATGAATAGTTATAACCATCAGCAATATAATTGTTCAAGAATCGGTTATTCTGAGCGAGCAAGTTCGAAGCTCCTCCATATACATGTACTGATCTGTAACCTCCAGTGATTCGGCAATTTTGTACCGTATTGTTTTCACCCCAGATGACACCAGTTGACGTATAACCAGCCCCCATAATACCAAAGGAGATTACCGTTGTATTGCTCACACTTGGAGCGCTAATAGCACAATTCTCAAATAGGTTAAAATCAGACCCATTGGTCAAATGCACAGTAAAGGCAGATGTAGTTCCTGTATTGTGAATACCTAGATTTCTGAAAGTCACATTATCTACCCCATTTAAGCGAACGGTATATCCACCGCCACTATTGGTAATGATAGAAGATGCTGAATCAACCCCAACTAAAGTCAAGCGATAGTTGCTCAATCCTGAAATATTGTTTGGATCAAGAAGCATTTGACCTTGGAAAGTTCCAACTCCAATTTGAAGTTCTACGTCCCCAGCCATTCCGCAAGAGTTTAGAATATTCATTACAGAAGTGATATTTGGGAAGTTTCTGTTTGCCGCAGACCCTGGATTAATCGTATACGTTCCACTTAAAGGACCATTACAATAGGCATTGGCTGTAGAATCATTATTTTGATTGTTATCATTTCCACCATTTACATTTCCAACATAACCAGCAATTGTTACCGAGCCAGAAGCTGGAATATTTGCGGCTTGTGGCCCTGTAAAGAGAATACTTACTTCAGCACAAGGTGCTAAGGACCCAGTCCACGGCTGACTCACTGTACCTCCGCCATTAATTGAATAATAGGCAGTAAATGAAGTAATGGTTGTTTTACCTGTATTGGTTACGGTATAAGAAACATCTTGAGTTCCGTTTAATACTGTACCAGATGGATCGATCAAGTTGCCGATAGATGCGTCTAACAAGACTCCCTCGTCTGCACCTAGTGTAGTATTAGACTGACGGCTATCTCCGTCGTAATCCGTTGTTACCGCAGCTAGCCTTGGAGCAACCATACAACCGTTAATGGCATGTAGGTCATTCGAAGAAACAAACTCTGGTTTAAGGAAATACGAATTAAGGTTAAATCCACCACCACCAATGAAGTTCGTTGCATTGTAGTTGGATCCATTGATTCGAACAAAATTCGACGTGCTTCCTGGTTTATAGTAGTTATTATAGTCACAAACCAGACCAGTAGACCCGTTCATGTACACAGGATAAATCGAACCACTGTTTTGTGTAGGATCAGTCAAAGCGAAAATGTTGTTCCGAATATCCAATTGAGTGCTGCTTGAAGCATAAAGCGCGGCAGCTGTAGTGGAAGTAACTCGGGTATCAATATTTACACTATTATGAAAGACATTCCAACCATCACTTGATTGTAAATATATCCCCTCTGAAGCAGTGCTAGAAAATCCACCACCAATCATATTATTGATGATTTCACCTTTGTTGGATGACTGATGATTGTCAACTGACGAAAGGTACATTCCAAAGCGTCCCATACCATTAAGGCGGTTGTTATTCAGTTTCGTGAATTCACTACCTGTGGCATTCGTGCTTGTAATGTACATAGCATAGCTATTCGTGTTACCCGCTCTCATGTCGAAGGTATTATTACTAAAGTTAACTGCATTCGATAAGTACGAATACAAACCATAATAATAAACTGAATTGAAGCTAGTATTTGTGATTGTATTACCCGTAGTATTCGCACCAGATCCATAGAAATACACCCCATAATAGCCATTCATAATTTGACAGCTATCGATCAGGATATTTTTAAATGTTCCATTTGACGATTGTGTATTTGTTGCATTATTGGCAAGTACAGCAATGAAGTTACTGCTTGTTGTCGAGGCAGCTGAGCCAGCCATTCCAATTGAACAATTTACCAATTTGATATCCTCAGATGTAGTTCCAAGAATATGGACAGTCCAACCGTAAGACACCCCTTGAGAGAGTATAGTCAAGTTGCGCAAAGTCACATATTTCATATTATCCAAAAGGAAAGTATGACGAGCATCTGCTGCTGTTGCACTAAAAGTTAGAATACGTGTAGCAGCATTTCCATCTCCTCCATCGAAGGTGATGGTATTGGTAGAAGAAACACCCGCTACATTGCGAAGTGCAACCTGCTCAACATAAGTTCCAGCAGCCACCATAAAGGAAACAGGACCATTCAAGCCACTGCAATTCAAGGCATCAACCGCAGCCGTAAAGCTTTTGAAGTTATTTGATGCATTACTGCTTGGATCAATAGTAAATGCCCCGCTCATAGCCGGACAAACTTGTGCCTGGGCCATATCATTAGCAGGATAGTTATCTGCAACACCGCCAGGATTTGAGGTATAAGCAGAAATATTATTAATTCCTGATACAATATTAATTTGATTCGCACCAGTAAAGACAACATCTACTTCGCCACATGGCAACAAGGTACCCGACCATGAGATGGTATTTGGTGTACCATTGTTGTGCACGAAGCTTACTTGAGCAGAAGTAATAGTGTTAGTACCAAAGTTCTTCAATCGAACAATTACATCTTGCAAGCCCGGACTTACTTGTCCGCTTGGTGAAGTAATTGATAAAACTCCAATATCATTTGTAGAAGCATTGATAAACTCATCAGCTCCAACATTTGGTGTGCTTGTTCTCGTATCTCCATCAATATCGACTGTTACTTGTGATAGTTGAATACCGGTAATACAACCGTTCGAGTAGCGCAAGTTTGTGGCCGATTGGAATGCCGAAGCAAGAGAATAGGAGTTCTTGTTAAATGAAGCGTAACCTTTATAGTTTGCCACGGTTAAATTTTGTCCGAGATTCAAAAGGTTAGAGCCACTTGACACATAATAGTTATTATAATCTAGATCACTAAAAGCGGTATTGGAAGTTGCTGAAATAGCGAATACGTTACCAACCGAGTTTCCAGTTAACTGGATCATATTATTACGTGCATCGACATTGAATTGATTTGTTCCATTATTAATGTAGAATCCAATTGAGTTCGATGAGGTATTGGTATTTAGATGAATGGAGTTGTTGTAAATATTCCACCAGTAACCATAGTTTATATACAATCCATAGTTATTCGAAGTATTCGTGAAATTTCCACCAATCATGTTATTGGCCAATAAACCTCTAGAACCAACAGAACCGTTAGTAGAGGCGAAGTAGATTCCGTAAGTACCTACATTATTAATTTTGTTTCCAGTAACCTCATGTAAATAAGGATAACTGTTATTACTATTCGCGATATAAATGCCATACGAATTCGTGGTGGTTGAACCGGCTGTTCTCGTAGAGATCGTATTGTTCATTAATTTAATTTCACTCAAATAGTTCGCATATACTCCATAGTAATAAGCATTCTGTAGCGTATTCGATCTGAAGTAGTTGCCATAGTTCGAATTCTGCGTAGAATTTCCGTAGAATGAGATGCTTATATAACCACCATCTATCAGACAAGAGTCGATGCTATTCTCAAAAGCCAATTGATTCGAGGTATAAGAAGCATTTGAATTGGAATAAACTACTCCAATAAAGTTTGACCCTGTGGTAGAAGAGCCACCACCCGAACACTCAATATTTAAGTTGGTGAGGTGGATATTATTGACACCCCCTGAACCTGTATGATGTACTGTCCATCCATAACTAGAGTTGGTGGAGCGAATGGTCATGTTTTTTACATTAATAAAATTAGCCCCATCAAACTGAAGGGTATAACGTAAATCATTTGTTTGTCCGCCATAGGTCAAAATTGTAGAACCCTTGCCTGCTCCAACAATGGAGATCGTATTGGTAGAAGAAACACCAGAGATAAATGGAATTCGTACTTGCTCCGTATAGGTTCCAGCTGCCACTTGAAAGTTCACAGGACCATTTACACCGCAAGTTCCTAATTGATCGATGGCTGCGTTAAACGAAGTGAAATTTGAACCACCTGAACCATTCGGGTCAATGGTATAATTACCATTTAAAGGATAACAAGCTTGAATGACTCTAGTAATCGTATCATTTCCAGCCACACCAGCACCTTGTCCGTTTGGATTTCTTGCCCATACCTTTAAAGTGTATACACCTGGAGTAGAAATATTTAGTAAAGTAGAAAAGTTGGTCGACCCACTTGTTCCTGGGGCGATAGATAGACTAGATAATGATTGTGTAACCGGCGTACCATTATTCACATTGTATCCAATATCTAAGCTACTGATTGTCGTTCCAGAAGTAAGGTTTGCATAGGAAACTGCAATTGAATTATTTCCAATACTCAGACTTGTGGGAGCATTGGTTGCTGCAATATCCAAGGTTGAACTAAGTACTGCGAAAGAATAATCCTCCACTTCACCTGTATAGGTTACTGCACATGGATTATCGGCGTCAATAAAGCCAATTTCACCAATAACCCTCATCCGATAAATTCCGGTAGGCTGACCACTAGGCACTTGAAAATCACTTGAAAATGTGCCATTTGCGCCAATTTGACCAGTAAGAATCATAAGTTCTGATTTGCTGAAAGTCTTATCATTATCCCAATCAACAAAAATACCTAGTCGTGTTCCGTTACCGCCATTTCCAACAGTAATCGAAAAGTTTACAGTTGCACCCGCTGTTGAAGAGGCGGAATACTGGCTGGAGTAATCATTATAAGGTGATACATACGTAGGATTCCCTGTATTATTTGACAGGTTTCCCATGGTAATATTTGCTATACCGCAATTGTACCCGGCGTTATTCGTAAACGTGGGAATGCAATACGACTGTCCTCTCGCCAAAGGTCCAATGGACACGGCAAGGAGAAAGAGCAGACTCTTGAGTAAAATTCTGGCTTTCATATTTATGTGGAATGTTTTTTTCATTGTTTTTTTTCATTGATGGTGCAGGCGACCCGTAAGCCCCCCGCACCTGTCAAACCAATTCTTATCTAATTATTTGAACTTTATGTGATGTCCATTCTCCGTTCATTTGAACTTGAACGAAGTAGATTCCTGTTGCCGCAGTTTGGATATCGATTTCAATACCCTCTTGCGTTGTTTGCGTAGTAAAAGTCATCGCCTTTCCGAGCGCATCGACTACACGGATGGCCGGCTCTTCACCGAATGGTGTAGTGCTGTGGAGCGTGATTTTACCTTTACTTGGATTTGGATAGACTGTTAATTGACTGGCTTCCAACTCTTCAGTTCCAGTGGCACAATCAATCACACGAATAAGTCTGTCTACTGCAATTGCAACATTTCCAGCTTTATCTCTAGCGGTATAGCGAATGCTATACAAACCTTCCCATGAATTATCAAGATTACTTTCAACTTCCACTTCTACATTCTGGTCGTAGTTATCCGTAACCACATAACCTGGATCGGTATACTCTTCCCAGCGGCAAAGTGTAAGAATTTTATCTCCATTCAATACAATTACTGGAGCTTTTGTATCTCTTACTTGTACAATGCGGTATTTGGTATTCGCTTTATTTCCTGAGGCATCGACTGCATCATAGAAAAGTAAATATAAGCCAGTTTTCGTTTCGTCAACCGACCCTGTTACTTGAACCGAAATATTCACATCGTAGTTATCACTTACTGTAAACCCTGGCTCATTATAAGCTGTATTAACCTCCATGATAACAGTATCACCTAGTAGGCTAAGTACTGGCGCAGTATAATCACGCACTCCCACCACTCGGTTAACTGGGTTCGCTGGATTTCCTGAGCTGTCGATTGCAGTGTATACCAAAGTATAGTCGCCAACTGTTTGATTATCGATTACAGAAAGATCCACCTGATAAGTGATGGCGGTTGAGTTGTTATCTACCACTAATGCACCCGGATCAACATAAGTTGCTCCTAAAGGAATGTAGATGGTATCAGCACCTTTCAAATAAATGGTAGGAATACTTGTATCTCCAACCAATACAGTGCGCGTATCAGAAGTCATGTTTCCAGCCTGGTCAGACACGGTATACGTCAAAGTATACATGCCAATCTGAAGACTATTTACAAAACCTGATACCTGAATATTATTGGAAGGAATAATTCCATCATAGGTATCGAAAGCATCGGCACCTGGATCTTGGAAGGCAGTTCCTAAAACAAGGTTGAAAGGATTATTTCCTTTGATGGTCAATTGCGGCGGAGTAACATCAGGCGTAACAAATATGGTACGGGTTACTTCTGCGCTATTACCATTATTATCTGACACATTATAACGGTAGAAATAGGTTCCTACCATCTGTGTATTCAAGTTGGTGCTACCAATTAAGTTGGCAGTTAAGTTTCCATCCAAATCATCAAGAGCAGTTGCACCTGAATCGGTATAGGTACTTCCCACTTCAATGCTCACAACATCAGAACCAATTAGGGTAATTACAGGACGAGTAAGGTTTTCATAAATCGTGATGGTATAATCCTCAAACTCTCCAAAAGGATTCACTCCACATGGGCTGTTATTGGTAATACCATAACTCACACCTACGCGCATTCTAGTAGAACCTTCCGATACATTGGTTGGAATAAGGATGGTATCAGTCCAGGATAAAGTTTTATCGGCAGTGTGGGAAGCAACTTCTTCCGAAGAGCTGAAAATTCCATCTCCGTTATAATCTATCCAAACTTTACGAGACATATCTTCATTATTGCTCGCACGTAAAATGGTGATAGGATATTTGGTTCCTTTTTGAACGGAGGCCGATTTAACTTTAATGCTATTGTCTGAATAGGTTTGAGGACCTACTTGCGAAACATTGTCAATCCCAGCAAATGTTACCCGTGTAATTCCTAAATCAGGATTCAAACCAGCGCCTGGGTAGCAATATTCCACCACACGAATAGCCGAGGTTTTTACTATACTATCGGTTCCAAACACATTGCTTGCTACGAGGGTGATATCATAATTTCCGACAGCTGAGAAAGTAATAACTGGGTTTTGAGAATTAGCATCTGTACCTTCTGTAAAGCTATAGGTAGCAGGCGTTATTTTCCATTCCCAAATTGCAGGAGATTGTGAGCTACGGTCATAAAAATGCACCAATTGACCTGCAGTTATTGTGCGATAATCGCTCACAAAGTCAGGCATCGGTGTTGTACTTGGATCAATCACCGTGATGGCTTTTACTGCTCCGTCGGATCCACCGCAATCTGCAATGGCCAAACGTACTAAATAGATGCCAGGTGCTTGGAACGTATAGCTTGCAATATTTCCTTGTGCATCGATAATTTGGTCATTATCAAAGTCCCAAGTAATATCAGGATCGGTACCTGTTGAGTTACTAATAAATGTAAAGTTCGTACCGGTATAAAGTGTATCCGGTGCGCGGAAAGCTGCTACAGGTGCGTTGAATGATTTCGATGTAGAGGTCCATGCGGCTTCAAAACCAGCACGTGTACCGGTAGAATTGCTCACCAGTTGAACATACATTTTACCTGTATTTGCAGTAAGGTCTGTAGGAATGATGGTTCCAGAAAAACCTGACCCTGTATGAAGTGGTTTTCCGTTTTCATCACTACCATCATACACTCTTAAATAATCTCCTTGGTCTAGATTGAATGACGCAAAAGAAAGTGTCACAGAGCTTGCACATGGATCAATTAAGAATCCACAGTTGCTTCCGTTCGAATAATCACCAAAACGACCACCTTCATCAAAGATTTTCCCTGAAGATGTTTTTGAGGTAATTTTTCCAGAGCAAAGATTAGTAGCTTCTGTTACTTGGATATAAGCCGACTTGCACAATTGAGTTCCTTGTCCTGCAACATTCGATGCGATTAAGCATACTTCATAGCTACCAGTTTGATCAAATACAACTTCCGGATTTTGAACATTTGAACCGTTTAGAAACTGCACCCCACTTGCTGGAGTAATAGTCCAAACCCAGCTTGATGGTCCACCTGTACTTTGGTCGATCAACTGAATTGGATATCCTTGATCCACTTGGTTTCCGGTAGACATAAACGCAGAGGTAGGCGGAAGCACAGGAACAACTGCAGTTACTTGCTTGCTCACTGATGCTTTACCTACACAGGATTCGGTTTCCAAATTAATGGTATAGACACCAGCCTGCGGGAAAATATAATCAATATGCAAAGTGGTAAAGCTTGCTGCTCCGTTGTTAATATCCCAAAGGTGATTTTTAGGCTCACCTGCTGCCGCTGAGTTAAAGATTTTTGTTGGCGCATCCACAAAAACTGAATCGCTCACAAAAATTTGCGGGTTTGAGGATGTTGTATAGGCTGATTCTGAAGCGCCTATTGAAGGGAACAATTGACAGCGTAATTTTCCATCAATATCATCTGTCAGACCTAATGAAGGGTCTCCAAAAGGAGATGCTGCAATAGCCGATAGGCGAAGGTTAGTTTGAGAAACAAAAAGAGGAGCTTCGCTAGAACTATGCTGATTAAAGCCCGCGCCACCTTTCATATCATTCACAGAAAACAAGTCATTCTCGATTTTAATTAAAGGAGTAGAATTGTCTGCACCTAGCTTAGTATAATTATTATAGTCTAATACAGAAATCGAATTTGAAGTACTTATACTAATGGCATAGGCACTTGAACCAACTACACTTGCTTGCAATATATTATTCCGAATATCCGCATTATTGGAGTTGTTTAAGGAAAGAGCCGCATTGTCTGTATTTGTAGTAGCTGCAAAATTTGTTAAGGTATTATGCCAAATATCAAAGTTCGAGCTGTAGTTAAAATATGCGCCATAGGAATTTATATTTATTAAGCCCTGGCCGGAGATATTATTCGTAAACAATCCTCTAAGAGAATTATTATTTACACTTGTGAAGTACATGCCATATTGGTAGGCACGTTGAATCTCATTACCACTCACAATTGTTTGGTAGGATCCCGATGCATTAATGCTTGAGAAATAAGCACCATATCCACCCGTAGTTGCGCTAATTTTCTGGCTTACACGGTTATTCAAATAATGAATATTGATAATATTCACAGCATACATTCCATAGTAATAAAAATTATCCATGGTGTTATTGCGAATTTTAATCTCATTCACATTGGAGCTTGTTCCTGTACCATAGACTACCGTATTAAAGTATCCACCACTGATTGTATTACTGTCGATGAAGATATTATTGGTATTATTCATACCCGTTGAATAACTCGTTGATGAGTTCGACATCACCACTGGGATGAAATTTGTGCTCCCAGTTCCCGTATTATAATCATAAGTACGGATGATGTTTCGCGCAAAACGTACATGTTGCGTTTCGGATAAAATATGGACAGCCCATCCATAAGAAGCACTTGTGGTGGCGATGGTGAAGTTTCTAAACTCCATATATTTTGCACCACTTAAGCGGATGATATGACGGTTATTGCCATCATTTGTATTAAAACTAATCGTACGGCTCGCTGCATTTACACCATCAAAGGTGATAGTGTTTGTAGCAGATACCCCATCAATTTCAGGAATCTCGAATTGTTCATTATAGGTTCCAGCAGCTACTTGAAATCGAACCGGACCGCTAACACCGCAAGTAATCAACTTACTTACTGCATCGTTAAAGGTTTTAAAATTGGAAGCACCTGACCCATTCGCATTAATGGTATATAAGCCCGACAATTTATTGCAGACCTCGAAGGTGCGATATATGGTATCATTTGTATTTATTCCCGCTCCTTGTCCATTTGGGTTTCTTGCCCACACTTTTAGAACATAGATTCCGGTTGCGGTAATATTCAATGGCGTTGAGAAATTCTTGGTAACAAAGTTTCCAGAATTCAATGTTTGACTTGAAAGGCTTTCAGTAGTTACTGTTCCATTATCAAGACGGTATCCGATATCATAAGAATTCACAACGGTGCTTGCGCTAATATTCCCGATGGTCACGAAAATGGCATTATTTCCAAGCTCAAGCTTAGAAGGAGCATCGAAAGCCAAGATATCTATAGAAGGAGATTTTACAACAAACGTATAATCCTCTACTTCGCCGCTTAGATTTATTTGGCAAGGGTTATTAAGAGGTGAAGAACCCCAATCCCCTACTACCCGCATTCTAAAAATGCCAGAAGCCTGCTTCGATGAGATTTGGAATCCATCGGAGTAGGTACCGTTTGCATTGATAATACCAGAAACTGCAACGCGCTCTCCAGCAGAGAATGTTTTGTCGTTATCCCAGTCGATATAAATACTCACCTGAGTATTATTTCCTGGTCCTACCTGACTTGAAAAATTCACATAATCACCGGGCTCATAGGCAGCCACATGAGTGGAAGAATAATCATTGTAAACAAAACTAGGATTAGGGTTGCCGGTAGAATTAGAAATGCTTCCCATATTAAATGTTTGCATCCCAATATTGTAATTGGCCACATTATTGGCTGTGGGAATGCAATAACTCTGGCCGAATAGTCCGGACCATGAGAGTACCATCAGAAAACTGAGTGGAATACCCAGTCGATGTCCGAGAATACGTAGTAAGGCTAATAATTGTCTTTCCATTATTTCTTTTAGTTTAAAGATTTTCATGGCCAGAAAGTGCCCCTCTATTTACTACTTAGCTTCACTTACGTTTAAGCACAAGTCTCCCTCCCCGATCTAGTCGGATTTTTCAAAACAACGCTACAATAGTGAGAACCTCTCTGGCTTGTGAGATTACTTCAGCAGCCAAGTTATGCTTATCACCCCCTAATTTTCAAGTTTTGGAACTAGTTATTCATAACCATTCGTCGATAAAATACACAACTAGCTGTTAATCTGTCAGTTCCAATTAAAAGCCCAAACCGACCACTCATAGGATTACCTCTGTAAATCAATAACTTAACACAAAACACATGCGCAACTAAACAAAATGAGATACCTAGTTAATTGCCTGAAAGTCCTACCAATTCTATATTCTTTAAAGATTAAAGGGAGGATTGACCTTCGCTAGAATAAAAAAAACCACGGTTTTCACCGTGGTTTTTGTAAAGATGTTTAGCTGACTTAATCTACATTATCATGCAGAAAGCTATTATTCTTTCGAATTTCTGGGCGTTTTTCCTCGTCCTCAAAAAGTGAATAGCGTGAAATATTCTCTTCAGATGAAGGCTTTACATCATCCATATCTACCTTTCTTCTTTGATAGGCTGGCTCGTCATGTAATTCATCTGCGCCATTAGGTGCATTATACGTGGTGCTCAATTTCCGCAGCTGTTGCATACGTTCTTTAATGCGACGGATACGTTCTGACTCTAGCTCTTCTTCGGTCATGGATTGAGTCTCCACTGCCTTTTCTTTCCCTTTAGCTTCCGTATCTGCTCCATCGAACAAATCTTTATCTTTTCCCGGAGCTTCTTCGCGTTCCACGTCTAAAGTACCAACAACCTTCTGAGAATCTTCCCTGAAGGTATTTTCTCGCGACTCAAAACCCGTGGCAATAATGGTAACCGACAGCATTTTTCCCAAGCTCTCATCTTTGCAATAACCCCATTTCAGGTTGGCCGTACGACCAGCTTGCTCTTGAAAGAACTCATTAATTTTTGCCGCTTCTTCCATTAGAATCTCTTCGGTACCATAGGTGATGTTCAGGAGGATATTTTTCGCACCGCGGATTTGGTTCTCATCGAGCAAAGGCGATTCTAAGGCCTGCTTTGCTGCTTTGATGGCACGATCTTCTCCTTCTGCAACCCCATTCCCCATAATGGCAACCCCACTATCTGTCATAGCTGTTTTCACATCCGCGAAATCCACGTTCATAATTCCTTTGAGCGTAATAATTTCAGCAATGCCTTTGGCAGCAATCGTTAATACATTATCAGCATTCATGAAAGCATTGCTAAGGGATAGATTCCCATACATGTCTTTCAACTTGTCGTTTGATATGATAAGTATAGCGTCAACACAAGAACGAATCTCCTCGAGTCCAAGGGTTGCTTGTTCAATCCTTTTGTTTCCTTCAAAAGCAAAGGGCGTAGTAACAATCGCCACAGTGAGAATACCTAACTCCTTTGCTGTTTTCGCCACAACTGGAGCTGCACCGGTTCCGGTACCTCCACCAAGCCCTGCTGTTACAAAAAGCATTTTGGTATTCACGCCTAAGCGGTCGATGATATCTTCTATACTCTCAAGTGCCGCTCTTTTGCCAATTTCTGGCTCAGACCCCGCACCTAGGCCTTCAGTAAGGTGACTGCCTAATGCGATTTTATTCGGCACTGGGCTCAATTCAAGCGCTTGCGAATCGGTATTGCACACGAAGAAATCTACGCCTGCAATCCCTTGCCGGAACATGTGGTTGACGGCATTGCTACCTCCCCCACCTACACCAATCACTTTGATGATGGAGCTGCGGTCTTTGGGAAGGTCCACAACAAATTTTGGTTCTCTATTCATCATAATTACGCTCCTATTCTATTTATAATCCTCAAAATCACTATCGCTTCTCAACCAATCTTGCACCATATCCTTGATCTTATTGAGGAAGTTCTTATTCTCTAAGTTCATGGTCTCATCGAGCGTCTCTTTTCGAGGCTTGCTACTTGAGCTGCTGTTCCGAGTGCTGGCATCTGGACCTTGCGATTCGGGTGACTTTAATCCTTTAATCAATAATCCAATGGCCGTGGCGTACATCGGACTTTTTACTTCTTCTACCATTCCTTTGGCAAGGTGTTCATTCGGAAATCCGATGCGGGCATCTAGGCCGGTAATGAACTCCACCAAATGGGTGATATGCTTCAACTGAGATCCTCCACCAGTGATAACGACACCACCTATGAGTTTCTTCTCTAAGCCGGAGTTTTTAATCTCGCAGTATACGAGCTCAAATATTTCCTCCACACGCGCTTGAATGATACGTGCTAGGTTTCTCACCCCAATTTCTTTCGGCTCACGACCGCGTAATCCTGGGATGGTAATAATTTCGTTTTGCTTCGTTTCCTCTGCCAAGGCCGACCCGAACTTAATCTTCAAGAGTTCGGCATGGTCGCGCATTACATTACAGCCTTCGCGTATATCTTCGGTAATGACATTTCCTCCATAAGGAATTACTGCTGTATGACGAATAATTCCTTCATGGAATATGGCAATATCTGTTGTACCACCACCAATATCTACCAAGACCACACCGGCCTCCATCTCCTCTTTGCTTAATACCGCTTCAGCAGATGCGAGTGGTTCGAGGATGAGGTTCAAGGTTTCTAATCCACCTTGGGTAACACATTTATAGATATTCTTCGCTGCATTGAGAGAAGCCGTAATTACATGAAAGTTTCCTTCCAAGCGCACGCCGCTCATCCCTACAGGATCTTTTATCCCCGGTTCATTATCGACCATATACTCCTGTGGAAGTACATGCAGGATAGAATCCCCTGGGGCAATGGCTAGCTTGTGCATATCAGCTTCCAACTTATCTAAGTCGAGCTGATCAATTTCGTTATCCACATCGCTGCGGGTGATGATTCCTCGGTGTTGTAGGCTGCGAATATGCTGTCCAGCTATTCCAACGTGCACTTGACGTACGTCTACACCTGATTTTTCAGCGGCATCTTCCACCGCCTTTTTAATGGCTTCTACGGTTTTGTTGATATTGCTTACCACACCACGTGAAACGCCGTGAGAGTCGGCCCTTCCCATGCCCAGCACATCTACCTTACCGAATTCATTATAGCGTCCAACTATGGCGCAGACCTTCGTGGTACCAATATCAAGTCCGACAACAATCTTAGAGTTATGCATAGTCATTCAATTATACTTTTATTATCAGCACAAAGGGGGTCATTTTTCACACACAACTTGCCCACTGTACTTTAAATTAATCACTTTATAGGTCGACCACCCCACACGATTCATCGCATGTTTATAAAATAGATGCAGTTTATGGAGCTTATCATCCAGTTGCTCGGCTGTTCCCAAAAGAATTTTTTGATTTCCGACCTTAGGAATTAGGGTAAACTCCCCCTTTCTATCTACTTGTATTTCTTCAATTTGTTCACGCCAAAACCCCTTCTTATTCAAGGCTGTAATTAAATGAAAGGCTTCTTGAAGCACCTGAGACTTAATACTGTCATTTCCATTATACTGTTCGGCAACAGCGCCACGTAACACAAAAACTCGTGCAGTATATTTGGAGGATAGTGGCATTTTTTTTCCATCCATATCCACATAATAACCCGCACTATTTTGTCTAAAAACTCGAAACAAAGGCTGGCGCTGCTCCACTTCAATACTGAGCACACCATCCATCTGGGTATATACTTCAGCATTTCGGATATAAGGACTCAGCTCAAGGTTTTTCTCTAGGTCGCCCACAGGAAAAGATTTGATTGGTTTCCCTTGCATGGACGCCACATTGCCATCGCCGGTGATGATTTTTGCCACGTCATCCCAATCGGTGAAGAGCACTTCTAGTTCCGGTTTCATGCGGATATCTACATCTCTGCAAAGCATGTCTTCTTGCTCACTGCGCGCCATGCCGAGCAGAATCAATACAAAGAGTATCAATGTACTCCACAGCGTTACCTGCACAATTTTTTTGGTGGAATAGCCTTTTAAGCTGATCTTTTTCATCGCTTCAATACCTCCTTTATTTTGGGTACGATACGATCAATATCTCCTGCTCCAAGCGTTAGCGTAATTTTTGGTTGATGTTCTTTAATATACGCAACCACCGCTTCTGGATCAAGAACCAGCTTGGTTTTGCATTTCACCTTTTCCAGCAAGGCCTCAGAATCGATTCCGTCGATTGGCTCTTCCCTTGCAGCATAAATTGGCATGAGGATACAGGTGTCGAGGAGACTTAAGCTCTCGGCAAACGCATCCATAAAATCGCGGGTACGACTGTATAGATGGGGCTGAAAGATGCCACATATCTTTTCTTTCGGATAGAGTTCCTTAACAGAGGAAATGCATGCTTTGAGTTCTGCTGGATGATGTGCATAATCGTCGAGATACACATTCCACTCGTTCTTTAGGATATATTCAAAACGACGCTTCACCCCTTTAAATGAAGCGAGTCCTTTTGCTAAATCATCTCGATTCACTCCCATACTCAAGGCAATTGCAGCTGCAGCCACTGCATTTTCCATATTATGCCTTCCCGGTAACCCCAATTCCAAATCATGGATACGGGTATCGTTGGTTATAAGATCAAAAATATAGGCTCCATTTATAATGCGAATATTTTCCGCTCGGTATTCTCCTGTTCCCTCCACTGAATAGGAATAATTCCGTGCCATGCTCGGCAAATCTAA
Organism: uncultured Burkholderiales bacterium; assembly: GCA_964620355.1. Taxonomy (GTDB): domain Bacteria; phylum Bacteroidota; class Bacteroidia; order UBA8524; family UBA8524; genus UBA8524. Next base: position 11,094 of record CAZUIT010000002.1, on the reverse strand, counting down.
TCCTGACTTCTGGATCAACATCCCATCCGAAGGCAGCAGCTTGGCAAAGGCCTCGAATCCTTCACGAAAGGCCTCTGGCCCACCATAAATATCGAGATGGTCCGCATCAGCCGAAGTAATAATCGCCTTATTAGGCTTGAGTTGTAAAAAGGAACGGTCAAACTCATCAGCTTCTACTACTATGAGTGAACTCTCGACATTTTGAGCTTCGAGATAATTTACCCCATAATTAGTCGATATCCCACCTAAAAAAGCGGTACAATCCACCCCACCAACACGCAGCAAATAAGCCAAAAGGGTACTGGTTGTTGTTTTACCATGAGTGCCAGCAACGGCTAAAGTGGTCTTGCCTTCAGTTATTTGCCCCAAAAGTTCCGCTCGCTTCAAGAATTTGGCACCTTTTTTTTGTAGAGATACAAACTGGGGATGTTTTGCAGGAATTGCAGGCGTGTATACCCACAGAACTTCATTCAGTTCTTTGGATGTGATGGATTCAGGAATCGCCTTAACCGAATCATCAAAAATGACTTCTATGCCCAAGGACTGCAACTCATCAATCAAGGGCGACGGGGTTTTATCATATCCTGCCACCAAATAACCTAAGGTCTGGTAGTAGCGCGCTATGGCACTCATTCCAATACCTCCAATTCCGAGGAAATATACCGCTTGTATGTTCGATGCCTTATTCATGGACGAGTGTTTCAATTTCTTTGAGAATGCGTTGTGCCGCATCATTAATTCCTAAACGAAGTAAGTTTTCACTTAGCTTCTTGCCCATTTCTTCATGTCGCAATAAATTGAGTGCTTGCTCCACCAAAATACTCGAAGCATCTTTATCGCTTACCATCTCCGCAGCCCCCGCCTTTACAAGCACCTGGGCATTTTTAGTCTGGTGATCTTCTGCTACATTTGGTGAAGGTACAAGGATGGCAGGCTTGCCTACCAAACAGAGTTCGGAGATAGACAATGCTCCAGCGCGAGAAATCACTATATCTGCTGCGGCATAGGCTAAATCCATTCGCTGAATAAAAGCCAAGGCATGAATGCCGTCGCCTGAAAATGTGCTAGCCTTATCCGCAAAGGATTTCCCTGTTTGCCAAACGAGTTGAACATCCGAATCCCGAAAGCGATTCACATGCTCGGCAAGTGCCTGATTGATGCTTCTTGCACCCAAACTTCCGCCGATAGCCAAAACCACCGACTTGCTAGAATCTAAGCCAAAAAACGCCATGGCTTCATCTCGCTTTCCTTTCCAATCCACCATTTCTGGTCGCACTGGGTTTCCGGTATGGACAAGCTTCTCAACTGGAAAATAAGCCTCCATACCTTCATAGGCCACACAGATTTTCTTCGCTCTTTTGGAGAGCAATTTATTTGTGAGACCGGCATAGGAATTTTGCTCTTGAATAAGCGTAGGAATGCCCTTCATCTGCGCCGCAAACAGCAAGGGCGCACTTGCATAACCCCCCACCCCAATGGCAATTTGTGGTCTAAATTTTTTGATAATGGAAGAGGCCTGTCGATAGCTCCGCAATACCTTGATTGGCAAGAGGAGGTTCGACAAGTCAAGCTTCCGCTGCAAGCCTGCAATGTCTAACCCTTCAATGGGATAGCCTGCTTCAGGTACCCGCGACATTTCCATTCGTCCTTTGGCACCAACAAATAGAATCTCACAATCAGGATACTTCTCCTTGATTTCGTTCGCTATGGCAACTGCCGGAAAAATATGACCGCCAGTTCCGCCACCAGAAATAATCACTCTATGCAATGACATTATTTCCTCCTTTCTCTTCGGCAAGCGCCTCTTCTTCCTCTTCGTCCGGCTCACTATCGCGACTCACGCTGAGGATAATTCCAATGGCCACACTAGTAAACAAGGTAGAGGTTCCCCCCATGCTAATCAGCGGAAGCGCCAATCCGGTTACAGGAAAAATATTGACCGCCACCCCCATATTAATAAAAGCCTGTATGACCAAGCTAAAACTAAGCCCCACTGCGAGCAGGGCACCAAAAGCCTTCGGACTTCGTATAACAATCCGTATCGATCGATACAATAAAGTGAGATAGAGGATAATCAAAGCCAACGCCCCAATTAAGCCATATTCTTCAATGATAATGGCAAAAATAAAATCCGAATACGACTCTGGTAAAAAATTTCTTTGAACGCTATTCCCCGGACCTTTTCCAATAACACCTCCACCAGCAATGGCAATCTTCGCCTGCATGTTTTGGTAATTACCATTGATATTCTCTTCATCGCCCATAAAGTTTTCGATACGCGCTTTCCACGTAGACAAACGAGCAATTTTTCCAACAGCTTCATCTGGAAGCTTCAATACAAGAAAGGCTGCTATGGTCAAACCAATTACCCCCGTACCAACCACCGCTAAAATATATTTAACTGGAATACGCCCTAGGAACATGAGCAATAAACAGGTCGAAAATAAAACCAAGGCGGTAGACAAGTTGGCGGGTGCGATTAAAATACATACGCCAGAAACCGCACCCAAAAGTGGCAAAAAGGCCTTGCTTGCTAGATGGATGGTATCCTGTCTTTTGGAGAGAAAACGCGCCACATACATGATGAGTGCAAGCTTGGCTAAATCCGAAGTTTGAAAAGTAAGCCCTGTACCTGGAATGGCCATCCAACGGGCAGCATTATTGATTTCAACTCCGAAAAAGAGGGTATAGATAAGTAGGGGGTATGAAAGAAAAAGAAGCAATTGTGATATCCGCGAATAATAGCGGTAATCGAGCAAATGGGCCAGCCACATCATAAACAAGCCCATGGCAATGAATAGCATCTGCTTAAAGAAGTAAAATTCCGTATTGCCGCCTTTATTCTTGAAGGCCAAAGAGCCCGTAGAACTGTATACCGCCAGCAAGCCAGCAAGCGACAATAACAAGACCACCGCCCAAATGACGCGATCCCCTTTTACATGTTTAAGCAACCAATTCATCTTAGAGATTTCTCACGTATTTTTTGAACTGACGTCCGCGGTCTTCGTAGTTTTCAAACAAATCAAAGCTTGCACAGGCTGGAGAAAGTAAAACAGCTTCTTCCTTATTCGCCATATGATATGCGGCATTTACAGCTTCCTGCATCGACGTAGTATTCAAGATCATGTCCACATCTTTCGAGAAGGCTTCGTGAATCTTGCGGTTGTCCAATCCAAGACATACGATTATGCGCACACGGTCTTTCACCAACTGCTTCAAAAGGGCATAATCATTTCCTTTGTCAACACCACCAGCGATCCAAACTACCGGCCGATCCATACTCTCCAAAGCGTACCAAGAAGAGTTGACGTTCGTTGCTTTTGAATCGTTGATGAACTCAATGCCTTTCACCTTCCCAAGTGACTCAAGGCGGTGTTCCACATTCTGAAAGTCGGAAAGACTCTCGCGAATCACCTCTTTACGAATGTTAAAAGCATTGGCAATCACTGCCGCCGCCATTGAATTATAGGCGTTGTGCTTTCCTCTTAATGATAGTTCCTGTATGGCCATGGTAAATTTATTTTCTTCGTTTTCGTTCATGTCGATAGTGAGTTGTCCGTTTTCTACCCAAGCACCTGGAATCTGATGAGGGGCATCGATAGAAAAAGGAATTTGTTGGGCAGCAATAGACATCTCGCCTATCCATTCCGTGGTAATAGCGTCATCTGCGCTATAGATAAAAAGGTCTTCGGCCCGCTGATTCTGCGTAATGCGAAACTTCGAGCGTACATAATTTTCGAGCTTGTATTCGTAGCGATCGAGATGGTCTGGTGTGATATTGCACAGCACAGCCGCATCAAAACGGCAGTTGTAGCATCCATCTAACTGAAAGCTGCTAATCTCTAACACATAATAATCGTGCGACTCAAGAGCTACTTGACGCGCAAAGCTTTTTCCGATATTTCCTCCTAAACCCACATTCAATCCCGCCATGGTAAAGAGGTGGTAAATCATGGAAGTGGTGGTGGTTTTTCCATTCGTACCTGTAATTCCAATAAGTTTAGCTGAGGTATAACGCGCAGCAAACTCAATCTCAGAAATCACTGGAATGCCTTTTTCTAGTAGCTTTTTAACGAGCGGTGCTTTGTCTGGAATCCCCGGACTCTTAATCACTTCATCAGCCATCATCACTTTGCTTTGGGTATGATGACCTTCCTCCCAAGCAATGCCATGGGTGTCGAGCTCTTCCTTATAGATTGGCTTGATCTCACCCATATCGGAGACAAAGACGTCCCAGCCCTGGGTTTTCCCAAGGATAGCTGAGCCTGTTCCGCTCTCGCCTGCACCTAATATGATGAGCTGTTTTTTCACTATCTAAGTTTGAGGGTTATCACAGTGAGTATGGCCAAGAATATCCCGATAATCCAGAAGCGTGTTACAATTTTGGCTTCATGGTATCCTTGTTTTTGGTAATGATGATGGAGCGGCGACATCAAGAAGATGCGGCGCCCTTCTCCATATTTCTTTTTGGTGTATTTGAAATAACTTACCTGTATCATCACACTGAGATTCTCCACTAGGAAGATTCCACAGAGGATGGGAATAAGAAGTTCTTTCCGCATCATGATTGCCAGCGTGGCGATGATTCCTCCCAAGGCTAAACTTCCGGTATCACCCATAAATACTTGGGCCGGAAAAGAGTTGTACCAGAGGAAGCCAATACAGGCTCCAGCAAAGGCGCCGGAAAAAATCACCAGCTCGCCCAGATGCGGGATATACATGATATTGAGGTAATTCGAGAAGAGAATATTGCCCGATAAATAGGCGAAAATCCCCAAGGTTACTCCGATGATTCCCGAAGTTCCCGCAGCAAGTCCGTCGATGCCATCGGTCATATTGGCGCCATTGGATACTGCGGTGATGATGAAAGTCACCACCAATACATAGAGCAGCCAATTAAAATTACCTTCTGTATCTCCAAGCGCAGCAGTAATGTCACCGTAGTTGAACTCATTCTCCTTGATAAATGGGATGGTGGTCGATAATGACTTTTCATCCAAATAGAAGAGAGTATCGCCCTTATTATCAATAAAGCGACCTACTTGACCTTTCTTCACATCGAAGAGATAATCAGGTTGATGAATGGCAGTGCCACTTATTGCTTCGGCTTGATCTACACTCAGGTAGTTGCGCAAACGAACCGTATCACTGAAGTATAGCGTACTCCCAACGATTATACCCAATCCAACCTGCCCCAATATTTTAAACCGACCCGCAAGTCCTTGTTTGTCTTTTTTGAATACTTTGATATAGTCATCCAAGAAGCCAATCAACCCAAGCCACAGTGTTGACACAATCATTAGGATGACATAGATGTTTTCGAGTCGAGCGAAAAGTAAAGTAGGAATGAGAATCGCTGAAAGGATAATAACTCCACCCATGGTAGGCGTTCCTTTTTTTGCTTTTTCGCCAGCAAGTCCGAGGTCACGAATTTCATCGGCCACCTGCTTGGTATGCAGCCAAGCTATAAAGCGTTTCCCCATCAATAAGGAAATGACAAGAGACACGATAATGGCAGCCGCCGTACGGAAGGAAATGTATTGGAATACACCCGCTCCGGCGATATCAAAATGGGCATCTAAGTATTGAAAGAGATAGTACAGCATGGCTTAGTTTTTAATTTTTTCTATCGTCTCCTGTAAAATGGCTTTATCATCAAAGGGGTGTTTTATACCCATGATTTCTTGGTAGGTCTCATGCCCTTTGCCGGCAACGAGAATAATATCACCCGCATTAGCAAATCGTGCAGCGGCCTTAATGGCTTCTTTGCGATCACTTATACGCATGGTCTTTTTATAGTGCGTTGGAGAAACACCTTCCTCCATTTCATTCAAAATCACTTCGGGGTCTTCGGTACGCGGATTATCAGCCGTGAAAATCACTTGGTCGCTAAGGCGTGCTGCGATTTCTGCCATAATAGGACGCTTCGCTTTATCTCTATCGCCTCCACACCCAATAACAGTAATAAGTTTTTCGTTGCGTGAACGAATAGTATTGACTACTTCCAATACATTTTTTAAGGCATCGGGCGTATGTGCATAATCGATGATGCCGACAATTCCTTCTACCCGAATGGAGTCAATTCTCCCAGCGACACTTCCCAATTGTGTCAAATGCTGGATAATTTCCTCTTCCTTAATTCCGAGCAAAAAGGCCGATCCATATACCGCCAAAAGGTTATAGGCATTGAAGCCTCCAACCAATCTATACCAAGCTTCAATATCACCGATTCTCAGCAGCATGCCATTGAAGTCTTGCTCCAATACGCGGGCCCTGAAGTCGCTCATATTATTGAGACTATAGGTATACTTGGTGGCCTTGGTATTTTGCAGCATCACCATACCATTGCGGTCGTCTTTATTGGTGAGCGCAAAGGCGTCTCTTGCAAGCGTATCAAAGAATAATTTTTTCGCGTCGCGGTAATGATCAAAGGTGCCGTGGTAATCAAGGTGATCGTGGGTGAGATTGGTAAATACTCCTCCGTCGAATTCAAGTCCGGCAATTCGTCTTTGATGGATTGCATGAGAGCTACATTCCATAAAGCAGAAATCACATCCATCGGCTACCATATCGGCCAAGAGCGCATTTAAGCTCACTGCGTCTGGCGTGGTATGCGTCGCAGGAAGCACTTGATCATGGATTCGATTTCTTACCGTAGAGAGCAGTCCTGTGCGGTAACCAAGGCGCAAGAAAAGTTCATAGAGAAGGGTGGCCACCGTGGTTTTTCCATTGGTTCCTGTTACCCCAACTAACTTCAATTGCTTAGATGGATAATCATAAAAGGCAGATGACATCCAACCCAAGGCTTCTGATGTCGATTCCACTTGGACCCAGTTGACATCCGTATTCGCGCAGGGCGTTTCTGCCACAATGCAGGTAGCACCAGCGGCGATAACTTGATCAATAAAATCATGACCATCGACTTTGGTACCACGAATGGCAACAAAGGCAAATCCTTTTTCGACCTTGCGGCTATCCATAGCGAGTCCGGCTACCTTTCCTTTCGGATTATATTGACTACCAGCAAGAGGCTTTAAGTCGGCGAGTATTGCGTCTAAGACTTTCATCGGAGCTCTATCACTATGGTGGATCCTCTATAAATGCGCGTGCCTGGTGGCATCGATTGTTTTCTAATTTTTCCTGTGCCTACTGCCTGTACTTTTAGTCCAGCATTCTCCAAGAGGTAAAGCGCGTCTTTCAGCGACATACCAACTACATTGGGAACCAAATTTTTAAGAACAGTGCGTTTCTTCACCTCCATGCTTTTGTCGAAACGACGGGTTTGCCCCCATTCCGATTCTTCCCCTTCGAGCTTATTCGCTACGCCGAGCTTATTCATCACATGGCGGATTTCATCCATTTGTCCGGCTACATTTTCCGGCGTTTGAATGCGGGGTACTTCAATGGTTTCATGAATATCTTTATGCATCTGAAGACTACTTGCATAAACCTTATCTGCAATTTCTTTGAATACCGGACCTGCCACTGCTGAGCCATAATACACCCCATTCGAAGCGCCATTGATGGATACGATGCAGGTATATTTAGGATTGTCTGCAGGGAAATAGCCCACGAAGGATGATTTGTAGAAGGACTTATTGTACTTCCCTCCTCGGGCCATTTGTGCGGTCCCAGTTTTTCCCGCTACCGTATAACTTGCGTTCCGCAGGTTTCCTGCCGTCCCATTTTGCACCACCCCCTCTAAGGTTTTCTGAACCTTTTTGATAGTCTCTTTGCTGCAAATTCTATCACGCAGAATAATTGGCTCATATTTCTCCACCAATCGGCCTGTTTGACGCACTTCGGTTACAAAGCTTGGCTTTACCATCTTGCCATTATTGGCTACCGCGTTATAGAGCGTAAGCATTTGGAGTGGGGTAGATTGAGTTTCATATCCGATAGACATCCACGGTAAAGTGGTGCCATACCAATCGTTCGCACTTGGATCTTTCAGTCTAGGCTTTCCTTCTCCTTTAATTTGAAGGTCGAGCTGCTCCCCAAAGCCAAGTTGTATGAAATAGTCAACAAACTTTTGAGGCTTTTCTTTGAAGTGTTTATAGACAAGCTTTGAAATACCAACATTGCTGGATTTTTCGAAAGACTGCTGCAACGACAATTTCTCAAAGTGGCCCGGCTCAGAATCCTTCATCTTTCTATCGAAGAAGGTAGTAACGCCAAATTCTACATCTACAGAATCTTCTAATGGCACGCCTTCTTCCAACAAGGCAATGAGCGACGCCAACTTCATGGTGGATCCTGGCTCAGCACTTTCCCCGACGGCGTAGTTATAGGTCTCGTTATAGACGCCTTCACTTTTACGGGTCAGGTTTGCAATGGCTTTAATATGACCAGTTTCCACCTCCATCAATACAGCGCATCCATTCAGGGCATTATGCCGCACCAAGGTTTCATAGAGCGCATCTTCCGCCACATCCTGAAGATTGATATCAATCGTTGTATAGATGTCTTTGCCATTTTCAGGCTCAATTTCATTTTCATCATTTACAGGAATCCATACTCCCCCAGCCACTTTTTGCATGAGACGTTTACCGGACACACCGCCGAGCACCCCATCATACGCTCCTTCTAATCCTACCGGCGCCACACCATCTACCGAATAACCTATGGTTCTATAGGCCAATAATTGGAAAGGACGTTGACGCTGATCTTTTTCGATGATGATTAGTCCACCCTTATGTTGCCCACGGCGCAAGATTGGCCAGTCGCGCATCATCTTCACCTCCTTAAATCCTAGGCGGCGTTTAAGCAAGAAATAACGTTTTCCCTCCTTCCGTGCTTTCACAAACTCACGCAGGTATTCGCTTTTTGATTTGTCTTTGAAGGTGATGGAAAAGAGGTAGGCCAATGAGTCTACTTTTTCTGTAAATATTTCATTGCTTAGTCCACCAGCCTTAAAATCCATGCGCAGGTCATAGATCGGAACAGAAGTAGCCAAGAGCGAACCATCATCCGAATAGATATTTCCTCGAACCGCCTCAATGGTTTGAAAATCCATCGTCAGGTCTTCTGCCATTTCGCGCCACCTATCCCCTTCAACAAACTGAATTTTTATGGCATACCATACCACCAGCACGCCGAAAAGGCAAACTGCAACAAAGGCGATATACACCCTCCAGAGTATGGCACGTTTAACGTTCATCGCGATCTTCTTCTGTTTCTGTTATTTTAAATGGCGGTTGTTTTAATTCTTTTAATCCAGAGCCATCAAGTCGTTTGGAAACCTGAGACTGCTTACTTCGGAACATCAACTCAGACTTCACACTGATATATTCAGCACGTGCTTCTTTAATTTCCTTGGCCAACTGATCTGAGCGGCGCACTACCTTAATGGCTTGGTTAGAATTATAGATATGGATGATGGCCAGACCCGCGAGAAAGAACACGTAGGGAAACATCCGACGCATGTCGGCCATAGGCAGACTCATGTCGGCCAGCTGAATCAACTTCCCACGCTTCTTTGGCGCTTCCTGTTGCTCTTGCTGCTCCTTAGTTTCCGGTTTCCTTCTTAGCTGATTCATCTTTTCTCGGCTATTCTGAGCCTTGCACTCCGGGCTCTTGGGTTCAACTCTATTTCGGCATTACTTGCTTTAATCGCTTTTCCAAGGGGTTCAAGCGGCCGGATTCTATTTCCATATAAATCGCGTTCATCTTTCCCTTCAAAGTCGCCTGTTTGGATAAAATTTTTCACCAAACGATCTTCAAGCGAATGATACGACATCACCACCAAGCGCCCACCTGGAGCGAGTACATCGAGTGATTGTGTTAAAAATTCTTTGAGCACGTCCAACTCTCCATTTACCTCAATACGCAAGGCCTGAAATACTTGGGAGTAGAACTGATTTTCTTTTCCTCGTGGGGCGTAGCGGTGCAGTACCGACTTCAACTCCATGGTGGTTTTTATTGGACCTTTTGCTCTTGCTGCTCCAATGGTCGAAGCAATGGCCCGTCCATTATAAAGCTCTCCATACCAACGAAATACACGTTGAAGCTCCTCTTCAGGGTAGTCGTTTACCAAATCTGCAGCTGAAGGACCTGCCTGGCGGTTCATACGCATATCGAGCTCAGCATCAAACCGATGAGCAAACCCACGTTCTGGCTGATCAATTTGGTGAGAAGAAATTCCTAGATCCGCCAAAATACCATCAACAGGAAGAGCGTCTTCGTGGCGCAGAAAACGTTTTAGGTAACGAAAATTATGGTTGACTAATGTGAATTTCGGGTCGTCGAGCGTGTTGGCTTGGGCGTCGTCGTCTTGATCAAAAGCAATTAAGCGACCAGTTTCCAGACGCTCCAACAAGGCACGACTATGCCCTCCCCCTCCGAATGTCACATCGACAAAAGTTCCTCCGGGGTTTATATTTAAGCCTTCTAGGCATTCGTTGAGCATCACCGGTACGTGGTAATTACTCATCCTGCCCTCCCTTATCTCCTGACATCACCTCTTCGGCGAGACTACTAAATTCATCAGGATCAATATTTAACTGATCATCATAATGCTGTCTCGACCAAATCTCAATGCGATTGCCATAAGCAAAGAGCACTGCTTCGGTACTGAGGTCAGCGTATTCCAGCAACTTACTCGGAACATTTACCCGAGAAGAGCCATCGACCTGAATCTCTGTCGCCCCATTATTGAAGAGGCGAATGAACATCCTATCGCGCTTGTTAAACGAGTTCAAGTGGCTCAGCTTTTCTGTTTCCTTCAGCCACTCCTGACGGGTATAAAGCACCAAACATTTATCGAAGCCACGATTCACGACAAGACGATCCCCAGCCTCTTCCGGAATCTGCTTTCGCAGACTGGAAGGCAAGCTAATTCGCCCTTTCGCGTCTATTTTACATTCGTATTCTCCGATGAATTGAGGCATACTTTACCCTTTCAGAATGTAAAATTAGGGTATTTTATGACACTTTACCCCACTTACCCCCACTTTGCCCCATTTTAGTTTTCCACAGGAGGGTAGATGCCCCACAGGGCGGGAAAAGCGGTGAGGAATTCCGCGTAGCTTCTCCCGATCGCTCCTAAAATCCGCAAGTTTGCTCCTTTAACTGAACTTTCTGGATTTTGAAGGT
>CAZUIT010000001.1:52640-348875 GCA_964620355.1 uncultured Burkholderiales bacterium | reverse complement strand
ACACGCAAAAATCAAATTTTTATCCCAATCCCCACAGGTTTTGTTCCTGATCCCACAAACGCTGATTCGCTTATCAGACACTACTACCTGGACGTTGCCTAAGTGGTTTAACCTTACATAAAAAAATACACCTATGTTTTTGATTTCAAATAAGTTATGATTTTCGGTGGTTTTCGACTGTTTCCCAAAAAACTCATAATGTCAAAGAACTTGAAATCAATACATCATACAAATCCACAAGTCTTCACCCATAAACTGGTACACGATTGGAGTACACAACTGACCGCATTACTTTAAAAACGCTCAATATCCTCAACAATATCTAACACTTCCTGAAAGTTGAAACTATTGAAGGCTATATACTCGTTAAGATCTGAACAAACCCAATTTATGTCAAAATAACCATTATCGGTTCTAAAGACAATATTTCCTGCAATATCAAGTTGGCCCAAGTTCCCCGAATAATTATCCTTGTAAAACTCAACTAATAGGTACTGTAATAATTGTTCCCTTTTCCAAACATCGTATTCACTTGGATACTGGGAGAGATAATACAAAAAATCCAACAAACAAGGATCGATTACATTTTTTGAATCCATTGTATTCACCTTAATCATAAACTCTTCGGCTAAGAATTTACCAACTTGTTCATTATATGTGACGGGGTCTTGATCTATGTTTATTATCTCCTTGTTGAATTCATTAAATGACTGTTCATTCAGGCAAATCAACACTCCGTATTCATCTAAAACCCCAAAATAATCAGAGTCTATTATTCTAATCAGATGAGGTTTCTCTGTGACCCCATATCTACGACATAAAGAGTCAAACTCTGGATAATCCATGTATACTCGGAGCGCATAAATATTATTCCTACTAAACACCACAATATTTCTTTTCGCATTATTACCATGGCATTGATCCGTTACGAGCACTCGACCATCACCAAAGGGGATTTGCATAAAACTATCATCTCGATTAAGGAAAGGATCATTACAATCTCCTGCATCAAGTATCTTATAGTTCGGAAAAGTAAAATTTACTTGACTACTTAACTCTCGATATAACGCATCCAAACTAGTTGTCATTTCTTTAGGAGCACTTAATCCTCCATCAATACAATAAACAAACATTATCCCAATTAAAAAAAGCTTCATTCCGAAAATGGTAAAATTGTCCTCGTCTGAATAAAGGGGAAACCCACAATTCCGTATTTGCCATAAAGTCCGTTATACTTGATTCCAGCTATAGTAGGGGTTAATGCCTGCCATTGGGAAAAGTATATTATTTCCGGCTCATTGGGGTTAGTGTAGGGAACCGAATGATAAACCGTAACACCCTTTAGGGTAGCATAAGTGATAACTTCAGGAGAGACAGAGTTCTTTCCTCCTGTGATGATATACAACGCAGCAAACCCCTCCTTAGCCGCCTCTGTACCAGCTAGTTCATCAATGAACCCTCTAATTTGAGCGTCAAGTTTTACAGAGTTCCCATCATTTTGTAGCTTAACCTCATAGAAGGCATATCCATAGTATTTAACCTTCCCTTTCGAATCAAATACTTTCACTTGTTCTACAGCATCCGGCGAATGACCAGATTTTGTGCGATAGCCCCCGTAATTGGCGTTCTTCCTTTGATTGAATGCCTTTATCGCAAATTTTTCAAATGATTTTTCAACATCCTTGGGATAAAACAACCATTTCTTTAGATCCGTTTTCCCCATCGAGAGGTAGAAATTATCATTGTAAGTTATAGGCCCCCAAGTATTTGTCGTGGAAGAATAGCCTCCTCCCCAATTCGGATCTCCATTTCCTGCTTGATTATTAGTTGGTGTAAACTCTACTAGGTTAGGGTATGGAGAATCTTCTGTTACTGGGCCACTGGAGTTATTCGGATCAACACAATCTTCTCCACCTTTGCCGGTGGGGTCAACAATTCTTAGCGGATTATTATTAAATGCGGAGTATGCCGAGGCAAACGGATATTTGTAAAAGAGTGGATCAACATTAAACCTCCTTCCCAGTCTCGAATCATATTGCCAGAACTCAGCCGAGTAACTATTTCCAACACCAAAAACCTCATCATCCTTAATTTGACCTCCGAAGCCGAATGAGTACGCAGAACTGTCGTTATTCGCATACCACTGCCTATCCGGCATCATCATTCCGAATGGGTAATAATCCATGGCGCTAAGCACCTCAGCTTCAAAGCGTTCCACTCCTAAATATTCATCGCAAATACTTACTCGCTTGTCAGACACTACTACCTGGACGTTGCCTAAGTGGTTGGAAAGTTCGTAATGTCGTTTGCCTCGGTACATTTGCGTGAATTCGTTGTCTTCCAAAGTTATGGAAATTCCTTCACTACCAAACCTTGCACGCATAAGCATATTTGTTTGGTGGACGCCAATTCGGGAACTACCATAGATATGGTGTTCGCTAGCATAATAGTTCCATCCTGAACCTACATAACCCAGACTCATAAGTTGATTCTTCAGGTTGAGTAAATAGGCTTCGCCAAGTGGTGCATAGCTGGATATAGCATCAAAGTATTCTTGAATAGACACTTTGTAGATGTATTTAATGGTGCTTGGAGGTATTACCACATAGGCACCTGTTTCTAACAAAGTTAATCCATAAGTAGGGGCGAATGTCAGGCCAGAGAGCAGAAAGTCACTTGGGCTATACGTGATCATTTTATCTGCAAGTGCATCTAAGGTTTCTAAACTTTCCATTATTGCCCACACTCCAGCTGCATCATATACTGTTAATATTTGGACACTCGTGTTCTCGCCAATAGCAAGTTTGGTGCAGTCTTTTAGGTCTGGCATCGCAAGCAAATAAGTTTCAAGAGCGCCTGGTCCCATATAGGAATCATAATGCATGAAAATGTCGGTGCCCACGAGGGCGAGGATTTGATCATACAATAGTGGGGATGCGAACGAATTTAGGTCCAATGCTACTTGACTCATTGTCAAAGGCATTGGAGTTGGAAAGTAATACGTATCCCAGAGTGTTTGCACATCCGTTGGATTAGCGATGCTAAGAAGGTATTCAGTAAAGTTGAAATAGTTGGAGCTGATCATATCACGCGTTATGGTCAAATAACAAGGCCCACCAGACAAGGTTATCGCATAATTATTGGCATCACCATAATACGCAGTCATAGCATAATAAAAGTCGCTGGTACTTGTATTATCAATTACAGAGGTTGTTAAGGAGGGGTCGAAATTCAGAATATTCAAGGGGTTTATTGCCTCAAGTGTGCTCTGCAGCAAAAAGTTAGTGGCTAAATAGGTTTTGAAACCCGAATAATCGCTTGGTTCCAATCGTGAAGGAAGGTTCAATCCTGTACTTGAAACCATAAAAGCGGCATTTAACCCGGCACCATTATCCGCTATTAGGATATTGACCACCGTTGATAAATCCAGTTCCGTTGTATCTAAATCTTGATACATTGATTTTTGGTAGGTGGCCATGATGTTTCCAGAAGCATCACGGACGTACCAGGTACTTGTTGTATATCCTGTACTTGGATCTATAACATGTTTGGCTGTTCGATACCCGTCGGGTGAGTATTCAAATTGCAAAGAAGGTTTAGTACTTGCTCCAGAACGCACAATCGACTGGATTTTACCATAAACGGTCCAGGTAATCTCATCAATTTCTTCAGATGCATCAGATATTAAATTCCCAATCGCATCATAGGTATAATTTCCAGCAGATTGGTCGTCTATGTCAATACCGTAATTAGTGCTACTTATTGCATCGTCAACGTATTCGAGCCTATTTGTTCCACTATAGTAATGATAAGACAGCTCATCCATATTTGGTTGAGATGATTTGCCTTTCCTTGCCAAGCTTAGAATATTACCATTTTCATCATAGGAATAATTCGTTGCATACTGGGTGAGGGGCGCTCCTGTGGATTTCCATACATTGGTTGTCGTATCAATATTATTGAATCCGCGAGAGGCTTTTATGCGGTTTAGCTGATCATATTGGAATGCTCTTCCGAATGGCACGTCACCTTGTTCCATGAATTTGCCAATGGCCGTTACCATGGACGAGATATTGCCGTTATACAATTCCCTGCCCGTGTCTTGTAACATGGAACCGGTTTTATTGATAATAAAATTGGTGCTCGCGCTTACCGTGCCAATTCGAGAATAATCGCCATCATAATAACCCAGTCCAAAGCCAAATACATCCCTACAAACCCATTCATTTACTGAGCTGGCATTTCCGTCTTTACCAATATCATGGCCTGTTCTTAATCGTTCCGAATTGACTCCTTTGAGCCACCCATGCAGCGTATAGGCGTAATCCATTCCTTGTACGCGGAGTTCACCGAGTTCCATTCGTGCCAAAGGCCCGTGTAGATAGTACATGTATTTGGCATCGCGGTCCCAATGAATCTGGTCTCGCGATGTATAGGCGCCAATTACACGGTTATCCGAATCATATTCATATTTATGAAAGAATTGATCAACACTATCTTGCTGATACAGCACTTTTAGCACATTACCACTCACCAGTTCATATTGATAGTTAATAATCTTATATCGTTCATAAACAGAGTCTAAGCTGGGGGTTTCCCTAACCATGGCTTTTACGTTTCCGTGCACGTCGTAGTCATAATGGACCGCACTTTGGTATACTGGTGCTCCATTTGCTGTAGTATAAGTGGTGGAGACAACCCTATTTCGTAGGTTGTGTTGCTTGAAGTTGGTGTAGTTAACAACGAACTTCATTTCGTCATAATACGTATTTGTAATCTGTGTGCGTGAGCCGGCACTTATCCAGCCTGATAGCAAGGATGTGCTATAGGCAATGTTAATGCTCATTGTATCAGTAGAGCTTGACTGCGTAATTTCACCAACCTCACTTATTCTGCCAAGTGGGTCGTACTTAGTATAGCTAAAGGTGGGGTTTGAGTACGCCTTTTGTTTCGAATTTCTAGAAACGACAAGTCGGCCTAATTGGTCATACCAGAAATCACTAACTCCACCATCCGGAGTGACCTGCCATTTTAATTCATTTAAAGTATTGTATTGGTAATTGGTTGGCAGGTTATGGGTTGGATAATACCCACTACCTAGGTTTAACCTACGCTTGTTTTTGGCCAATTCTACTTGGAGTGCAGACCCAAATTGTACCCCACTTGGAGGCACTGTTTGTGTTAAATTACCCGCTTGGTCATAATAATAGAGGGTATAATGATATTCCTGCTGATCAAAGCGCATCTTCATGGATTCGCTTGGTATTGCCTGTTGAATACATTGTGATTTGTATTTATGAATGAAGCCAGCACGAACTGAATCGAGATACATGTTATGGTAACGCCTTCCGAAGGCTTCGGCCATCAAATCCATGTCAATCAGGCATTCGCTCATACTCCCTAATGTGGCATCGACATTTCGTCCGCGACCACAAAGTTTTGGCTTTGTGCCGCAAAGATCCATGAGTTCATAATCATCGGTACTACCAAACATGGGTAGTATATAAACGTTCTTGTCTTTGTCTTCGACCATTACTTCTAGCAGAAATCTTTTGGTATTATCACATGGAAGTGCTTTGTAAGGTTTGACAGAAACAATACCTCGAATACGATTTATTAGGCTGAGCTTTTCGTCTGGAGCGTAAAAGGATAAGGTTAGTTGGACTGAATCGGAACCGTCTGTAATGGTAAAACGTTTTGGGCCTGGCCCTCTGAAACTCATTCCATCTTCGTAATAATGTCCAATTCCTGCTGCATTCGTGCCATTATATAAATCCGTTCCATAGTAGGCATTAACTAATTTCGAAACTAAATTATGGTTGTTTTTTACAAGCAAATTGTATCGAGCTGGGGGAAATGGTCCGCCATAAGATTCACCAATTTTTAGTTTAGTTTCTTGTCGCAACCATTCTCTCACCAAAGGAGGTAAATCGTTTTCCTTAACACAAAAACTATCGCAAGCCAAATATTCCCGAATTTTAGATGCAGAACTGGTGAAATTTGCGCAGGGATCTTCTTCATAAGGAGGAGACGTACATCTATTTACTTCTGCGAGCAGACGCTCCATTCTATATTCCAAATCATCTCCTGGGTCTAAAGCTGTTTTTTTTCGATAGTAAGGTTCTCCCTCAAAAACTGAATCGATAAAATTTGCCGCCAATTCTAACTGCGCTTCCGTTAATGGCTTAGACAATGGTACTGTATTGGTCAGAAAAGAATCCAAATATTTTAACAGCGAATCACACGGAAGGTATGGAGTTGCTGGAACCTTTTCAGGAGTAGAAGTATGTTTGTACCGTGTAGGACCGCCACCGCCTCCTGGCAAATGATAAGTCGGAGGGCCAGGAGGGGGGTCTGGGAAAGAATTACAATCATCACATTGAAGATCTTTTCTGCAGCCTAAAGGAAGATAAAGATCATCTGCACGAGCAAGTTCCCATAGATTCAAAGAGTCTTGTTTTGTCCAGCCTAAAGAGTCCATATCCATAGGGTTCTTACCTTCTTTATTCATCCATGCACTTGCACAAGCCTGCATAACAAGCTCTAAACTTGCCGGACATGTCCAATGACTGGCCCAACCAGGATCATTTATATCCTCTAAATCTGGTTCATTTTTCATGATATTTGCCAAGGCTCCGCAAACACAGGGGTCAAGTAGAACTAGGTCTTCGTCATCGCAGGACAATAAATTACTTGTCACAATACTAGGAGATTGGTAGTCAAACCATTGATAGTTTGTGGATGATTCTACATTGGCATTTTCGATATAGGCATATGCAATTCCTGGGTTTGGCCTAAAATAATCTTGTCCTGGAAACCCGCCAATACTAGAGGTTTCAATCTCATTAGTAATGCTATCGATATAGTATTGTCGCGAGGCATATTCTATAGGTTCTGGCAGTCCTTGGAATAATTCTACAATGGAATCATCGTCAATATTTTCATTTTGCATGCCGGCACATTGTGCCATGAATTCTAGATAAGTATCGGCATCGTGGTTCACCTTCAGCTTATTATTCAAATAAGCGGTCATAATTAGCGGCCAGTTTGCCGTTGAATCTAAAATCACTAAGGTATCACCAAGTTCTTCGAAAAATGGAACCAGAGCCTTTTGAATGTCACTACATTCTATGCACAAGGTATCGCATTCTATAACTTGTGATTCATAGTAAAGCGTACGTATTGTATTTCGGTAATTGATGTCTGATTTATAATTAAGACAAGGATCTTCATCATCTGAACATGAGCAATGATAATCACTTGAATCGAGTCCGAATTCATCATACGATGTGGACAATGGAGGGGTAGTAATTATTCGCGGGTCGCACACTCCAGCTTCATATACGCCATAAGCTTCTAACACTTCTTTAAACCCATCGGAGGACCCCATAGGATTATTTGAACCGCAGCCAGCTGTACATTTTGCTACGAGGGCCAATCGAATTGCTTCCTTATTTGGACTTTCCTCTACACAAGGCCCTAATAATGACATCCAAGCACCACTCATACTATCGCAAGAAGCCCCACAATCACTGTAAAATCTACCGCTCATGGCAGCTTCATCTCCGCCGATATCCCCTTCCACATCATCAGTGGATTTGAAACGAATTTCTTTTCCAGCTGGAATTGACATTGCAGAGCAGGTAGTACTCGCTCTGATTTGAACCATTGCTTTACTGCGTGCAACCTTGTAAAGTGCTCGGAAGGTTTCCCAAAGCATCGGATCCTTCATATAGCATCTGCCATTATAGTAATCATAGGCATTATTGGTCGCTTGAGTTGCAGCATAAATACTATATGGAATGGTGTCTTCTCCGAGCATATAATGACTAATCCAAATGGCAGATTCCCAGATGTCTAAATCGTGATAGACACTATAAATATCTGGGACAGATATAACGGCATCAAGTTCTGACTGAAGAATAGCTTTATAACTTCCATTCATCATAAAAAACGTATCAGTATTGCCTATTGGGAAATTTACACCAGCAGTTCGAATTGGATTCATCAAACCTAGGCTAATTGCTTCCTGCCCATCTATATTATCAAGAATAATAAGAAAAGAATCAGCTTCGGGGTTTGCCATGCAAAATTCGTATTTGCAATATTCTGGATGTAAGGTGATATCTCCTTTCAGTTCCTCATATTGTCCACCTGGTGAAACGTCAACTTGCATGACATGTTCCATGTATGCGCATGGTGATAAATCGGGATTACAAATGTCATTGCATAAGTCCTTTTTTTGAGAGTATTCTTCAACAGCCATTTGAAGCAAATAATTTCCATTGTATGCCAATACTCCATTATCTGCATAGCCTAAGTCTACAAGTTGCTGTCTGCGATTAGTAATATAACCTATGGAATCAGTTAGCAGGTCTGAACAGACTTCACAGCTGATATTGCAGCCAAAGTCATCCATTATGGATTTGTAGTAGTCGATAAAGTACTGCTCATCCTTTACACATGCTGTATCCTGAATATAAAGATCAGCGTAATAGTTCGCTGCTTTTTCACTCACAGTAAGTGTTTTAGTAATAAAATAGGACCCTTTTCCTAGCGTAACCCGCATCGAATCCCCTAATAATGGGTCATCTACACTTTTGTAAAGTTCATCTGCCCCAAAGCAACTAATAGAATAATGACTTGAATCTACCTTTTTTAGCTCTCGTGAAAAGGGTTGTATTCCGGCAGTGAATAAATCCCCGTCCAATAATTCCGCACCACATTCATCTGTGATACTTATGGTCAGATCGTATACACATTCATAACAATTCGACATGCATAAATCAGTATATGAAGTTCTATCAACCATATAATTTATGCGGTATTCCCCTGGCACAGCTACGGTCACCTTCTTTTGTACCACTGTAGTATAGGGATCTGGCATCGATTCAAGATTGAATGGAATTAATTCTACATTAAGAAGGGAAGAGCCTGGGTTATTACTCAAAACCTCTACATTGTCTGGACTAGTTCCGGCAAGCGCTGTGGCAATTACTCTCCCAGAGAGATCCGTATAGGATACACTTACTTGACCATTCGGGTCAATAACCATTTGTTTTTGGTAGTGAACGGCTGCCCCAACATTGTTTCCAAAAAGCCTATCCAATTCTTCTTGATAGGGGGTGCCATAATAGTATTTAGTGGCATGGTCGGTGCCAATGGCATGATCACGACCAACTCCAGATTGAACTGCAACTCTGCCGCTATTATCGTCTGTGTATATGGTCCGAACGTAAGGTCTTCCGTTTGCTCTTGGGATATACGGATTGTGATCATAGAGCCAATGTGTTGAATTGGCCAAAAAAGTATTTCCTCCTGAATAATATTGACTTGCGCCTGAGAGGGTGTCTAGTGGCGATGAAATTAAGTCACAAAATCCAGTGTCAAAATGAATTCTAGTGTATTCATCCCCAGTCGCGCTGTCTAAGTTAAAGTTCGGATAATATTTAAGGAGGGTTTCGTCCACCGGAACAGGCAATATTTGCATTGCTGGTCTGCCTTGGTAATCATAAATACTTTCACCAATTATGATGGTAGTATCGCTCGAAACTCTTGTGAGGCTCTGTCTGCTGCGAAAGCTTCCATCCATAAAGGAGATTAGTTCTTTCCGTTTTCCCCATTCACTAAATGTGTTTACATATTGCCAGTTGAAGGTAGGTTCTAAAGGGCTAACTGCTAATTTTTCTGCCGATGAATATTCACTCAGAGGTTTATCATAGGTTTTATTAGTCCATTTTCCAGCAATTCTATAAGTAAAATTTGACCCAGTATATGAGGCGGGCCTTACCCTAAAGACGATATACCCTCGTTCAAAAACATTACTAAATGAATAGGAGTTTCCCTTGACTGTTACCCGTGATGCATTACGGTCAAAATCAACGTCAATATCAGCGCTTGTCAAAGCATCAGCTACATGTTCATTTGTATAATCGTCTACAAAAGTGTATTCTAAATCATATTCCTCGGCACCAGTTACTGCAGCCCAGTTGACAGTTATGTCCCCTGTTGTTGCGTTATAGGATGAAGAGCTTACGCTTGCATACGAAGCGGTGTCTAAGGTTTTATAGCGTTCAATGGCAATTTCTCCACTTACCCTGATATAGTCGATCAATGCAGCATTGGAAATGGAGATAATTTCGAGTTTCATTTTGTAGAAACCAGAGAGACGTTTTGTATGTATTCCTTTATATTGGGCACCAACATTCTGGTCATAAAATACTTGGAGAAATATAGTTTCAATCGTGGTGCTTCCAAATTCATCCCATCCCGTTACCTCAATATTTGCCCAAAATGAAAAAGTATCCAAATAGCAAGAGACTAACTGATCTTGGTTGATTTCCAAGGTTATAAAATTATCGACCTTGTAAAGGTTATAGGCTGATAAATTGCTATTATAATACTGAATATCTTCAAGGATTCTGAAGCTATCAGCATGGATACTTGTTCCAGTCATGGAGCTCCTCAAGACTGGTTCAATGCCTGCGAAAAGTGTGCTATTAAATCCATAAAAGCACATTAGTAGGAGCACGATATTTTTAGCAATCCTTTTCATTCTTGTTCAAAATTTAGGGATGAAATGACTTCGTAGTTTTTGTATTTAGGAGCCGCTGTGACTTCGGTTCCATTTATGCGTACAAATTGTGAGGCACTTAATTCGTTAGGATTGATGTTCCCAATTTTGTAAGCAGCATAATTAATCGCCATTTTTTTACACTTATTCTTTTCGCCGACCTGGGCTGATTGACTGAATGTGTAGCTTGAAGATTTGATCCATCCTGAATTATCTACTTCCAGTTGAGCGGATTCTAAATAGCCTAGATGAGAATCAGGCTTTGGAACAAAAATTAGTTTAACAAAGCCTTCTCCATAATCTGTGCTTCCTGTTAAGAATTCTTTTTCTTCATTCAGCACATTCAGGGCTTCATTAAAATTCACCCCCTCGTCGGCCCATTGTATAATAATAATCTTGTCGTTTTGATTAATATTTATCAAGTATTCACCTGATTTTAGAGTGATTCCGTCTCCTTTCTTTAAGATGAAATCTTTCCCTTTTTTCAAAAAACTCCCATTTACTACACCGCTATTTCCTTGTCCTTCGCAATTCCAGGACATTTGATAATTGAAGGAATATTCTGAGGTATTTGCATATTTGTCTACTGATTTTTCAAGTAGCTCAAATGCATCCATTTCTTGTGAATGGAATGCAGAACAAATAAGAATGAGTAGGATAACTTTAAGGCGCATTGTAGTTCTCAATTTTTAGGATGGATTTACGAACTTCTTTCAGCGTTTGAACGCCTCTTTCTGTTTCTTTCTTCACTCGGATAAGTGCACCTTCTTGATCATATTCATAGTAGGTAGCATAATTGTTTTCATCCAATTCTGCCAAGAGTCTGAGGGTTATTTGATCATAGGCATAACTCTTCATATTTGAATTAAATGGGTGAACCCTAAGATCATCAAACCAGGTATCGACATCTGCTCCAACAAGTGTGATTTCTACCTGCTCAACAGAATCACTTATTCTAAATTCACCATATACTCGTTGCCAGCCATCTATTATTTGTCCTTGGCCTTTGAAGGTATATGTTTCAGTTACCGAACCTATTTTATGAAGTTTGACTTGGATGGATGAATTTAAGTAACTCGTATCCATCATATTTACACCTTCTTTAAGCCATGAAGAAAGGATATAACGACCAGTATCTGGATTGAATCTTCCCACGCAGTAACAACTTCTCCATTCTGTTTCAGTTGCACCAAATGGAGTAGATGCGTCTGAACAAAAGGTTCGGTCGTTCGCCGAAGAAACAGTTTGAGATGGCTTGAGATGTAGTGAGTATTTTCCAGAGTGAGCAAACTCTTTACTGTACTCAGCTTGAGTAGGCATAAAGCCGTCAAAGGTGAAATGCTTGTCGTAACAATTTGCAATAAACCAAAATTCACTGTTTTCTTCAAAGCTTTCAAAAGCAATCTGCTCATACTTGCTATTGCCGGCAACCGCTATTGGTAATGTATAGTTGAAACCAAACAAAGCAGAAGAATATCTTCCAAGTGCATCTTGATTTTCAATTTCATTTCCATGAGGAGTGTATTTGGTTACTTGATTCGCCCAAATCCATTTAGACGAAGAGGAAGGAATCATATTTCCAGGTCCAGCACTATAAGTCCAATATGGAGAGAAACTAGAATATGAACCATCTTTACGCGGGTCCGGATTACTCGCGTAAAGACGATTGTCAACATAGGCGAGTTGCTTTTTCATTCTCCAATTTCCCCGAATACCCATTTGATAGGGGTTGAGAACCGTACTGGTTTCCGGAGTTAAACACTCAGAGGTGCAATTAATTCTTCTCAAGCCTACACAATCCGCTGAGCCAAACGTTTCTATCGTATCAATTATTCCATCACCTCTATCCAATACAAGTGATACAGAAAAAATATCATTGGAATAATATTTAACATCTAGAGCCTGCGTAATTTCTGAATAACACTCGTCCTCTGGAATTTGGACACTTAAATTGCAATTCTTATCACAACGAGCAAAATTAAAGACGAGATCGCCATTATTCTGGAAGCTAGAACCATTTTGTAGTGAAACATTCAATGCTGTGTCCGCAGTGCAAGTACCAGCAATACTGTCTAATATATATCGGTAGCTTTCATAAAGTGGGTTGTATGGAATGGTGCTAATTATTGAACCATAAGTTTTGACACAAGATCCTTGGGTTTCTTCCATACATTGTTGCACATCGGCAATTCCAAATCCTTGGTAAACATTTTCTGCTAATTTGATAAAGAGTGAATCATAACAATTGACACATGTGGTGCTTGTGCCCAACAAGGTATAAACCTCGTCACCTGAAACAATTGCTTTACTGAAAAGCGAATCTAAAGAGGACTCTTTATAACCATAACCATTTAGCCGGTCATACAAACAAGCCGTATTGATATCGTAACCTGCATTCGAAACGGTAAAATTATCAAACACATCATTTAAGAAAGTTGATATCTCATTAAGAGGGAGTATATAATTGGTGTCGCAGGTGTATTTGTAGTATTTATCGCAATAGAATGGCCAATAGTCATCAAATTCAACTGCGCTGGCACTGATAATGGAATCAAGACTTAGATAACTACCGTTTATAGGATTATGTAACATTGACATTTGTTCTACTGGAACATTCTGTAAGTTCCTCCTACCAGAGCGAATAACTTGAATACTATAGAGTACGCCATTGCTAGGTAAAAATTCCGCCCCACCTTTTTCATCAATTAAGTTTAACCGGTGATTTGCTCCTTCATAAACATGACAAATATTCCATGAGCCATTGGCATAGCTGGTAACCAGCACTTCATCACCTGGAACGAGGAAGTTTCTTACGTTAAGCCCATTTGGAAGAATTATAGTATCAGAATTGAGCATGACACTATTAAGCTTGACGCCTATGTTCTTATACGCTGGCCCCATTCCTTGATCATAGGCCCAATGAGCGGGAGTAGTGCGGGAGTAGACATTATCATTAAACTCATTTTGTACACTTGATACCAGAACATTTCCTGTAATATCATCATACAAGAGATTTTCTGTAACAATGGACGAACCCTCTTTAAGCGCTATAGTCTTCTTCAATATTCCATACCGACTTACGACTTTCGTTGTTACAACAGTTTGAATTTTTTGTGATGATTTTTTGTAGGCATTGTAGAGTGAAGGTATCAGTAAAGGAAAAGAAGCGACAGTAAAAAAATCTGTATTAACACTGAGATTTACACTTTTCACTTCATTATAGGATTGGCGATAGTCACTAAATACTTCCACCTCGGCGGCTAGTTCTTTTTCTTGAATTATTCCTGAAGCGGACAAGACTTTTACGGTATTTGAAAGTTCTGAGTCATTCCCTTCCAATGTTAAATATTCGTACTTCACCCCACCAATCGGACTTTCAGAATGTTCGGAATAGGTGTATTGTGCTTTCGGTTTTCCGTGCATATCATTCAATACAATTTTGTATCCCTGTGACGCGGTAACCAATGTCGATTCTGTGGAACTCGGTGAAAACAATTGTTCCACTTGTGATGGGCGGAAAATATCAACGTCGATATGTGTTTCTTGAAAACGCACAGGAAAATCCTTGGCTGTAAAAAATTCAAATTCTTGTTTCCCAGTGGCTGTTCTTGATACTCCCTGGTGAGAAAGAGATTTGACGGTGACTTTTGAATATCCTACGGATGCAGGAGGCATGAATGACTCACCCAAAGGTGCGTCATCCATATACATTAAATCAGGGACCATTTTAAGCTCTTCACGAACTGTTCTCGGTTGACAAAATGGATTTTCATCGCCTCCTAGATTAGGCTCAAAAGCTGCAACCCCGCTACTGATTTCTCTTATAATACCATCGGGGCCTTTTTCTTTGGTTGTATAGAAGTATTGTTGACCATATTCAAAATCTTCTTCATTTGCATTGGCAGCACCCACGTATGCCCAGTTATCATTGATTTTAATAGATTTGACGCGATGTCCACCGCCAATTTTTGTTTGACCTTTTGAATTAAGACGAATAAAACTTTTAGCGACATTTACTTTTTGACCAAAACCACGTCGCTTCAGGTTCCCATAAATGCCAGCAACCATATTTGCCATTTCATTGAACATCCCAACCATCTCGTAAAATCCTTTAGATACCTTATTGGTTTGGACATTTTTACTCGCATTCTGGTTAAACACAATGTCAGCAGCATGAATCCTTGCCCAATTCCATATGTTCTTTGAAATTGGGTTCGCATCCTTGCCTTTATCATCATCTTTAAGCGTTGTCAATTTGAGGCGGATATAACCCTCAGTTCCATTGTTATAAAGACCATAGGCATCATTAGCCCCGAAATCTATTCCAGCATATCCCTTAACATATTCGTAATTATTATGTCCATTTATGTCGGCAAATACGGTAAACTGAAGTGTAGAGTCTAGTCCGTAAACCATGTGGCTAAACTCATCTAATGTAGTAGTGCCATTCAAATCAATGAACACATAATTGTTTATTATATCCTTGCCCTTTTTGGTAAAGAGCAGATTGCCATAACTTGAAGAATCCGCAGGTGAATCGCCGAAGCCTTTAATTTTAAGCATGCTCATTGCGTTTAAATTTTGAACATAGGCATAATCATCTGCCTCATATTCTACCGATATTTTCCCACCAGAAGGCAGTACAATTTCACTTAAGGACCAAGTTCCTGCGTAATCATCTGCTAGTCCTCGAATTTGGGGAGTGAAAGGGAATTCGGCATTGGTCAATTCGGTGGATGACCCACATGTGGCACTGCCTACAGGCTTATATGTTGACCACCTGTCGTGCGCCTTAATATGGTATTTATAGTCTGGGTCGTTTTCATGGTTATAATTGAATTGATAGGGAGAAAACTTCCCTTTAAATGAATTACCATAGGTGAACCAAACTTTTTTAAGAGTTAGTTTTCCTTTGTAAGGGTGACTAAATCCATAAGCAAATGTTGGAACTTCGCCACAAAGTGAGTACTCGTATTCGAAATGGGCTGCTTTAATTTTGTATGCTGTTGAGCCATTCTTGTAGAAATCTTGTTTGTTATACAAAATGACACTATCAAGCTTGTATAGATTTGCTCCAGCATAACCAGATCCCCCATGAATATTTTGAGCACCGACTCCATCATATTTTGCAGAAATATAAAATACCGCAATGTGGTTCTTGCCAACAATAGAATGGAGGTGATAAATCTCCTTTTCTCCATAAATGAAAGAACCTTTATCGTCAGAATAATCTGTCTTCCGACCTTCATTGTACATAGCCTGATATTCAGTATAGGGAGTTCGCCATTTATAATTTTCGGCGGTTTTTTGATAATCGAACTTAACAGCTGTACCAAAATCGTCATCAGAAACTCCATTACCTGTTAAATCAACATAGTCGGGGGAAACAACAGCTGTTAAATGAAAAGCATAGGGATAAGACGGTGTAACAACCTTCTGAACAAAATTGTCTTTCCCTTGATTGTTTCCTTCTCCAGATTTTTTTGAAGTAGAGGTATAAGTACTGTTGTATGAAACTAGTCCCGTGGCGCAATTGCCCGCAGGAGTGGTGTTGTTCCCGGCAGCAAAACTTATTTCTTCTTGGACCAGATTATAGGCGGGTAATCCATATACATACCGAGAACCATCGGTATTGAGAACCCGGATTTCTGAATAATGGTGTCCTTTTCTAACCTCATCTACTCTATTTACAGATTGATCAGCTTTTAAGACCCCACTCGTTGGCTCATAGGTGCTACCAGAATAATATTCAAGCTTTTGGGTTAGGCCAATTTTACTTGCTTCAATTGCTGTTAAAGCCTGCATGACCGCGTTTCTTGGTTGTCTGGACGTTTGAATATTGGCGGTAGGGTCTGCAATCATTTGTTCAGGCTTTTTTAAGCCTGTTGGTTCAAAACGTCCGACTTGAGCCAAATAATCTGGACCGACATAGCCAATGCCTGTCTGCGGAGCTAACAATGAATATCCTCGAATTCCGTTGTTAAATTCTGCATTAGATCGAGTCATTTCACCCATCTGTTTAAAATAGACAGGCTCATAAAGTGGATTATTGGGTAAATCGGAGCTTTTTACATACTTCGCTCTTTGTTGTAATTTATTGTTCTCATGAATATTGCTGGTCAGCGTCTTGTTAGCGACAAAGGAAAAATTTATCCCTGCTTTGAATTTATCGAAACTTGATATATCTATTCCGGCAGCAGTGCTTGAATTAAAGTTATCGTTCGTCTCTTCTCTATTGTAAATATTATCATTTCGGTATAGTCTAAATGTTCCTCCAATTCCATGACCACTTACGCTGAATATATCATATGTGGGCACTGGTATCGGCAGGTTGGTGTGATTTTCAGAAAAAGCGCCGTCTTTTTCACGGTTAAAATCAATCATATCATCCCAGTCGGCATCTTCCAAGTGGGCATACCCATATGCTGATTTTACTATTTCATTATCTCGTATTTTTTGAACGGACATGTATCCGTTAATACTTCGGTTTTTTGTTAGTCCCTTAATCTCTTTGCCCCATTTGAAAGTCAAACTAATAGACAAATTATTCATTGGTACACTTATACTTGGGGTAAAGGTTTGCGAGCCCAATAGGATTTGGGAGTTGCCACCAAGTAAAAATGCCGAAGACTTGGTGTTATTTGATCCGTCAATTATGTTATTAAGGCCCCAGCCATAATTTAAACTTTTCATGCCCGCTCTTGAATTAACAGCGGTAGCTGCATTAAGCCCGATACCTTGTTCAACGCCTTTTTGCGCATTGTCGAGCATATAGTCAGCAGACACATTTGAAGAAAGCGTCAAGCCAGAGGCCCCGGTGTAACCAAGATTGAGGCCGGAAGACAGTTTTGTGCCTCCAATTTTTAGTAAACTGGCATTGATACCAGTGCCTATATCCATACTCCATCCTTGATAATTATTAACCAAAAAACCGAGTTTGAGGCTGAATCGGCCAAAACTAGAGTCTTTGCTAGCAAAATTCAATTTCTGCAGTATTTTGGCGCTTTTATCTTTGCCAAAAATTTCCCAATCCTTATTATAGGAGGCTCCAATAGTGGTGTTATTCTTAAGTTTTATGTATTTCGTTACCTTATCCCCTTGAAAATCATCGGGAATACCTCGCAAATTTCTGTTAATTACCCCAGGGTTTAGATTCCACCCGAGGCCTACCCAACTTGCCTCTTGGTCGGCATTGATTCCTGCATTGTACGATATATTTACAGGGTATCCATCCACCTCCATAAGTGGAATATTGTATTTAAAGTCTCCAGAAAAGATATCAACCATATCGCTTGTTCCAATTGGCTCAAAGGATTGGACTTCTGGCGTTGATGGCCCTCCTGTTAACGCATGAGCCGCGGCAGGAAAGATAATTTCGAATAGAAATACAGCTAAAGTGGCATAGCTGTACAACACAATACGTTTTCGAAATAGTTTCATGAGTTATCGTTTAAGTTTGGGTATGTCCTTTATATCACTTTTTGTAAAAGTGAAGGGGCGTGGCAAATTATTTGTTAATTCTCCTTGATACAGGAGCGTTAAATCAGAGTTTTCCCAATTCAATGGCCGATCAAAAGCAAGTTCGTAATTGAAAGAAGGAGAGAAATTAGCAGACCTTTCCAAATTTGCCATCGAACACACAAGCGTGTCATTTCCAGCAACAAGATGAAGATCTCGTGCCATGAAAAAATTTAAATAGTCGGCATTTGCTTCGTAAAATTCTTTGGCTTCAGCTGTTCTTTCTGAAAAGTCAATTGAGAATTTTAAATAAAAGCCTTTGTTATATTCTTCTTCTAAAGCCTCAAATGTGCTGTCATCGTATCGCTCTTCAAGAATATGAAGTTGCTTATAAGCCAAAAGGCTTGCGGGTAGAACCGAGCAATTGAGCGAAAAAGTTTCTTCCTTTTGCGTCTGAAATAATCCATGTTCGTCATTTTCCAGCCATGTAGTCAACTCCATTGGGGGCAGACTTCCAGTACAAGCAGAAAGAAGGCACATTCCTAAAAACAAATAAAATTTCATCAGGCTCAGTAGCTAAAGGAATAATGAATTCTAATTTCAAAATTCTCCCCCTTAGCATTGGCAATGCGGACGACATATTCAGTATTGGGTTTAAGCCCCATGTTACTTAAGGATACGTCCAATAGATTTTCACCGTATTGAATTGGAAGAGAAACTGAACCTTTTCTCTTTCCATCGGTTGTTAGTATTTCTAGTTGAAGCTCACTTGACTTATTTACCAATTCATGGTAGTCAAGTCGTAAAGTATTTTCTATATGCACCACAGATGTGGGATTCACCTGCCTAATTTTAATGTAGTTAAAAGGATCAACCTTTATTTCTTGGGTGTCCTTACCAATAGTAAATTCCCAGACCTCAGATCGAGCAATACGTTCCCCAAAGAGCACAGCATAAACCTCCCAAGAATATGACTCTCCCTCAACCAGTGGGTCGATATCTGCTGGGAAACTTAAAGTGATTCCATTGATGTCATCCCTATGAATTAAAGGAATATTTCTAGTGATGGCATCCTGCCTAGACTGATCTTTATTGATTTTAACAAGTTTTAATTCATAGCGCACATCTTGTGATACAGGACTTGGTGGTATCCATGTCAACTGAGGTGTGAGATCCTTAATGACTGACTCATTGGACGGGTAACTTAATAAAAGAGGAGAAGGAGTCTCTATCACGAAGTTTGAACAAAATTTGGTGTCCGCTCCTAAAATTCCAGACCCACCGCAATTCACATCAGCACATGAAACAACGTAACATATTGAATAATGGCCTGGAGGAAGTGAATTATTCGCATCAACCCAAGAACGAATTTCAGCACTACGGAAATCCACATACTCAGGCTGAACAAGAATTTTACTCAAACTTGTCAAGCCTATCTTTACATGTAGTGGTTTACTCTTAGAGACATAAACATCTCCAACGCCAGACTTCTGAACATAAGCCTGAACAACAATATTCGCATCTTTTGGTGATGATATATTAACATTCCAAATATCATCTACTTGAAACCGATATGGATTCGTAGGTTTAAGCATGACATTTAGCTGGGCCGAAGTTGAATTCGGAAGGATATATAAAAGAGCAGCTAAAATGCAGCTTTTGAGGGCTTTCATTTTTAGGTTCATAGTTCAGAACGCTGGTAAGGCATCACTAAAGTAAAAACATTTTACTACTTTGCAAATTGATCATGATGCAAAACTTGACGAAAAAAAGCGAAAACTACCGATATAAGAGGGTTGTAGGCGCTGTAATATTTTTGTTAATTTTTACCGACGGGTATTCACAGAGAACAATAATTGACTCATTTTCAAATAAGGCAAGTGACACTTTAAATTACGTGCCGGATATTCGTAAAAGTTTTAATCTAGATAGTACGATAATCCCAGGTCATGATTTCAAACGCTCCGATTCCATAATTGTTTCCAACGCTAAGACAGAAATCAAACGAGACTTCAAGCTGCATAAATCAAAGCCTCTCTTTAAATCCAATGGTCATGTTACTATTGAGAATCATTATACGAATCTTCAAAGTCCCTATGTCCGAAGCGCAACCGCTTACACCCGACTCTCTTACCAAGGAAACATATTCTTAGCAGGTCTTCCTTTTCAAGGATCGGCCTTTTTAACCACTGAGAATAATACTGTCTATAGAAGCAATTTTATTAATCTCCGTTTTGATGGTAACCAATACAGAAGAACGCTAAAGCAAGATGCTGAAAATCAAGCCAAAATACTAGATAAGTCTGTCAGGTTTAACAGCTTCATTTTAGAAGAATTGAAAGGGCAATTGGAAAACATTGAAGATCAAATAAAAGGCAATGATTTTCTCATAAAGCAAAGGCTTGATGACAGCTTAGCTAAACTTAATAAGCCTAGGAATCCACTAGATACTATAGACATAAAGTCGCGAATACACGTTGACACCCTGAGTGATACCCTAACTGATAAGCCATCCGAGTGGAAAACGAATGCCCAAAGCAGAAAGGACTCACTAATGGTTCTAAAAGACTCATTGTCAATAAAATTTACCCGTATTTATAAAGTTTACCGGGAGGATTCTTTGAAGGTTGCAGAGTATAAATCTTTAATAGAACATGGGCCAGAATCTATCCTTCAAGATTCAATGGCTTCGCAAACCTCCAAGTATACAGCCTGGGTATCGCGGGTTAAAAACTTTCAACTTGGTCAAGCAATGGTTAACTATAATGAGTTAAGTCTTTATGGTCATTGTGTTAAGGGGTTGGATATGTCCATGGACTTAAATGGTTGGCAAACAGGAATTACTTTAGGTCGAGCTTTCAATAATGAAGGTATGTTCGACCCTATAGCAAAGCCAGAGTTTAATAAAAACCTAGCGGGTATCCAATTAGGAAGGACAAACGAGAAAGGAGATAAATTGATTTTATCCTACTTCTACTCTAAGGACATCAAAAGCGTTAAGGATAATGTAAAGAATCAAGTCCTAACTCTAGATGTTCAAAAAACTTACAACCGCCTTACTATTCAATTGACTGCAGGAAATAGCAATTATCAGCAATTATCGCCAATAACCATAGGAGAAGCGGCGCCGAACCAAGCAAGCGACAAAGAAAATAAAGCAATAAAGTCCAAGGCGACGGTAGACCTAGATTATGGCGCGAAGGTGTCTTTGAAATACAACTATAT
Organism: uncultured Burkholderiales bacterium; assembly: GCA_964620355.1. Classification (GTDB taxonomy): domain Bacteria; phylum Bacteroidota; class Bacteroidia; order UBA8524; family UBA8524; genus UBA8524. Next base: position 327,619 of record CAZUIT010000001.1, on the reverse strand, counting down.
CGGAGCACTGTATACTACCATCGGAAATCCATTTCTTAGAAAGAACTACCTCGAAAAAGAATACGATTGGGAACAAAAGTGGGCAAAAGGAAAAATTAGCAGCAAGGTCTTATACAAGAAACTCCAAACTCTAAAAAGTGAGCTCAGCCCAGAAGTCAATACCACAAGAGGAGCCGGCGTGCAAGTTCAGTCGGCGTTTTCTAAAGGGATCAACTTCTTTGCACTGTATAGTCCTTATGAACTAGGAAATAATCATCCCGATACGGCCTTTCGAACCTTTAATAGAACAAGCCTGATATCTGCTGGGATTTCATACAGTAAACTTTGGAAACGAGCCATGTGGCTTAGTCAGTTTATCCTAAGCAACTCTTCAATTAGCGGGGAGAATCTTCCTTCCACACAAACAACACAATACACCTTAGAAAACACACTTAGCATTGATGGCTCTCACGATATCCGAATTGAAGCAAGCATCAATCGCACAAGACCCAATCTGGATTCAATGAACTTCTCCTCACTATCTGGTCAATACATGAAAGTGGTCAAACAAAACCTATCCCTTGGCGGAAACTTCAAATCCATCAAGTTTTCAGAGAGCTCCCACCTCTATGGTGCTGGAATTAATTGCCAATGGGTCTTACTTGAGAAAGTACGGATCACCTCAGACATAGAACTGAGCGAAGTTCAAAACTGGTGGGGTGTTGAAGGCAGAAAATTGGTGACAACGGCTAATTTGCGGGTGGGGTATTCGTGGTGAAAAGAGTGCTATTTGGAAAAAAAACGGATACAAGATACCCAATTAATCGCTGAATTAAAACTCGCGTATCTTCTTGTGATTCTGAAGCTTAAACGGGATCAGTTTCCTCCGACTAAGTGGGGTCAATTTCAGCGTTTTTTCCACTTTGGATTGCGAACGCTGTGTTTTATACTCCCCTTTTCGCCACAGCGTGCTACGAGAGCAGCGGTGAATAATAAAATAAATACAAGTCTTAGTCTTTCAAATGTCATTTTTTCTTTAGGATAGATACCTTTTAATTAAATCAATCTCCAAGGCAATTTTATCGGAAAAAAATTCAACCGCTAAATCAAATACCACTTTTCTATCCAAACTGTTTAGTCATCCCTAAAAACCTGATAACTAACTCCCTACCTCATCAGCGTAATATTCCCCTTCAAATTATGAATTTCTCCAAAGAGGTCCACGATATTGAGGGAGTACACATAGACATCACTCGGGCACTCGACGCCTTTATAGGTGCCATCCCAGGTGTCCGTGAGGTGGTTGCCTTCGAATACGATCTCACCCCAACGGTCGTAAATGCGTAAAGTGTATTTGAAATAATAGGCGGTGGCGCGCGGAGCAAATCCTTCGTTTAGCCGGTCTTTATTCGGTGTAAAAGCATTGGGAACATAGACCAAAAATTCGGGTAAGGCCCAAACGGTTTGAATGCTCGTATCTAGGCAGTTTAAGGCATTTGAAACGATCAGCTGAACCAAATAATGCGCCGTATCGCCGTATTCGAGTGATGGATTGGCTTTTTGACTGCTTTGTCCGTCGCCAAAATCCCAGTCCCACGTAACGGCATCGGTAGATTGATCCTTATACTGAAACTCAACCTTCTCAAAATCATAATTGATGCGCTCATAGCCAAATTTTGCTACCGGCAGTGACTTGACCCAAGCCGCCGCGCTAATCACCGTATCATGAAAACAGTTATTTTGCGACTCCACCTGTAAGCCCACATCGTATTTTCCAATGGCCTTATAATAATGAATCGGATTTTGCTCATCCGAACTCTTCTGGTCTGCGAAATCCCAAGACCAAGAAATGAGCGTGTCATGCGTCATCCGAGATAAATCCGTGAAGATAGATGACTGTTTCAAACAGGTCTCTGGCACCGTAAAATCTGCCAAAGGCGATTCAAAAACAATGACTTCCCCACGAATCGAGTCCTCACAGAATTCATTGCTCTGGGTGACTAGCCAAACAGTAAATGTATCGAAATCAGCAAAACGCTTATTCGGACTTAGTATACCCTGACCACTTGTATTGTCTTCGTATTTCCACGTGTATTGTTGAATCGTTCCTAAGGGAATTGTGCTTGCAGACGCATTAAAAACAAACCCGTGTTCATTGAAACATTGGGCCGTATCGAGGGTGCCAAAAGCAGGAGACATGGCCGGATAGAAGTGCACCTGCCTTTCGGTGGTATCCCTGCAGCCGTCGTTGGATTTTACACGGAGCTGCACATCATATAAACCACGATTTGTAAATGATTTATTCAACCAGAACTGTCCACTCGACATATCTGCATCGCTCGACGACCAGTCAAATTCCGTAATACCCGCCCATGGACTCGGCACTGTACTGCCCGTTGCATTGAACATAAAGGACTGATTTTGGTCAAAACATTGGATGGAATCATTCACCACAAAACGTGCTGTTGGCTGTGGGTAAACCACGATGCGCCGGTAGATCGAATCACTGCATGCTTTGTCGGACATCGTTTTGAGCTGAATATTGAATGTGTCGTAATAATTAAAATTCTTGATGCCAATATTCACCCCATTTTGAGTACTTCCATCATCAAAATTCCAGAAATAAGATTGGATGCTTCCATAAGGAATGGTGGAGGAACTTGCGTTCAAGTCAAAGAAGTTGCCACGTACACAAACAAAGGAATCGACAATCTGAATGGCCGGCTTCATCTGAGGGTGCACAATGATGGGATGAAAGCTTGAATCTGCACATCCCAAGGCACTTTCCACTCGCAGCTTCAACACATAACTTCCATGTGTAGTATAGCTTTTCGATGGTATTAAGGCTGAATTTCCCGTATTTCCATCGCCATAATTCCATGCATACTTGGCAATGCTTCCGGTGGCAATGCTGCTATTGGTGGCGTCGAAGCGGAAGTTGTTTCCCGACAAACAATGCTGGTCTTCATTATACTGTAAACTAGCGCTTGGCATTGGGTGGACCACCACTTCAGAAAACACCGTGTCCAGGCATCCATAATTGCTTGTTGTAATCAGGCGCATATCGAAGGAGTCGGCCGTGAGAAAGGAATACCCCGCGGGCTGTATGCCGTTCAAGTTCCCTCCATCTTCCAAATCCCATTGATAAGTATCGATACTTCCCCAAGGAATCTGCGAGCCTGAACCATCGAACGAAAAGGCATGAAAGCTGAAGCAATGATCAAAATAATTCGCCTGAATGCTGGGTGCGCTCCTTGGATGAACTTGTCGTGAACGATTCACGGTATCCCTGCATCCATAATCGCTTACCGCTACCAAACGCACGGAATAAGGACCCGCATTTTGATAGATGATGGATGGAATGCTCCAGCCAGTATCACTTTGCCCGTCGCCAAAATCCCAATACAGGCTATCGATGCTGCCCCAAACGATGGTGCTTGAACTGGCGTCGAAGCTAAAATCGTTCAGGTTGAGGCATTGAGAATCGGCATTGGAAATAAAATCAGGCACTGACGGTGGATGCACGATGACTTGCTGCCAAGCGGTATCCCGACAAAGCAGTGCGGTGCTAGTAATTAAGCGGACCAAGAAGGTATCCGGACTCGCATAAGCATGACTCGGTGTTGCCCCAAAGCCAAACTGACCATCATCAAAACTCCAAGCATATTGCATGATGGAGCCGGAGCTTAGGCTGCTTGTTGAGGCATCGAAGGAAAATATGTTTCCGGTTAGGCAGGCGTCGGTAGAATCGACTAGAAGCTGAATTGTTGTTTGAGGATGGATGACTACTTTTTGCCAAGCCGTATCCCCACATTGTTGATCGGAAAGCAGGGTCATTCGAACCAGGAAGGTATCTGAAACACCATAACGATGACTCGTTGGAACCCAACCGGTATCTGATTCATTATCTCCCAATATCCAGCTGATGGAAGAAATATATCCATCATCCACATAGGAAGAAAGCGCATCGAGTTGCACCTCGTTTTCTGATAAGCATATTAGTGAATCATTAATTCCAATGGCTGCGATTGGGTTCGGATTAACCCGCACCACCTGCAAAACAGTATCCAAACAGCCACTCTCGGTTTCCGTGATGAGCCTCACTTGCATATCCCCAAAACGGGTATACGCTTTATTGACCGACTCCAAAGTATCCGAGGTACTATCTCCAAAAGTCCAGTACCAGTCCGTGATTTGTTCATAAGGGATCGTGCTCAATTTCGCATCAAATGAATAGGCATTTCCTCTTAGACATTGGGCAGAATCATTCAGTTGAATTTTAGGAATCGCCTGCGGATGCACCCATACCGAATCATAAGCCGTATCCAGACAACCTTCATTGCTGGTGCTGTATAGGGTGATAAGAAAAGTGTCGGCGCTGGCAAACGATTTGTTCACCAGATCCAAACTGCTGCTATCGCCATCGCCCAAAAGCCAACGACGTGTTAAGGAGCCAAGAGGAATATTGCTTGAATCATATAGGGTAAATAGATTTCCTGTAAAACACTGCGACGGATCGGGAATATGAATTCTCGACTCGGGTAAGTCCCAAACTAGCGAGGAAACAGAATCTCGGTGATAACAGCCAAACCTATCGCTTACAGTGACCACCAGAAGGGTATCACGATCGATGGTCAGGTTTAAGTTAGCGTTTGTGTCGGCGCTAGATGTATTCCATGAATAATACAATGGTGCGACACCACCATTTACCGTTGAGCTCAGCTGCAATGGGGAGAATTTACAAACAATGGTATCACTCGGCAGGGAACTTCGAATCACAGGGTAAGGGGCGACCTCAAAACTGTCGTAGAAATCGGAATAGCAGGGGAAGCTGGTCTCAATTTTATGATAGACATAATACCTCCCGGGGTCTAAAAAGGAATAGGCATTTTTCGTTAAAGAGGCACTATGATATACGGTATCCTTGGCCGAATCGGTGAGTATCCAGGTATAGATGGGATCAACATAGGTCGTAACTGGGGTCGACCTCATTTCAATCAAGCCACAGGTATCGATGGTATAACTCATGCTGGTCTCGGGTTTCAAGCCTACTTGAATGGAATACGCCCGCGTACTTGATCCAGCAAATGGGCACGCATTATCCCTCGCCGTAACGGTAAACGAATAGGGAACTGAAGAGGTATCCTTAATTCCGGGCCTCCACGAGACCAAAGCAGTATCAATCTTTCCACCAGGATTGGTAATTACAAAGCTTGCCCCTGGGATTCCTTGGTTCCACGTAAGTCGAACGGTGTCATTGGAATTGGCATCACTCGCAACAATCTGCATGCTAATAGAATCTCCGCTGCACACTTTTGGAGTTGCCTGCACTCCCAAACTCGGCACTTCATTATTACTTCCTCCGTTCGTACAATTTATCACGATCACTTGAAGGTCCCTCCTTGATTCCCCTATTTGTTGCCAGGTACCAGTGCTGTCCTTTCGCCATTCTTTCACTTTAAAGGCAACCACAGAAATTTGATTGAGCTGAGTAGGACGAAAAGCCAAATCTCCGGTAGTGGGGTCCAAATGAAATCCATACGGCAAAGCTTGATTGGAATTTGGAAACCCCAAAAAAGTAAGCGGCTTGGTGTATGAAAAACTGCCACTATAACTCACATTGCTACTTGCGCTGGTTAAGGAGGTAGTCAATTCATAACTCAGGGAGTCGCCCACATCAATGGTATCAACGGCACCACTATTCAAGATCACATCTTGATCTTTACACACGATTGCCACAGGATAATTGGTGTATTTCGGTGAACTATTACAACTAGATAGGCATTTATTGATGGTCATTTCCGAATAGAAATTTTGACCAGCGGAACCCGTTGAAATTCCAGTATTCCTGCAACACACATCATAATACACAATGACGGAACAGCAGTTTAAGTTGGAAAAATTAACTGTATCCACAAAAACATGTTGTTCGATACCGTAGCCAAAATTCGACCCAGAGCTGCATTTTGAAACCACACCACAGGAGGAATCAATCCCAGTAACATCTGTTGCACCTGTTTTGTAGGCTGTACGATTGGTATATTGATTAGATCCGCTGCACCGATACCGGTATCCTATGCTATTTGGAATTGGGATTCCATTGCAATCACGGTATAAGTTCATGATGATTTTATACTTCCCATTTCCAAGGCATTCGTAGGCGAAGTCCGTGCCCATAACATGAGATGCTTGTACCTTCCCTGACAGAAAAAGCAAGAGCAATAGGAATAACTTAATGAGGGTTTTTTTCACCTAGAACTATTTTATGCGCCTACGAAAATAAACGTAAATACCGCTTTATTTCACCCTAGACAATAAATTAGATGAATTCGGCTCTTAATCGATCTGAATTTTTATCGATTCCATTCTTTCAGGCCATATAAGTTGAAGATGATAGATGCCTGGAATAGGGTTGCTTATATGGATATCGATGGAATCTTCATCCCTATGCTTCATCGTAAAGCTTACTTCTTGTCCTAGTGCATTGAACATGCGCAGTTTCAAGCCCTCAATCACATAATTCTTATCGATAAGAGACACCGTAAATTGGCCCACATTCGGATTTGGATAAAGGTGAATTGTACCCGAGTAGCTGGCTCTGGCTATTCCGACATTAGTCATGGTATACTTATTCGACAATGACGAGCAAGCATTTCCATCTTGGACATTCACCCGATATACACCGTTTTGTGTGGCGATAATGCGCGAGGAGGCCCCTCCAGCAATGGCATTTCCTTCATAAAACCATTGATAGGAAGCATAGTCATCTTCCACCATGAGGGTATCCCAACTTTGACTAATAACTGGCGTATTTGGAATATCATACAATTGAATTTTTGCATAGCCAGTGTCCTTGCAACCCTGCCTGTTTTCGACCACCAATTCCCGTTCGAGACTATCGCCAACTGAGAGAGAGCAAGCGGTTCCAAAGCCCGTCCAGAAATAGGTGAGAGTCGTATCGCAATCTGTTTTAATCAAGGCTTGGTCGCCCACACAGATTATGGAGTCACTAGATTGAATGATGACCTTTGTTGGCGCGGTCATTTGCAGGGCCTTACTTAGGGTATCCTCGCAGTTGTCTTTGCTTTCAACAATAAGCTGAACTTGGTAATTTCCTTGAGCAAAATAATGGGTAGGATGAGTTAGCTGACTACTATCCCCATCGCCAAAATACCAGCGGCTATTCGTATAGTTTTTACTTCTATTCCCAAATCGTGTGGCGGGAAGGTTCGTGCAGAAGAGTGAATCGAGCAGGATGAAGTCGGCAACTGGTGCTTCAAAGACTTCTATCTGTTTTTGAAAAGTGTCTTTACAGCCGTATTGGTTTTCGACGCGGAGGGAAGGGAAATAAATTCCCGAATTGGTATACACGTGTCCAAAGGAATCCAGAATAGATGCGGTGCTGTCGCCTAAATAAAATTCAAAAGCCATGTATGGCTGATTTTGCAATAATTGAAAGTTAAACGCTTGCTGATTCTCGCAGGCCACTGTGTGATTTATAAGAAACTGCGCCTGATCAACTGGATTAATGCGAGTGGTCATTGAAAGAGAGTCTGTGCATCCAGAATTACTTTCCTCACGTAACTGAATCTGAAATGTCCCAGTATCAACAAATGAATATTGGAACAAGATGGCTGTATCAACTGCATTTCCATTTACCGACCACTGTCTCTTAAATCCATTCTTACTACTGTCTTGGAAATTGGTCGTGTATTGATTCAAACAAAAAACAGAATCTTCCGTAAAGATTCGTGCTTCAGGAAGAATTCCAGCCTGAATCTGAATCTCATTCGATTTACTTGAGCATCCCGTGTTTGCTCCATTCACCATGGTATATTTTCCAGGACTGCTTACGCGTAATAATGGTAGGGTGTCTCCAGTCGGTATTCCATCTTTCGACCATTCATACTGTGTGGCATTATTTCCATTCCAGCTCAGTTCAACAGTGTCTCCTAGGCATAAGATAGATGAACCGGTCAGTGCGATATTTCCTGAAGGGGCCTGCTTGATTCGCAGCTTTTGGTCAATTAGAAACGTGTCTGCTGGCGATGAGGTAACTAGCCGAATACGGTAATCGTTAGACGTTTTAAGGCTTGTAGGAAGCGTAAACGAAATAGAGTCACTTATAGCCGTGCTTCTTCCTTGCATATAAACAGTTTGTGGATTTACAAAGCTGCCAGATGAATCACTAAATTGCACCCGAATTATATTATTGAAGGCTACGGAGTCTGCCAAGGTATACGGCAACTTGAAGGCCGAACCAGCGCAATAATTTGTATCAAATTCAGGATAGGAATAAATCAACTTATCAATAACAGCAACAATGAAACCTGCTATGTAGCCACCTCCATTAGTTGGTTGCACACTCCGTTTCGAGCCAAAAATACCCGTAGAAGAAAACGTGCTCCCTGTTACAAAAACTGCATTCTCTTGGAGGGAAATGGCCTCCACATCTTCATCTTTATCCCCTCCCAAATAACTTCCCCAATTCAATTGACCAGCAGAATCAAGCTCAAACAAAATTCCATCGTATTGGGAATTCGAACTGTCTTGAATAACAGATTGAAAAAATCCTGGGTAATTTCCTTTGCCTGCTATATAGATTTCATTCTTCTGGTTAATTCCAATTGCGGTCGGTAATTCCACCTTTGTCCCGCCAAAATAACAGCCCCAATAGAACTGACCAGAGGTATCAAGTTTTGCGAGATAAATATCCCAATCACCCGAATTTGTGGATTGTCTATTTCCGGCATTATAAGCAATATGATCGCTGCTAGTGGTTCCCCCTGTTAAGTAAATAATATCTTCTTTCACGCATATTGCCCCGTACCTTTCATCGCCAGACCCGCCATAATAGGTAGCCCAAACTACATCCCCAGCAGTATCATAGGTGATTAATAAATGATCATAACTCCCACTATTTGATTTGGGTGTGGGAGCAAAAGAGCCTGAAGTTCCCATATTGTTTGAGGTTGACCGAAATAAGGCTAAGACATTTCCATTCGGCTCAATTTCCATATCAACAATATTCGTGTTGGGTTCACCACCAATCATTTGAGACCAAATATCCGTTCCGGCCGTATCCAATTTAAGTAAAAAGGAAGGACTGCTAATCGCCCCAACAGGAGCTTGCAAACTATTGAATCGAACGGTGTCTTTTCGCGTATATCCCATGATATAGAGAGAAGTCGAATCCTTGCCAACTCGAAGTGAACCACCCGAATCTAAAGTATCAGAACCAATATATTCTGTCCATAAAGGAACCCCTGCGCTATTTAACCGCATCAAGAGCATGTCATAGTCACTCGTGTTTATAGGCTGTTTGGTACCTCGCGTTTGCAAACCGGTACTGTTTGTTGATGCCAATAGGAATAGATGACCGTTTCCGTATACTTGAAGACTTGTTCCGTTATCATTACCTGAGCCTCCATAATAGGAAGCCCATAACCTTTGGCCCGTAGATGAAAATTTCGCTAATAAAACATCATTTCCACCAGCGAAGGTGTTCTGATAGCCTTGAAACGCTACATTGCTCGTACTCGAGGTATAACCTAATGCTAAGACGTTACCGTCTGCATCACTCTGAATGTCTCTGAAATAATCCCGACCAGTACCTCCATAAAAGGTGGTCCAATACAAATAGGGGTCAATAAGACGTGCATAGTTTGTCCGATTTCCTCCCTCTAGCCGATACCCCCAAACACCATTTTCGTTGAACGTGTAGGAGCTAGCTATCTCATGCTCCTTGTCCATTCGGTAACTCTTGGGCGCCATTTCCTGCACCCCACAAAAGGCATTTTGAACGGAAATACTGCCATCCTTTCGAAGGACTTGCTCTAAATCCTTTCCATCATAGCGCCAATGTACTTGAGAAACATCCGCACCTGCATCCACTTCAAACTCATATTTAAGCTTGCCATCTTTAATCATTATATGATAATCGATTCCCGGGTATAAGTTCCGAATCCAAAATTCTTCAACGGAATGGGCATGCTTCACTCCGCCTTCAAAATAATTCTGATAATAATTTTCAGTATATTCCTGTTTAGCCCCTTCTTCCAAATAGGCGTGCTGATTTATTTGTTCAAAGCGACAAGAGATTTTATGCGCAATTATTTGCAACGAATCTGGGTACTCATAGCTGTAGGCATCCCAACCGTTTTTTGAAAAATGAATGCTATTATTCTGATAGGTAATTGTAAATAGAATCTCAGGCACCGCATTTCCTTGCTGATTTATAACTTGACCAACATTGCGCATAAAGAGTCCTTGGGCGCTGAGTGATGCAGCTAATAAAAACATGGAGACTAAGAGGATGCCCTTTAATTTTCTTTTCATTCCTTAATTCATCAGGTTAAAGCAATAATACGTATAAATAGAGCGAATATCATGGTTCCGTTCTGGAAAATTTGGAATGTTAATTACGCAATATCAGCTAGCGAATCAAATAGATTTATGTACCTTAGCCTGACCAATTATTGTTATAGTGAAGCACAATATCAACTTGATTCAGCCTTGTACTTCCCTTCATTTAGGTCTGCATAGATTATGAAACTAAAATTTATACTATTTAGCATTCTTCTGGCACTTAGCATTGCGGCTAACGGACAACTAATTGATACCGTGCGCATGATTCAGCATGACAGCACCAAAGGGATGAATTCAGTAGATGGCTATTTCGATGAGAATGGAAACTTTTATACAATTTCCTTTATGCGCGGAACGCTGGTTAACGACTATGTTGATATAGATCTTGGACCAGGAGAAACCAAGATATACGAAATGGGAATTTACCTGATTAAGTACAACGCTGATTTTGAGTTAATATGGCACCGAAAATTACACAAATATGAACCTAGTGAATTTATCGCGAGAATATCAGGTGCCAAGGGGAATCGACTGATTATATCAGGAAAATTTGAAGATACGGTTGATTTAGATCCCGACCCAAATCATTTGGAGCAACACCGCGCTGTTGGAAAAGGAAGTAAGTTTCTTGTTGAGTTTGACAGTTCTGGAAACTATATCAAATCTGCCGTATTCTCAGGTCTAAAAAAGGGGGATTTTCTCTCCAATAGTGAGAAAATGGACATTCATTTTAATCCGGATGGGTCTTATATCGTATACTCTACCGTTTTTGATTCTATGGATCTTGATCCAGGGCCAGGCATCATTAGAATTGGCGGTGTGCACCCTCCGAAAGATTCAACCCGGATTGAATCCTTTTTGCTTCATCTTGATCAAAATTTCAATTATAAGAGTCACGTATTATTTCCCAAAAACCACTTGCCTTCAGAGGACGTTGTTTACGATTTTCAGACAAAATTTCATCAAAACAAAGTGTATGTATTTGGCTCCATTAACCTGCCACTTCATCCGGATAGAAATAATCCGGCATATACATTAATCAAGGGTTCTGAATATGAATTTGTTTTATTTGAATATGATCATAATTTAAACTTAAATGGCCATAAAACACTCATGTGGGCAACGCATGAGATGAATATGAAATCAATGAATATTGGAAGTCAGGGTCAAGTATATTTTACAGGCGCATTCACAGGTCAGCTTCGCGCCCACCCTAGCAACCCAAAATTCCAATTCCAATCCAATGGCTGGCAAGATATACTTGTATTAAAATTCGATAATCTTGCGAATTTAAATCCCCTTGCAGCCTATCAAACAGGAACAGCCTATGGTGAAGAGTCTACAAATATTGGACTCCTTAATGATGATCAGCCCCTCATTTTTTGTCATTTATACTCCGAACAAAATAATGCTCCTAGTCCTGACTTTGATCCAGGACATGACACTGCTGAAGTTGATAAATTTGGAACTTATGGATGGGCGATTCTCCGTTTAGATTCTGATTTGAATTATCGATGGGTAGGCTCATGGAAGTGGAGTGGAATAAATGGTTTTCCTCTACTTCTAAAAAATGATTCCACCTTTTTAATGGCCGCCAGTGTTGCTATTCCTAAACTGAATACCAGTCTGGTTGGAGCACCTTATTATCTGGAGAGCGGGAATGCTTTTGTTGCAAAAAGTGCCTTTATTGAATATAGGTTTCCAAATGGAAATCATTATTCCTTATCGGCAGGGCTTTGCGCAGGTGATAGCTTATTATTTAAAAATCAATATTATTCTAAACCTGGTGATTATCAGATTTCCTATTTAAAATCTGATTACCGTGATTCTGTGATTGAATTGAACCTCACTCAAAACCCTTCATACCTCTATTCTTCAAAAGACACCGTTTGCCAGAAATATGTTGAAAGCTGGCATGGAAAAACTTTGGCCGAAGAGGGTATTTATTACGATAGCCTGAAAACTACCTTAGGTTGTGATTCCATCTTCCAAAGAGAATTGATCTACCGCAACTTTACCATAAATGTGCAAGCTATATCAGCCAATACCTTGACTGCCACTGGAGGTTTTAAATCTTACCAATGGGTAAACTGCTACGAAAATTACAAACCCATATCGGGTGCGAACCTAGAATTCTATGAAGCACCTATTGGCGGACTATATGGGGCAATCGTTGAGGGAGATTTCGGTTGCCGCGATACCAGCAATTGTGTTCAAATTCAAGGAGTGGGAATGCCTGAACTCAATGATTCTCAAATTAAGGTCTACCCCAACCCATTCACCGACCATATCACCATTGAAGGCTTGGAAATTGGGGAAGAGATAAGAATTTATAATCCGTTGGGAGTATTGGTTTATAAGGAGGTTGCAAGAGATTCAAATGTCAAAATAAACATGGAAAAAACTACAATCAGTGGGGTTTATTGGCTATTAATAGCTGAGAAGCAATTTGTGATTATTAAAAAATAGAACCAATTAAATCCCGAACCTACCGAAGCTTAAAAACAAGTGAGTTAATAATAGGAATTGGGGTGATCATGCAAGCCTGGTATTACAAAAGTTCGAATGCTATCAGGTTGTGGGTAAGCAATATAACCTCCAATTACTTTCGCTTTCCCTTCATCAAAATACTCTACCACATAAGTTGAATCGAAATGGGCCCAATGGTTTATTTCAATTCCATAAACAGCATAAGAGGCTTTGACGATTTTAATATGCTCCTCCATACATCTGGTATGATGCCATTCAATACTATCTTTTACCGATTCGTAAAAGATACGGTGCTGACTTAGGGCCGACTTGATGTATTTCCACCGCATGTTAAGCAAGCCTTCAAAATCTGGGTTATCCAAATGTTCTAATGTTGGTTGAAAATATCGGAGCGATGTTACAAAATCCTCTCTTAAATTTAAATCTTTTCTGACCCTAAACTCTTTTGCTTCTTTTTGAATATAGTTTTGATATTCACCAAGGTAGTTGGTAAAATTATTCCAAGTAGCGGTGCTTAAAATGCTGTCGTGAGCAACGCTTAACTTCCTTATACAGGATATGGAATCAATTAGGTTTTGCTGTGCAATATCGCTTTCTATAATTAACTCAATTTGCCCTGAATCCAAAAGACAAGCTTTATCAATCTCCTTAATGGAACAATTGGCAAAAAGCCCAATTAATCCAAAATACATCAATCTCAATTTCATATTTTTCCTATTTTCTTAGTTCTTCCAATCTTTGTAACCTTTCTTTTGCCTCCTCGACATTTGCCTCTAATAGCCCAAATTTTTGTTCCTGTTTTTCCACAATCGAATTCAACACATCCTCTTTATCTAAATAAATATCCGTTGGCAAGTCAATTCCAAAAGTTGTTTTTATATAGTCGGTGAAGTTCATTGCATCTTTAGCTCCTGTAAGAGCCGTTTTTATAAAGCTAATTATGTCTTCTGTTTCCTTTGGATGGAATAATCGCTATTTTTCACACCATTTAGTCGGAGCAAACTGACCCCGTTAAGCTTACAGGCTAACAAGAAGATACATAATTTTGAATTGAGCGACTTTCCGGGTAAATTGATTCTGTTTTTTTCCACTAACCCTTCAAGCAAACTCCAAATAAAAGGTAGTCCCTTTGCCCTCAACACTCTCAAACCAAATCCGGCCGCCATGGAGCTCCATGATGCGCTTGCAGATGGATAGGCCTAGTCCGTGAGTCTTTTCGCCCTCGGTGCCTTTTCGTTTTGCTTTGGTGAGCATATCGAATACCTGGTCTTGGAGCGATTCTGGGATGCCTATGCCTTCATCGCGCAGGCTGATGTGTGCTTGGCCCGACCGCTGTACAACTTTGAGGTGGATGGTTCCTCCTGCATTGCTGAATTTTATGGCGTTGGATAGGAGATTGATGACCACACGCCAAAGCATATCACGCGAGCCGGAAATGATGGTACTCTCGCCTTCTACCTTGATTTTCTGTCCTTTTTCTTTTGCGCTAAACTCCATAACCCCAGCACAATAGCTGATTAAGTTATAGAGATCAACCGATTCAGGAACAAAGTCTCCATTTACCAGCTGCATATTCAACAAGCCTTCCATTAGATTAATGGAATCCTTGCCCAAATTTCGAATCATGGAAATATGTTCTTTGGACTCGGCCTTGATGGATTCATCAAAATCCAGGACTTCCGTTAATGAGACTATACTACCAATTGGACTTCGCAAATCATGAGCAACTATACCTAATACGCGCTCCATTTCTTCATGGCCACTCTCCAAATTCTCCATAGCCAGACTGAGGTTAGCATTTTGTTCGGTAACCTCTTGGTTTAGGTTATTAAGCTCCCTAATATTTGCCTTAGAAGCCAATAAATTTCTTCGGATGAGGGCAAGAATTATAACCAAGGCAAGAAGTAGTAGCAATGCAGCTCCGATATACAGATTTTTCCGTTCGGCTCTTTCATGCAAGGTGTCTAGCTCATCTTTTCTTGAGAGCTCCACCAAGGCCTTCTCCACGTCCATATGACTTAATTCCCGAGTCACCTGATTTATTGAATCGGCAATATTCTGGTAGCGGTGAAAAGCATTAAACGCAGCATGGTAATCACCGATGGCTGAAAAATAATCCCGCTGCAAGCGTGCTAAACGTAAGTTTGCTTCAGTTAGATCATTAGACTTGGTATACTCCGCAATTCGCTGAATGAGGCTATCGCAAGAGGAAAATCGTTGTTGCGCTAAATAAAGCTTGGCCAGTTTAATTTGCGAAAGCACCGCATCAGTATGTTCTCGGCTCCTTCTATTATTGATGGCAATTGATTTTTTTAAATGGGTTTCTGCTTGATCCAGCTTACCCAGGTGGATTTCTACCGTGCCCATATTACCATAGACCACCCCTTTCGCTACTTCAAGAAATTCTGCATTCGGAAATTTACTGCTAAACTGGTCATCAATAAAATCTAGTGTTTTTTGGTAGTGGAGCAAGGCGCTATCATTTTTTCCTAGCTTTTCATAGCATAAGCCCAAGGCATTCAAGCACATTTGTTGCCTCACAAAATAATGCTGAAAATCTGTCGGCGCACATGTTTGTGTCCCTTGATAAGCCTTGCTGAGATAGCCAATTGCATCCCGATAATTTTTTTGCTCATAGAGCATAAATCCCAAACTGATATATATCTCAGCCGAAGCACAACTATCCGTATACTCTTCGGCATATACATTGGCGGCATAAAATGCCTGTAATGCTTCTGGATATTGATTCAGTGCCTTCAATGCAATTCCCTTGGTCACCAAGCCATGAGCAAGCAGGTCCTCCACGTGAGGCAACCCTTCGATCGTTAGGAGCATGCTGTCGGCAAAATGTAGGGCCAGCTCATTTTCTCCTTGTTGCCGGTGGTACCAATTATAAAACTCATAGTAGAAGAATGGGTCGATTGCAGCGGGCTTTGGTAAAACAGCATAGCCACTATCCATCATGCTTTTCACCACATTAGCCATGGCTGGATTCCGAATGCTATTCACCTTATAAAGCAATGCTTGCATCTCGGCAGACTTTTCTGGGGTCGGCTGAACGCATGCATTAAATAGGAGCATAATGCCAAAGAAGAAGAATAAATTACGACGCTTCACTTTGAATGGGAATATCCGGTCCAATCTAGCTGAATCCAAGCGCTTATCATAGAGTCAAGGCAATTTATAGAATAGGAAATTCTAAATAGAAGGTACTGCCCTTACCTATTTCACTCTCAAACCAAATTTTTCCATGATGCGAATCCATCACCCGCTTGGCCAATGGTAGTCCGAGTCCGAAGGTTTTTTCTCCCTCTGTTCCGCTTCTTTGTGCCACAGAAACCAGTGAAAATAGTTTGTCATTTAGCGCATGAGGAATGCCGATGCCTTCGTCTCTGATGCTAAGGAGTGCCGTGTTTTCTTTTTGTTCTAAATGGATATAAATATGGGTTCCTTGCGGACTGAATTTTATGGCGTTATTCAAGATATTATTTACGGCTCTCCATACCTGATCACGCATGAGAAGGGTTTTGATGGACGTCCCTGAAAAGTGAATCTTTTGCTTCTTCTCATTGGCACGAAACTGCATCAAGGCGGTGCAATAGGTCACCAATTCAAAAAGGTCAACTTCTGTTTTTTGCTGAACGGGCAAGGTCTCCTTTAGCTCAAGAATATCCTCCATCATCGACAAAGAATCCCTCCCAATTTTTTCAATCATCGACAAGGACTCTGCTTCCTCCTCATTTAAACGCGGCGAGTCTTTAATCAACTCCGAGAGAGAAACCATCCCACCAATTGGGCTGCGTAAATCATGCGCGAGTACCTTCATCAGTCGCTTATTCTCATTGTGGCTTTTCTCCAAGGCTTTTAATGTGTTCTCAAGCTGATCATGCTGAAAAAGCATTTCTTTATTCACAGAATTCAATGCGGTTAAATGGTGCTTTGATTCAAGCAAGTTTCGCCGAATTAGATAGGCAATGATGAGTAAGCCAAGCACGAGCATCACGGCAAGAATCAAGAAGAATGTACGCTTGTGTTCTTCCTCTTCTAATTGATGAATTTGCTCCTTCTGACTTAAGTAGGTATAGGTTTCTGTTAGGTTAATCGGTAACTGCTCCTTGTGACTTTTTCGGATGGAGTCGCGGTTGTTATTGTATAGGGTTAAAGAGGCGTAGGCCTCAGGAATATTCCCTTCTTCCTTATACAGCTCATGCTTTACTTCTTCTAAACGCATGAATGTGATTGCAGTATGAAAATTCGTTCCCTCAATTTCTGCAATCAGACTTTTTGCCTGATCAATCTTCTTTGCTCGAACATAAAGTCGAACCAGCTTTATTTTCGTAAACAACACATCTTCTTCTAGATGTGGGTTATCTTGGTTGTGTGCGATCGATTCCTTCAGAATATTTTCTGCGGTATCAAATTCTCCGCGCATCATATAGGTAAAGCCCATATTGCCCATGGTAACTCCAAGAGCCGCCTTCACATAGTTGCTTTGCCTTGGGAATTTTGGTCCCAAATTCTGCAGGAGGGTTAGGCTGCGTTGGTAATAATAGAAGGAACTGTCATAGTTACCCAGCTTCTCATGGCATAAGCCCGACGCATTAAAAGCAGAATTGAGGTTGTATAGATAAGGGTTGAGGCTTAACGTATCACACTTCGAAAGCGTATTCATCACCCAATGATATTGCTCTAGGGCCTCTTTATAATTTTCTTTCTCATAGAGGATCGTGCCGAGATTGAGATAAATAGCGGTAGCGCCGCATGGGTCACTCGTATGGTCTGTGAAGACTTTTGCCGCATAGAATTGTTTCAAGGCCTCATCATACATTCTCCTTACCCGAAGTATCATTCCTCGACTATGGAGGGTTTTAATATAGTGCTTTTCCACCCCATGAAGTGGCGCTAGTTCTGCAAGGGCACTGTCCGTATAAATCAAAGCGATTTCCCAAGCTCCATTTTCACGGTAATACCAACTCTTTCGCGAATAGAAATTGTAGCGGTCGAAATGCGTTGGGCTTCCAATGGCTTGAAAGAGTGCATTCATTTTCTTATCGAGTGAGTCGACATTATGCATGGCCGAACCAGATGGAGCAGCCAAGCAAAATTCATTCAGCTTTTTATCTAAAGGTATTTCATCCGATATACACCCAATTAAAAGGCTACTGCAAAGAAAAACGAATCCACTAATTCGATTCATGAAGGGAAAAGACACTTGGCCACGCAAATAGCATTATGAGCCAGACAAATCAAAATTTTCTTCTTGAATTATAGCCGATTAGGTGATTTAAATGTCACTAGTTGTCAATAAATCTTCACCGTAAGGAAATTTCGACTAATTGCGCCAAAGACACCAAGCCCTCCCTCAATATTTGTGTAGGCGATAACGGGTTCGCCAAAAGGGTTTTCTCCATTATAGTAGAGTGCGTCGTAGCTCCGCATATACTCAGAGGCATGTTGGTCCATCACCATCAATTCAAAGGTGCATGACAGCCGATTGCTGGGAGCGCCAGTCCTATAAATATAAAAATCACCAAGCCCACTAAAAAGTTCTTGTCCATCTTTATGCGTATCCGATATGTTCTTCTGTACAAAATATATCTCCGCCTCAGCATTTACCGGGAACTTGGCTATTCCTGCCACGCGATAATAATTATTTACCCCCGGCTGATCCTTGAAATAAAAACCAATACGGCGAATGGAGTCGCCCGAATTGTCAGGATTTGGGGCAGCAGAATATTCATATCGAGATATGCTCGCATTAAAATCCGGAACAGTACAGGCTGCCTGGATATTAGGAAAACCATTTTTATTTGCTTTTAATGAATAATGACCTCCGGCAACTACTTTATGCCCACTTGGATCTTCGTATGTTCCTGGAATTTGTGATGATTCGACGAGATTAAAAACGTTTGTTCCATAGATTACCTGTACTTGCGCTCCAGTAATTGGCCCTGGGCTTCGACGAACCTGACTAAAAACTGGCACGACCTCTTCAAGTTTAACCACAATAGGTTCACCTACCTCTAGAAAGGAAAATGCCGCCATCATCGGTGGGTTTTCTGGAACTTTTATATCGGCTGTTCTTTCACAACTTACGAATACCAGAACTGCTGCAAAACTGTATAAGATGCTTTTCATGACTAGAATTTGATATTATAAGAGATGGATGGAATCATTGGAAAGAGGGTCACCTGTTTCAACACATTTTGGTTCATCTCCTGCTGCACATAGTAGAAATATGGGTTCTTTTGATTGTATAAGTTGTATACACTGATTTCCCAAGTTCTTTCAAAATACTTCTTCTGTTTGGTGAACTGAATGGATAAATCGAAACGATGATAGGCCGCCATCCGAAAGGTGTTTTTATCGCCATAGTATGATCCTTGAATCATGCCTTGATTGATGTTCGTAACATCACCAATACCGTGCATATTATAAGAGGCCAATGGAAGGGATATGGCGTTTCCAGTTCCATATACCCATGTGCCCGCAATGGTAATATGGTCATTGATTTCATACATGCCAACCACAGAAATATCATGCCTTCTATCGTAGCGAGGGTTGAAGCGTTTTCCGTTATTTAGGGCGTCGAAATCTTGCCAAACCCAAGCAAGGGTATAGCCAAACCATCCAGTGAACTTGCCGAGTTTCTTTTCAAGCAAAAACTCCACTCCATAACTCTCTGCCTTGCCGGTAGTTACATTGTCTTCCCAAGTAACCTCACTCCCACTAAAAGGGTCTTCAATTTGCAAAAAGCTTGCTCCTTCTTTATACGCTATTACATCAAAACTGCGCTTATAATATCCTTCGATTGATACGGTCAGTTCCGGCTTCTTAATGTCGCGGCTGAACCCAGCAGCAATTTGTCTGGAACGTTGTGGCTTAATTCGCTTCGTTGCTGGGACCCATAAATCTGTTGGCAAGCCTGCTCCAGTATTGCTCAATAGGTGCACATATTGATTCATCTCCGCATAAGAGGCTTTGAAAGAGGTGCGATTATTAAGCATATAGCTCGTTGAAATTCGCGGCTCCGGACGAGCAATCTGCTTTCCTTCTGCCACAAAATGACTAATCCTGAGGCCAACCAAAGCGCGCCATGAGGAGGTGATTTTAATATCATCCTGCACATAAATTCCCGACTCCAAAGTTTCATATTTCTGAACCTTAGAATAGTCAAACTGTCCGCTCGACTCCTCAATCACTACAGCATTTGGAGTGAAGGTATGGAAGGTGCTAATAAATCCTGTTTTGATAGTATGCCGGATTGAGGGCATATAGTCGATATCGTATTTAAGTCCTATATCACGAATTCCCGAGCGGAAATTGAGGGCAAATCCACCGCCTGGGTAGGAGTCTTTTAATCCAATATCCAAGTTATATTGGCTATAGATGAGTGAGGCATTTGAAAAGGTTTTTTTATTGAATAGGTGATTCCAGCGTAAGGTTGACGTGAAGTTGCCCCAGTGCATGTCGGCTTCTGTTGTATTGTCTAAATACTTCTCTTTGTAATAAAATTTGTCGCGACCTGTATAGGCGCTTAAATAGAGTTTATTGTTTTTATTGATATCGAAATTCACCTTCCCTGTTAAATCATAAAAAAAGTAGCCCGCTCTGAAACCTTGGGCGAGCACGAAGGGTTGCATTAAAACATCCACATAGGTTCTTCTTCCGGAAATGAGAAAGGAGGATTTCCCCTTTTGAATAGGCCCTTCCAAGGTGAGGCGCGATGAAATTAATCCGATGCCCGCTTCGCCGTGGAAGGTTTCTTTATTCCCTTCCTTCATATTGATATCAATCACAGAAGAAAGTCGCCCTCCATAACGTGCCGGGAAACCGCCTTTGGTGAGTTCAATAGAGCGGATTGCGTCGCCATTAAACAGACTAAAAAACCCAAAAAGGTGATACGCGTTATAAACCGTCGCATCATCCAAAATAATCAAGTTCTGATCTGGACCGCCGCCACGCACATATAAACCACTTTGCCCTTCAGACCCTGATTGCACTCCTGGCATCAGCTGAATAATTTTTAAGGCGTCTTTTTCTCCGAATAAGGCAGGTAGTGTTTTAATGGCATAAACGGGAATTTCAATCTTGCTCATCTGGGATTGTTCCGTCACGGTAACTTCCTTTTTCGCTTCCACCTGAACTTCACTAAAGGTTGTGTTTACATTCAGTTCAACCGTGAGTTCGTGGTCTTTATGAATGCGCACTTTTGCCTCCTTGGCCTCATATCCTACATAAGAATAGATCAACGTAACAGTATCCTGCTCGGGCAAGGTGATGGAATAAAATCCATAGACGTTTGTGGTGGTTCCACTCTGCAATGCTGGAATATAGATATTCACCCCAAGCAAGGGTTCCAAACTCCCCGCCTCGCGCACAAATCCGCTTATCGTGTAGCGCTTAGTCTGAGCGCTAGATATGCTGTGGAATAGTAAAAACAAGGCAAGAAGCCCCGCCATTCGGAAAAAATTTTTCATGGCAATCATGTGTGTTCAACGCTATGACAATTAAAAAAGTCTTTGCCCCTATAGGCATTTAAAAAAAAAGAGGAACCTAAGCTCCTCTTCAAAAAAGTTTTCAATTTATCTTACTGTAAAATAATCTTTCGTGTCTCTTTCATATTCCCAGAACCATCTTTGAGATATAGCATATAGAGGCCATTGCCTGTCCAGGTACTCAGGTCAATATAAAACTGTGCCTGATTTACGCTAGAACTAAACACCGATTGCCCCAGTGCATTTGTAATCTCAATGGTATAAGCGCCCATGGTTGAATAGTTTCCATTATCAATATAAATATGGTCCTTCGCTGGATTCGGATATACTTTAAAGGTATTGATTGCTGGGGTAGTTCCACCGAGAGGGGTATTAATCACCAAGGTGTCGGTGACTGATACCGAATCATAGGTGGTGATTGTTATGTATGTTGTATCATAAATCACCAGGGTGTCAATATGCCCGATTGTGTCGTATATCGTTACAAAAGAATAGGTGGTATCAAATATATCCACGGTATCATATTGCGTGATGATAACGGTATCCAAATAAGGAATCGTATCGATATAGGTCTGATAGTAGGCCGTATCAACACCCAAATAGGCCACCGCACTGGTATCTTGACAGGTGTCATTATCTAAAATACAGCGATAAGCATAGCCATCCATCCATGGGAGACAGCCCAAAACCTGAAGCTTAGAAGCACTTGTTCCTGAATAGAGACATGAAGAAATCGGCTTAAAACCGCTGCCATCGTTTACTTCCCAAGCATATTTGATGCCGCCACCACTGGCGCCTACCTCGAACGCTGCAGGCATTCCAATGGCCGTATTGCTATCGGATGGCTCTTCCGTAATTAGGAGATTACACACGATACCTTCAATACTCAATGAATGGATTTCTGAAGGATTTAATGCCACATTATAAATTCGGATATCATCAATCTTACCATTCATCCAGGCCGAATTCGTTGGGCTTTTTCCAATGAATAAAGGCATAGATGAATATTGGATATTTCCGCTCACATTGGCCGAATCTTTAGCTACGCCATTAACATAGAATATTATCTTAGAGCCATCATAAGTCATTGCGATATGCATCCAGGTATTTAATTGGATGCTCTGGCTTCCCGCACTTTTCATAGAGCCGGCAGAAACTCCACTGGTAATGGTTGAGTTCGCGGCAACAGTAAACAACCCATAGGAAGAATAAGGTGCAGAAGGGGTGTTAATTCGTTTATCTAAAATCCAATTCAAATTGGTTGTGCTATTGATCTGCACCCATGAAGACAATGTGAGCGCATTACTTGGTGATTGAAGGCTGCTGCTATTCGCGACTTCTATATAATTCGATGAGCCATTAAATGCATAGGCGCTGTTTGAGTCGCCAAAGCGGTCGGTGCTAAGCGTGGCTCCGTAAACCGTTCCGTCGTTTGAATTATTGGATTGATCATTGGCATTCCCGCTAAATGGGTAATATGCAACGAGACCATTGGTTGGTATTTGACCAAAAGTCGCTTGGACCGAGAGGCAAAACAAACCGAATAGAAGTAGTTTTAATTTCATAAAGTATAGCTTAACACTATTCAATAATACGTAATATCTAATGATTTCGGAAATCGTTTAGCCCAACAGCATTGCACCTATCGTAAAATAGATTCCCAAACCAAGCAAGTCGTTGGTGGTGGTAATGAAGGGTCCGGTAGCAATGGCCGGATCTATCTGGAACTTATTAAGCAGCAATGGGATGATGGTGCCTAAAAGCGATGCAAAAACAATCGCAGACAATAAAGCGATACTCACCGTAAGGGCCAACTCCCGACTATTTCCTACAATCATATTATAGCCCAAAATCAACAAGGCGCAGATAACGCCGTTCAATAAGGCCACTGTAAATTCTTTGCCCAGCTTTGGTAGAATATTCGTAGAGCCTAAGGTATTATTCGCCAGACCTTGAACGATAATCGCCGAGGATTGAACCCCTGCATTTCCTCCCATGGCCGCCACCAAGGGCATAAAAAAGGCCATTTGTGGGAAGGCGCCGAGCTCTCCTTCATACAGTCCAATTACACGTGAACTGGCTATGCCGCCTAAGAGGCCTATCAAGAGCCAAGGCAGACGTGCACGCGACAAAATCCATACGCGGTCGGTAATCTCTACATCCTCCGCCAAACCCGACATCAGCTGGTAATCTTTATCCGCTTCTTCTTTGATAAAATCTACCACGTCATCAATGGTAATTCGGCCAATCAATCGATCCAAAGTATCCACAACCGGCAGCACAATCATGTCGTATTTACGCATCATCTGCGCCACCTCCTCAGCTGGGGTATAGGTGTTCACCGATATGACTTCATCGTTATAGATGGTCTCCACCTTGGTGCGGGCATTGGCCAAAATGATGCTTTTTAAAGAAACAGTGCCCACTAGTTTCTCCTGATTGTCGACCACATAGGTGCTATACACTTTGGAGACATTTTCGGCCTGCTCACGAATCTCATCTGTACATTGAGATACCGTCCAGTTGATATTTACCTTGATAAACTCTTTGGCCATCAATCCGCCTGCAACATCCTCCCTATAGTGCAAAAGCGACACGATGTTCCGTGAAGCCTCCATATCCGTCATGTAGGAGATTACCCGGTCCCGGGTCTCAATATTCATTTGGTTGAGCACGTCCACTGCATCATCAGAGTCCATCCAATCAATGAATCGGTGAGCAATGGTCTCGGGCTCGTATTCTTCTAGAATCTTTTCTTGCAAGGAAGAATCCATGTCTTTCAACACGGCCACCGCCATCTTTTCGTCTAGAATATTGAGGATATGAACATTCTCGTCAACGGATAAATCGTAGGCATATTCGGCTAAGTCAGCCGCATAAACTTCATCATCGATAAATTGAAGCAGGCGTTCATTTTCCCCACTATCAAGCAGCTCTTTCAGCGTTTGAAGTGCAATTTTTGGCGTTATTTCAATTTCATTACTCACGAACGACGACTCTCAGCTATGATGTCTGTCAATTCAAAAAAGGCTTGCACCGACAGTTGTTCTGGACGCAATTTAGCAAAATCTATCCAGCCCGGGGCATCGTCTTCTAATCCATATACCTTCAGGGAGTTACGCATAGTTTTGCGCCGTTGATTGAAGGCTGTTTTTATCACTTGCTTGAATAATACCGGATCTTTTAATCCTTCAGGTTCTGGTAATCGGGTAAGTCGAACGACACCACTCTTCACTTTCGGAGGGGGAGTGAATACGTGTTCATGAACGGTGAAGAGGTACTCTACTGAATAATAAGCTTGTAGAAGAACGCTCAAGATCCCATAAGCCTTTGTACTTGGTTTTGCGGAAAAACGTTCAGCGACTTCCTTTTGAAACATGCCAGCCATTTCTGGGATTTGTTGGCGAAAATCGAGCATGCGAAACATGATCTGACTTGAAATATTATACGGGAAATTTCCAATCAGCGCGAAATTTCCGAGTGGAGTCAGATCCATTTTTAAAAAATCATCCTCAATAATCCGGTTGCTCAATTGCGGATAATGCTCCTTTAAATAAGCAACCGATTCACGATCAATCTCAACAACCGTAGTTTCAAACTCCTTTCGGTCGAGCAAATATTGGGTTAGAACGCCCATGCCCGGACCAATTTCCAAGACCTTATCATAGCCTTCACCGCTGATAGCATAGGCAATTCGCTCAGCCACAGAAAGGTCATTTAAGAAATGTTGGCCAAGAAATTTCTTTGGGCGCACTTTATTCATGTCGGCAAGATAGTAGTTACCTGAAAAATCTACGACTTTTGTAAAAGATGGCCCTCACAATTCATTCGCTTTGCACTTTGCTTGGCACGCGCTACCAAGGTTCGAATCCAGAAATGGAAATTCGCCACCTGAGCTTTGATAGCCGCAGGATTATTGACCCTGAAAACACGTTGTTTTTTGCATTTTCCGGACAAAGAGACGGTCATGATTTCTTGGATGAGGCGCATTCTGCGGGAGTTCGTTTTTTTGTGGTGGAGACCAGACATGCGCTTCCATCCCTAAAAGACAGTTTGATTATTCCGGTTCAAAATCCGGTTAAGGCACTTCAACGCATTGCCCAATACCATCGCTTATCTATCACTTACCCGCTATTAGCGATTACAGGTAGCAATGGAAAAACAGTGGTAAAAGAATGGCTATACCACCTCCTTCAAGGCACGATGAAAATTGGCCGCAGTCCGAAAAGTTATAATTCACAAATAGGCTTGCCGCTAAGTATCTGGCAATTAGAGGCAGACAATGAGCTGGGCATTATAGAAGCAGGCATTTCCAAAAAGGGGGAAATGAACCAACTCGAAGAAATTGTGCAGGCTGAATATGGACTCCTTACGTCGATTGGTGCCGCCCACGATGATGGGTTCAAAAATCGCGAAGAGAAGGTCATAGAGAAACTACAACTCTTTAATAATTGCCGATTCTTGGTCTATCCAAAACAAGAGGAAGCAATAGAAGCTTTGATACAGAAATGGGCAAAATCCAAAAAAATACAACTGCTTTCTTGGGGACAAGCCTCGAATTGCCACCTACATATTGAAGCCGAAGAGCATGCTAAAGGCAGTCTGCTTCGTTTTGCTTCCGGACAAGTTATTATTCCCTTTAAAGACAATGCGTCCAAAGAAAATGCATCAAGTTGCGTTGCCCTGCTATCTGCCTTAAACCTTCAGCCTAAAACCTTTGCTCAGGCCTTTGCCACCTTACCGAATATTGACATGCGGCTTCAGCTTTTGAATGGTCAGTTTCAAAGCAAGTTACTCAATGATGCTTATAGCGCCGATATCAGTTCCTTAGAGATTGCCCTTCAATTTCAGAAGAAGCAGGCAGGTTCTATGAAGAAGGTGCTGATTTTAAGTAGCCTTCAGTCCAGCACTAGGGAGGCGGATAAAAAATGGCCAGAATTAAAAAGTCTACTGCAAGCCTATCAGGTTGAACAATGCTATTTGGTTGGGAAAGATTATTTCGATTTTCAGCCCGACTTTGGCATTTCCACGCGCTATTTTGAGAGCACCGCTCAACTATTGAGTCATATCGACCCGAAGATGTTTCAAGAACAAATGGTGCTCATCAAAGGCCGAAGAAATTATGCCTTCGAAAAAGTCGTTCGTTTATTGGAGGCTCAGGTGCATGAAACGGTCATGGAAATTGACCTAAATGCCCTCGAACAAAATTTTTATTATTTTAAGAGCAAGGTGGCTGAAGGAACACGTATCATGGGCATGGTGAAAGCCCAAGGCTATGGCAGCGGAAGTGTGGAAATTGCCCGGCAGCTTCAAGCATCAGGGGCCAATTATTTAGCCGTGGCCTATACCGACGAAGGAATTCAATTGCGCCGCAACGGCATTTCTCTTCCTATCATGGTGATGAATGCCCGCCGTGATTCCTTAGCGGAATGCCTCGATTTCCAGCTAGAGCCTGTTGTTTATGATTTCGACTTTCTTCGATTTTTGAAAGACACCTTAGATCAATCTGGAATTCCACAGGCCAGCATCCACCTTGAGTTTGATACTGGCATGCATCGTTTGGGGTTTTCTGAGGAGCAATGCACCGAAATTATCACCCAGCTAAATCTAGACCCACGCATCCTTGTAGCTACGGTATTTAGTCATCTGGCCGCATCTGATGAAGCAGAACATGATGCCTATACCCGCAAACAGTTGAGCAGTTTCGCAGCCATTCAACAAGAAATTCAGTCAGGAATTAAGTCCGAGCCACTCTTTCATATTCTGAATACTGCGGGCATTGAGCGATTTGGCGAACAACCCTTTGATATGGTTCGGCCAGGAATTGGCTTGTATGGCATTGAGAGCACTCAAAATACAAAAGCCCATCTGCTCCCTGTGGCTACCTTGAAAGCCCGAATCTCACAAATACGTGATTTAAAGGCAGGCGAAACGGTAGGTTATTCCCGTAGGGGTAAACTTGATCGGGATTGTCGGGTTGCCGTTTTATCCATTGGGTATGCCGATGGATTCCGAAGAAGCTTGAGCAATGGAAAAGGTCAGGTATGGATAGCCGGCAGTTTGGCGCCTGTTATTGGCAATGTATGTATGGATATGGTGATGGTGGATGTGTCGGCTATCAATTGCCAGGAAGGAGACCCGGTCGAGATTTTCGGTAAAAACCTATCGATTGAAGCGGTGGCTGAGGCTGCAGAAACCATTCCTTATGAAATCATTGCAGGCATATCTAGCCGTGTAAACCGCATTTACTTTAGGGAATAGAAAAATTATGACCTGATAATCAGTTAGTTGTGAGCCCTTTTATTTCGTTAATTGTATATACATTTAATATCGTTACATTTGTTGTACAATTTGAAATTACACGACATGAAAAAATTTATCCTTGTACTTGCAGCTGGCGTATTTTTAGCCGCTTGTGGAGAATCAAAGAAAACTGCTGAAGAAACTCAGGAAGTAGCAGCCGCTAGCACTGAGGCCATTACTTACACGGTTGACCCAGCTACCTCAAAAGTAGAATGGACTGGATCTAAAATCGCTGACACCAAACATAACGGAACAGTTAGCTTAAGTTCTGGAAGCCTATCTTTCGAAGGTGAAAACCTGACTGCTGGTAACTTCGTTATCGACATGAACACCATCTCCAATGGTGATTTAACAGAAGAAACTGGTCAATCTAAATTAGTAGGTCACTTAAAAGGTGCTGACTTCTTTATGGTCGACACTTTCCCGACTGCCTCTTTCGAAATCTCTTCAGTTGAAAAACTTGAAGGTAGCGAAGCAGGAACACATACCGTTAAAGGTAACTTGACTATCAAAGGTCAAACCCACGGAATTACTTTCCCTGCAACTATCGCTCAAACTGAAGCCGGTGCAACTGCAATCGCTTCTTTTGAAATTAACCGTAACGAATGGGGAATCGTTTGGGGTGGAACGCAAGAACCAAATCAAGGGGTTATTGATTTCTTGAAAAACAACTTGGTTAACGACATGATCACTTTCAACGTATCTCTCGTTGCAGGTAAATAATATTTCTCTGAATTGAATAGTTTGAAAAGCCATCCTTCGGGGTGGCTTTTTCATTTTAAGCCAATTCAATTAATGTATTTTTGCAGGGATGAGCCTAAGGAAATACCCCGCTGTTTCAACCTTCACTTGGCAAGGTAAATTACTCGTTGTGCTCATTCGTTTTCTTGGAGTATTTATTCGCCCACTCTACGCTAAGGGCCGTCCTATTCCGAATTTTGAAGAGAACCCAGCGTTCTATTCTGCTAAAGACATTCTCTATTTCGCCTACAAATATTACTTGTCGCCTCCAGAAAAAGCAGAAACCGATTCCCTAAAAGACTATTTCAATTCCATGGTCTTTGACTTTCCAAAGCTCCGAGCCGATAGCCCCATAATTACCCTAAGCGCTGGTGGAGATCTGATGCCCTATCAATGGCTCAATGAGACAAACACCAAACAACTTTGGGATGATATCGGCCCATGGTTCTTCGATGCTGATCTGGTATTTGCCAATCTCGAAACACCCATTGACTTGAATCAAAAACCAGGAATGGTCCCCGAAGTGATGCTCAATGATATGCATTTTAATGGCGATAAGGCACTCTTTCAACTTTTTAATGGAGCCTCCAAATTCAAGGGGTTTGATGTGCTTTCTACAGCAAATAACCACAGCTTGGATATGGGAGTTATGGGCTTGAAAAACACATTGGATTTCCTCGACCAACTGCATATCATCCATACAGGAACAGCTAGAAGCGCCACCGAGCAAGAAGAAATTCGAGTCATTGAAAAAAAAGGAATTCGCATGGCCTTTGTTGCGGCTACCTATTGTCTCAACCATCTATCCATACCAGAGGACCATGCCTATTGCGTAAATGCTGGCCGCTTCAATCTCCCAAATGCTGACCTGAGCATCCTTCAAAAACTGGTGAAAAAAGCGAAAGAAAAATCCGATTTCGTCGTGCTCTCCTTGCATAATGGCAATGCCTACCAAGCCTATCCATCTGCACATACGGTTGAAAACGTCCACCGCATTTTTGAAACCTGCGGGCCAGACCTGATTCTAGGAAGTCACCCGCATAACCCACAACCAATTGAGCAGTATGCATATAGCTGTCCGCATTCAGGCAAGTCCAAAAAAGGAATAGCAGTCTATAGTCAGGGAGATTTTGTGGCGTATGATATTTTCACCTGGTGTCATCTGCATCTAGGGATAAAATTCACCCTTGGCCGTGATGAAGCAGGAGATGTACAGGTTTCGTCAATGGAAATTATGCCTCAATTCCTGTGGCATGGAGATAAACAAGGGGGCTTTAATTTTCGGTTTCTACCCTTGAAACACGCCCTAAGCATGCAGGATAAGCTGAGCAAAAGAAGTCAAAATGAGCTGGCAGAGATTAAGCGTTTTTGGAAATCTCACCTCGCTCCGTCGCTTTCTATCTATGAAGCTGAATAGCATTCGGAGAAAATCATTTTCTTTGCAGTGATTCAATTAAGTGCATCATGACCGAAGAGATTAATATTATCCTGGACGCAACCCGTTCAAACATGGACAAAGCCATCCAACATTTGAATGCGGAATTTAGCAAAATCAGAGCTGGAAAAGCGAGTCCAACTATGTTAGAAGGAATCAATGTCGACTATTATGGCGCAAGCACCCCACTGAACCAAGCGGCAAACGTGAACTCTCCAGATGCCCGAACCATTGTGATTCAGCCTTGGGACAAGTCATTAATTGGAGCCATTGAAAAGGCCATCATGGAAAGTAATTTGGGACTCAACCCTCAAAATGATGGGGAAGTCGTTCGCCTAAATGTTCCACCATTGACTGAAGAGCGCAGAAAGCAACTTGTTAAAACTGCCAAAACCGAAGCAGAAAACAGCAAAATTGCCGTGCGTAACATCCGCAAAGAATCGAATGAAAAGGTCAAAAAACTTCAAAAAGATGGTTTGGCAGAAGACATGGCCAAGGACGCTGAAGCAAGCATTCAGCAAATCACGGATCAATTCATCGCTCGTGTGGATGAGGTAGGTGTCGTGAAAGAAAAAGAAATTATGACGGTTTAAATTGACAAACTGGTTCAAATCTCGCAATAGGCTGCAACGTGCCCTGGTGTATGTCGCAGCTTTTTTTATAGGTCTTTTCTTGCTCCTTATTTTGTTCAAGGGAAGCCTTTTTTCATGGATGCTCAACCGGCAAATCAATCGCCTCAACGAGCAAAGCAGTTATATCCTCCAAATCGAAAAGGCCAAGCTCGAAGGGTTTTCTTCGGTTCAATTGTCTTCTATTTCCCTTTGTAAAAAATCTGGCGATAGTCTAGCCTATATCCAAGACTTACATATTGAGATTCGCCCCAATCGCCTTATCAATAGGCATCATGTCATCAAGTCCATGAGCATGAGCAGCGGGTTTATTCGTTATTCCCGCTTGAACTCCTCTGCGCCGGATTCGTTATCCATCAACAAGCCAGACAATACGCAGGATAATTCGAATTTGCCAACACGTCTCTACCAAGCTTTTGAGCGCTATTTCCCATCTCAAATATCGGTGAGCGACTTCCATCTCGAATACCAAGACTCCCTCGGTCATGTTGGCTTAGAGATGGAAAATATCAGCGGCAACCAAGAAAATCTACACGGTAAAATAGTACTGAAAGACGACCATCATGCCCAAACTTGGCAGGTGAGTGGGCGACTAAATGAAGGCGTTGAGCTCGAAGCCTACGCGCATGAAAAACTCCCGCTTCCTGCGTTATACCAACGTTTTGGCTTGGATCTACGTAGCGATACCCTCAAATTTTCCTTGCTGAAAACAGGCACTTCCGCTGATGGTTTGGACTTTCACCTTTCGGCAAGCATAAACGATTTAAATCTCCATCACCCCAAACTCTCTTCTGATACCATTGGCTTCCGCCGCTTGGCTACCAGCATGAACCTGAGCATTGGTTATGGCTATATTCAAATCGATAGCAGTTCTACTTTCACCGTAAATGAAGTGACTGGAAATTTTGGCTTGCAAGCCCCACTAAGCAGGGCAGGAAAAAAATATGGGCTCATGATTAAAACCAATCAGCTCCCTGCGCAGCAGTTTTTTAACTCCCTACCAGAAGGAGCTTTCGATGATACCCGTGGATTAAAAGCCGCTGGAGAATTGGCTTATACCCTCCGTTTTTACATGGATGGCGCACACCCAGACGACCTGATATTTGATGCCTATTTCACCAAGAAAGACTTTAAAATTCAACAGTACGGAGCAAGTCGACTCGACAAGATGAGTGCGGAGTTTGAGCATACAGTTTATGAAAACGATAAGCCGTTTCGCACATTTAAAGTTGGTCCTTCCAACCCGAAATTCACACCAATTGCCCAAGTGCCACAAAACCTGATTCGGGCTATTTTGGTATCAGAAGACCCTTCCTTTTTCCAACACGGTGGCTTTATTCAAGAAGCTTTCCGTGAATCCATTGCAACAAACTATAAGGCAGGAAGCTTCAAACGAGGAGGAAGTACGATATCCATGCAACTCATTAAAAATGTATTCCTGAGCCGCAAGAAAACCGTTTTCCGAAAAATGGAAGAAGCGCTTATTGTTTGGCTTGTAGAAGGACAGCACCTCACCAATAAAGAGCGTATGATGGAGGTATACTTGAATATCATCGAATGGGGACCTGGAATTTATGGTGTCAATGAGGCTAGTCACTTCTATTTTGATAAAGCCCCTGACCAACTCAGCCTTCCAGAATGTATCTACTTGGCGAACATCATCCCGCGACCCAAAAAGTTTAAGTACAGCTTTGAAAAAGACGGCAAATTGCGCCGTTATATGGTCGATTTGCAAACTTTTATTCTACGCCGTATGCTGTCCAAAGAAATGATTCAGCCATCAGACACTTTGACTTATGATCCATATGTTCAGCTGCGTGGACCGGCTCGAGGCATGGTGGTAGAACTTGACACGAACCATATCGATTCTCTTCTGCTTGACGAACCGGCTACCCTAGAAATAATTCCATAAAAAATTATCTTGTCGCATCATGCACCTGCTGAGAGCTTTTCAATCCATCTTATTCCTATTCATTTTATGCTCGGCAGGTGCACAAAGCAAAGTAGATACAAACTATATCCAGCGATTTCCAAATAAGCTTGTCCTTTCACCCTATTTGAGCTCGAGTTCCAACTCCCTTACCATCAAGCCATGGAACGATCGGATTGACAGCTCCCATAGTGTAGATTATGAACCCAATTTGAGGGGTGGGTACGGCCTGAGTTTCTCTTACCGTATCGTAGACTTTTCTATTGGTTTCAGGCAAAAATTAAGCGCTGAAAGCGAAC
This sequence comes from uncultured Burkholderiales bacterium, assembly GCA_964620355.1. GTDB lineage: Bacteria > Bacteroidota > Bacteroidia > UBA8524 > UBA8524 > UBA8524. Next base: position 294,947 of record CAZUIT010000001.1, on the reverse strand, counting down.
GCACCTATGGTAAAAGCACCTCCCTGGGCATTGGTTTTCGACTATGGGCAAGCAGAAAAGTGCTCACTGAATTCTCACTGCAAAGTGTAAATGGATACGCCAATACCAGCACCCCTCTATATGACACCATCAATTTCACCAGACAAAATCCATATGAACACCGCCAAGACTTGGGTGTTTTTTTAATCAAAATGCGTTTGGTTTATCAGTTTAACCCTGATAAATTTTCCTATCGTGCTTCTTTCGGATTTAGTGAAAGACAATTAAAAAGTTCCGCTGGATTTTTACTCAGTTCACAGGCCTATGCCGAAGTGGTTTATGCCGATTCAGCTCTTATTCCTGAAAAATTACGGCCGCATTATGGCGATGCGGGTCGCATCAGTGAAGTATCCATTGCCGCCCTAGGAGTTGCTCCAGGCATTGGTGGTACCTGGACAAAAGGGCGTTGGTTCTTAACCGGAGTACTATTTGTTGGAATTGATTTGCAGCGACTAGGTTATGATGTGCCAGGAACTGGAACCGTTAAGTCCGAACGGAAATTCGCAGCCAATGCCGACTTCCGCTTTTCCTTTGGCTACAATACTCCACGTGTATTTTTTGGATTTCAGAACAGTACGGATTATAACCTGTTACGCCCAAGCAAATTCAAGGTCAATTCATCTTTTAATCGGAGCTCATTATCCATTGGTTACCGCTTCAATTCACCAAAAGTTGTAGATAAAACATACGACGCAGTGGTGAACACAATTATTCCGAAAAAGCTTCGGAAGTTTATGTATTGAAAGCGTAATTTTGGGAGATGTCGCTTGCCCAAAACTCCTTATTCACTGACGAACTAAACAAACTGAACCCCGCACAAACAGAGGCGGTTCATGCTATTGAAGGGCCGGTGCTTGTTATCGCAGGGCCGGGAACTGGGAAGACTCAAATCCTTGCCGCACGCATCGGGAATATCCTTCTTAAAACGGATACCCAGCCGCATAATATTCTTTGCCTCACCTATACCGATGCAGGCACAATCGCTATGCGAAAACGGCTCCTCCAGTTTATCGGTCCGGATGCCTACCGTGTCCATATCCATACCTTCCATAGTTTTTGTAATATGGTTATTCAGGAGAATCTGGATTATTTCGGACTCCGTGCTCTTGAGCCAATTTCCGACTTGGAGCAAATCGAAGTCTTACACGAAATTATTGATGAATTTGAAGCCACCAGTCCGCTCAAGCGCTACAAAGGCGAGGTGTATTATGATACCAGTAACCTGAAGGCTCTCTTTCAATTGATGAAAAAAGAAGATTGGAAACCTGAGTTTATCATCAAAAAAGCCAATGAGTATGTGGCTGATCTGCCCTTTCAAGACAAATACATCTATAAAAGAGGCAATTCGAAAACCGGGGTAAAAGTGGGCGACCCCAAACAAAAAGACATCGACGCAGAAACAGCTAGGATGGAAAAGCTCAAGGCTGCCGCTGCTGCATTTCATGCCTACCAAGAAAAGCTAAAAACACGGCACCGCTACGATTATGCCGACATGATACTCTGGGTGCTCGAAGCCTTCCGCGAAGATGAAGACCTTCTGCGTAATTACCAAGAACGCTACCTCTACTATTTGGTCGATGAATTTCAAGATACGAGTGGGGCGCAAAGTGAATTACTTGCTTCCTTGATCGATTATTGGGAGGAACCCAATGTATTTGTAGTAGGTGATGATGATCAGTCCATCTACGCCTTTCAAGACGCCAATGTGAAAAATATTCTGAATTTCGCTAAACGTTATGAGTCCAGCATCAAGCGGGTGATGATGACAGAGAACTACCGTTCAACTCAAGCGGTTTTAGACCTTTCCGGAGCGGTAATCGACCAAAACAATGACCGTCTGGTGAAGCAAATACCTGGATTGGAGAAAAAGCTCATCGCCTCGCACCCGGAGATGATTAACCATGAGGCGAAACCCATCATCCGTACCTATTATAATAGCTTTCACGAAACGGTGCATATAGCACATCAAATCCGAGACCTGCATGAGCAGGGTGTCCCACTTTCAGAAATTGCCGTCATCTACCGCAAACATGCTCAAGTAGCCGACATCAGCAAATACCTCCAAGTACTGGGCATTCCCTTGAATATTAAAAAGGAGATGAATGTACTCGACCAACCCTTGGTGGAACAACTCCTGAATATCCTACGTTATATTGATGCCGAAACGGAAAAACCCCATTCTGGTGAAGCCTTACTTTATCCCATTTTACACTACCGATTCTTCGGACTAAAACCTGTTGATATTGCGCAATTAAGTGTCGATGTTTCCAAAAAGAACTACCAATACCGACAAGGCTCCTTCCGCGAAGAGATGGCTAAAACAGCCAGAAAAAACCTTAACCTGTTTGAGCAAGGAGAAGATGCCAACCCTTTCAAGCGCGTGTCTGGTGACATTGAATACTGGATAGGAAAATCTAAAGACCTCACCCTTCAGCAGTTATTAGAAAAAATCATTAACCGCGGCGGAATACTACGCATGGCCCTTTCCTCTCCAGACAAAGTATGGATGATGCAGCTCATCCATAGCTTCTTTGAATTTGTGAAAGACGAATGTGCTCGCGATACGCGCTTGGGCATCAAAGGCTTTCTAGAAAAAGTAGAACTCATGCTCCAAAATCGCCTGGAAGTTCCAATTAAGCGCGTAAGCTATGCTGTAGATGGGGTTAATTTCCTTACCGCACACTCAAGTAAAGGGCTGGAATTTGAACACGTTTTTTTTATCGGTTGCGATGCCCGATCATGGAAAGCCAAAGGGAGGAATTTCGATTTCAGCTTGCCGGAAACATTGGCTCCTAAAACTGAAATCAATGAAGACGAGGAAAATCGACGACTCTTTTACGTCGCTCTTACTCGAGCTAAACGCCACCTGTATATTTCATGGTCTGAACGAAACTCGAGCGACAAAGAACAGGAAAAGGCGGCCTATGTTGCAGAAGCGGAAGCCGCTCATATTGCGCGCTCAGAATATATTGCACTCCCTGATGAAGACCTCCTTGATTTTCAGATGCATGTATTGCAAGAGGCCCATCTGCCGGATGTGAACCTAATTGATACAGATTACTTGCACGAACTGTTGAAGAAGTACAGCATGAGTGTAACGCATCTGAACAATTACCTGAAATGTCCGCTAAGCTTTTATTTTGACAACCTCATACGCGTGCCACGTGCAAAGTCCCCATCCATGACTTTTGGTAGTGCGGTCCATTTTGCTTTAGAACGGATGTTCAAAAAGATGCTGGAAGATCCAGACCGTCAATTCAAAGGGGTTCCAGATTTGCTCAACGACTTCGAATGGTATATGCGCAGGAATGAAGACAGTTTTACCGAAAAAGACTTCACCCTAAAAATGGAGTACGGCAAACAGATTCTACCAAATTACTTCAAGCAGTATTCCGCTTCCTGGAACCGGGTTGTGAGCGCAGAAAAAGCCTTTAAAAACATTGAAGTACGCGGTATTCCAATCAATGGAAAAATTGACAAGATTGAATTTACTGGAACCGATGCTAACCTGATAGACTACAAAACCGGTAGCTATGATAATGCGAAGCCAAAATTCAAGAAGCCCAACCCCGATTTTGATCCATCGAAAATGAAATTTGAAGATGAGTTTGGCGGAGATTATTGGCGCCAGGCCGTGTTCTATAAAGTATTGATGGATAACGACCGGAGTCATTCATGGAAAATGGTATCCTCTGAGTTCGACTTCATCGAGCCCGACAAAAAAACAGGCGAATTCAAGAAGGAGAAAGTATTCATTACTCCAGAGGATCAAGCATTTGTGGTAAATCAGATTCAAGACTCCTATACCCGCATCATGAATCATGAATTTGATGGTTGTGGCAAGGAAGAATGTGATTGGTGCAATTTTGTGAAGAACCACTATAGCATAGATTCCGACTCCGGTGTTCCTGAAGAACCAGAACAGCTTGGCTAATTAAACTTATTGCCCTGGTGGTTGATGATGTCATGTAAATAACGGTCCCAGAACCATTCGATATCGATACCCATTCCATAGGTATAGATTGGGGCGCTAAAGTCTTTGGAGACCGAATTTGAAAACAATGCGTAGCGATAGCCGATACCTGCCCCAAGGTAAAACCAGGGCAATACCCGAAAGTTGGCATTTAAGGCCGTTTCAAAGGGAACGAACCTAAATTCCTTATCCAGTCGTACTTCTCCGAGTAGGTTGCGCTCTAAGCGGTCGCCAAACCCATAGCCCAGAAATACCGGCAATGCAAGCTTCCAACGCCCTCTATTGTATAGCACATAATCGCAGGTGAGACCCATGTACGTTAAATTATTCGACTGAATGCGAAACTCTTCCTCAGGAGTACCTGGGCCGTATACATATTCCCTCTTGATCGTGTTTTTTAACCGGTAAATTCCAGCGAGAAGGCGCACTTTTCCTCCATAACTTAAACCAAAGCGCAGTCCATCAATTTGGGCTGCTTGATCCCTCACAAAAGATTTTCTTCCATCGAGTGAAAGGTAAAGAGATGGCTCTTGTTTCAGATAGGTGCGGAAGGTATCCGACAAACTATATTGTGCCTGAAGTGAAGCACAAAGCATTAGAAAGAATACGAAGCTCAGTCCGCGATTCACGGTTAAACGCTTTGTTTGGAAGGCATTACTTTAGGAAGGTCTAGCTCCTTGATTTTAGACCAACCTCCATACACGTTCTTCACCAAGCTAAACCCTGCGGCCTTGAGCATTGAAGCCGCAATCATGCTTCGGTAGCCACCTGCACAATGTACATAGATTTGAGCCCCTTTATTCAGGTTAGGAATCATCTTGTCTAATTCTTGCAAGCTTCCGTGAGTCGCACCCTCTAGGTGACACGTATCCCATTCGCTTGGTTTTCTCACGTCGAGCACTTCGATGGTGCTGTGCTTAAAATCCAGGGCAAGTTCTTCTGGGGTTATTGAGATGACCATATCCATGCGGTTTCCAGAATTTTTCCAGGTATCGAAACCTCCTTTTAGGAAGCCTTGAATTTGGTCAAATCCTACACGGGCTAAGCGCATGACAGCTTCTTCTTCTTTTCCTTCTGGACAAACCAGCAAAATCGGTTCATGGATAGGCAATAAGGTTCCAGCCCAAATAGCGTACTGACCATTTAATCCGATATTTATGGCATTGGGAATGAAGCCCAATTCAAACTCATCCGGAATTCTTGCATCGATAACGGTAATTCCTTCACTTCTTCTTGCTTCAAAAGTAGCCAAATCGAGTGCTGTATTTCCTTTTTCTATCACTGCATCCAAGCTGGCATATCCAGTTTTATTCAGGCGGGCATCATCGAAAAAATAACTTGGTGGAGCAGTAATTCCTTCGGTTACTTGGGCGATAAATTCTTCACGACTCATCTCTTGCAAGGCGTAATTGTTTTCCTTCTGAGCGCCTACCGTTGAATAGGTTTCAGGACCCAAGTTTTTTCCACATGAAGATCCTGGGCCATGAGCTGGGTATAGAATGATATCGTCGGCCAATGGCTTAATTTTACTGTTTAACGAATCATACATCAAAGAGGCCAGCTCTTCTTTGGACATTTTTCCATCCAAGAGATCCGGACGGCCTACATCACCAACAAAAAGCGTGTCGCCGGAAAATAGACAGTAATCTTTTCCCTCCTCATCCTTCAACAAATAGCATGAAGATTCAAGCGTATGTCCGGGAGTATGTAATACAGTGATGGCCAATTTACCCAAGGTAAAAACTTCGCCATCTTTGGCTTCATGGATAGCATAGCTTGTGTCGGCACCTGGACCAAAAATGATTTCTGCACCAGTTTTCTTTGCCAGATCAATATGACCAGAAACAAAGTCTGCGTGAAAATGCGTCTCAAATATATACTTGATTTTTACGCCCCGTTCCTTTGCTTTTTGGATATAATCATCCGTGTCGCGCAGGGGATCGATAATGGCTGCCTCGCCTTCTGATTCAACATAATAGCTCGCTTGGGCTAGGCAGTTCGTATACAGTTGTTCAACCAACATGGTTTTTCTTTTTAGAGGTTAATGCAATGAATTCTTTCAGATAAAAGGGCTCAAAATAAGCCAAGTCTAAAAACGCTTGCGATTCAAATTTATGAAAGCTAAGTTGAAGCTGGTGTGCGGCTGAAGGAAAAATTCCGCTAACAATTTCAATGTCACTACGTCCGCCCAAAACTCCGGACAACTTATCGGCTCCATCACCAAATAGCAGTTTCTTTTCAGGATACTCCTTCCAAGCATTCTCCTCAACCACCAGGGATTCTGGACTTTGTAGCTCTTGCAAGTCTGAGGTATAGATGGCATGATATACCTCCATGCGACGCGCATCTAGGCAAGGGATTAGCAAATTTGCCTCAGGATGCTTTGTTCGCATGAAATCTGCGAGACAGGTCAACCCAGATAAGCCAATTACTGGAATTCCATATCCATAGGCCAAACCTTTTGCTAAGGAGGTCCCGATGCGCAAGCCAGTATATGAACCCGGACCGATATCCAAGCTAATGGCATCTGGCTTCCCTCTCCGTGCTATCAGCTCTTCACAAAATAGTGCGAGGTATTCAGCATGGCTATTCTTTTCTAGGGATTCCTTCAACGCAATGCATTTGCCTTCTTCAAACAAAGCTGCCGAACAGACAGGACCGGCACTTTCAATGGCTAATATGCGGCTCATAAAAAGGTCTCCCAGAACATCTTAATTAGAACCAAGATGGCAAAAACGGAAAAGATAACTTTTGAGGTTCCTGGTTTCAGGATATGCCCTGTTTTTACTCCAATGGGAACTGTTAGGAGCGTGCCTAAAATCATAGGAATGGTAATCGGATATAAGATAAAGCCCCAATGACTTACAGAAATATCTACCTGCGTTGGTACCTGAATCATATAATAGATTGCAGTAGGGAGGGCAAAAAATGGAACAACCCCTGCCGAAACAGAAATCGCCTTTTTCATCTCTAATTTCAAGATATTCACAAATCCGGGAATCATCACTAGGCCACCACCCAATCCGCTAAACGCAGTAAACATGCCGGTGATGGCACCAACAATACTGAATTTCTTGAGTGGAATATCCGACTTCAAATTATCGGGTGCCTTACGCGTGCTCAACATCCGGATGACCGAAGGAATGAGCAAGGCAGCGAATACGACATTAAAAAATTCCTTTCTATACCAATCGCCCAAAGTAATGAGCCATGAGCCAACTAAAACCGTTACGACGCCTGGAATGGCAGTCCACAAGATGTATTTTGGGAAAAAGTTCCCGGCCTTATACTGTCGGTAGGTATTGAAGGTTCCGGTAAAGATGATTACCGCCAAAGAGTTGGAAAGGATGAATTTGACCACCTCTTCCTCAATTCCATATTGCTTGAGTACAATATCAAGAATTGGAATAAAAATGATTCCTCCTCCTACCCCTAATACTCCAGATAAAAATCCACCAAGAGCACCAGCCAATAAGAGAAGGAATATATCTATAAGTTCAGGCATTCTTTAAGCAAGTAATCTACTACGAAGGTATGCCTTCTTTATTTTTGAAGAATCTTTTCAACTTTTGCTGGGTCTTTCAAGACTGTCACAGCTTCAGCAATTTCATTATCATGGGAAAATGCGATTTCAAAACGGCCAGACTGATAATAATAATGACGTGCAATTTCTTCTTCCAATAAGGCCTGAATTTCTTTGCGGTTTTTTACTACGTCTGCTTTTTTATCATGATTCAGCGCTTCGAGCATGCTAGTATAGTTTGTCTCTAAGGCTTCGAAATATCCCTCTTTTTTTGCCTTAGCGGCCATCTCGTCTAGCTCTTTCTCTGTTTCTGTTTGGTAGGCATAATCCTTATCCTTAATAAACTCTAAGAATGTACCCCAATCTTCATCGCTCATCTTGAAATCCCGAGCGGCAGAGATGCTCTCATGTTTGCCTCGGTAATCTACAGCAAAGTCGAATACGAGCTGCTTGCGAAGAAGGCTAATGGCAATATTGCTATACCTGCCGGCTTCAATGCTAATATCGGGCTCAATACCACCTCCATCATAAACTTTTCTTCCATTTCGGGTATTGAACTCTTTTTTCAATGAATCAGGAATTGTGCCTACGCTGCCGTCTTCATTACGGTTCGAATAGTCGAGCGCTTGGATACAGCGTCCACTTGGCGTATAATATTTCTGGGTGGTAAGTTTTAGCTGGGTTCCATATTTCAATGGGCGGGTTGACTGCACAAGTCCCTTTCCAAAAGTTCTTTGTCCGAGCACCACACCACGGTCTAAATCCTGAATCGTTCCTGATACAATTTCCGAGGCAGACGCCGAACGGCTATTCGCCAATACGACCAAAGGAATTTTAGTATCCACCGGACTATTCAAGGTTTTATACTCACGGTTCATGTCGGTTACCTTTCCTTTGGTGAAAACCACCAACTGGTCACGTTCTACAAATACATTCACCACATTGATGGCTTCATGCAATAAACCACCAGGGTTCCCTCTAAGGTCAAGTACAACTCCTTGAAGTGCTGGGTTCTTTTTAAGTTTGATTAATGCTTCCTTGACTTCATCACCCGCACCACTCGTAAAACCTGAAAGCCGGATATAGCCGGTATTGTCATTGATCATCCCAAAATACGGGACGTTTTTTACATGGATTTGTTGGCGGGTAAGTTCTTTCATGATCTCCTCACCATGGCGACGAATTTTTACCTTCACAGAGGTATTTGGTGAGCCTTTTAAAAGCTTACTTACCTCATCGGTACGTAGACCTTTGAGCGACTTTCCGTCTGCTTCCAATAACTCATCACCAGGGCGAAGATCGGCAGTGGCTGCAGGCGAACCTTCATACGGCTCATTGATGATAACATAGTCGCCCTTAATACTAATCACGGCCCCAATTCCTCCGTATTGACCGGTAATCTGAAAACGATAATCTTCTGTTTCTGCCTCAGAATAATAGCTGGTATAAGGATCTAAAGATTCGAGCATGGCGTCGATACCTGTCCGCATCAATTTACCTGGTTCTACATCGTCGACGTAGTAAGTATGCACTTCTTTATAGATGCTGGTGAAAATATCGAGGTTCTTAGAGATCTCGAAATACTCATCAACAAAAGAAATTGAACCGGCGCCGGCGCCCACTATTGCAAGTCCAAGCAGCATTTTGCGGCCGTGAACACGTAACTTTTTCATACGCATGGTGTAATTAAATAAAGGTTTAAGAAGATTGATCGGCATCCTGCTCAATAAATCTGTTCACGATACTAAGAAAAATCCGTTCCACTTCTTGGAGTTTGAGCGCTTTTTCTCCCACATAAGATAGCGACATGTCCATCTTTCTTTCTTTCGAAGTTAAATACTCCTGAATGGGATGCCCATTTTTTCGATAAACCTCGCGCAGAATCCTTTTAACGCGATTTCGGTCATTGGCTTGGCGGAACCGCTTCTTTGGAACAGCCAACAACACGCGCACAGCAGGTGCCGCATCATCATGATGATAGCACCAAGTAATCTTGAGGGGGTAAACAAAAATGGACCCAGATTTTTCCGTAAACAGACGCTCAACAGACCTTACGCCTGATAGCCGTTCCTCTTTACGGAAAAAGAACCTGCGATCCACGAATATAAAGATAGCACAAAAGCTAGGAAACGACTAACGCTTGTGGCGCTGTTCTCCAGAAACGCTAAGTTTCTTTCTTCCTTTTGCTCTGCGTCTTGCCAATATCTTCCTGCCGTTAGCAGTTGACATACGCTCTCTGAATCCGTGTTTATTTCTTCTTTTTCTTTGAGAAGGCTGAAATGTTCTTTTCATGACTTTAGCCGAAAATTTTAAAGGACTGCAAAGGTAGTCGTTCGAATGGAATTCACAATAAGAGGATAAAATAATTTTCTATTTTATTCTTTTCTTATTTTCGAAGCTTAATTATGACACAAAAGCTTCTCTTTTTATTCTTATCGTACCTGACTATTAATTGTGCTAACGCTCAGACAACGAAGCCGTTTGATTTAGCAAACCCATCAGACGACGCTGTTATTGTATTGCAAGGCGACAAAAGTACAGATTATCCTTTATTCTGGACCAGTGGTAAAGGCGCTCAAACAATGGGCGTAAATTATGATTACAGTGTTTTCTTTGATTCAATCGGGGGAGACATTGCTACTCCGATTGATAATATCACCAAAACCTGTTGTGCTTCTTCCTTTCAAGACAGCGTTTTGCATTTTGATGGGGACCAATGGGCTAGCTATTTAAACGGTGTATCACAGGCACTGTATGGCAAAGACTTTAATATCGGTGATACCCTTTCCTTGATATGGATGGTGAATCTTTCGGCAGCCGCTCCTGGGCCGAGCTATGAGTTTCAGCAATCGCAAAGCACCCGAATCATTCGTTTTGTCCGCGGACAATTTGTTGATGAATACGTGCCCGTTCAGCTAAAAAATCCAAGTAATTTCAGTCAGACTTTCATCCAAGGAAACCCAAATCAAACCATTCAATTTGAATGGACCAACGCTTACTGCCCTGCAGGCTGTGCGGCGGCATCATACGATCTCTTAATCGATACTTCCGACAGTGATTTTTCTGTTCCTTATTACAGTATTTCTGTTCCCAATAATGACTCCGCCTGGGGAGTTAGCTTTAATACCTTTAATCAATTATTGAAGGACACACGCACTCCAGAAAATGGCTCCCGCCGCATCTATTGGCGAGTTCTTGCCTATGGAAATGGACAAGTGATGTACAGCACTGAAACACGGAACATCAACTTATGGAATGGTCTATTAGACAATGAAAACAAGCCTTTCGACCTGATAAACCCAGTGAATAAATCAGTGATCAGTCTCTCGGGAAATGCCAGCACCCAGCTGAATTTTAAGTGGGAAAGCACCGGAACGGCTCTGGGTAATGCTGAAAAATATTTCTTGGTATTTGACACGGCCTTTGCTTCTCCCATTTTTGGTAGTCCGATTGCCCTCTTTGAAACAGGAAATAACAGCAGTGATACAGCAATCAACCTTACCTATGGAATCTTGGACCATGTGCTTGATTCTCTCTATCCTAATTGGAAAGGTGCCACAATGATGTGGGGGGTTAAGGCCCAGTCTCAAGGCAACTATTATTATCCTGAAACTCCCCATTTTATCGAATTTAAGCCGGGTGTTTTAATTAGCAATAGATCAGTGAATGCAGAACCCTTGGGCATTTATCCTAACCCTGCCAACACTTCATTCCAAATTCCAGAATCCGGAAACGTTCGCCATATATATCTATACTCCCTGCAAGGAAAGCAATTACTCAAAACGTCATTGGCCCCGAACGAAACACAACTTGACTGCAGCAGCCTTCCAAACGGCCTCTATCTCGTAGTGTTGAATGAAGGGCTGACACAAAAAACGCAATTGCTCACGATTCAGCATTAATGCTTGGAGGCTTTCACGAGCACCAATCGCTCGTGTTGGGAATTGCCTTCTCGGTCAGTCCATGCTATCACAACTAAATAAGGACCATCTCCAAGGGGCATTCCAAAACCATCTTGGCCTTCCCAAAGCAGTTGCCCCTTTGTTCCAATCGGTAAATTATTGGCCCAATCGCCGACCTTAACTCCATTGAGCGCATGGACGGTAATGGTGGCAGTACAACCCGGTTTCAAGTCTGCATACCGCAACATTGCTTGATCTTCGAAACCGTCGCCATCTGGTGAAAAACTTGCTGAGGCCAGACTCCAGTGTTTGGTGCCTGTTTTTACGTTTTTTCTCCTCTGCGAATTTTCATATCCCGGAGTACCAAAATTCTCCGATGCAGAGGCTGAAATCCAATTTCCTGACTGTGGTCCTCGGAAATTAGGATCGATACGCTCAAGACTTACGCCTTCCGATTGAACGAGCAAACTGCTATGCATCGATGGCGAATAGAGAAACGAATCGAGCACCTGTCCGATACTATCAAAAACAATCACCCCACCACCGCTATTCGGATAGGAAGGCAGCCGATTAACGAGCAGGGTATTCTTGGAGGAATAAGCCGGAAAATGCTTGCCCAATAAATGCTCGCCTTCGGTAATGAGTACATAGGCTCCGGGCATTAACAAGTAGCCGTCTGGGGCAAACTCGACAAAATCTTGACCGACCCCAGAACTAGAATAACTCCCTAAAAACAATCCACGCAGATCAATAGCATTCTCACCCCAATTCACCAACTCGATATAGTCGGGTTCGTCATCAATCGGGTCAAATAGAATTTCATTGAGACGCAAACCCTTCACATTCCCAGGAACTTCAAAAGCCAGCGATTGGGCTGGAACATAAGCACCATTGCATCCAGAAGATTCCTTCTGAGTAAGCCTGTATGCTGTGAAGGGAAGAAAAGCCTCACTCCAGGTGAGCACCCAGCTATTGAAATCAGTATTCCAAACACTCCAATCCACAGCATGGCCTGAGGCATTTATTTGAATTTCCGGAGGTTCAATTCCAAGTGGTCCGGAATAGGTCAGGCGTAATTGACTGGCATTTATAGGATAAATATGCCAAAGCTTCGCTACTCCTACGGTATTCGGCATCACTTGAAAATTTTGACTGCCAGGTGTGCCTCCCGGGCTTTCACTTGCTGCCCAATCACTTACCCCTGCACATGGCTTCAGGCTATCAAGACGGATCAAACTGTAAGCGCCTGCATTTGCCTTACCCTCCATAAAAAAGCTATCTGCATAATACATCCCATCAATCATTTGGTCCTCCACATTTTTCATCCACAAGTGCCCTGATTTCGAAAAGCTCGGCATCGTGCTTATCACATCTTTTGGTATCTGCTCGAAGTTCAGCGTATCCGCTTTCTTACAAAAAATCAATGATTCGCCCGGATACAGCATATGATTTCCTATAACCCGTTCTGAACTTCCATTGCCCCACGTGGTACCTGCCAAAGTGAGTGCTTTCTCCGAACGGTTGAAGACTTCCACAAATGGTGCATATTTCGTAGACGGAAGAAATAACAGCTCGGTGAAGATTAATTCTCCTCTCCGTGGAATTTCAGGGATGGCATAGCGAAAGTTTACTCCCGTGTCTTGAAGTCGATTACCGGTACAGTCTTCCTGCTTTATGAGATTTAGTGTCCATACTCTATTTGGATCCGCCACTAGGTCCTCATCGAGGTGCAATTGGTACTCCTTTTCATTTATTGGAACTAGTTCTAAGCTGTCATCCTCCAATAATGCCCAACCCAATTCATGCAAGCTTTCAGAAAAACGTAGCCGAATAATCCTTGGGCCTAAAACGTCAAATTCAAGCAGTTCGGGTGGACTTTGGTCGAGAATTCGTTCATCCATTGCGTTCAATTTTCCTGGTGTTCCGCCAAGTAAGTTGGTACTTGCAATAAAGTTTTCATCATCCATAAGGCATGGATTAAGTGGGTCGCGCTTTTCTAGACTATATCCGCCATTTTCCTTATTCGGGTCTTTGTACCATGAAGAAGAATACTGGAGTGATTCGAGGGTATCGCCATTTCGATGGATGATGCGTAAATCGTCGCCAGCATTGTTGAGGAAACTACTGCTCATCGCCAAGGGTAAACAAGGGCCAAAACTTTTCATAAGCGAACACTCTGAGCTGAGCAAGAGGTAGCTATTTGCTGGAAACAAATAATCAGGAAATGGGATACTTGTACTGGCATCCATCAACTGAAAAAAACTCAATTCAATAGGATATCCTGAACCATTCATAAGCTCAAGCCATTCAATATCGGGCAAGCCTTTTGGAGGACTAGGGTCAGCCATGATTTCTGTAATCTGTATCGCTCGAAACGGCAATTTGGGGTCGCTTAGCCTTAAAACTGAGTCTTTAAGGTGATTTCCATTTTGGTCTTGGAAGTTGCGAAATCTCAGGATTGTCCCATGGGCTAAGTTGGAAATAAGCAGATGATTTGAGCTCTCCCAATGAAGTGAAATAAGGTTGCTGTCCGGTCCAACTAACTGCGCAGCATTTGTATCCATTGGCTCGGAAAAATAGAGCAGCCAATTCTTTTCTTTAAGATAATGGCGCGTTAATTTCGGAGGAGATTGATCATAAATAATCGGACCAATTCGTATCGCATCAATTAAAAATGAATGGGCATTCGATGATGAATAGCAAGCTTCTATAAGCAATGAGTCAATAGAAAATTGGTCTAAGATTATAGCCCCTTGTTGGATCCAATTGAGCGTGTCGTTTTCCGGACAAATAGCTAATTCAACCATGCCGCTTTTCACCCGTAGTCTAATACCCATGTGGTTTGTGGAGGAGGAGGCCAAGGTTTTATCCATTCCATCAATCACCAGCAACCCATCTTCATAAAGGGAAACCTCATCGGGTGTTCCTCCTAGTTTGATTCGCCACTCTTTATTGAAGCCTTTGAGAATGAAGCTTAAATAATTATTCGAAGATGTAGCCATATTTAGACTACTAAGCGCTTGCAATTCAAAGGAATCACCCACTAAAACTCCCCGACTAAGACTGAGACAAGTACCACTAACTGAAGGACCATCACTTTGCAACTTTCCTTGCTTGAGCTGCCATAGGTTTACTTGTCCGTTCCAATCCTTGTGAAGGCTTGTCGTATCAAAATTATCTGTCCATTGAGCAAGCAGCCCAACAGGAAAAAGAAAAAGTATAAAAAAAGACTTTGCACGCATACAGAGGTGAAATTAGGGGAAAGCCGTACTTTTGCCGGTCATAAATCTGTCAAAAAATTGTTATGAGAATTGCGGTAGTAGGTGCGACGGGCATGGTAGGCCAGGTGATGCTTCGAGTATTAGCAGAGCGAAATTTTCCGGTTAGCGAATTAATTCCTGTTGCTTCTGCTAAATCAGTAGGGCAAGAAATTGAGTTCAAAGGTGCGAAGTGGAAGGTTCATGCTATGGAAGATGCCATTGCAAAAGCGCCTGATTTGGCCTTATTCTCTGCCGGAGGGTCTGTTTCCTTGGAGTTTGCCCCTCGCTTTGCTGAAATGGGAACCTTGGTAATCGACAATTCATCCGCATGGCGCATGGACCCAACTAAAAAGCTGGTGGTTCCTGAGGTCAATGCAACGTGCATCAGCAAGGGAGACCGCATCATTGCTAACCCAAACTGTTCAACCATCCAAATGGTTCTTGCCTTAAAACCGCTTCATGATGTCTATAGTATCAAGCGTGTTGTTATTAGCACCTACCAAAGTGTAACAGGTACTGGTGTAAAGGCTGTTGAGCAGTTGATGAATGAACGTGCTGGAAGGGAGGGAGAAATGGCTTATGCCTTTCCTATCGACTTGAATGTGATTCCGCAAATTGATGTGTTCTTGGAAAATGATTATACCAAGGAGGAAATGAAAATGGTGAACGAAACCAAGAAAATTTTGGGAGATGACACCATACGCCTTACTGCAACTGCTGTAAGAATACCGGTTATGGGCGGACATAGCGAATCGGTGAATATCGAGTTTGACAAAGACTTCGAGATCACAGATATCAAACGCCTCCTCTCAGAAAGCCCTGGCATTCAAGTACAAGATGACCCTACAAATCAACTCTATCCTATGCCTCGATTTGCAGAAGGAAAAGACGCCACCTTTGTCGGCCGAATTCGTCGTGATGAGTCACAGGATAAAACCTTGAACATGTGGATTGTAGCCGATAACCTTCGAAAAGGAGCTGCTACCAATGCCGTGCAAATTGCTGAATACTGCTTGGCTAATAGCCTACTTTAATGTTTTTGAGCAGTGCATTCATCGCAGAGTATTCCGATTCAGATTTCTTAAAGTTCTTCTTTTTTACACTCTCGGTACGGATATTTCCAGACCACGATACATACATCATCTTGCTTGTAGTTCCTGCATAGGGAGTCGCGCCAGAATTGCCAGCCACATATTCTTGGTTTAGGAAATCATCGAGATAGTATTGGACCTTAAGCATGCCATATTTCCACAATTGAAGGCCAACAAAAACAGATGGAACAAAACGCTTTGTTTCGTCACTCATAAAGGCCTTCCGCTTATCTTTATTTCCATTTAAAAATGTTTTCTCCTTAAAATGGAAGAATAAATCGTATTCAGCACCTAATGCTAGAAATTTATCTTTCTTCATATTTCCTAGCTTCAGCATAATCGGAATGCCAAAGGTATAGGAGCGACGTTTTATTTTATCATATTTAACAGGAACAACAGTACCGGGTCTCGTAAAGGTTTCTCCCGCCGTGATGAATCCTACATTCTTCATGCTCACTCCGGCAGCTATCCCAACATTATTCCCTAAATCAATATTGTATTTATAGTTAAAATGGAAAAAAAGTGTGAACCGTGGAGGACCTGTGAATTTTGTGTTGTTTGAATCACGGTAATCGGCAAAAGAGAAAATAATCTCCCCACCACTTGTCCAATATTGGGCCTTAACAACATTAAAGCTAATTAGGAATCCTATACATGCAAATACAACTGCTTTCTTCATGTGTGCCAGTATAAATAATGGTAGAATCAAAACTATTAAATTTTTATCGACTTCCACTTAGTCTGGAAAAAGCGGACTATTTTCGTGGCCAAATTAGAATCTTTCTAAATTGGAGTTAAAAATACCAAGGGTCTCTTTCAGTAAAGTGCTATTAATTAGCACGCTGTATATCTCGCAGTCGGTTCCGGTTTCATTCATGAAAACAGGATTTCAGGTCTTTTTGAAAAATCAGCACATCAATAGCGATAAAATTGGTGGGCTACTTGGCCTTCTTTTGTTGCCTTGGGCGCTTAAATTTCTTTGGGCACCCCTCGTTGATCGGTATGGTTCAAAAAGAATTGGCCATCGCAAAAGCTGGATTATCCCTCTCCAAATAGCAGGAGCCCTTGTACTTGCTAGTGCCGCTTTTCTCGATTTAGAGAGCCAACTTATTCAGGTTATCCTTCTTTTCTTGTTCTATAGCTTTCTCTGTGCGACACAGGATATTGCTGTGGACGGTTTGGCTGTGCTTAGCCTAAATAAAAAGCAACATGGCATAGGGAACATTTTCCAAATGGGTGGATACTACCTTGGGGAACTCTTAGGCGGAGCGGCTATCTTAATTATATTCGATCAATATGGTTGGACTGCCTCTATTCTTACTTTGTCCGTATTCTTTTTGCTTCCATTGCCATTTCTTCTACCCTTCAGAGAAAAAGAGTTGGCTCCGAATGAGGAAAGTGCGCGACCGGGCTTTGGACATATTGCTTCCTATTTGAAAAAGGAAAACAACTATTGGTTGTTCTTACTTTTCATCTATATGGGCAACCAGATTCTGGCACGAACACTCTTACCAAGCTTACTGGCCGAGCGGCATTTTTCCGAGAGTGAAATCGGCTTTACAATAGGTGTTTTTGGCAATGCAGCATCCATCGCTGGAGCCGTTTTAGGTGGCTTATTTATTCAGAGTCTTGGCCGTAAACGCTCATTGATTACTTATGGTTTACTTAAGATTCCTGCCTTCTTCCTCCTACTGGTTATTCCGAATATGGCGATGTCGCATGGCTGGGTAATTGCCAGTATTCTATGCAATGATTTTATGGCTGGATTGGCCACTGTAGCTCTTTTTACGGTGATGATGGATAAGTGCCGCCGTGAATCACCAGGGACGGATTTTACTATTCAGCAATCACTGAATGCCATTGGGGTTGTGCTCTTCGTATTCTTGAGCGGTGCGATATTACATAGTTTCGGCTTCACCGTTCTTGTTATTAGTGCAGCCATCATTGGGTTGATTAGCGTGGTATTCGTTTGGAAGATGCCGATTGACGAAACTAGTCCAAGCCAGGAGTAGGTCGACATATTATCATCACTTCATTCGGCTTTTCAGTGAGCAATTACGGATTGGATAAATTGAAAATATGCCGCCGCATGAGACTTCAAACTCCGATTTTATCCTTGGTTTTATTTCCTCTTGCTTGCTGTCTTTTTTCGAGATGTTCGATAATTTTGCTGGCGATATCCTTGCCGGTAGCTTTTTCAATCCCTTCAAGACCTGGTGAAGAATTTACTTCCATAACCAATGGCCCTCGCGCCGACTGGAGCATGTCCACCCCACATACCGTAAGCCCTAAGCTCTTGGCTGCATTTAACGCTGTTTGACGCTCTTCTCTGCTCAGCTTAATTAATTGGGCTGAACCTCCACGGTGCAAGTTTGAACGGAATTCGCCTTCCTTGGCGGTCCTTTTCATAGCTCCTACGATCTTACCATCCACCACGAATGCCCGAATATCACTTCCCTTTGCTTCCTTGATGAACTCTTGAACTAAGATATTCACCTCCAAACCATAAAATGCTTCTATAACAGACTCTGCTGCTTTTTTCGTTTCTGCAAGCACCACTCCAATACCTTGTGTTCCTTCAAGCAGCTTAATAACCAGTGGTGTTCCGCCTACCATGCGAATCAAGTCACCCACATCATTGGCCGTTCTCGCAAAACCAGTGATCGGCATTCCAATCCCAGCGCGCGCCAAAATTTGCATGCTACGCAGTTTATCCCGCGAACGGTTTATGGCCTGACTTTCATTGGCTGAAAAAACACCCATCATCTCAAAATGACGTACGATGGCCGTTCCGTAAAACGTAACAGAAGCACCAATTCGCGGTACTATTGCATCGACATCCGACACATCTTGCCCGTTATAATGAATGGTTGTTTTTCCCTTGCTCATGCCAACATAGCATTTCAAATGGTCAAGCACCACACACTCATGGCCTCTTTCTTGCGCCGCCTGAACCAGGCGCGCTGTAGAATACAAGTTTTTATTTCTTGAGAGTATCGCGATTTTCACGTTCCTTTTTCTCCTTTATTTTTTTGATTTTATACCGTGCGCTAAGATTCGAACGGGAAACATCGACAATAAAATTTCGTCGTATAAAACTTCTGCCAAGCAACATGGGGTATTCCATGTCTGAACGGTCTCTCAGCGAAACTTCTATGGGGTATTTCTTATTGTACAACTCCACAACAGTTTCAATAATTATTCTGTTTTCCTCCTGTCCGAAGGAGTTCCGTACTTTTTTTTCCTTGTGGAAGGGCAAGATATATTCTTTGCCATCGAATTGAGGCATTTCCGGGTCGAGCAACACAAATTTAACATAGGCTTTGCGGTACTTTTTTATGACTTCAATCGATTGACAATGCAATACAGATGTACGTGCTCCGGTATCAATCTTTGCCGGAATATTTACTAAATTAAAATCGGGAAAACTGACTTTTTCCTTCCAGCCAATTTTTTTCATGCTACGCAAGTTAGTTATAGTTCTTTAGTCTGCAAGTGCTGCGTGTTCGGCTTTCTTCCTTTGATACCGTCGAATAATAGGATAAAGAAAGACACTAAATAAAATGACCCCGGTTCCCAGATAAAAACGGACATCTAATTCCATGTGTTCGTGGAATATCGGTATGGCTAATAAAATACCATAAACCGGCTCCAAGTTGATCGCTAAATTCGCGGTGAAGGCGCTCAATTCCTTCAGGGCAATCAATGCCAAAACATAGGCCACCGAGGTGCAGACGAGCGACAATACCAATAGCCAGCCCCAATCGCTGGGTTCAGGCATTAATACCGCATCTGGAAAATAATGAAGGTATACTGGAAGAAGTGCGGTGATGAATAAAAATCCCGTCCCGAGCTCTAAAAAGGTCATGGTAATGGGATTGTGATTTGCCATGTACTTTTTGTTCAAAGTGGAAAATAATGACGCCAAAAGTGCTGCTGAAAGGCCCATAATAATGCCATCTCGAAAGCCTATTGTGGCCTGAGTTATGATAATAATACCCACCGCAACAGCAATACCCAATACCACTTCCAGAGGGTTTACGCGGCGTTTGAAAACTAGGGGCTCAATAAAGCTTGTAAATAACGAGGTGGTTGCCAAGCAGCTCAATGCTACCGATACATTCGACAATTTTATGGCGCCATAAAAGGTGAGCCAATGCAAACAGGTAATTAGACCAATTCCCATGAACCGGATAATCTCCTGACGGGTCATTTTGCCTAGGGCCTTCAACACCCCAGGAATAAAGACTACAGAGAGGCAGGTAATCCATAGGCGATGCCAAACCAGCATCACCTCACGAAGGGAAATGAGCTTTCCTAAAATCGCCGTAAAACCAAAGAGGAGAATGGCGATATGCAAAAACCAATAAGCCTGTTTGATATCCTTATTCACAGCGCACGAATTTAACCGCAGTTCTTGGTTCTTTTTTCAATCAAGTCAGGGATTAATTTCATGAGTCGAAATTGGTCAATAACCAATTGGATTGGATTTCTTGATCAAAACGTGCGAACTTGCTCAAAATCATGAAGAAACTCCTTCTTCTGCTCTTGCTTATTAGCCAAGAAAGTCTTTTTGGTCAAGAATATGCCGTGCGCCATTTTTCGGTTTCGGATGGGCTTCCTTCCGGCAATCTGGGCAACCTTTTTCAAGATAGTCGTGGCTACTTATGGGTTTCAACCCTCGCCGGAATTAGCCGCTTCGATGGAAAGGAGTTTAAAAACTATTCACTACGAGAAGGGCTTCCTTCCAGCTACGCCTCCGACATCTGTGAAGACCAAAACGGTAATCTTTATATAAATCATGGTTCTGGAATTGCCCGTTTTGATGGAAAAGACTTTAAAAACTTTCCTTGCAAGTATAATGGGCGAGAGGCCTTTGTACGCGACCTTGTAGCTCAGCCTGATGGGTCGCTGGTGATCATTACCACGCATGCTATTGCTACTTTGAGCGGAGACAGTGTCCGCTTTCATCCAAACCCAGAAAAAAAAGCCTTCTACTGTGCCAAAAAAGACGCTAATGGGAAGCTCTATATTGGCGGAACCGATGGGATATATACCTGGGAAAATGAAACATTAAAACCTTTCATATTCCAAAAAGGAGAACGTGTTCAATCCATAAACTTCGGCCCTGATTCTTGCTTATGGTTCGGGCTATTGCACAATAAACTTCGCAGATTTCCTCTTCACAAAAAAGGTGCAGTAGTAGAAAAGATAAGCCTCCCAGAGATAGGGTCCGGATTTGTAGCTGCTTTTATAGAATCGGATGAACGTTATGTTTATGTTGCTTTTCAGCAGGGCATATTAGTTTATGAAAATGGGAAGTTCAGTAAAACCATCAACGCCTTTTTTAAGGTTCCTTCGGATGTCGTCAATGCCATTAAAGTTGATAGCGATGGCAATATTTGGGTGGGCTCTTTATTTGGTCTATGGCGACTTTCTAAGGCTTTTACTTATCAATATCCGAATGACTCCATCATTGCGAAAAACCTGTATGCCATTCGGAGTGTAGGGAAAGATTCTGTTATTTTCACCGATGGATTTTTTGCTTATGCGGCGAACAAAACAAATGTGTTTCCGCTGTTCTATGACAAACCCAACCAAGGCAGCGAAATTTATGATATTCTTCATACCAAACTAGGCAATACCTATTTTGGAAGTGGTTTAACGGGTCTCTTGCTCCGAGATTCTTTAGGAAAATATACCAACCTAAAATTTGGTCACGGCCCTATCTACCGAAGTAATGTTTTAGCGCAACATAATGGTCTAATCTACATTGGCGCGAATCAAGGGTATTACACTTGGGACGGAAACACGGCTAAACCCCACATGCCCAAAGAACTAGAGGGAGAAAATGTACTCAGCATTTGGGTAGACGACGATTACCTACTTTTAGGAACCAATGATGGCCTGTATAAAAGAGATAAGAGGGGTCAAACAATCTATCTAGCCAGTCTTTCCGACTCAATAGATGTGGTTATTACAGATATTCATCGGGATGGTAACCGGCTTTATGTTGGCACAAAAGGCATGGGACTCATTATTGCCAAAATTGACCAAGGCAAAATTACACGCGACACGACCTTAACACGGGCAAGTGGCCTGCCATCCGACTATGTTTTAAGCAGTATTGTAGATAAGCAAGGACAAATTTGGGTTACTACCTTACAGGGCTTAAGCAAAATTGTTAGGCTAAGCGAAACTGCCTATTATGTGCGGAATTATGGGCCAAACCAAGGCGTGCCTGATGCCTTTTGGGAATTTTGTAAATTTGAAATAGACACCCAAACTGGAACAATCTGGATTGGGAACTCCGATGGCCTCATACGAATAGAGCCGAGTCAAGAGAATAGCGCCGTAAATATCCCTATCATCCATGTAGATCAGGTTGTGATGCGCAATATTCTGCACCCTAAGCACGAAACCCTCTCCTATTTATTTCGTCCTACAGAGGATAGTTTATATAGCGTGCCCTATTCGCTAAATGATATCCAAATTCATCTAAATGCTGTGCTACTTTCTGGGGCTGAAGACCTTGAATATTGGTATAAACTACAAGGCGTTAAAGACGATTGGGTGCTTGCCCCAATGAATGGAATTATTGAATTGAATAATCTTGCACCAGGAGAGTACCGTTTGGTGATATCAGCGTTTAACAGGGCAAACAAAGCCTATTCGCAAGAAAAAACACTGCATTTGAGGGTGATACGACCCTTTTGGATGAGTGGCTGGTTTTACTTTATGTTAATCCTTTTCTTTCTTGGTTTGGTATATGTGTACTTTAAATGGAGAGTAAATCAAGCGTTTAAAAAACAAAATGCCGCAATAACACTCAATAAGCAACTTTCAGAATCCCGCTATTTAGCATTTCAAGCTAGGATGAACCCCCATTTCATCTTTAACTCGTTGAATGCCATTCAGTATTTCATCACCCAAAACGATAAGAAATCATCGCTCACATACTTGTCTAAGTTTGCAAGACTCTTGCGTCAAGTTCTTGATAATACAAAAGCTATAAAGGTATCTCTCAATGAGGAGGTCGATATGCTAAAGAATTATTTGGAGATGGAATTCATGCGATTTGATGGACATTTTACCTATGAATTCGATGTCGATGCCCAATTGCTTGATGGCCAATATGAAATTCCAGGCATGCTGCTTCAACCCTTCGTTGAAAATGCCATTGTCCATGGATTGCTTCACCTAAAAAGTGGGGAAGGTTCATTGATTATATCCATGAAAAAGGAGGGTGATTTTATCTTCTGCAAAATCGAAGACAATGGCGTTGGTCGAGAAAAGGCAAGCCAGATAAATGCGCGACGTAAACCCAATCATAAGTCACATGGTTTAGAGATTGCTAGCAACCGTTTAAAATTGCTGATGGAAAACGTTCCCTTTGAAGAGCTCATTCAGGTGAATGACCCAAATAGTGGAACAGGAACCGTCGTTCAAATAAAATTACCCATACTATGAGCTTACGCATCTTAATCGTTGAAGACGAAAAAAAAAGCCGTGAAGGACTGAAAAATCTCATCCAAGAATTTTGTCCCAATACTGAATTAGTAGGACTTGCCGCGAATGTAGAAGAAGGACTAGCACTCATTCAACAAACCAATCCCGACCTACTTCTTCTGGATATAGAAATGCAAACAGCTACCGGTTTCGATCTCCTCGAGAAGGTTCCAGAAATACGCTTTGATGTAATTTTTACCACGGCCTACGAACAGTATGCCATTAAGGCCATCAAGTTCTCAGCGATGGATTACCTCCTAAAACCCATTGATGTAAAAGAACTGGTTCAAGCGATTGAGCGGGTGCAAAAAAAACGTAATGGCGAAGCCACTCAAGAGCAGGTTAAGCATTTACTAGAAAACCTTCGTTCTGAACCCAATAAGGTCAACAAGATCACCCTAAGCACCTCCGAAGGAATGGTGTTTCTTCCCGTGTTGGATATTATTCGTTGTGAAGCACAAGGCGCCTATACCCAGTTTAATTTGAAGTCGGGGAAGAAGATTTTGGTGAGCAAAAACCTAAAAGAGTATGAAATGCTTTTACATGACCATGCTTTTCTTCGTGTGCACAATTCCCACCTGATTAATTTGGCAGAGGTGGCCCGTTATGTTAAGTCAGATGGCGGTTATGCTGTGATGAATGATGGGACGAGTGTGCCAATTTCAAATACGCGCAAAGAAGAATTTCTAGAATTGATGAAGTAGGTTGATAGGTCGACGATCCGTGGAAGCGCTGTTCTACTTCATGGCGTGACTATTCTAGCAAGAATACCGTTTCCTGCCCTTGCTCAGCCATTTTTGACGCGCAAAGCTTCCTCCTTCACATTCGCTACGGCGTACGCAGGCGGAGGGTGTTGCTTTCGCCGGCTTAAGAGGCGCAATTTAGTCGACGTAGCTCAGGATTTAGACTCGGCTTAGGCGTTTGTCGCGATGTATTTCTCACAAAATGACACAGACCACATTAGGCTAGAATCGTAAATTCTCCTCATCGCCTCACCCCTTCATCTTAGAATGCCTATCCATTGCCGGCTCTACTAGAAACTTGCATTCCACGCCCTGTGCCCTGTGCATAAAAAAACCCCCAGCTCCAATGAACTAGGGGTCGTTTCTTAAAAATCTATCGCCTGCGAGGTGGCGGTCTCCGTTTTGGAGGTTCCGGCTTTTCTTCCTCTTCAGGTTTTGGCGCTTCCTCTGCAGGCGGCACCCAGTTATAATCGATAATCGTTACCGTGGTACGACGATTCAGCTGATGTTCTTTCTCTGAACAAACTCTCAATGCATCTGTTTGTTCGCAAGAACATTTTTTGATACGTAATTCACGTTCGCCATATCCTTTAGCAACTACACGCCGTGGGTCAATACCGCGACTTACTATATAGGCAACTGCTGAATCAGCACGTGCTTGTGATAGGGTATCGTTATAAGCATGGCTCGCACGGCAATCGGTATGTGAACCCAACTCAATTTTAATTCTTGGGAACCTCTCTAATACCGCAATTACTGAGTCATTCAAAATTTGCGCTGCATCTTCACGAATATTGGCTTTATCCAAATCGTAAAGAATTCCTTCTACGGTAGTGGTCACCTCAAGTTTTCTTAATTCGAAATCACGTTGGAGGGTTGTAAAACATTTCACTCCTTCGGTGGTTTCAAATTCAACCTTTGAATCGAAATAGTAAGGGTCGTTTTCAGGAGCTCCTGCATACAACTCATATTTGGTCATTTGATTCACTGGTAAGGTATAGGCACCTGTTTGATCTGTTGTTAGAATGAGTGTTGCTGTATCCTTATTGTTTTTTATAAAGACCTGAGCATTTGGAATAATGGCTTTTGTTTTTTCATCCCTTACAATACCTGTGAGCATCAATTCACAAGGTTTCATGGTAAAGCTATAGATATCATCACTTCCTCTGCCTTCCTCACGGTTGGAAGAAAAGTAGCCGCTTTCCTTGTCTTCTGCTAACCAGAGTCCGAAATCGTCACCTCCTGAATTGATTGGTGACTTCATGTTTTCAGGCTTCGTCCATTCCTGACCGGTTCCATCAGAATAAACAATGTCCAATCCGCCCAATGTTAAATGGCCGTTTGACGCAAAATATAGGGTGCCTGATTCATGAAGGTAAGGATACATTTCATCGCCTTGGGTATTGATGGTCGGTCCTAAGTTCAAAGGCACACTCCAGGTTTTACCACGGCGTACATAGTTCACTACATAAAGATCCCATCCACCTTCGCCACCTGGCATATTGGAGGCAAAATACATTTGCTTTCCGTCTGGTGAAATGGCAGGGTGCCCGCAGCTAAAAGAATCACTGTTGAAATCGAGGAGATAAGGTTGTTCGAATGATTCACGACCAATTTTTTTAGCCGAGAAGATTTTACAACGTAAGCCTTTACCATCTTCCGCATTACACTGCGTATAATAGATTTCGCGGCCTTTGCTATCAAAACTCGCTACCCCATCCGATAGTTTGGTATTTACCGTTCCTTCCAAAAGAACAGGCTTCTCCCAAGAAATTTGACCGCGACGTTTGCGCATTTTACAGATATACAAGTCATCATAATATTGACCCGTCCATCCATATTCTCTTTTGTTTACACCACCAGCACGTGCTGAGGTAAATACCAAGCCAAACTTGTCGAGATACCAAGGGGCAAAATCCGATTCACGCGTATTTGCTTTTTTGAAGTTTTCTACCACATACCGTGTTTTCTCGTCTTTCCATTTCAGAGCGAGTTCACAGCCTTCTTTGGCAAGAATAACATCTTGATCGCCGGGGTTGTCTTTAAGGTATTCATCATACTTAATGATTGCCTCTGTGTACTTTTCCTGCAATTTCATCGCGTCAGCCTGGAATTTAACAGCCAAACGATCCATTTCATCGCTGCCTTTCGTAGACTTGTAACGCTGAGATTTCGCAAAAGCAGCTTCTGCTTTCTTGTACTCATTGGTCATTAGGTAGGATATCCCCTGCTTGTAATAAGCTTCCTTTCGGATGTTCCGGTTTTTCTCACTACTTCCAACTTCCTTGTAGATACTTGCTGCTTCGTTAAAGTTCTTTTTATCAAATTCCTTGTTTCCCTCAGCCATTGTACGGGGAGGGTTGCAGGAATGAAGAACCGGCACGGATAACACAAATAGAATGAAGAGCCCAGAACTAAGAGTTTTTGTAAACAGTTTTCTCATGTTCAAACTAACTTAGTCAGCGAATATAGAATAATACGCAAACAATCAACGATAATATTGCCCATTTACGTATCAAATTCTTCAGATTTTTTATCGAATAAAGAGGAGCTCACGGTATTTTGGTAATTGCCAGCATTCGTTCTCAACGATTCGCTCCAGCTTATCAGCCAAATAACGTAATTCTAAGAAATACGGTTTCACCTCATAGCAATAGGCATGAGCCCGCTTCTCGGTGTCTTCGAATACATTGGCGCGTTTCCTTGCTTCCACCATTTCAAATACCAAACGCTTAAGGTCAGTCATATACCCTGAAATTTCTTCAATCGTTTTGATATACATCTCGAATGAGCCTTTTTTCATGCCCAAGTCCTTCATCTTTAATGCGACATCCGCTAATTTCACTTGGTAACTAAGTGCAGATGGAAGGATGATGGTATTGGCTAAATCGCCTAAAACCCGTGATTCGATTTGGATTTTCTTGGCATATTCCTCTACTAAAATTTCGTAACGGGCATGTACTTCCTTGGCACTCAATACGCCGTTTGCTTCGAAAAGTTTCAATACATCTTTCTCCACATAAGCTTTCAAAGCATCAGGAACCTCAGTAATGTTTTTCAGTCCGCGTTTTGCCGCCTCTATTTTCCATTCCTCCCCGTATCCATTTCCCTCGAATAAAATTTTCTTTGAGCTTTTCACATAAGCACGAAGCACCGTAATAATTGCTTCTTCTTGGCTTGCGCCTTTTTTCATGCCTGCTTCAACCTCTTTCTGGAAGCTACGTAGCTGATTGGCCACAATGGTATTGAGCACAATCATCGGACTAGCCGAGTTTGCGGATGAACCCACTGCTCTGAACTCAAATTTATTTCCGGTGAAGGCAAAAGGGGATGTTCTATTTCTATCTGTATTGTCAAGAAGTATTTCAGGAATGCGCGGATAGAAAATGCTTTCGGCTTTATCTGCAGCTTTCTTCACTTTATTCGACTCCAACTCGTTGAGCACTTCGGTGAGCTGGGTACCAATAAATACAGAAATGATTGACGGTGGTGCTTCGTTCGCTCCAAGACGGTGCTCGTTTTCCATGGTCGCGATAGAAGCGCGAAGTAAATCAGGATAATCGTGTACGGCCTTGATCACATTCACGAAGAAGGTGAGGAACTGCATGTTTTTGTTTGGGGTATTTCCTGGCGATAATAAATTAACCCCTGTGTCGGTGCTCATCGACCAGTTATTGTGTTTCCCTGAACCGTTAATCCCGGCAAAAGGCTTTTCATGAAACAATACTTTCAAGCCATGACGGCGAGCTATTTTTTCCATGATATCCATCAATAATTGGTTATGATCGATGGCTAAGTTAATGTCTTCAAAGTTGGGCGCACATTCGAACTGACCAGGAGCTACCTCGTTATGACGGGTTTTCAAAGGAATTCCCAATTTCAAGGCTTCCGTTTCGTAGTCCAGCATATAGGCATGGATACGCTCAGGAATAGATCCAAAATAATGGTCTTCCAATTGTTGTCCTTTTGCCGCACTATATCCCACCATAGTTCTTCCGGTGATGACCAAGTCTGGGCGTGCATTATAGAGGGCTTCATCTATCAAGAAATACTCTTGCTCGATACCCAAAGTAGCTTGTACTTTTTTAACGTTTTTGTCGAAATAGTGGCAGATATCTAACGCTGCAGACTCTAAGGCATGAAGCGACTTGAGTAATGGCGCTTTATAATCCAAGGCTTCTCCAGTATACGATACGAAGATGGTAGGAATACAAAGGGTCTTACCAATTTTATTGTCGACAATAAATACCGGTGATGATGGATCCCAGGCTGTATATCCTCTGGCTTCAAAGGTGTTTCTCAGTCCACCATTTGGGAAAGATGATGCATCAGGTTCTTGTTGGACCAAGGCACTCCCTGTAAATTTCTCCACCGATTCGGTATCACTAATCGGGTCAAAAAAGGCATCATGTTTTTCTGCCGTTGTTCCCGTAAGCGGCTGAAACCAATGGGTATAGTGGGTTACTCCCTTACTAACAGACCATTGACGCATCCCAGCTGCAATTTGTTCTGCTAATTCGCGGTCGATTTTTTCACCGGTTTCACGGGCAGCCTTAATGGCTTTAAATGCTTCTTTGCTGAGATGTGCCTTCATGGCTTTCTCCCCAAAAACTTGAGAACCGAAATAATCAGAAATCTTGTCAGAAGGCAGTTCAACCTTTATTTTCTGACGGTTTTGCGCCATTTGAAGGGCGTTTAAGCGAATAGCAGATGTAGACATAATTCAGAGGAATTGCGCGAAAATAAGGCAATTATCGGTTCCCTACAATTTGTCGGACAATTCATTTTCAATGGGCGAGTTTTGGCTTCGTGTTCTGCTCATTCATCTGCCACGCACGCTCTTTTTGATTCCACCTTCACTGAAAAAGCTTCGGCGGACCCACGGCGGTTTTTTCTTTCCCATCACGAGAGTGTTTTTAGACACAGAAGATCCCCTCATTTCTACATCTCTTTGCCCCATCACTCCTCATCTCTTCACCAGCCCCAAGCCATGCTTCCCTCTCCCTGCCTTTTTGGTCTTTTCAGAATTTATTTCCCCTCAGTATGCTTAGATTTTGTTTTGCGACGTTAATTCTATGATTTTTGTCAAACTATGAAGCACGGGTTGTTAATTCTATTCTTATTTATCTCCGTAAGCCTCTTCGCCCAGGAGAAAAAACTCATCAAGGCAAAGGCACAATACGAAGATGCTCGCTATGAAAAGGCCCTAAAAACCATGGGAAAGGTGCTCAGCCACAAGGACACCAAAAATAACCCAGAAGCCCTGCTACTTCATGCCAAAATTCTGGTGAAACTTGCCGATAATCCGGAATACCCGAAAGCATTGCTCGATGCGTTAAAAAGCACGGAAAAAGCTCTTCGAAAGAGCAAAAAACCAGAAACCCTCCGTGCCGATGAATCCGAATTTTTCGCTACCCTGCTCGAGCAATG
Organism: uncultured Burkholderiales bacterium; assembly: GCA_964620355.1. Taxonomy (GTDB): domain Bacteria; phylum Bacteroidota; class Bacteroidia; order UBA8524; family UBA8524; genus UBA8524. The sequence goes on along the minus strand of CAZUIT010000001.1, from coordinate 265,477 downwards.
TATGTTGGCCGCTAATGCTGATTTAAAAGATCAGCGTTATATTCAAAGTGATAAATACTTCAATAAAATTTATGAACTCTATGGCTCCATGCCAGCAAAATGGGGACAAGCTCGTGTTGCTCTTTCATTGAAGGATACCAGCACGGCCTTGCAGATTAGTCGGGAGTTGGTCAATCGCTTGATGACAGAGAAGAATGCGCCTTCGCTTCTCTCAGAAACAGGCCCCTTCGTTCTTCTTATCAATCACCAAATACTCTTAAAAACCTATGATAGCGCGGCCTATTATGCGGAACGAGCAAATGACCTTTATCCTCAATCTTCTGAATTAAAACAATTGCTGCTGCGGTCTTTTTTACTGCATGTAACCAGCTCCAAACCAGAGCTCAATACCCTGGAGTCGTTCGCTGCCATGAGGCCTCGTTTTAAGGCTGATAGCTTGTTTATTCATAAAGAAAATGTGCTCTTCCTGTACCTAATGAACCGCTATTCTGCTGGTGATGAAGGCCATATTAGCGATAGCCTGCTGGCTGGATATATATCGGTGAAAAACGGCTATTACCGAGAATTTGGAAATGACTACTGGCAAAAAGACCCCATGTATGATCCGAATAATAATGAGCTCATCTTTAAACTCATTCGTTATACCGCCCGTTTTGAGCGCAGCTATATGTTGGCCATGTTACTGGATAATTATGTTGGAGGCAATTATGCAGATAGCTCCTTTGTGGCTTCAACGCGTCCGCAACGTTGGCAATCCCTATTTAAACGAGTGAAAGAAGAAAAGTCCATATTTCTGCTGGCAAGCTCACTAAATGCCGCCACTAAGGAACTTAAAAATGAAAAATGGTATGCCAGCTACAAAAGGACGGAGCTAGAGAACGCCCTAACAAACTCCTCCAACTTTACTGACCGTATTGCCTTATATAATTTTATTCCCTTTGTCTTAGAGGAATATCCAAAAGACCGCAGCATCTATACAAAAACCCAAGGGCTCTCTTTGTCCCTAATTAAAGAATATACCGACTCAGCTTGGTTCAGCTATGCCCGATTAAGCATCAAACAGCACGATCAATACTTCCCCCAAAATGACGCACTTAAATCCCTCAAAAAGAAATTTGTAACGGAAGATTTTAAGGCCAACTATTATGGCAGTCGCTTGCTTAAAAAAGAGGTAAACGGTCAGCAGGTCTCTGAGTTTATCTGGAATGGAAACGATTTGCTTTGTGACGCGGGCACCGTGCCTAACTCAATTCATGATAAGGTCGAGCAACGCATCAACTATTTCCGGCGTGCCGCGGGTGTTCCGGATTATGTGAAGCTTGATACTGCCAAGAATGCGGCATGTCAGAAAGCGGCACTCATCTATCAAGTAAATACGGGAAAAATGTTCACGGAACCTGCCATTACATGGAAATGTTATTATGAAAGTGCCGTAGATGCAGCGCAACTTTCAGCTCGGGTATTCGGACAGACTACTGTTTTTGCTGTTACCTCTATCATGGCAGACCAGGGCGATGCAAATATTTCTGTAGGAAACCGCCGTTGGCTACTCTTCCCAGCAGCACGAAATATGGGACATGGAAGCACGAATAAGGTGGCGCTAATCTGGACCCTCGATGATGGTGGAGATAAAGACACCACCGAATTTATGGAAGATTTTGTGTCATGGCCTCCACGTGACTATTGTCCAAGTATGTTTGCATTTCCTCGTTGGAACTTTTCACTCTATGCAGATTTGAGTAAAGCCAAAGTAAGCATGACCGCAGATGGCAAACCCCTTGAAATTGTTCAGGAAAAACAAGTGACTGGATATGGCATGCCAACTCTTGTGTGGGTGCCAAAGTTCGAACCGGTAGAGGGAAAAACGTATACGGTTACGGTACAGGGTGTTTTGCTTCATGGTGAAAAGAAAGCCAGAACCTATACTTATACCGTAGAATTCATCAATCCAATGAAGTAATTTTATTCGATTCCCAGTCGCTTTTTGGCAACATCTCGGTTATACACGGCATTTTCATTGTTTGGATCCAGTTGAACCGCAACCTGCAAGGCATAATAAGCAGAGTCGGTTTGCCGAGATAGCAGGTATTCGGCACCCAAATTACTCCAAGCCTCTCCGTTTTTTGGGTCGGACTGAATGGCTTGGGCATAATACGATTTAGCCAAGGCGTGTTCCCCTTTTAAGTATTGAATATTGCCCAAATTATTGAAGGCCAAGGTATGTTTCGGTTTTAATCGTAGGCAGTCTTTAAAACATAATTCAGCCATGGTATAGTCGCCCATTGCCAGGTTACACATGCCGAAATTATACCAAGTGGCGGCATCGTTTCCGTAGGTATTGATAGCATGTCGGTAGAGCTCTGCTGCTCTTTCCAACTTTGGCTGGTCACTTTCTTCAGTGGCTATGGCTTGCTCATACAAGGCAAAGGCTAGTCCGGAATTGGCGCGAATGCTATTTGGAACTTTTTCAATATCCGCCTCGAATAGGGTGAGATTGTCCTTCCAGTCGCTTGTTCTATTCCAGACGATAACAGACCAAAATAAGATGGCTGGAATATAGATCCAATGCAGAAACCTCCATTTTCTATAGGCCTCCAATAAGAGCACGACAAAAGCAAATGAAGGAATATATAAAAAGCGCTCTGCAAAGGTTGCTTCAAGTAAAAAGAGGAGATGATGGTAAAGAAATAATGAGAGCAGAAAAAAGAATAGTGACCAAGTAAAAAGGGTGGGCTTCTTGGCTTTCTTGAGGATGAAAAAGGCTGCTGTTAGAAATAAGGCCAGTCCAAATAGGCTCTCCCAATGCATCCATCCATGGAGTTCAAAGTGATTGAATGAGTAGTCCCAACTAAGAGAATAGGGTGCGATGAGTAAAATGAGATACTCGACCAAAAAGGCAAAACCCATAGCACTTTGCTCCCCATAATTATCCGCAAAAGCCAAGGCATTGTTCACCACACTCACTTCATCAACCCCATTAATAACCAGCATTCTTGCGCTCAAGTAGATCGCCGACGGGACCAAAAATAAAAAGCTCGATTTAGACAGTTTCTGCCTTTGAAGTAGGTCGAGCGCCGGAAAAATTAGGATCATGGGCAATGCCGATTCTTTGCAGAACAAAGCAAGTAAATAGGTGCCGATAGCAATCCATAAAAACCCTTTTTCTTCCTTCCTGTTCCAGGCATAAAAGCTTCCAAATAGAAAAAGCGCCATTAGGAGATCGTCTTGGGCCTTGATATTGGCGACCACCTCAGTATGAACAGGTATCAAAGCATAAATTATAGTTCCGAAAAGGGCGTTTTTCCAGCTAACTAGCTGCCCAAGGAAAAGAAATAGGACCCACAGTGTCGTGAGGTATAAAATCAAACTGAAGGCATGATACCCCTTTGGGTTTGAACCAAACATGCTGACCTCCAAGGCATAAAATGAAGAGGCAATAGGCCGGTATTCATTCGCTTGTTCTCGCTCATCATAACCAAAATAATAGCTTTCCTGAAAAATTTTCGGAATTCCAGAAACCCCTTCTTGGACCAGGTCATTATTGACAATGGCCGGAAAATCATCGACAGCAAAACCGTTTCCCAGTATTCGGCTATAAACCATGGCCGTCAGTAGCAAAATGCCACCGAATAGAATCCATTTATTCTTTTCTTGGTTAAGAAATTCTTTCATAGGTCAGGAAAGTGAATGCATATGCATGCCTTTCATCGATGCCGTGTTCTTCCCGAGCTGTTTCTTTCCATTCTGTTTCATCCAATTCAGGGAAAAACACCTCTGCTTCGAAGTTGGCATGCACTCGAGTAAGATACACCTTATCGCAAAAGCGAAGCCCTTGCTTGTATATTTCGCCACCACCCAGCAAAAAACACTCTTCCTCTTCTAAGTTCCTTGCAAGTTCAATTGCCTTTTCGATGGAATGAACCACATGTACTTTATCAGCAGAATAAGACTCACTGCGGGTAATGCAAATATTTTCACGGTTCGGTAATGGTCTTCCGAATGATTCCAAAGTTTTTCTCCCCATGATGACCGCATGTCCAGAAGTAGTGGTTTTAAAAAAACGCATGTCGTCTGGCAATTTCCATAAAAGGTCATTGTCTTTTCCTATGGCATTATTCTCGGCTGCTGCAACGATGGCACTTAAAATCATACTGCAAGTTTAGGGTGAGTGGAGGCAAAAAAAAAGCCATCCGAAGATGGCTAATTTATACTGTTTCGTTAATTCTATAAAAGCTCAAGCAAAAAGATAATCAATCCTACAAGCATTAAAATACTCCCAACGAGATAAAAAACACTCCCAATACCATAAGGTAAAACCATACCAATCAACAGAATAATAAGGCCGATGATTATTAATCGAACGCCATTACTGCTAATATCTAAAGCCGTATCCGCTTTGAATTGCTTTTTCGTTGCGTTTTCTTCCTTTTTAATTACCTCTTGAATCTTTTTAGGATCCTTAGCAATTTGAAATAAGGTGCTTCTAGTTTCTTTCGAACGCAATTGCTTCAGCACTTCTTTTTTGCTTGGTGCTGGAGTTGCACTTTCAGGCTTTTGCGCCTTATTCACCTCAGGTGTTACCAATTGTGGAGGAACCACATCTAACTGCTTGGGCGTAATAGCTGCCACTTCTTTTGGGGCCTCTGTTGCTTGTTCTTTAGCCTGTTGATTAACCCGAACCTTGGCTCTACTTGAATAGCGCTGCTGACTGCAAGAAGAAAAAATTAAGGTGGCCATTGTAACCACCATCAAAATCGAATTGAACTTTTTCATAGGATTAATTTTTTTCATAAACCGAAATTTACGGCATTAGTTTTAATTCTATTCAATTTCATAACGAAAACCAAGATATCCCATAGTACCCATGGATGGACCCCAAACCATGGAGGCATCGAAAAAGTTATCATACGGATTTCCTGCATCAATGATCAATTGGTTTTGTTTCACATTCAGCAAGTTTTCTGCTCCAAGATAAATTTCCCACCGTTTAAGCTTTTTGGTGATTTGCGCATTCAGGTTTACATAAGCTGGTGAATTTGCTTCAAGCCTCATCTCTTCAGGATTATCTGCTAAATCAGGCAGCCGTTTTTTACCAATAAACTGGCTTGTCAAATCAAAACTCCACTCACTCTTGGTACTATAGGCTACATTGATAAACCCTCTATGTGGTGGCAATAGTGCCTTTTGACGGAGTCCAGTGCTGAAGGTGGTGCGTACATCCAAATAACGGTAGGCAAAACGCAGCTCCAAATGCTTGAGTGGTTCAATTGTAAACTGTGCTTGAACGGTTTGGCTGTATGATTTCCCATTTAAGTTATAAATGGATACTTCTCTGGCGGAGTTATCCAAGTCTATCACCGTTTGATTTTGAAAGTTCACAAAATAATAATCCACGCTAAACTGGGCAGTTCTTTGAGAACTAATCGGAATGGTATAGGTATAGTTTCCGCCATAATTCCAGGATACTTCAGGTTGAAGCCCTCCTGCACCCGGATAGCCAGTACCTTCTAATACCAGCTTTCTAGAACTTACAAAAATGCTACTGTTCTCAGTGAAAATATTGGCTGTGCGCTGTCCTCTTCCAGCACTGGCGCGAAGTACATGGTTTTCATTTATTGCATAACGCATATGAATCCGTGGGGTAAAGAATGCCCCGAAGATCGAGTTATAGTCGAAGCGAGCTCCAAGAACCGCCGAGAATTTCTGAGCTAAAGAATATGTATACTCGGCAAATATCCCCGGCACTACTTCTGTTCGGTCAAAATTCAGGGTATTAAACTGCTCATCATATTGGTCGGCCAAAAGACTTAGTCCACCGCTTAGCGTATGCCGATCTAATAATCCTAATTTTCGGTTGAAGAGAAAACTAGCAAATAAATTATCATGGCGACCTGTATAGCTGTTCAGCCCAGCGATGAAGTCATTTTCATAATGATTCGCGTGGAACATAAAGCCAATACTCGTCTGCTTTTCCTCGGTTGCTGGCCGGCCTAATTTTGCCCAAGTACCAATCTGACGGGTCATGTACTCCACGCCATAAGGTGTTGTGCTATCTCGTAACATTCCTTTGGTATAGCCCTTCTGGCCCGATATGCGTTGATCATCGACGAACTTGAGGCCAATCATACCTTCCCAATTCTCGCCATTGTATTTATAGCGATTGATTACATTCACCCCGCTACCTGAAGGGATATTGTAGAACCCATCGTTATTCGGGTCACTCTGGTTTTTAGTCAGGTTACCATGGGCCATGAGGCTGGTATTCCACTTACTGTTAATCTTTGCTCGAGTAATCACATTCACCTCGCTTCTTCCAAACTGGTTCACGTACCCATTAAGGTGAAGTTTGGGTGCCGTTTCTGGCTTATAGAGGTCGATATTAATCTGGCCGCTCATGCTTTCAAATCCATACACAACAGAACCTGCACCTTTGGATAGATAGATGTTTTCTACAAAGGGACCAGGAATAAAAGTCAAACCCGTCGCTGCATTTAATCCATGTACCATAGGTATATTCTCTACCAATGTTTGCGCATAAATTCCCGACAATCCCAGCATCTGTATTTGCCGAATTCCCGTTAATGCATCTGAATACGAAACCTCTACAGTTGGATTGGTTTCGAAACTTTCACTCAAATTACAACAGGCCGCTTTTTTCAGTTCATTCTTCCCCAGAACCTCCGTTTTCATGTTATTGATAGAGCTGATGCTGGTTGCTTTCTTCTCTTCTTTGACTACCGCCTCATCGAGCGCAATAGTAGATTTAAGTACGATGCGAAACTCAGAATTACCTTTCGTTTCTATCGTATCATTCGCATAACCGGTATAGGATATTAATAATAAACTGGTTTCCTCAACACGCTCAATGCTGAAGAGGCCTTTATCGTTCGCCACGGTTCCACGCGTTGTGTTTAGCCAGAGCACCGAGGCATATGGAAGCACCACTTCTTTTCCTCCTTCTTCGCCTAAAACTTGTCCGCTAATTTTATCCTGTGCAAATAGCGGTAACCCCACTAATATCAGCACAAACAGGCTTAGCATTCTCATGGTTTCACCTCCTTTGGTCGCTCATATTGGCAGCAGCCTGGTAAGTCTTTGTAATCCGTGTCTGCCGCTTTTTTCTTGTCGGTATCGTAGCCTGAAGCGGCAATGAGGGTATGGATTTTTTCTTCCGTGATTTTTGATTTGTCGTAAACCACGGCAATCATTTTGCTTTCCACATTCCAGTTGGCGCTCGTAATACCGCGCAGGTCCAATGCCTCTTCGATGCGCTCTTTGCACATTTCGCAGTTGCCGTAGACTTTGAAAGCTAGCGTGTCTGACTCGCCTTTTGCTAGTAGCATATTGGCAGAAAATATAAGTATGCTGAGAATAATTAGTTTAGTCGTTTTCATGGGGCAATAATTCAATGGTGTAACGGCCTACTCGTGTCAAGCTTTCTTGCACTTCAGCCAAATCAATTTCTTCATCGCTATTCAATTCAACGCGGCCAGTTTCGAGGTTCACGCTGTATGTATTGATGTCTTTATTTTGTTCGAGTACGAAAGAAACGCTCGCCACACAATGGCCGCACGTCATTCCACGAACAATGATTTCTTGTTTCATGTTTGTATACTAAAATTAGGAAAATAAGAGAGGCTTGCCCACGTGGTGGGAAGAATCAAGAAAAGGAAATCAAATCAAAAAACACGCATGAAGCGCATGTAGCCTCACTTTGCCTGGGGGAGAATCAGGCTGAATTTTCCACGCTTTAGCTAATGACTGCTTGGAAGGAAATGTGTTACTCCAAGTCAATTCATGCCCGTCAATAACTGCATGCGAGCTGCCTTGGTTGCTTGTTTTTTGAATCTTGTCGGAATTCTCTTGAAGGAAAATCTGCGCAGAATTACAGCAGTCTTCGTCGAGGTCCAAAATCAAACAGCATTCAGAAAGCTGTTTTTCTCCTGAGTAAAAGGAAATATCACTCAGCCGTTCGCCGCAATAGTCCAGGCGCATCGATAAGCCAAAGTTGGCAGTCGAATACAGCAGGAGCAGTATAATTGCAGTGAACTTTTTCATTAATTGCGAAGTTAAGAACAAAAACCCGTCCAAGAAAGATGCGAATTGCCTGGTCTGAATTGTATTGCCACCCACTTCCCGATGGCCATCGTTTTCCAATGGAGAAATATGAGCTGATTCCAGAACAGCTGCTCCACCAAGGACTCGTGCGCAACGACCAGTTTTTTGTTCCTGCGCTGGTGAGTGAAGAAACACTCTTACTATGTCATGGAAAGAAATATGTCCATGAGGTGCTATCCCTGCAATTAGAAGCTAGGGCCATGCGAAAAATTGGCTTTCCTCTTTCCCAAAAACTTGCCGATCGAGAGCGTATCATCACACAAGGAACTATTGAATGTGCTCTTGCAGCACTGACTGATGGGGCCTCTATGAATGTAGCCGAAGGAACACACCATGCGTACGAGAACAGTGGTGAGGGGTTTTGCATCTTCAATGATTTTGCCGTCGCAGCACATTATCTATTTCATCATAAAAAAGTAAAAAAAATTCTAGTCGTAGATTTAGATGTGCACCAAGGAAATGGCACCGCCTCGATTTTTAAACAGGATGAACGAGTATTTACCTTCAGCATGCATGGAATAGACAATTACCCACATCATAAAGAAAACTCGGATTGGGATATTCCGCTACAAACAGGAACCAAGGGAGAAGACTATTTGCAGCTTTTAGAAGACGCACTACCACAGTTACTTGAAAGGGCCAAGCCAGAATTGGTGTTCTACGTTTCTGGAGTGGATATACTTGAGGGTGATAAACTCGGGAAACTGGCATTGACTAAACCCGAATGCCGCGTGCGTGACAAAATAGTTGCTCAGTATTTTGCTGAAAAAAACATCCCTTTGGTCGCAGCCATGGGTGGGGGTTATTCTCCACAAATCGCCGACATTGTAGACGCACATTGTGCAACATTCGACGAAATTCAGTCGGCCTATTTCGTCTAAATCACCCAAAAACAGGAATTCAGGCAGATTTCCCAAAAAATTTACACTACTATTCAAAAAAAAGCCTTGTAAAATTAATCATGAATTCCCGTAAATTAGCTTTATGAAATTTACACCTAGTGATTGAATATCATTAGCCGGAAATTTCTTTAATTAACTACATAAATTCAAAATGAAAAAAACAGGGACCGACAGGATTGCCGGAAAGAAAAAACCCTCTTCTCCGAAGCCTAAAGCTTCAGACGAAAAAAAGAATGAGAAGTACAAAAAGCAGTCGCTAAATCCAGATGAAGATGACGACGATGACTTCGATGCTTTACCGTCGGACGATGAGCTTAATTTCCAACTTGACGACTTCGATGAATTCGATGACGACGACGACGACTATTGATTCACACTGAATCGATAGAATCTTTCTGGCCGGCTAGTTCCGGCCATTTCTTTTTATATATCAAGCTCTATTTCAGGAGTGAGAATCCGGTTGCTTTCATTCAGCGCTCGGTCGTTTAGCCACAATTCGAGCTGTATACGGTCTGGGCTATAGCCGTTGAGTAAGAGTATTGAAAAGTCGACTCTAAGCTCCATCGTTCCGCTAATGCCCTTGTATTTTCCCTCCGGCGTCAGGCTTTGTAGGCGCTGGTTATAGCTGATGGTATCGTTCGAGAATACATCCACATAATACACCTTCATGCCATTTGTCAATCCATAGAAATCGGTATGAAGATTATAGAAGAAAGGGTCGCCAATCTGAAAAGGAGCTAATGTATCGGCCTCAGTATAGCCAATGTCTCCATTCCCGTCTTCAAATTTAAAACGAATTACTAACAGGGAATCTTTGCCTGTTCCATTTTGGAATTTTTCATACCCAGCATAGTCGATCGAAGGAATTTCACTGCCTGTTTCTTCTTTAGTACAGCCAGCAACTAGGAGCAATCCAAGTAGAACACTTAATTTTGAAGTACGGAAAATGAATCGGGAAGCAGCCATTGCCATCATAGAAAACACAAATTACACCAATTTCAACGAAATGGCGATGGAGGTATTTTCTTACCAGTCAGAAAAAGTGCTTCCATTTCAGTTATTTCAACGGTTAATTGGCTTCTCTGCATTTGGGAAAGTCTTGCCTGAATGGATTCCCTTTTTACCCATTTCTCTTTTTAAAACCCACCCGATTATTGTTGAAGGAGAAACGGAAGAACTCAGTTATTATAGCAGCTCCACCACGGGAAAGGGCGCGAGCAGACATCGGGTTGTTGATAATCGCCTCTATCAATTGAGCTACCGCAAAGCTTTTGACCAGTTTTATGGAAACCCTCGTGATTGGTGCATCCTCTGCCTTCTTCCTGGATATATGGAACGAGAAGGAAGTTCTCTAATCGCCATGGCTCAAGACTTGGTCGATGAAAGTGCAGACCCAGACAGCGGCTTTTTTCTCAATCAACACAAAACGCTCCACCTTATGCTCTCGCAAAAAATTGCAGAAGGGAAAAAGACCTTATTGCTTGGGGTTTCATTTGCATTGCTCGATTTTGCTAAAAACCACCAACTGCCTGAATCAGATTTGGTTGTGATGGAAACCGGTGGCATGAAGGGTAGAAAGAAGGAAATGATCCGCAGTGAATTGCACGAAATTCTCTGCCAATCCTTCGGGGTAAAGAAGATTCATTCAGAATATGGCATGACCGAGCTCCTATCACAAGCCTACTCAAAAGGCGATGGTCGATTTGAATGCCCGCCTTGGATGCGTGTATTTGTTAGAGATCAAGGAGACCCTCTATCCAATAATTTAATCGGGAAACGCGGACGACTTTGCGTGATCGATTTGGCCAATGTATTCAGCTGTAGTTTTATAGAAACCGAAGACTTAGGCATCGTGTATGAAGACGGAAGTTTCGAAGTTCTAGGTCGTCTTGACTTTAGCGATATGCGCGGCTGTAACGTAATGGTAAGCCGCTAACTAAGCCAAAACATCGGCATAGGTCTCGCGATTTTTCATCATCGTGGCCTTCGCAAAAGGACAAAGAGGTAAAATCTTAATTCCTTTTTCGCGAGCAAAATTTGCGCTTGCATCAACCAGCTGCTTTCCTGCACCTTTCCCCTTTAATTCCTCGCCTACCTCTGTATGATCAATGATTATTTTTTCAGGACCCGCATAGACATAGGTCATTTCTGCAAGCTGCTTGCCTTCTGCCCGAATATAAAAACGGCCTTTGTTGCCATTGTCTTCTTGCTCAATTTTCAAATCCATACTGCAAGATAAAAAACTTCTCAAGCTCGTCCTTAACCTCATCCTAAACCTTACGCTTAATCTTTATCTTTGCACCTTATGTTGGACAAACTGGAAGCCATTCGGCAGCGTTGGGAAGATGTAGGCATTGCTCTTGGAGATCCTGGAGCGGTGGCTGACATGAAACGTTTTGCGAAACTCAATAAAGAGTACCGTGACCTTACTCCTGTGGTAGATAAATATAAACTCTACAAAAACTTGATTGAGAATCTTGACAATGCACGGGATATTCTGAAAACCGAAAAAGATCCCGAAATGCGGGAAATGGCTCAGGAAGAACTTGAAGCACTTGAAAAAGAAAAGACCGTTCTGGAGGAGGAAGTCCGCATCATGTTGATTCCAAAAGACCCGGAAGACGATAAAAACTGTGTGATGGAAATCCGTGCCGGTACTGGTGGCGACGAGGCGAGTATTTTTGCCGGTGATTTATACCGCATGTATACCCGCTACTGCGATGAAAAAGGCTGGAAAACCGAAGTCGTTGATGTAACAGAAGGCACAGCTGGAGGGTATAAAGAAGTAATTTTCGAAGTAAATGGAGATGGCCCTTATGGCATCCTTAAGTTTGAATCTGGTGTACACCGTGTTCAACGTGTGCCGGCTACAGAAACGCAAGGCCGCGTGCATACCTCCGCTGCTACCGTTGCTGTATTGCCAGAAGCCGAAGAGGTTGACGTGGAGATTAACCCAGCAGATATTGAACTACAAACTTCCCGCTCAGGTGGTGCTGGTGGACAAAATGTAAACAAGGTAGAAACCAAAGTACAGCTTACTCACAAACCTTCAGGCATTGTAGTAGTATGTCAGGTTGAACGCTCACAGCTTGGTAACAGAGAGCGGGCCATGACCATGTTACGGACCAAGTTATACGAGCGTGAATTGGAAAAGCACTTGAGCGCCATTGCGAGCAAGAGAAAAACCATGGTTTCTAGTGGCGACCGTTCAGCGAAAATTCGGACTTATAACTTCCCACAAAGCCGGATTACTGATCACCGTATCGGACTGACTGCCTATAACCTTGATGCCGTTATGAATGGTGATATTCAAGATATCATCGACCAGCTTCAATTGGCAGAAAATGCAGAAAAGATGAAAAACGAAGGATCGATATAGGTTTAGCAATCCAACTATTCCTACTATCTTCCCGTTACTCTTTTATGCGCGGGCCAATTGTGTTTATGTTTCTCCTTTTAGGACTCCAATGCTGGGGGCAAAGAAAGTATAATGTGTACTTTACAATGAGCCCAACGGTAACCTTTGGAACGCGATTCATTGATGGATCCACCCAGTTTACTTCACCCGATAATAAGACGGGTAAAAATACCATCTATCCCCTCTATTCTGTGCTCGATGGATTCCCTAATCCAGAGCTTTCCTTTTTTCAAAACTTTGCGCGTAAGTTCACCTGGGGTGTTTTGCTCGAAAGCTATCTAAATGAAAAACACAGCTTTAATATAGGTCTAGAGGTGGGTGCCCGGGGGTATAAACTGAATAGCGAACGAAGTGTGTCCTCACTCATTAGCTACCGCAATCTCAGTGTTCCAATGTATTTCAGCCGTTATAAATGGCTTGGTAGTTTCTGGACCCTTAAATTCAATTACGGCGGGCATCTCAACTATTCCTATTCCATTCCCAAAAGCAATAAGGTCGTAGATATCAAAAAAAGCCCAGAACTTTACCCCACATTAGGTGGAGGAATTGAAATGGCCTATATGGGCAAGGAAGGGAAACTGTCTTTTGAAGTGGCGTATTATCATGGCTGGCGCAATATCATCGATCATGTCTATATTGGTGTCGACAACCGATATGGTGAGCGCATCACAGCTACTGGCTCCCACCTGCGACTCAGCTTAAAGTACAATTTCAAACGCCTTGGTAGAAACAAAAAATCAAAAACCGTCTCCATCACCAAACCGCCAATTGAAATTCCTCCTAGCAATCCATACCTCAGCAGAACATTGAAAGAGCCGGAGCTATTAGAGGTGAAAAGCCAAGAGGTTCAATTCTGCTTTTTAGACGACCAAACGGTAGACGGCGACTCCGTTCAGGTGATGTGGAATGATTCCCTCGTGCAAGTTGCCATAGGGCTCGACAAAACACCTTATTGTATTTCACTGAAACTCCAGGCAGGTAAAAACACCCTGGTTGTGCATGCAATCAATGAAGGAAAAATTAGACCGAATACCTATGCCATTCAAATTATGGATGGTTCAGAAACACAAGAGGTGCGTATGAAATCCGATTTAACCACTTCGGCTGTGCTAGAGGTTTATTGGAAGCCTTAGGCCATTTGCTGCATCTCTAAAAGGCTCCGGTAAAGCCCTTTCGCTTCTAGCAGTTCTTGGTGTGTTCCTCTTTCGATAACACGGCCATTTTCCAAAACGATAATCAAGTCTGCATTCTGAATCGTGCTTAATCGATGCGCAATCACCAAAGAAGTACGGTTCTTCATCAGCGTGTTTAAGGCTTCCTGCACCAGTCGCTCACTTGTGGTGTCCAGTGCTGAGGTGGCCTCGTCCAAGATTAATATTTGCGGGTTTTTTAAGATGGCTCTTGCAATGGCAATGCGTTGTCTTTGGCCGCCACTTAGTTTTCCTCCACGGTCACCAATATTGGTATAATAGCCTTTGTCCATCTGCTCAATAAACTCATGGGCATTGGCTGCTTTGGCTGCTTCTACCACCTGTTCAAAGGATACTTCATGGTTTCCAAAGGTGATATTATTGTATACCGAATCGTTGAATAGAATAGATTCTTGGGTTACAAGGCCCATCAATCCGCGTAAGTCTTTTACCTTGAGGTCGCGAATGTCTTTATTATCGAATAGCACGTGGCCCTCACTCACATCATAAAAACGGGCGAGAAGATCAGCTAGGGTAGACTTTCCGCTTCCCGAAGGACCAACCAAAGCCACGGTTTTGCCTTTTGGAATTTTGAAGCTTATGTCGTTCAGTGTCTTTTTATCCGAGGTATAGCTAAATCCTACATTTTTATATTCAACCCCTACTTGAATCTCAGTTAGTGAAATTGGGTTCTCCGCCTCTTTCAGCGTTTCTGGAATCTGCAAAATCTCTTCAATCCGGTCGGCTGAAGCTGAACCTTTTTGTACATTATAGAATGCTGTTGAGAATGATTTTGCTGGGTCAATCACTTGGGCAAACAATACGATAAATAAGATAAATGCGGATGGATCCATGATTCCTGTTTCCGTTTGGACCATCCGTCCTCCGATATACAGTACAATGCTCAATGTGATAAATCCCAAGGTCTCAGATAGTGGAGAACTGATGTCACGCGAGCGATTTACCAAGACATTTATCTGATTCAAATGTCTGTTTTCTGTGCTGAATTTGCGAAAGAAATAGGCTTCTTTTCCAAACCCCTTAATGATTCGAATACCACCCAGGCTTTCTTCAAACAGCGACATGAGCATACCAAGACGCCCCTGAGCGCGACTGGCATGGCGCTTCAAACGCTTACCAATTCGAGAAACAAGGATGCCGTTTAGTGGAAGTAGTATTAATATGATGATTGTCAGCTTCCAACTCATCACCAAGAGAATAGTTAGGGTAACCATGATAGAAAATGGCGCCTTAAATATGGCTTCGAGACTTGTCATGATAGCGAATTCAACTTCGGTCATGTCATTGCTCATCCGAGAAATGATATCTCCTTTTTTCTCATCCGAAAAATAGCTGAGCTGAAGGCGCATTACCTTTTTGTACACCGCGTTTCGCAAATCACGAATAGTATTATTTCTATATGGAATGAGCACATAAAGAGCGAGGTAACGGAAGATGTTTTTAAGAATAGTAAACACAACTACAGCCACACAAACAAGCAAGAGGCCTGTGCCCACATCGTCTCCACTCAGGTCTTTAAGAAACAGGATAAAGTCATTATTCAGCTTGGTGATTCCTGTAGCGCCTTCTTTTTCTACGTCTCCATCCTTGCCAAAGAGGTAATTTAAAAAAGGCATCAGCATGGTAAAGGATACCATCCCGAAAACGATTGAAAGAAAGTTAAAAAGTATGTTCAAATAGGCCAGCTTCCTGTAAGGGCGGGCATAACGAAGCATCCGAAAAAAGTTCTTCATAGAAAGGCACAAATATACAGGCTTTTATTCGGCTATGGATGGCTGATTACCATCCGCCACCCAGCGCTTAATCGAGTACAAACCCTAGGCGGAAACCAAGTGTTGGTACAACTCCTGAGCGACCATAGCTCCATGTATAGTCATCGTTGAGGTAGCTAGGCGTATAATTGTCTGTGAACTTGGCTTTGACCTCACGGATAGAAATGCCAAAATTCCATTCAAAATAAAAACCTGTGCGTTGTTTCCAAATCATGCCCAAAAGGTAATCCATACTTACTCGGTTATATTCTTTAAACACGGGTCCTGTTTCCTGAACCAAAACCGGCTGGCCATTGATCATCTTTTCTACCCAAAATTTGTCTTCCGTATCAATGCGAAAATGATTATACCCTAAGGAAACATGGGCAAATGCCAAAGAGACCGTTTCTTTTTTTGTTTCACTCCAAAACACATATCTACCTCCTCCTTGAAATCCATGTCCTTTGACGGCACCTTGTTCCGAGTATTCCAATTTACCCGAATAATATTCTGGAGAAAGATAGAGGTGAAGTTTCGGGCGGATTGGCACTATCACATCCAGCTTCATGCCTTTGTTAAAGATATGAGGAATAGATAAACCAAGCATTAATCGAGGCGGCTTAGACGTCGAATCTGACTGACCATTCGCGGTAAAAGAGCTAAAAACTAAAGCACAGAAAAATAGTGTTAAAGCATGTTTATACCTCATCCAACAGGAATTTTGCTCAATAAGTTAAGGGATCCATTCACCAATTCATATTGATAGAAACCGTCTTCCGCAATAACAAAAAGACGATTGGCTACCGGAATTACGTCCAAAGCCTTTTCCATAGGATAGGTGGATAGATGTTTAATTGTATTCGGATTCTTCACATCAAAATGCTGCAAGCCTTCGTCGCAAACATAGAGGTTTAAATTTGGATCGATGCCCAACCCTCTTGGAGAAGTCATAGGCCGCGTTGCAATTCGATTTGGTTGAGCAGGGTTGCTAATGTCTAAAATTTCCAGTTGGTTGATTCCACGAAAACACCGGCCATTGGTGGCGTTTCTTAATGTCACATAGGCATAATCATCATTGGCCACAACAGGATCGCAGGATACTATATGAGTATATACCCCAACTCGAAGCGGTGCTGAGGCACTACTAATATCATAAATAAACATACCGGATTGAGAGCCTATAAAAAGGAAGTTTCCCTTCGGAAAGAGCGTTTCAATATCATTTCCTATTGGCGTTTCTGATAGCTGAGTAGGGTTTCCTGGGGTGGATATATCAAAGGCCTTTAAGGAATTGGTGTTCACTGTATACAGGACATTACCACTAATGGCAAAACGTGCAGTTGAGCCACCTGTTCCGCCAGCACCTGGAGTTTCGCTACTGCCAGAATTTATGCCCGCCGAATCAAGTGAACCTGATTTTTCACAGGAACAAGCAAAGATTATAAGTATAAGATAGAGGCTAAATTTTTTCATTTCCAAGCGATTATGATGGTGTTTTCCGGACGGTTTTCCGCACTGTATTTCGATGGCATCGTAATATAATCTGGCGGAAGAAGTTCGGGGAAGACATTGGCTTTCCGACTAAGCACCTGAATGTCGTTGAGGTCAGCGATCGACAAGCTGATGAGGTCAACCGCATTGTCGGCATACAAAACTTGATTTTTAACGGCTAAATCCACGCACCCCGGTATGGCAATAAAGGACTTGTTCACCGGGTTTTTTGGGTCTGAATTATCTAGAATATGGATGCCCTCATATTTCTCAGTGATCAGAATATACTGATTATAATGATAGATTTTACCTGGATTCATGAGCGCCTTAGCGTCCATTACCTTCACGGATTGCTCCAAGTCACTGCGTTTCATTAATACAGGGGAATAGGTCGAGCTTCCTTGCCCAACAGGTTCCACTGAACTGCCCCAGTCGCAAGCGCTCATAAAGAGACAGCTAAGAGCGAGGCAGAATAAAGGGAAAACGGATTTTCTCATGATGAAATTTACATGCAAAATCACGTAAATCCGAATGAAATATTTGCTCGTCCTAATCTTTCGACGAAAATTGGTCGGAAAGCAACTGGTCTAATTCCCTAATATCTCCCTGCTTTCTGCTATTTTTGCCTTAGCAATGAAAATAGTAGATCACATTAAAGACGCTAAAGGAACCTTGTTTTCCTTTGAGATATTACCGCCATTAAAGGGGAATAGCATTGAATCTTTGTATACAGGAATTGATCCGTTGATGGATTTCGACCCTAAGTTTATTGATGTCACCTACCATCGTGAAGAGTATGTCTTGCGCGAACGTCCAGATGGCGGCTTTGATAAAGTTGCCACAAGAAAGCGCCCAGGAACGGTTGGAATATGTGCAGCCATCATGAACAAATACCATGTTGATGCTGTCCCACATTTAATTTGTGGTGGCTTTAGCAAGGAAGAAACGGAAAATGCCTTGATCGATTTGGCGTTTTTAGGCATTGATAATGTCCTTGCGCTACGTGGAGATAACCTGAAAGGCGATGCGATGTTCAAGCCAGAGGAAGAAGGAAACGAAAATGCACTTGACCTCGTAAATCAAGTCCGCGAAATGAACCATGGTATTTATATCGATCAAGAATTGAAAAATGCCACACCCACCGACTTTTGCATTGGAGTTGCGGGCTACCCAGAGAAGCACCAAGACGCACCGAACCTACGTTCAGACATCAGCTTCCTGAAGAAGAAAGTAGAGGCCGGAGCTGAATTTTTGGTGACCCAAATGTTCTTCGATAACAAGAAATATTTTGAATTCGTTCAGCTTTGTCGCGAGAACGATATCCATATTCCAATCATTCCTGGTTTGAAGCCTTTTGCAACGCAGAAGCAATTATTTGCCCTGCCGAAAATATTCCATATCGACCTTCCGGATGACTTAGTGAATGAAGTAGAAAAAGCCAAAAACAACCAGCAAATCAAACAAATTGGCATTGACTGGTGCATCCAGCAAAGCAAAGAATTGAAGGAAGCCGGAGTTCCGGTTCTCCATTATTATACCATGGGTAAATCAGAAGCTACCTATGCCGTTGCCAAAGAAGTTTTCTAGCGTATGAAAGGGCTCGTGCTTAAATCGACCGGTTCATGGTACCAAATTCTTGGAGAAGATGGAACGGAATACCGAGGCAGAGCACGAGGGAAACTACGCTTGGATGATATAAAAAGCACCAACCCTATTGCTGTAGGCGACGAAGTGCTTTTTGATAAAGAACCGAATAGTCAAGAAGAGGATTTGGTAAATATCCATAAGATCCTAGACCGCAGGAACTATATCATCCGCAAGTCAAATAACCTCTCTAAGCAAACCCAGATCATTGCAGCGAATATGGATATGGTTGCCCTTGTGGTTACTATGGCAACGCCTGCCACCTCAACTGGTTTTATTGATCGGTTTCTTCTGACTGCTGAGGCCTATCATATTCCGGCCCTTATCGTTTTCAATAAGATTGATATCTACGGTGAACTCGAATGTGCGCTTCTGCAGGAATACGAGCGCATCTATGAAAAAATTGGCTACGAGTGTATTCAGGTTTCCGCAACACGTGGGACCAATATGAGTGAACTTCGAGAAAAACTTGCAAATCGAACCACCCTATTTTCTGGTCATTCGGGCGTTGGGAAATCCACACTCCTGAATGCGCTTGATGGACAGATTTCGCAGAAGACAGGAGAAATTTCTACCTTTTCGAATAAGGGAAAACATACCACCACCTTTGCTGAAATGTTCTTGGCTGACCATAAAAGCCGTTTGATTGATACCCCTGGAATCAAAGACTTTGGAGTAGTGAATGTTGAAAAGCAGGAACTCAGTCATTATTTCCCCGAAATGCGTGGCCTGCTAAGTAGCTGCAAATTCAATAATTGCCTTCACTTGGAAGAACCAGGATGTGCTATTCTTGCCGCTGTAGAATCAGAAGAAATCGAACCTACACGCTACTACAGTTATTTGAGTGTGTTAAACAACGAAGACATCCATCATTAATGCGATTAGTGATTCAACGTGTTTCTGAAGCTTCCCTAACCGCCAATGGTGAAGACCGAGGCAGCATGGGTGCCGGTTTAGTTGTTTTACTCGGTATTGAAGAGGCCGACACCAAAGAAGATGCCGAATGGCTAGTAAACAAACTCCTCAACATGCGCATCTTTAGCGATGAAGAAGGAAAGATGAATTTGTCTTTATTGGATATCGATGGATCGCTTATGCTGGTAAGTCAATTCACCCTGCACGCCAGCACCAAAAAAGGTAATCGCCCAAGCTTCATCAAAGCAGCCCGCCCAGAGCAAGCAATCCCTCTCTATGAACACTTCATTGCCCTAACCCAAAACCTCTCACCCAAAACCCCTTTACTAACCGGTGTTTTCGGTGCCGACATGAAAATCAGCTTGATCAATGATGGACCGGTGACGATAACGGTTGATTCAAAAAATCGGGAGTAAAGACTTGGCGAAAAGTATTAAAACTGATAGGAAACTCCTAAACGTCCACTGATATAATATCGAGTTACTGCACCACTGAACCAGCTATAACTGGTCGTTTTATCATTTGATTTCGCGCTTCGGTGATTGCTTTTTCCCAAACCGCCATAAAATGGTTCATATAACAATGTCAAGTTCACTGAACAAGCATGTGTTATGGAATACGAGCCTTTACTAAAAACACCCAGCTTAAGTGCATGAACCGACCATCTTGTATACGAAACATACTCCCGCTCATACACTTCATTGATTTTTAGTTTGGAATAGTTATACCCGAGGTCCAATCCTCCAATGAGCTTGAATTTGCTCGTTTCATTTCCAATTAATTGCCAGCCAGCTTGATAGGTAAATCCATAACTAAATTGCCGAATGTCATCGTAATTATCCCTGGTGTATATTTCTCTACCCAATGAGTCATAAGAAGGGTTAAGGTCCGCACTGGAAGACTTGTTTAAGCGGGTCAAGACAAATTCTTGGTAAAATTTCTTCTTCTGCCTACTCACCCCAAATTGAAGTCCATTTGATGACAAGCGTGCTCCATTGCTTTGGGTAATATTGAAGCGGTAAAAATCATAGTTCGCTCCTAAATAAGCATTAAATGCCCAATTTGGCTTTATGTCTTGAGCCTTAGCATTGTTCGAGATCATAAGCAGTAGAAATAGAACGGTGGTTATTAGCGCTAATTTCATGAGCCAACAATTTAGATTAAATCAAATCTAAGCAAAATATCGCTCTTTTGCTTGTGGTGAAATACGCAGTAATTGGTAAGGGGCCTGACAGAACTGAAAATACGATATTCAGGACCGGTTAGGGGTTCTGGGTTACCGGTTATGGCAGCTCAAACTTAACCCTTTCCCTTCGACAGGCGGTGAGATTGGTGTAAATCCTGAACCTACATTTGGCCGCTCAGGGACCAGTGAACTGAACCTAAACCTTATCCTTATCCTCAAAAACCAACTGCATAAACTTCAAATCCAGCCAGCTATCAAACTTGTATCCTACTTCTTTAATATGCCCCACTTCTAGGAACCCAAAGCGCTCATGAAAACGAATACTCCCTTCATTAGCCGCATCAACTCCTGCTATCATGGTATGATACCCTTCTTCCTTAGCTAAGGAGATCAACTCGCTCAAGAGCGTCTTTCCAATACCTTCTCCACGATGTTCGTGATGGATATAAATCGAATGCTCTACACTGAATTGATAGGCCGCTTTTGGTCGGAATATGCCATAGGTACCAAAGCCGACTAGTTTCCCATTTTGCTCCACCACCAGAATGGGCATCTTCTCTAACCGCTTTTGATGAAACCAATTGAGTTGGAATTCATAGCTGCGTTCTTCATAGTCATAGAGCGCTGTTGAGTGCATTATTTCATCGTTCACTATTTCTAGAATAGCAGTAATATCTTGCTCAATGGCTTGACGGATTATTGAGGTCATTTAATTTCTCGACGGCTAGTAAATTCAAAAATAGCTAAGAGTTTCACTTTCCATCCATTTCATAAATCAGAAAAAAACATCACCCTATACCCTAACCCAAAACCTCTCACCCAAAACCCTTTCCTCTACCAAGTATCTATCGGGTTCAAATAAAACATCTTCTTCCACCCTTGCGGACTATCATCCGCTCTCCAAGGATACGGAACAAGGGTTGCGATAGTATAGTGTAAATGGGGCGGTTTTCCGGCAGCATTTCCGGAGGCGCCAACTTGGCCGAGCTCCTCACCTCGACTCAAATAAGTCCAACTGGATGTTTCAATGCTGTCGAGGTGGGCGTAATAATGGAAGCGCCATTTCGGACCAAGAACCAAAACCACATTTCCGCCCATGGCTATTTCTCCGGTATAGACCACAATTCCCCCCGTAGCCGAGAGAACGGCCGTTCCTTTTTTGGCAAATACATCCACGCCCTTATGGGTTCCGGAACGACCCCAGGGATAATACCAGAAAGATTCGGGATGATAGTCTTTGGATGTAGCTCCTTTCACTGGCATCATACAATCCTGAGGAATGAGATAGCCGATGAGCAGCACCACACCAATTACCAAAGAAATTCGCTTGAGAATACGTTTCATTTTATTCGGTCAAAAGAAGGACTACACTATTTAGTTGATACGAATTGATCCACTAAATTAATGCTTCCTCTAATACGAATAGTAAGTCTTCATTCGCATAAGCATGTTAAAATTGACTAGAATTTATATTTGTAGCCGAAGCGGAAAACTTGTGTTTCGTAATAATCGCTGCTAGTATAATAGAAATCAGCGCCATTGATTTGTTTGCGAATAACCAAAGTATTCAAGATATCGCTGGCATTCAAGAAGAGCTGTCCTTTTCCTTTTTGGATATCTTTATTAATGCCCAGATTCATGCTAAACCGAGCCTGAATTTTCCCTTGAGGAATGATGTCTGGCGCCAAGTAAATCATGGTGAGTTGGGTATTCAATGACTTGGTAAAATGCGCCATGATATTCCATTTCACATTTCCAGAAATTACCTGCCGCCGCTCAATTTGTAAGGTGCTCGCTTTTGGATACAGCAATAAGACCTCAAAGGCTTCAATCACATTCGAATAGATGTTTACATTGACATTAGTAGACCAAACCGCTGAAAGATCCTGCGACCAGATTCCTTCCGCACCTGTATTATAGCTTCTCCCAGCATTTTGAGTAATGGAATAAATCAAGTTACTGCTGTCTGCTTTGGTCGCAATTCGGGTGATTGTCCCTTCCGAAATACGGTGGTATAAGGCGGCATAGAAATACCCTTTTTTCATGATGATTTTATAGCCCAGCTCGAAGCTTGAAGTAAACTGAGGCTTTAAAGCGGGGTTTCCCACCTTGATAATTTCGGCATCATCATACTTTGGAAAGATGCGAATATCTCCTTCGTCAGGACGGTCTACGCGCCGGTTATAAAATGCAGAAAGCTTATTCTGATTGTTCAAATTATAGCTCAGACGCATATTCGGAAAAGGCTGAAAATAATTGTACCCAGCGCTAGAATAAGTGGAATGACTCGGGTCTACCTGATACTGCAAATTCACATATTCCATGCGCAAGCCTAATTCCGCCTCCAACTTTTTTGTAGCATAGGTATAGTTTCCATAAGCCGCAGGAATAATTTCTTTGTAGGTCGCCCTTCCATCTGCATTGGTGTCCAATGGAGAGTTTAGCCCCGGAAAGAATTGCATATTCGTTGGGATGAGTCGGTGCCTAAATTTGATGCCCGTTTCCAAAATCCCTCTTTTTAGTGGTTTGGTATAATCGAGTTTGAAGTCGGCTACTTTTTGATCTGCCAAGAGTTTAAACGACTCTTTACCTGTATAAGTAGGCATATGATTATCGAAAAAATACTTCTCGTTTTCGCGGTCAAATGAATAATTAAACGACAGGTCTAAACGCTCTCCAGGTTGTTTGAAATAATGGTGGTAATCAAAGGATCCCATGGACGCGGTCATGACTTCATCTTCCAAAAACTGCCATAAACGAAGGGATTCTCCACTAGTTCCATTAAAAAAGGGCTGGTCCCCATAGTCTTTGATAGACTCCTGGCTGAACATACCTGAAATAGTCAAGCTATTCCTTTCATTAAAAAGAATATCGACTCCCGTTTTCACCGTAAAGAAGTTGGTGTTTCTGTTCCGCTTGAGTTGCTGGTCGATGCGTGTACCGTCGCTATACGTTCTCGTGACAAACTCATTCTTATTCAAGGTCTGCGTATACAGGTTGTCTGCCTGCAGGAATACATTGGTCTTTTTACCCCTATAATTCAATGATAGGGTTGGATTGATTTTCGGTGTTGCCTGGTATTGGGGTCGAATTCCAGGTAAATTCTGCTTCCTTACCCATAATGCTCCTAGGCCTGTAGTCAAACCCACCTGGCCATTAAACCCTTTTTTTGCTTCCTTTTTGAGTATGATATTGATGATTCCAGCATTGCCATTGGCGTCGTATTTTGCCGAAGGGTTATTGATGATTTCTATCCGTTCAATAGAGGACGCCGGAATGTTTTCTAGTCCGTTTTGATTTCCGAAACCGGTGATGGCCGTTTGCTTTCCATCTATCAAAATAACTACCTGACTGTTGCCGCGTAATTGCACCTGACCGTCTTCAATACTCACCCCGGGTAAGTTTTGTAAGGCTTGTAAGACACTGCCCCCGCTTTGACTGATATTCTCCTCTACCTCAAATGACTTCTTATCCAGCTTACCATTCACTTCTTCTTGTTTTCCTTTGATGACGGCTTCACCGAGTTCTTGCTGGTTTTCCTCCATCCAGAGGGTGCCCATATTCAAAAAGGCTGAGGTGGTCCCGACAAATAAGGGCGTTTTAAGCGATGAATAACCGACAAAGCTGGTCTCAATAAAATAATCGCCCGGCTTCACTTCATCCAGGCTAAAAAGACCATCTTCATTGCTCACGGTGCCAGTTACGAAACTCGAATCGGCAGTTTTCCAGAGCTGAATGCTTACATAGGCTATTGCCTCTTTGCTCAGCTTGTTTTTGATAGTTCCAGAAACGGTTACTGAAATTTGCTGAGCCTGAGTGACTATCGGACTAATCAAAAGGATGAACCAGATAATGCCTTTAATCCTCATGTTCCTCACCTTCTTTAGTAGCTTGAATCGTTATTTTTCCTTGGGGGTCAATCAATAACTCGGTTTCTTTGTCGTCTACCTCGAGTTTAAATTCATAAAATTTACCAGCCGGACGCTCAGAAATTTCCGCTTCTTCTATATCATAATCTTTGAATCGAGCATCGAGCAGGCCTTTGATTTCACTTGGGATTTCCTTGGTTTTAATTTCATATTCCGTTTCCATCCATTGACCCTCTGCTGAAAAGCTGGCTGAATATTCTTTGCCGGATAATTGAAACTCGGCCTCCCAGCTTTGATCTTTTTCAAATTCCCACTCCACTTTTTTGGCTTCTGGAAACTTTTCGGTAAATGCTGTCTTTACTTGTTCTGGCGGATTAGAATCAGCAAAATCTGGTGCAGAAGATTGGGCTGCCACGACCGCACATAAGGAGATAAATACAAATAGCTTTTTCATTTTTTTATGGCTTTGATTAAAACTTGAATCAAATGTCATAAGCGAATTAGAAGAAATTTAGAATTTTAAAACTTCAGGGAAAATTCATGCCAGCTACCCTGAAATTTGTAGCTGAGTGTCCATCCATAGCGGAATGCAATTTCTTTAGCAATCGCCAAACCCAAACCAGTTCCAACTCGATCATTAGAAGCCGTAGCAAAGCGCTCAAACAGGTTTTCTTCTTTTAATGGATTTGCGCCTTCATTGGCAATTTGCAAGTGCCCAGCCTCATAACTAACCCGAACTATGCCTGATTTATTTCCATGCCGTATTGCATTTGAAAGCAAGTTTTGCAAAAGTGTATCGAATAAATAAGCATTTGCACGAATTGTTTTAGTAGCGTCAAAATCCGCTTGAAACCCCATGCCCTTATCGGCTGCCAGGTCTTCAAAAAGTTCTAGGTTTTCTTTTAAGCGATGCTGTATATCCATCTCCTCTATTTCTGCGAACTGTTTGTTTTCGACCTTTGCCAAGAGCAAAAGACTCTTATTGATATGCGTTAAGCGCGCAAGTGGACGTTCCACACTTTCAATCAGCGATGCGAGCTCTGGGTTAATCTCTTTATGCTGCATCAAAAGATCCAAGCGGGATTTTAAAAGGGCAATTGGTGTTTGTAATTCGTGAGAAGCATTTTCAGTAAATGCCTTTTGTTGTTGGTAAGCCGCAATGCTTCTTTCTATTAGTTGATTCAAGGTTTTGTTCAATTCTTGAAACTCTTGAATATCGCTAGGTTCCAACCTCATGGCTTTGTCTTTCGACAGGTCAAATTGCCGAATGGCTTCAAGGGTCTGGTAAAACGACTTCCATAGCTTCCATGAGATTCTGCGGTTCAACCAAATAAAGCCTAATACCAAAGTGATAAAAAAGAAAGCGGTTACCAGACTAATAGCCAGAAAGGTTTCATCGGCCTCTTCGAAATTGGTTTCTACCTGAATGGTATATGCCAGACCTTGAATTTCTACGCGCGAAACTAGTCCTCGGAAGCGGTTTTCTTCAGTTTCTTTCAACGAATACCGCTTTCTTGTTATTTCATAGGTCGTGTCAAATGGTATGATGAGTCCTTCGGTTTTTTGAACCCGAGTGCCAGAAGTAAAGGAATTTGAAAAGCGTAAAAAGTCATTTAGTTGGGCAGAATCACCTTGATACTTTTCAAGCTGCTCGACCATTTGCTCTTTCACCAGTGCATTGTGCTCATCGAGTTCGCTGGTCCAAATGCTATCCACCACATAAAAATACACGGGAATGCTGATGGCCAATATGAGCATGGCATAGAGCACAAAACTTCGTAACGGTTTATTCAGTAGTTTACTCATGCTTGCCATTTATAGCCCAATCCATAAACACTTTTCAAATAATCGCCGTAGTCGAATTCTTTCAATTTTCGCTTCAAGTTCTTTACGTGAGCATATACAAAATCATGACTATCGAACATCTCTGCAAAATCGCCAGAAAGGTGTTCAGCTAGGGCGCCTTTGGAGATTACTCGATTTTTATTGCCAATAAAAAAGAGCAAGAGCTCGTATTCTTTTTTGGTAAGGTTTAAGGGGTTTCCATGCACCCGCACCACTTTCGACGGCAAGTCTATTTTTAATTCGTTTTGACTAATAAGGTCTGTACTTTGAAAGTTTTTTCGGCGAATTAAAGAATGAATCCGCGCAGACAGCTCTGCTAAATGAAAAGGTTTCGCGAGGTAATCGTCTGCTCCTAATTGCAAACCTTCCACCTTGTCTTCAATGGCATTTTTTGCCGAGATGATGATGGTTCCTTCTTGTTTTCCCTGGGCTTTGAGTTCTTGTAAGATTTTAAGTCCGCTTCCCCCAGGTAACATCAGGTCGAGAAGGATGCAATCGTATTCATGATGGCTAATCTTATCCAAGGCTTCCTGATAGGTGGCCGCTCGTTCACAATGGTAAGATTCCGTCTCGAGGTACGCTTCCATATCATTGGCCAATTCCAATTCATCTTCGACGATTAAGATTTTCATCCATACAAGATTAGGACACAATTTGGAAGAAATTTAGAATTCTACTTTAGAATGCCTTTAATCTATTTCCTAGTTATGCATCAAAATATACCCATTAAGTGAGGTAGCAATGAGCAACCATATGATATAAGGGAAGAGAAAGATGGACTTGGCCCTGAGGATTTCCCAATACGTATACCCCATTAAAATCAGCAATAGGGTGAGGCTAGAAATCACCATAAAGGCATAGTTCACCACATGGTAATGAAAGAAAATAGGGTTCCAGGCGATGTTTAAAATCCACTGCAGAAAGAAGAGGAATAATAGCGTCCGCTGATTCTCCACCTTTGGCCATAGATAAGCCATATAGAAGGCAAAGCAAATCATGATGCTGGTCCAGGCTGCACCAAATACCCAACCCGGAGGAGTCCATGGAGCCTGTACCAAGTCTTGGTACCAATCAGAACTTACTCCAGGACCAGTAAAAAAGCCTCCAATGGCGAGTGCCACAAAGTTTGCTATGAGAAATAAGACTGTTCTTTGAACCATGGGAGAATTTACAGGAAATCCGTGGTTTTTATTCTTGTTTTCCCATCGTAATGAGATACTTCAGAATAAGGTCATGTTCTTCTGGACTAATTCTCGGTTGTTTCTTGTTAGCTTTCATAACCATTTTAGGAACAATTTCTCTCCAACCTGCCTCATTCAATGAACGTGGCGATTTTGCCGCATGGCAGGTAGCACATTTACTTTGGTATAGATTCATTCCCAAATTCAAGTTTGCAAGTGTGTAGTCTGGAAATTTCTCTTGTACTCGATCCACATCGAGTTGGGTTGGGGTAATGAACTTCGGACTGCAAGCCACCATTAACCCAATTAAACCAAGAAGTAGGAAAATCTTTTTCATCTCGTAAATTTTCACCCAAGATAAAAAAATTAGCCCTTTACTGGTATACCTCCACGGTCGACAGACCACCGACCACAGCAAAAAAGCCTCTGCTCCACGCCCTATGCCTCAGGAATAAACCTCAACAAACTCCTCAGTGGTCATGCGAACTTTATTCATTTTACTCAGCTTATCATTCTCTACGTCTCGATAGCCTAAAGAGAGCAAAACAACACTTCTTAGGCCTTGTTTGTCGAGTCCCAAGAGTTCGTCAAGTTTGGCGCTGTCAAAGCCTTCCATGGGGGTAGAATCTACGCGCAAGGCTGCTGCTTCGGCAAGGGCAAAGCCAAGTCCGATATAGGTTTGTTTGGCAGCGTGTTGGAAATTCTCTTCGGCAGATCGGCTCAATACCATGGATTTCAGTTTTCCATAATACGCCATCGATGCCTCCAAAGGAATTCCGCGCGCTTCTGCTTGTTTGGCCGCTATGGTATCGATACGCTCTTCGGTATAAGAACTCCATGCAGCAAATACGAGCAGGTGTGAGCTGTCTTTGAGAATTTGTTCATTGAAAGAAGCCGAAACAATCTTCTCCTTCAATTCTTGGTTTGAAATGACCAAAAGTCGAAATGGCTGCAACCCGGAAGAGGTTGGCGCTAATCGAACAGCCTCAATGATTTGTGCAACCTTATCCTCTTCTACAATTTTAGAAGGGTCGTATTTTTTAGTGGCATAACGCCAATTGAATGATTCTATTAATGACATGTTATTTGTTTTTTAATTGAAGTAATTATTATCTGATTCCATATTCCAATTCCGATAGCTAGGAACCAAAGACTCTCTAGAGCCCCTCTTTTTGGTATTGATGGCTATGGGAATTAAACGACGAGGTGACATCTAAATAGATCGTCGTTTAAGGTTTCTTGTTTTCTAGTGTTTCAATAAGTTTATACAACAGCGAGTACAGTTGCTTCGCTTCTTTTTCGGTTATTTCAAGCTGATCAAAGAGTGCTGGAGGAACTTCTGCAGCAAGTGCTTTTAAGCCTCTTCCTTGGTCGCTTAACTTGATAAGTGTGCTTCGTTCATCCTTACTCGAAGGGTATTTGTTGATTAGGCCTAGCTCTTCCATGCGCTTCAACATGGGTGCAAGGGTGTTGGACTGAAGTCGGAGTTTTTCGGAAACATAACCTATGCTAACATCCTCATTTTCCCATAAAACCAACAGGACCAAATATTGAGGATAGGTGACCCCTAGTTCTTGCAATATTGGGTGATAACATTGTGTTACAAGGCGGGAAGCTGTATAGAGGGGGAAACATAGCTGCCTTTCCAACCGAAGCATATCCACTTCATTTTCCATACTAGATATATTTAAGAATGGTCTTTTCCATCGATTCAGGCTTGACAATAGGAGCAAACCTCTTCACCGGCTTTCCGTTTTTATCAACCAAAAACTTGGTGAAGTTCCATTTGATTTTGCTCCCGAAAATACTCCCAAGTTTGCCTTTCAAATACTTAAAAACAGGGTGTGTTCCTGCGCCATTCACGTCCACCTTTTCAGTTAGCTGGAAAGTCACCCCGTGGTTGATTTCACAAACCTGCTCCATGTTTTCATTTGTTTCTGGTTCTTGTTCTCCAAACTGATTGCAAGGGAATCCGAGAATCACCAAGCCCTGGTCTTTGTATTTCTGATGCAGCTCTTCCAAACCCGCAAACTGTGGCGTTAATCCACATTGGGTGGCGGTGTTTACTACTAAGACGGTCTTGCCTTTGTAATCAGCCATATTGAGAACTTTGCCACTTGGGGTTTTTACAGAAAGATCATAAAAGCTATTCATATCGTTTTTTGGAATTTATCTCGTGTACGATATAAATAGAGGCAATATCAATGCCAGAAGAATATGATTGAGGTCGGGTTGTAGTGATTCCTGACTTTTCTGCTAAAACCGGTTTCGGGTTATGGGTTATGCAGTCTGTGATGCGGAAAGTAGTAAGGAGAAATAGGGCGTCTAATTCTGGCGAAATCTACAGGCTTTACGGCTTTGTGCCCGTCTGCCGAAACAATTAGCAAAGGTGGAGTCAAAATAATCAACGACAAACTCCTAAGCCCGGACGAACAAATTGCGCCTCTTAAACCGGCGACAGCAAATGTTCTAAGCCCCCGCGTCAAAATTGGGCTGAGAAAAAGACAAACGCTTCATTCATAGTAGAATAATCACACCTCCAAATAAAAAAGAGCCATAAAAGTTATAGGAATTGTTAGTCGGGAGAAATAAGCTCGACTTTTTCGCCATCGTAAACGGCATAGGTGAAATAGCGAATCCAATCACCGAGGTTGATATAACGACTGCTTTGGCCTAAGTCGATATCGAGAGGCAAATGGCGATGGCCGAAGATGAAGTAATCAAAATGTTCCTTGTCGAGAATCTCCTTGCAATAGATCACGAGCCATTCTTTGTCTTCACCAAGGAACTTAGCGTCATCGTTCGCATTGGCATGGCGGCTGCGTTGCGAAAAGTAATTTGCGACACCTAATCCAACTCGAGAAGGAATCAACCCAAAGGCCCATTGGCAAAGAGGGTTGCGAAATACCTTCTTCAAGAATTTATATCCAGCATCTCCCGGACCCAATCCATCGCCATGACCGAGGTAGAATTTTTTACCGTTCCATTCGCGGGTTTCTGGTTTATGGATGACTGAAACGCCGAGTTCCTTTTCGAAATAGCCAAACATCCACATATCGTGGTTTCCACTAAAAACAGAGATGGGAATTCCTGAATCAACAATTTCGGCCATCTTTCCCATCAGGCGAACAAACCCTTTTGGAACAACATACTTATATTCAAACCAGAAGTCGAATAGGTCACCCATCAAATAAATTTCTTGGGCATCGCTTCGAACCATTTCGAGCCAGTTGACCACTTTCTTCTCCCGCATTAGGCTTTCCTCATAATTGGGTACGCCTAAATGATAATCGGAGTTAAAGTAGATTTTTTTGCCCGGTTCGAGTTGCATGCCTTCTATCCTTCTGCGTTTAGATATGATCGTTTACAAGAAATAAGACAAGCTCCTTTCTAGCTCCCGACTTATTATTCTCCTTTAAAGGGCCCTGCACAAAGGTGATAAGTGACGGCAACTTTTCGCCATAGCGGTTTTTCAGAGTAACCAATGCCTGACGCATATCGTCGCCCATCTTTGAAAGCTTCCCAAATACAGCCACCACCTGTACTCCCGATAGATAATCCCTTTGTGTAGTGGCCGATGAAAACAAGAGACCTCCATTTCTGGCTGTCAATGCCTCAGCTGCCAGAAGTGCTGCTGTTTGCTCAGGGTGGTCGCCCATACTTTCACTAATAGGTAATCCTAAGTTTTCTATCTCCCTTTTTAGGTCCGGATCCGAAATCAAGAGGTGCTTAATCCCCTTTTTTTCCATCCATATAATCAGGTTTTCATGAAAATCGAAGTTGTTATGGCAGTAGATAAAACCGCCACCCATATTGGTAAAGTGTTTCGCAAAGGAAACGGCATGGTCTTCATCTGAATAATGAAATATATCGGTCTCCATCTCCACATCAGGAAAGTGGGCGGCAAACTTATTCAGTAAACCAGCCCTCACCTTTTTGAGGATTTTTTCCCGGGGTGTGGTGATGTCTTCCATGCAAAGGCAAGATACTAATCTGCTTTCAGATCATCCTCTTGTGAAGGATTTTCATTCTCCTCTCCCGAAGATTTCTCTACATCCGGTTTCTTCTCTTCGACAGGCTCAGAGACCGGAGTCTTAATCTCAGTCTTGTCCTCAGCCTTAACCTCAACCTTATCCATATACTCTTGGTAATTAGTCTTCTGGTCGAAGGGTCGTTTTCCGATCAGTTTTTCTAAATCACTTTGGAAGATAATCTCCTTTTTCAAGAGCTCTTTGGCAATGATTTCTAGGCTCTCACGTTTGTCTACCAAAAGACTCTTCGTGCGCTCATAGGCAGAGGCAATCAGCTTGCGCACTTCTTCATCAATCAACTCAGAAGTGTGCTCTGAATACGGTTTCCCGAATCCATACTCATTTTGTGAGTCGTTGAAAGATACGTTACCGATTTTCTCATTCATGCCGTACATGGTCACCATGCCATAGGCCATTTTGGTGATGCGCTCAAGGTCATTTTGTGCGCCGGTCGAAATTTTCTTGAAAACTACTTCCTCAGCAGCTCTTCCTCCCAAAGTCATACACATCATATCAATGAGTTGCTCCGTGCGGTAGAGGTATTGTTCTTTCGGCAAGTACTGGGCGTAACCTAGGGCTGCAACACCACGTGGAACGATCGATACTTTTACCAAAGGATCAGCAAATTCAAGGAACCAACCAACGATAGCATGACCAGCTTCATGGTAAGCCACAATTTCTTTCTCTTCTGGAGAGATGATTTTATTCTTTTTCTCTAAGCCTCCAATCACGCGGTCTACCGCATCTTGGAAATCTTGCATGTCTACCGCTTCTTTATTTCTACGTGCTGCAATTAAGGCTGCTTCATTACAAACGTTTGCAATCTCAGCTCCGGCAAACCCTGGGGTTTGAGCCGACAATTTCTTCGGATCAACATCTGGAGCCAATTTCGTTAATGGCTTCAAATGCACCTTGAAGATGGCTTCACGTCCAACTAGGTCCGGACGATCAATTCCAATCTGACGATCGAAGCGGCCTGGGCGCATCAAGGCAGAATCCAATACATCCGGGCGATTGGTCGCCGCAAGGATAATTACCCCTGAATCCGTTCCAAATCCATCCATCTCCGTCAATAACTGGTTCAGCGTGTTTTCGCGCTCGTCGTTTCCACCTGTTACCATATTTTTTCCACGGGCCCGTCCAATGGCATCAATCTCATCAATAAAGATGATACATGGTGCTTTCTCTTTCGCCTGACGGAACAAGTCACGAACACGTGACGCTCCAACACCAACAAACATCTCCACAAAATCAGAACCTGAAAGAGAGAAGAACGGCACATTGGCTTCACCAGCAACGGCTTTTGCCAATAAGGTTTTACCGGTTCCAGGAGGGCCTACAAGCAATGCTCCTTTTGGAATTTTACCTCCAAGGTTGGTATACTTTTTTGGGTTTTTTAGGAAGTCGACGATTTCCATCACCTCCACTTTTGCTTCTTCGAGTCCTGCTACATCCTTAAAGGTAACATTCACCATGGCGTCTTTATCGAACAGTTGAGCGCGTGATTTTCCGATATTAAATATCTGGCCACCGCCGCCGCCTGCACCGCCACCCATTCTGCGCATGATAAACAAGAAGATGGCGACCATCACAATAATTGGCAATAGCCAACCTAGAATATCCTGGAACCAATTTGGGCGGTTATGGAATTCTATTACCACTTTGCGATTTGGGTCTACCTTATCAATTGCCTCTTGGAAATATTGAATATCGCCAACCTCAAAAGTATACTGCGGAATTTTCTCGTTGAACACCCCTTTTTTGTTGGCGACTTCTTCATGGCGCGCATTTTTAAGGGCGTCCTTATTCAGGTAAATTTCAGCGACTTTATCATTGATTACATCAATTTTTGCCACTTCCTTTTTATCTACCATTTCAAGCACCGCATTTAGGTTTGTGCTTTTTGCAGTCTCATTTGGGAAAAACTGCAGGATGAGGAAGATGGCGAGTATGATCCCGTAAATCCAATAAAAATTAAATTTTGGCGGGGTGCCTCCTGGTTTCTTCGGACTTGAATTATTTTTCTTCCCTCCGAAAGGGTTTAAAGGATTTTCCTTCTTGTCGCCTTTATTATAGGTTGATTTCTTTTCGTTCTCCTTCATGGAAATTATTGAGCTTAATGGCCCTTCACCGCAAAACTAACCATTCTGTCGATATTCAGGGTGATGATGCATGGAACAAAAAACAATCCAAAGCCCAGAAAGGGTTTGAAGCCTAATTTTTTTGATAAGTTTGTACCCCCATAAATTGAAAACTATGTACAATACCCTCAAACCCGCTCTAGTACAAGAACTTCAGGAAATTAAAGACGCCGGACTATTCAAAACCGAGCGTATAATCAGCTCTCCACAGGCTGCTGACATTCGATTAAGTGACGGAAAAGAGGTGGTGAATTTTTGCGCCAACAATTATCTTGGTCTGTCATCCCACCCGAAAGTCATAGAAGCTGCCAAAAAGGCCATTGATACCCACGGATATGGCATGTCTTCTGTCCGCTTTATTTGTGGTACCCAAGACATCCATATCGAACTCGAAGAAAAAATTGCCAAGTTTCTCGGAACGGAAGACACCATTCTTTACGCTGCGGCCTTTGATGCCAATGGGGGAGTCTTCGAGCCGTTGTTGAACGACCAAGATGCCATTATATCTGATTCTTTGAACCACGCTTCCATCATCGATGGGGTGCGTTTGTGCAAGGCCGACCGCCACCGTTACGCACATAATGACATGACTGAATTGGAGGAAATCTTGAAAAAGACTCAAGACAAAAGACATCGCATGATTGTAACCGATGGTGCTTTTTCTATGGATGGAACCATCGCTCAGCTTGATAAAATTTGCGATCTCGCTGATAAATACAATGCGCTTGTAATGATTGATGAATGTCATGCCAGCGGTTTTTTAGGTAAAACCGGTCGAGGAACCCACGAACATTGCAACGTAATGGGGCGCGTTGATATCATAACTGGAACCCTGGGGAAAGCCTTAGGTGGCGCATCCGGCGGATTTACCTCTGGCCGTAAAGAAATTATCGACTTGCTTCGTCAACGTTCTCGCCCGTATCTTTTCTCCAATACCTTGGCGCCATCAATTGTCGGGGCATCCATAGCTGTATTGGATATGCTAAGCGAAACCACCGAATTACGCGATAAACTTGAGCATAATACCACTTACTTCCGCACAAAAATGACTGAAGCTGGTTTCGACATCAAGCCAGGAACTCATCCTATCGTTCCTATCATGTTGTATGATGCCAAACTTTCTCAAACATTTGCAGAAAAGCTTTTGGATGAAGGTATCTATGTTATTGGGTTCTATTTCCCAGTAGTGCCAAAAGGACAAGCGCGCATCCGTGTGCAGCTGTCTGCTGGTCATGATCAAGTGCATCTCGATAAGGCAATTGCGGCCTTCATTAAAATTGGAAAAGAACTAGGCGTCATCAGCTAATGCCAAATATCGAAACCATTTTTTCGCCGGCACTTATCGGCCATCATTCGCTAGAAGGACGAAATGCGGTAATTATTGATGTGTTGAGAGCAACAACGTCGATGTGCTATGCATTGGACCAAGGAGCCAAATCTTTGATGCCAGTAGCCACCCCAGAAGATTGTTTACGCTACCGAAGCTTGGGATGCCTTTGTGCCGCTGAAAGAGATGGTATAAAACTCGAAGGCTTCGATATGGGTAATTCTCCTGATGAGTTTAATAAATCGGTTGTGGAAGGACGGGATATTGCTATTACCACCACCAATGGAACATATGCCCTACTCGAATCACAGTCAGCAAGACGCATCTTTATAGGCTCCTTTTTAAACATTCAAGCCTTGGCAGATTACCTTATAGCGGATGGACAGGATGTTTCTTTGGTATGCGCTGGATGGAAAAACAAAGTCAACCTCGAAGACAGCCTTTTTGCTGGCGCCTTGGCTTCGTTGCTTACCGGCTTTACAAACGATTGTGATTCCACGCTCATGGCAATTGAACTATGGAATGCTTCAAAAAATAACCTGCACGATGTGGTCAATCGCTCGTCTCACGCACAAAGATTCAAGCGTTTAGGGGTCGATGATTTGCCTATTTGTCTGGATCTAAACCGCTGTCCTGTCGTGCCTGAATACGTTTCCGACCGAATTGTAGGAGTCTAGCGGTGTTCTTAGGTTATTTGATGAATAATCCGCTAAATTTGCAGCATAAATTTATTCTATGATTAGCCAAGCACTTTTATTAATCAGCATGCCAGGTGGAGCCGAATGGATCCTCATAATCCTTGCTGTCGTTTTGCTTTTTGGCGGACGTAAGATTCCAGAACTGATGCGTGGCATTGGTCAGGGTATTCGTGAATTCAACGATGCCAAATCAAACGTGAAGAAAGAGATTGAAAAAGGCATGAAAGATTCGCCAGAAAAATCTGCTTCACCAGAAAAATCTGAAGAAAGCAAGTCGGCAAACCACTAGACTATTGGAAGCATACACCGGGTACTCAAACTACCGAACCGCATTGCTCGAGGGAAAAACCACCTGTGAAGCAACCGTAAAAGCCTTTATCGATCGTGCCCATGAAAAAGCTGGGCTCAATGCCTTTTTAGAGCTTTGGCCTGAGGAGGCCCTTCAACGCGCGAAGGATATTGATGCAAAAATTCAAGCCGGTACCGCCGGTATGTTGGCGGGTATGGTGATTGCGCTGAAAGACAATATCTGTTATGCAGGACATAAGGTGTCTGCTTCTTCAAAAATTCTTGATGGGTTTGAATCCCTCTATTCAGCCACCGTAACCGAAAGGCTGCTTGCCGAAGACGTTATATTTATTGGTCGCACCAACTGCGACGAATTTGCCATGGGTGCTTCAAATGAAAACTCATCCTTTGGAAATGTATTAAATGCCGATGATACAACTCGCGTTCCGGGTGGTTCTTCTGGCGGTTCTGCCGTTGCCGTACAAGCTCGGCTTTGTCATGCTGCACTAGGTTCCGACACCGGAGGATCCATTCGTCAGCCTGCCGCTTTTACTGGCACGGTCGGTTTTAAACCAACCTATGGAACAATTTCCCGTCATGGATTACTAGCCTATGCTTCTTCCTTCGACCAAATAGGACCAATCACGCAAAACGTAGAAGACGGTGCCCTTCTCTGTGGGGTTATGGCTGGGAAAGACGACTTCGATGCAACATTGATGCAAAGCCCTGCTCCGAATTTTGAGTTGAATTCTCCTGGATTGAAAAAGATTGCCTACCTCCGTGAGTGTATAGAAGGAGAGGGAATTCACCCAGAAGTCGCCGCCAATATGCGCGCACAAATTAACACGCTTCGTGCTGCAGGGCATACCGTTGAAGAAGTAAGTTTCCCGTATATCGATTATTTGGTTCCTTGCTATTATGTGTTGACCACAGCAGAAGCATCATCCAACCTTTCTCGCTACCAAGGATTACAGTACGGATTCCGTAGTGAAAACGCAACCGATCTTGAGTCAACCTTCAAAAAGTCGCGGGCCGAAGGATTTGGACCGGAAGTAAAACGAAGAATCATGCTTGGAACCTTTGTGCTTTCTGAAGGTTTTTATGATGCCTACTATACCAAAGCACAGAAAGTTCGTCGCTTCATCACCAATAAAACTGAAGAAATCCTAGCCGATTACGATTTTATCTTGATGCCAACAACACCGACCCCCGCATTTAAAATTGGTGAAAAGGCAAATAATCCGGTAGCCATGTACTTGGCTGATATCTTTACCGTTCAGGCGAACATCACTGGTATGCCGGCCATCTCCATTCCTGGACCAGGAAAAATTGATGGCATGAGCTGGGGAATTCAGCTAATGGCAGCTAGGAGGAACGATGTGGATTTGCTATCTTTTGCACATTCTTTGCAAGAAAGCAATGCCACGCATGAAGCCTAAATTTCTCCTCCTTTTTTTCCTATTCCTTCCCCTTGGTCTCCTTGCGCAGGATAGTCTTACCCATGCTCGGTTCAAAACGGCTGTAAAGACCCTTGATATTAAGTGGGACACTTCGATTATGAGAGAGGTTCGCCATCTTTCCAATCAAAGAAAAACCCAGACAGAAATTGCCATTGGAAAATCGACTTACTATTTTCCAATGTTCGACTCCGTACTTGCCAAACACGGACTTCCTATTGCGCTTAAATATGCGGCCTTGGCAAGTAGTGATCTCCAGTTTGATTATTTCGACACCCTTAATGGTGCCCGTGGAATCTGGCATTTTAACTATGCACAAGCCAAACTTTTTGACTTAAAGATTACATCCTATATCGATGAGCGACTAGACCCAGTATTGGCCACGGAAGCCTTTGCTCGCGCCATGATTGAATACCAAAAAATATATCAAAATTGGTCACTCTCCCTAGCCGCCTTCATGTCGAGCGCCCCTAAAGTAAATAAAGCGATTCGCTATCATCATGATAGTTCCTCCTATTGGGTCATACGAAAAGATCTTGATCCCAATGCTTCATATATTGTTGCACGAACTGCCGCCATGGCAATGTTATGGAACTACTCAAATGCTTATAAACTCAAACCACAGCCCTTTACTCCAGTAAGGCTTGGTAAAATAATCTATGTGCAAGATTGGTGCTCGCTGGACTATATTTCCGCAAAAGCAGACATTCCTGCAGCACAGCTAAGCTTTCTTAATCCAACCTATAAAAGGCACGTCATTCCTGATATGCTCGACAGCTTTCCTCTCCTTCTTCCTGAAGCGCTTAAGGATTCTGCCAAATGGGTGAAATCGCTTCACTACGAGCCATATGACGCCTATTATTTCACGGGCAAAAAGCCCAAAAAGGAGGTTAAATATGATACGGTAAAGTACACCGTAAAGGAAGGGGATAGTTTGGCAGGAATTGCTACTACCTACTTGGTATCTACTGAAGACCTGATGGAGTGGAATGAATTAGACGATGATGAACTCACGGTTGACCAGATCCTTCTCGTGCTCCTAGAGGTGAAAATTTCGGTTCCTAAACCCGCTCCAACACCCAAATACCGAGTTTATACAGTACGCAGTGGCGACACCCTTGGTGCTATTGCCTCGAGACACCGCTGTTCGGTCAATGATCTTAAACGCTGGAACAATTTACACTCTACACTCATTCGTCCGGGCCAAAAGCTCCGAATCTATTAGAGAGGCAACTAAGAAAATAAGGGGGCTCTTAGCCCGTTTCACTTCCCGACTTTGCTGTAAATTCCCAAACCTCCATGAAAGAAGTAGAAGCTTGGTTCCACAAAAACTCTTGGCATGCCCAAGACTTTCAAAAAGACGCGTGGAAATCCTATGCTGCGGGAGAATCTGGCTTAGTCAATGCCCCAACAGGAAGTGGGAAAACATACTCCTTGCTCCTTCCCGCTTTGATGGAGAGCAAAGGAAAAATAATTTCTGGACTCCAGCTTATTTGGATATCGCCCATCCGTGCACTCACTAAGGAAATT
This sequence comes from uncultured Burkholderiales bacterium, assembly GCA_964620355.1. Lineage (GTDB taxonomy): Bacteria > Bacteroidota > Bacteroidia > UBA8524 > UBA8524 > UBA8524. Next base: position 226,474 of record CAZUIT010000001.1, on the reverse strand, counting down.
GAACTTTCCGCCAATCGAGCCATTAAAGCGTTAAACGTTAATTGGACCGTCGGCGTTCGGACAGGAGACACCTCACAAAAAGAACGGGCAGCCCAAAAAATGAGCATGCCGAACTTGCTAATCACTACTCCAGAAAGCCTTCATCTGCTCTTGGCACAAAAGCAGTATCCAAAAGTTTTTAAAGAATTAAAAACCGTAGTTGTAGATGAGTGGCATGAACTACTCGGGTCAAAAAGAGGGGTACAGGTCGAACTGGGCATCTCTCGCTTGCAAGGGCTAAACTCAGGCTTGCGTATTTGGGGCATCTCTGCCACCATCGGAAACTTAATTGAAGCCAAAGAAGTGCTCTTAGGGTATGGGCCTGCTTCAAAAAAGAGCCGAATCATACGTGCAAACACCACGAAAGATGTGGAAATCCATACTTTGATTCCCGAAGAAATAGAAACCTTTCCTTGGGCTGGTCACCTGGGAATTAGGATGCTCCAACAGGTAATCCCTATTCTTGAAAAAAGTCAGTCCACACTCATCTTTACCAATACCCGTTCCTTCGCTGAGGTCTGGTACCAAAAGCTCCTAGAAGCTGCACCACATTTCGCAGGACAAATAGCCATGCACCACGGATCAGTAAGTCAAGAATTACGCTCTTGGGTAGAGGACCAATTGCATAGTGGTTATTTAAAAATTGTGGTGTGCACTTCTAGTTTAGATTTGGGAGTAGACTTTCGTCCCGTAGAAACTATCATTCAAATTGGGAGTCCGAAAGGAGTTGGTCGTTTTTTACAGCGTGCCGGAAGAAGCGGACATCGACCGGGAGTAGCCAGTCATATTCACTTTGTACCCACGCACTCTCTTGAAATTTTGGAAGGAGCGGCCTTGCGTGAAGCCATTAAAAGGGGCTATATCGAAGAGCGCATTCCCTATTACAGGAGCTTTGATGTGCTTACGCAATACCTCATGACCTTGGCTGTTTCCGATGGCTTCGAGCCCGAATTAGTCTTTCAAGAAATTACACAAACCTTCAGCTATCAAAGTGTTGACAAACAAGAGTTTTCCTCCCTACTTGATTTTTTGGTACATGGGGGTAAAAGCTTGAACGCGTATGATGATTTTCATCGGGTAGTGATTGAAGATGGAATATATAAAGTCACTAGCCGACGTTTGGCAATGCTGCATCGCATGTCAATTGGTACCATTGTAAGTGATCAAATGCTCCAAGTGAAATACCGCAGCGGAAAGCGCATCGGACAGGTTGAAGAATGGTTCATTTCTCAACTTAAGATCGGCGCGGTTTTCTGGTTAGCCGGAAAGAACTTGGAGCTCATTCAAGTTCAAGGAATGGAAGCTATTGTGGCCCCCGCTAAGAGCATTAAAGGTCAAGTTCCTAGTTGGATGGGAGGAAGAATGTCGTTTTCTGCTAACCTGTCAGAAATGCTGCGTTTGAAGATGACGGAAATGGGCGATGAACCCAAGGAGGAAGAATTAAAATCGTTGATCCCCCTCTTTGCTAAGCAAAAGGCATTGTCGAAGGTTCCACACGCCCTGCAGTTATTGATAGAAAAGGTAGAAAGCAAGGAGGGCTGCCATCTTTTCGTCTACCCATTTGAAGGGCGTTTTGTTAATCAAGCCATCGCCTCTTTATTGGCTTACCGGCTCTCTCTCTTGCGGCCAGTCAGTTTTTCAATTGCGATGAATGACTATGGCTTTGAGCTCCTCAGCGACCAAGATATCCCAATAGAGATTGCCTTGGATTCTGCTATTTTCACTACAGATTATTTAAGAGAAGATTTGCTAAAGAGCCTTAATTCTACAGAAATGGCTCGCAGAAAGTTTAGAGATATTGCCAGAATATCGGGACTCGTATTTCAAGGTTATCCCGGCAAGCCAGTAAAGCAACGACACCTCCAATCGAATGCCCAACTTTTCTTTGATGTTTTTAGTGAGCATGAACCAGAAAACCTACTTCTGCGACAATCGTATGATGAGGTCATGGATTTTGAGCTTGAAGAAGTACGCTTACGAAAGGCGCTCGAGCGAATTGCCAAGCAAGATATTCTCCTGGAAATGCCTAAACAATTTACCCCTTTTGGCTTCCCCATCCTTGTTGATAGGTTGCGTGAAAAATTCACCACAGAAACCCTGCAGGACCGGATTCAAAAAATGCTGGTTCAACTCCAAGAGTAAGAGAATAAATTTCATATTTGCGACACGATGAGCCCTTCGATATCCTTTGAATGGAACCAAGAAAAATTGGTGCTACTACCTGAAAAGGCCGTCTGGCTTCCTGAACACGACGCGCTTCTTATTGCCGATTTGCATTTTGGAAAGACGGCACATTTTAGAAAAAACGGATTAGCCTTTCCAGCTAATTCGGCCGCGCAAGACTTCCATTTGCTGCAAGCGCTCTTAAAATCACACCCTTGTAAAAGGGTATATTTTCTGGGTGACCTCTTCCATAGCGAAGAAAATCATGAATGGGATACACTTCTTGACGTCTTGGCATCCTTCCAAAAAACAAGCTTCTTCCTAATTCCAGGCAACCATGATTTAGTGTCAATTCCTAAAAACCGTATTTCTAATTTTTTATGCACCGCTCCATCCATTAAACTTGGCCATCTCACGCTTGCTCATGATCCGCAAGATTCGAATAAAGGGGACTACACCATCTGTGGGCATATTCATCCAGGCTATAGGCTGCAAGGAAAAGCCCGACAATCCATCATGCTCCCGGCTTTCTATATCCATGAGCGATTACTTCTATTACCTGCTTTCGGTGCCCTAACTGGTTTGGTAAGTCCTCACATAAGCAAAGGATCCTCCGTTGCCATTATTGGTCCGACGGGAGTTCACTGGGTACCTGGAAGAAAGTTTGGGACATAAAAAAAGCGCCCGAAGACGCTTTTAAAATTCTCATACCTGATTAGTTCGCTTTGCGGAATGTGCGGCTATAAACATGGCCGTCGTCATTAATACGAATGATGTATAAACCGTTTGGTAAGTCGCGCAAATCAAAGCTGCTATTTGTTCCTTGGTAATTTAGGTCGCGCATTTTCTTGCCTAGAAGGTCATACACTTCGATTTGCACATTGCCTTCGCTGGCAAATTCCAAGTTTAAATTTCCAGCACTCGGGTTTGGGTATACGCGAACCACTTTGTTCTTGCTCACCGTTCCGGCCGACATGGCCCAAGTGCTTGCGTTATAGACGATGGTATCCGCATTGCCTTTGTCATCACCTGACCAAATCATAAATTTCATTACGCCATTTCCATAATTTTCATTCATATAGAAATGAGCGTCCATAATTGAACTATCACCCGGAGCTAAATAAAAGCTGCTACTGTCAACGGTTGGAGCCCAGCACGTAACTTTATCACAAATTGATCCTTCCCAGCCTGTGCTTAATGTGTTTTCTATGCGTCTCCAGGTAAAAAGACTATCCGCACTCACATTATATACTTTGGCATGAACAATTAATTCATACTCATCATATGGGCCTGTAGCCGATCCTTCTTTTGGATTAGTAATAAAGCTTTGCGCTCCGGCTTGAAGTCCGAGAAACGCTAGCATGCATAAAGTAAAAACTCTTTTCATAGTATTGATCTATACCAATTAGTACTGCAAAGTAAATGAATAATTAAGACAAGGACCGTACCTAAGTCATAGTGTCAGACAGCATCTAGACAAAGTTCGACGCATGGCTAGTCAATTTCTTTTAGACTAATGTCCATTGACCGGACAGAGTGCGTCAAGGCTCCAACCGAAATAAAGTTCACTCCGGTTTCTGCATATTTCCGAATTGTCTGCTCGGTTATACCTCCTGAAGCTTCTGTTTCAACTTGTCCATTAATAAGGTCCACGGCTTCTTTCATTGCCTCAACACTGAAATTATCAAGCATGATGCGGTCAACCTTTCCTGTTGCAAGGGCTTCCTTCACTTCTTCTAGGTTTCTTGTTTCTACCTCAATTTTGAGGTGTAGTTCTTTCTCATTCAAATAGGCCACTGTATTATTCACTGCTTTGGTAATTCCGCCAGCATAATCATTGTGGTTGTCTTTGAGCATGATCATATCATACAGGCCAATGCGGTGATTTGAACCTCCACCCATTTTCACAGCCCACTTTTCGAGCAAGCGCAACCCAGGCGTCGTTTTGCGGGTATCGAGCAAAACACAACCTGTCCCTTCAATCAATTTCTTCATTTCAGCAGTGCGTGTGGCAATTCCACTCAGTCGTTGAATCAAGTTCAACACTAAACGTTCCGCCCGAAGAATAGCATGTACTGACCCCGAAACAGTAAGGCCGATATCTCCTTTTTTTACCTCCATCCCATCATGTAAAAAGAGGGTAACGTCAATTGAGGGGTCGGTAAGGTGGAAGATTATTTTCGACAATTCAAGACCGGCGATAATTCCATCGTCCTTGATGATCATCTGTGCCTTTCCCTGTGTTCCTTCTGGAATACTGGCCAAGGAGGAATGGTCACCATCTCCGATATCCTCATTTAATGCGCGAAGAATAAAATCGTGTATCTCGGTATTTTGAAAAAGGGCTGCGTCTATCACACTGCAAATATCACGAATTTTCGAACTTCAGCTCGCGAATCCGCATATTCTCTGCATTGCCGTCCATAAAAATCGTTAGCCGGTAGCTTGTTCCATCTTTGGATACATAGTTTGCTACCACAAAACTTTGTCCTCCCTCTGGGCCTCTATGCTTAATACTTACCGCGCTTGCTGGATGCTCTTTTAGAAAATCAGATAGCGCACCTTTAAGCGCTGGGCCCTTGCCCTGATGCATCGTGCCGTCGGGCAGTTCCAGCTCTACTTTCTGTGAAAAATAACTTTCTAGCTTTTGTATGTTGCCAGACTCAAGTGCCTTAACAACCTCATCAAAGACATCTGCACGAGTGGGTTGCGCTATCAGAAAGAATAGCAGCAACACGATGCTTGTTTTTAGTGTTTTCATTCGGATTTAGTAGTTGGTTAAGTGTAAATTTAGCGAATTATAACTTAATCGACGATGGCAAATTCTTCCCTATATGTTTTAAGTGCTCAAAACAGCCTAATCAACGAGTTCATGCGCGATCTACGCGATGAAGACATTCAAAAAGACCGCTTACGTTTTCGAAAAAACATCCAACGCATAGGAGAAATTCTCGCTTATGAAATCAGTAAAACCCTCACCTTTAAGGCGGCTTCCGTGAAAAGCTCCTTGGGAAATAAGGAAACTGCTCTTTTCGACGAACAACCTGTCATCTGTTCTGTGCTTCGTGCTGGAATTCCTTTTCAATTAGGCCTCTTGGAGTTTTTCGACCGGTCGGATGCCGCTTTTATTTCTGCCTACCGCAAACATGTTTCAGATACCGATTTTGAAATTATTGTCCAATACATGGCTACCCCAAACTTGGAGGGCCGAACACTTATTTTGGCAGACCCAATGCTGGCAACAGGAAGAAGCTTGGTGGCTACTTACCACGCACTTCTAAAAAATGGCACACCAAAACGATTGATTATTGCCGGCTTAATCGGCTGTGACGAAGGTTTGGCTTTTGTTCAAAAAGAATTACCTCAGGCAGATATCTTCCTTGCCGATTGTGATGCGGAACTGAATGAGCATTCTTATATTGTTCCTGGTCTTGGTGATGCGGGCGATTTAGCCTTCGGTGAAAAGTTGTAAGCCTATCTTTGCACCGTGAAAGAACGTATCCGACATCTTTTTTTTGACCTCGACCATACCCTTTGGGACTTTGAAACCAATTCCAATGAAACCCTAGCGGAGTTGTTTGAGGAGCACCAACTCGAACGGTTTGGTTTATTTAATTTCCAAGGTTTTATGGATGTATATGTTGGGGTAAACCGTGGTCTTTGGGACGAATACAACCGAGGGCTCGTCACAAAAGATGGGCTAAGGGAACGCCGTTTTCGAGAAACATTCGATAAGCTTGGCCTTGAAAACCCCCATCACCCATTGCATTTTTCCGATCAATACATCTCTCGATGTACCGAGAAGCCGGCAGTATTTCCTAAGGCACACGAGGTACTCTCCACCCTTAAGTCGCGCTACCCGATGAGCATCATTACCAATGGGTTTCCAGAATCACAACATCGAAAAATGGTCGCTTCGAATTTGGCTCAATACTTCGATCACCTCATCATTTCTGAAGAAGTTGGATTTGCGAAACCTCACTTGGGCATCTTTGAGGCAGCCCTTGAAAAAGCCGGAGTACAAAAAGACGAAGTTGTTATGATTGGTGACAATGCTCATGCTGATATCGAAGGAGCACAACAGGCCGGCATTCAAAGTATTTGGTTTAATCCTCATAATGAGTTCAAAGCGCCGCATATCGAGATTGAAATTCATCATCTGGAGGAGCTTCTGCATCACCTCTAGCTGACTTCTTATTTGCTGAGGAAAGCTTAGTTGACATAAATCATCAAGCATTCCTATACTTATGCTAAATTTGCAGCGATTTTATGATTACGACAGACATCTGCGTCATTGGAGCTGGCCCTGTGGGCTTATTCGCGATTTTCGAAGCCGGGTTGCTCAAATTGCGCTGCCACCTCATTGACGTGCTGCCTCAGGTAGGAGGACAGCTTTCCGAAATATATCCTAAAAAGCCGATTTACGACATTCCAGGATACCCCGAAGTCTTAGCGCAAGACCTCATCGATAACTTGATGAAACAAGCCGAGCCTTTTAAACCCACTTTTAGCTTAGGAGAAAGAGCTGATGAAATTGAACGTCAGGAAGATGGCTCCTTTATTACCACCTCAAGCGATGGGACCAAAATCCATAGCCAGGTAATCTGCATCGCTGGTGGGCTAGGTTGTTTTGAACCACGCAAGCCCGCTGTTGAAGACCTCGAAAAATTTGAGGGAAAGGGCATTACCTATATGATTAAGGACCCCGAAATGTTCCGTGACAAAAAAGTAATATTAGCTGGCGGTGGCGACTCGGCACTCGACTGGACCATGTATTTGGCCAGTATTGCGTCTGAACTTACCTTGATTCATCGAAACAGTAGTTTTCGTGGCGCTCCTGATTCAGCTGATAAGGTAATGGCTTTGGCTGATCAGGGGAAAATCAAAGTGCTCCTAAACTCTAATCTTACAAAGGTGCATGGAAACGGCTCTTTGCAAGAGGTAAGCATTGTCGACAAAGAAAAGAACACATACCAAATGGAGACTGATTATTTGGTTCCTCTATTTGGTCTTAGTCCAAAATTAGGTCCTTTGGAAAATTGGGGCTTAGAAATTGAAAACGGTGCACTTATCGTAAACACCAAAGATTTTGAAACGAATATTCCTGGCATCTATGCCATTGGAGATATTAATACCTACCCTGGTAAGTTGAAATTGATTCTTAGTGGATTTCATGAGGCAGCGCTTATGTCGCATGGTGCGTACCGCAGAATATTTCCAGATAAGGTTTTGAACCTCAAGTATACAACGGTTAACGGTGTTCAAGCCTTCTGATGGAAAACGTTATTACAGTTTACGTAGAGGAGGAAAATGGCGAACGTACTCCCATTGAAGTGCCAACAGACATGAGCTTAAGCCTTATGGAAGTGCTAAAGGGTAGTGGTTACCCTATTGAAGCAACTTGTGGGGGCATGGCACTATGCGCAACTTGTCATGTTGCCATTATTCATGATCCTGGTTTGCATGAAGCCCAAGATGCGGAACTGGATATGCTCGATATGGTTCCAAACTTAACGGATGAAAGCCGACTGAGTTGTCAGATTCGGCCAGAAAACGCATACGATGGATTGGTTGTAAAAATCCTTGGTGATCACTAAAAATGTTCTGAACATTGGCGTTAGCGCAAATCTGTTTTTAGAAAGTTTTTTCTGCCCTTGTAATTAAATTTCCTTGTTGCTGGATAACCGACCTTCGTAAAAGTTGGTACGATATAATCGATTACAAAATAGGTTTCACCAAGCTGCGTTCTGCTTTTAAAACTTTTTGCTTGATAATACTCATTGCTGCTACGAATTTGTGGCCCGTGGGATTCTAAAGAATCGTTCACTAGTGCTGGAACGCCATGTAAACGTATACTTAATTCGGTTGCCGTCTTGTAGTACTTTTGTTTATCCATAAGCACTGTGTAAACAACGCTGCTTCCTACGGACTCACGACGTTGTTAGAAGACTGCTTGGGTTCAATTTTATTGCATGAAAACAGGACGCCAAAAAGTAGGAGAATCCTGTGAAATTGAGAATTTGGATCATACTTATCCAAATTTACTAAAAGGCTAAGGAAGACTTACTCTTTCTCTTTTAAGACTCCGTCTACTTTTACGTCAATAATTTCAGCAATATTCGTCACAACAAGGCTCGGAACTTCAATGTCGTGATCCACCAATTTCACTTGAAAGGCGCTCTTGAAGCTCAGCTTACCCCCTTTACTTGTTAAAGTCACCGGAATTGTTCTTTCCTTTTCAACGCCATGAATATTGAGTTTTCCTTTAGCACTTAGTTCATAGGTGCCCTCCTTCAGTAAGTCTACATCTTCAGCAATCACCCCGGCAAAAGTGGCTTTGGGATACTTTTCGCTTTCCATATAGTTTTCATTGAAGTGCTCCTGCATGAGTTTTTTCTCAAACTGAAACCCATCCATTTGAACAGCGAAGGCAAATTGTTTTGTTGTGGGTTTTAAGGCCGCGGCATATAAATTGTTTTTGGCCGCAATATTCTCAACAGGCGTTTCAGAGTAAAAACTAATGGAACCCGATTCAAATACAAAAAGCTTTGCGGTATTCTTGAACTGCAGACTCAATCCAGCTGCAATCGACAAAAGAAAAAGAACACTAAATTTTATGTTTTTCATACTTTAATAACTAAAAACGCGTGAAACATTAAAACCAAAACGCACTGCCCCGTCGCCCCAATTTCTATCGTTGGTAGGCACGAACTGTGCCTCATTTGTAGTAAATGAGTTCACAACAAAGAGCTGGAAAACATGGCCACCTGTTTCAATATCTACGCCTACGCCGAGGTGGTCGTAAAATAACTTTCTGTTGATTGCATAATCACCAAAACGGTAAACATACTCAGCAGTTAGGGCAACCCGCTTGGTAAGTTTCATTCTTCCTGAAAGACCCATAGCAAACATGCTGTTTTTATCAGCCAGTTCTTTTACCAAGTTTCGGTGAACATGGATTAGATCTAATTGCAGTGATAATGACGCGTTAAACTTTCGCGCTATCATCAATTGATTGACATAGCTCATTCGATTCGCAAATTCATCATATCGTGGGCCTATCTTTTTTTCATGGGTGATGTTCATCTTCCCTAAATAGGTCACGGTGATTGGTGTTTTATTTGTGGTCGTCTGACGAAGGATTTTGTACTTCACGTTTCCACTTACCAATTTCTGAATGTTGGTTCTGCTTAGTCCGATTGAGAGCCGGTCACTGAGGCTATAGTCAAAGCTAAGGTCAAGGGCTACTGGGCCATCTAAGCCAAAAATCGTGCTTGCTCCGGCTGTGTTAGTGGCGGCATCACCAAAACGATGTGCAATGCGAAATTCTAGTGTGTTTTTGCCCATCACTTCAACTGTAGGAAGGCTAATTAACCGTGTTCCTTTAAAGGTGGCGGCAACATAGCTAACCTTATTTGAATCTTGGGCATCTAATTCAGCGAAAAGATCTTCGTCCTGGGCAGTAGCAAACGTACACGTGAATAGAAACGCTGAACAGTATAAAAGTCTCTTTATTATCATGGCTGTTTTCCCTGTTTTATCCAAGCAGCAAATTTATTCACTTCACATGGGGATACCTGCGGTCCTCCAACAGGCATTTTCTTTCCTGGTGGTAAACTAGGGGCCCAAGTTATCGTTGGCAATACCTTCTCTGCATTTGTAGAAACATCTGCAAGATTGTCTAGGATAATGCCTGCTGTTGCTGTTTGAGCACTATGGCAATCCAAACATCTATTCGACTGAATAATCGGGGCAATATGGATTGCATACGACATGCTCAAAGTATCACAGGCTATTGGGTCCTTAGGTAGGTCTGCTTCTTTATTGGTAGCACAAGCCATCAGTAAGGCTGAAACTCCAAGTACGATAAAGCGCTTTCTAAACTTCATTCAATCAAATTTATTCTCAGTAACTTCAATAATACGGGCTAGTTGATATACGTGTCAATACTCTCTACGGATTGGTCCTTTAAATTAACAGACACGATTTGTCATGAAAAAGCCGCAGCTCATTTCTTCGGCATTGCTTAACTTGCGCCCCATGAGCAAGGCGCTCGATAAAATCAAAGATCCAATCTCCGTTGAACTCGGGGTATTCGAAGGTAAATTCCGTGAGTCGATGAAGTCGTCGGTTTCCCTTTTGGATACCATCATGAACTATATCGTTAAGCGTAAGGGAAAACAAATGCGCCCTATGTTCGTGTTGTTTTCTTCTAAGCTTTTTGGGGAGATTACCGAAAAATCGTACCGGGGTGCCGCCTTAGTTGAGCTACTTCATACCGCCACGCTAGTGCATGATGATGTGGTAGATGACTCCTATAAAAGGCGTGGGTTTTTCAGTATAAATGCCCTTTGGAAGAATAAAATTGCTGTCCTCGTCGGAGATTACCTTCTATCAAAAGGCCTGCTACTTTCTCTTGAGAATGATGATTTTTTTGAACTCAAACTTCTGTCTCAGTCAGTGCGACAAATGAGCGAAGGGGAGTTATTGCAAATTGAAAAAACGCGTGGCCTCAACTTTTCGGAAGATATTTATTTCGAAATTATCCGTAAAAAAACAGCTTCTCTCATTGCCTCTTGTTGTGCCATTGGTGCCTCCTCTTCTCAGAAAGCTAGTTTAGAACAAATTGAGAAAATGCGTGAATTTGGTGAGGCTGTTGGTATTGCGTTTCAGATTAAGGATGATCTCTTTGATTTTGGTGATGATGACATCGGGAAACCCACTGGTATCGATATAAGAGAAAAGAAACTAACACTTCCGCTTATCTATGCTTTAAATAAAGCAGACAAGTCTACTCGGCGAAAAATAACCCGCATTATAAAAAATGAGAGCACCAAAGAAGATAAGGTTGCTGAGGTAATAGATTTCGTTCGGCAAAGTGGCGGTATTCGTTATGCCACGCAAAAAATGGAAGAATACCGGGAGCATGCGCTATCTATTCTTGCCCAAATGCCAGCAAATACCTGTCGAGACTCACTGGCTGACCTTGTGCACTACGTGACCAATCGAAAAAAATAAGCTATTTCTTAGCTTGGTCGTCTTGCTGATGTTCTGCGCTGATTTGAAAGCCCAAGGTCTGCTTTGAAGTATGAAAGCCGGATGAAAAACTTGCCAAGGCCTGTTGTTCTACGCTTATTACACCAACATTATCAAAAGGAGGAACCATCAAATCGAAGTTTAGACAAAATAAAATGGCCTCTTCAATGATATTATTGATGTGCTGCTCATTCATTGTCAAATGCTCAAAATCATTGTATAAGAAGCCTAAGGGTCTACGTCCATCAATAAAAAAATGACCGTCTTTGTTAACAAATATTCGCGCCACGAGAACGCCTAAATCTTGATAACGCTGATATGCCAGCGAGTCGCTTAAAAAATTATAAATCTGAATCAAACCACAAAACTCACGTGTTTTATCCTCTTTGACATAACGCATTTTATGGATAAAGTGCGACGAGTCGAAATCAAAAATATTGGTGTGCATCATGAGCACCAAAGTGTCGCCCGCAAACTGCATATGCGCTTCGAAGGTTCCGTTTTCCTTATACTTAATTTCTAATTTCTCTGCTAGTCCATGTACTTGCTCATGCAGGTTACTTTCATATCCTTTGAGTACTTTCTTGAACTCATTCAACACATTCAAGGTGACTTCATAAGCCTGCTGCTTCGAGGTTGATTTTGTTTGAAGCAGTCCTACTATTTCCTCAATTTTTGTTTTTCCCATGGTTCATAATTAATATGCTCGTGCAAACAGTACTCGTCGCTCGGATGGCTTACCGGTTAATATACATTTGCCTGCCTCATCTTTAGCATCAAGGGGTATACAGCGAATAGTCGCCTTTGTTAGGTCTTTAATTTGATCTTCTGTTTCGCCGGTTCCATCCCAGTGAGCGCTGATAAATCCACCTTTCGTATCCAGAATTTCCTTGAACTCTTCGAAGGAATCTGCTTGGGAGATTGAATCGTCACGGAAGTCGAGTGCCCGTTGAAAAATGTTCTGCTGAATATTATCGAGTAGGTGCTCCACTTTATTAGCCAAATCAACCATTTCTAGAACTTCCTTTTCTTTGGTGTCTCTTCTGGCTACTTCTACTGTTCCATTTTCCAAATCTCTCGGGCCCATTGCAATCCGAACAGGTACTCCTTTCAGCTCATATTCGGCAAATTTCCATCCTGGCTTATACGTGTCGCGGTTATCAAACTTCACGGAAATTCCTTTCGCCTCAAGTGCTTTTTTTATCTCATTGGCTTTAAGTGATATCGCGTCTAATTGATCCTCGTTCTTATAAATTGGCACAATTACAACCTGAATTGGTGCTAAGCTGGGAGGAAGAACCAGGCCTTCATCATCACTATGTGCCATTATAAGCGCCCCCATCAGTCGAGTAGAAACACCCCAAGAGGTGGCCCATACATGTTCTAGTCCTCCTTCCTTAGTTGCAAACTTTACGTCAAAAGCTTTTGCAAAATTTTGTCCTAAGAAATGACTTGTGCCCATTTGTAGGGCTTTACCATCTTGCATCATTCCTTCAATACAATAGGTATCAATCGCTCCAGCAAAGCGTTCGTTTTCCGATTTTACCCCTTTAATTACCGGAACAGCCATCACCTTTTCTGCAAAGTCGGCATAGACCTCTAGCATCTGTTTGGTTTCAGCAATTGCCTCCGCCGAAGTTGCATGCGCGGTATGCCCTTCTTGCCAAAGGAACTCTGCAGTGCGGAGAAAAAGCCGTGTACGCATTTCCCAGCGCACAACATTTGCCCACTGATTTAGGAGAATAGGTAAGTCTCTATACGATTGAATCCAATTTCTATAGGTATTCCAAATGATGGTTTCAGACGTCGGGCGCACAATTAGCTCTTCTTCTAGCTTTGCTTCTGGATCAACAACAACGTCTTTTCCGTCGTCCGACATTTTCAAGCGGTAATGTGTTACAACGGCACATTCTTTTGCAAAACCTTCCACGTGTTTTGCCTCTTTGCTTAAAAATGATTTCGGTATAAAAAGAGGAAAATACGCATTGCTATGTCCAGTTTCCTTGAATCTTCTGTCTAGTTCTTGCTGCATCTTTTCCCAAATTGCATAACCATAAGGTTTTATCACCATACAGCCACGAACGGCGCTATGCTCCGCCAAATCAGCATTCTTGACTAGATTATTATACCATTCTGAATAATCTTCGATGCGTTTTATCTTTTTATTGTCCATTTTAAAAATGCTTTGGAATAATTGTTGTATTTTTCTTAGTGGTTCTTTAAAAGCCGGAAAGGAAATTGCCATGAAAAAGTTATTACTCTATTCAGGCGTTGCCTTGTTTGCCGTCTCTTGTGCTTCGCAAAAATACTCAAGAACGGATAACATTGTCGACGATGTTTATTTTTCTCCATCAGACGCACCTCAAAGTGTTGAGGCAGAGGCGCCTGACGAGCAAGAGCAAAATGGTTTTGAGTACGATCAATCTACATCGACTCCCAATACCAATACAGGATATTATTCCTATCAACCGACTCAGAACGCTACCCCAGACACCACGACATCAGTAAACTACGGTGCCACCAATTATCAAAGCACAACCAATAATTACTATTCAGGTTATGGTAATTCATATAATGGATATATGAATTACGGGCCAAACCATGGCTTTGCATTTCAACAAAATTTTGGGGTGTTTTATACTCCTACCTATGGCTTTGGTTCTGGAATGTACGGTTATAACCGGTATGGATATATGGGTGGATTTACTCCCCATTATTCCCCTTTTGGTTATAACTGCTATCCTTCCTATTCTTTTTACCCGAGCTATGGATATGGATATTACCCAAGCTACGGTTATGGGTATGGTTATTATCCCGGCTATGGAAATAACTTAGGCTATGGTTACTCTCATGGAGGGGGGGGTATTACTCCTGGAATTACTCAGGGGGGACCACGAAATACCGGCTCCAGTATCATGCCTTCTACTCTTTATTCTGGTGGGCGTGTTAAGTCTCCAGTTACCACCACCACCCCTGAAAAACATATTTACCGCCCAAGTAACCGAGTGAGCACCAATGAGCCAAATACTCCATCACGTGGTGTTGAAGGAACCCCAGGGGTTAAGCCACAGGATGGGTCAAATGGACGTGTCGCTCCTTCAAATCCAAATACGCCACAAGCTCCGGAGCGTAGAGAACAACCAAGAACAAAGGCGCCTGAAAACAAGCCTCAACCTACGCCGCAAACTCCACAATCTCCCCGTACAAGAGAGCCAGAGAGAAGACCACAACCTACGCCGCAAGCTCCACAAACTCCGCGTACAAGAGAACCAGAAAGAAGACCACAACCCACGCCGCAACCAAGTCCTCAGCGCACTAACCCAACACGAACAAGGCCTTCTCGCACTCCATCGGTTAACCCTAGTCCCGCGCCATCAAGGACTCCATCAAGCCCTAGTAGAAGCAACTCCAATACACCACAACGTCGCAGATAATGAAAAAACTCGCTACATTTATCCTCATGGCGGGAGTATGCTCTCAGCTTTCTGCTCAAAACGAAGAAGATATTCTCCGTTATAGTTTTCAAAAATTAAATGGAACTCCAAGAAGCCTAGGTATGGCTGGAGCCATGGGTGTCGTAGGTGCCGATCTAAGTGCAATAAACACGAACCCAGCAGGCCTCGGATTCTACCGACAAAACACATACCTACTTGGATTAGGATATAGTATTTGGAACACTAAATCTACCTATATCGGTACCCAAACTCGCAGTACGCAAAACAATATAAATATACCAAACCTCGGCGCCTCATTCACCACCCTTATGATGGACAAAGGCAAACAAGTCACAAGTGGTTTGGTTAGTTATACGCTTGGCTTTAGTTTGAATCGTCGAAACGATTTTAATCAAACAGTCGCATTCCAAGGCGATAATAGATCTAGCTCTATCTTGGATTATTTCGCACAACGTGCCAATGGTATTCCAGCTTCTAGTTTAACTCCTGATGTTTCTTCATTGGAAGGCATGGCTTGGAATGCCTATCTTATAAATTCAGATAGCCTCAGTGGCTTTAATAGCTATGTAGCCAACCTTCCGGATAGCATAACAATGCGCCAAAGAAGTCAGATCAAACATTCAGGTAGACAGCAAGACTTGAATGCATCCATCGGTCTAAACTTTAGTCATCGCTTGTACCTAGGTGCAACAATTTCAATGAACACCATTCGCTATGAACAAACTTCTATTTGGAAGGAAGAAAACACCAACTTCTTTTCGGATACTCGCTATATGACTTATGAAAACCGGTTTACCACACAGGGTTCTGGTTTTTCTGTGAATCTTGGTGCCATCTTGCGTATTACAGATTTTCTACGCGCCGGACTGAATTACCAATCCGGTACCCGATACTCACTAAGCGATGTGTTTTCCACAAGTATTTCTTCAAATAATTTTGATCCAGGAACTAGCTATAATTTTTCTAGCTCCCCAACAAACTTCAACTATACCTTAAAAACACCGGCCAAAATTGGCGGAGGCCTTACATTTATCTTTAAACAGGCCGGATTGATATCCATAGAGGTGGAAAACGTGAACTATAGCAGAGGTCGTTTGGGAAGTATCAATTATGACTTTGATACAGAGAACAAGCTTGCGGAAAATAATTTTAACGATGCTTATAACTTAAAAATGGGCGCCGAGGTTTTAGTAGGTAAGTTACGTGTACGTGGCGGTTTTGCTCATTTTGGCTCTCCACTTTCACGAGAGGTTGATCGCGGAATAAATCTTTCCTATAACTGCTATACCACTGGACTGGGCTACCGAAATGAGTCGGGCTTTTTTGCGGATTTTGCAGTAGTACTAGAAGAAGGCACAAGTTTTTACACCCCTTACACGCTGATAAACAGCACGAGGACATCCTATACGGCTATTCAAACAAGTAATGCTCTGCGCCTTAGTCTATCTGTTGGATCAACATTTTAATACTAAAAAAGGGGCCTAATAGCCCCTTTCATTTTAATGCTGTTTCTAAACTAGTAGAAGCGGTAGGTAAATCTGTCGGAACATTGTATTCCGTCTTTCTTCCACTCCATGGTTCCTCCACAAGATTCGCCATAGATGCTACTATAACCTAGGTCTACAACAATATAGATATAGGTCTTAGAGGTCATGGTACACTTGTAGTACCCGTCAACATACACATCAACACAGTAGTCTGACCAATTTTCTAATTTGAGATCACAGGTGTACGTACCTCTTGTTTTAGTTTTTTCAACGGCTTTGTCTTCTGTTGGTTTTGTGCCCTTAATATTTGGATTAGCTCCTCTGGTTTTTTCAACCTTAGTAGGTTTAATTTCTACCACTTGGTCTGGACTAACCACTTGTGCTTGAGACATTGTTCCTAATCCTAGTACAATGGCAAATAAAAAAATAGCTCTTTTCATTTGTTTAGTTTTAAAGTGAATTTATTTGATTTTAGGTTTATTTAATTCGAAATAATAAGGTGTATACATGGGCCACATCCGGAGGCAATACCACATCTTCTTCCTCTTCTCCTATTCCGCGTGTTTTACTAATGTATGAACGCTGAATAACTTTCTCCAGGGGGTTTCTTGTTCCTGCTTCTACCCCTCGGCTGCTTATAATTTGTCTCAAGTCTATCGGCTCCTTGGTGGCAATTAATTTGAAGTTTTCTACACCATAGGGTGGTTCAATGGTATAAATCTTATCCAACTCTAAACTCTCCCCAGGACGAATCATAAATTCATCGGCTGTTTGATTTCTGCCGGGAACTACTACTCCAATTTGATTTGTTGGAGTGATGTCGAGAATAGTGAAATAGGCTACCCGTGTTCCGTTATTGGTTATTTTAATTTTGAACATGTCGCCAGAATCCAATTCAATCATTCCATTATGCGTTTTCTGTTCAATATTTCCTCTGGATTTTTCTGTGGTTTTTATGCGTTTATAGCGCCCTTCTCCTGTTTCTGTTCTCTCTACCTCTGTAATTGGAATGAGGCTTACAGAAAGGCTAATTTCTTCGTTCTTTGTGTTCAGTTCTCTTAGGTACTGTGCTTGTGCATAATTCAATAGTTCGGTGGTAAGTACATTCGCTAATGAATCTATATTCTCACCGATATTTTCACGTGCGATGACAAGTTCTGAAGTAGATATAATTTCTACTTGAGCAACTCCTCTTGTCTTATTTGGATTAAACGCTATCATAACTTGTGGTGACGAATTTGTAATTTCAATCACCTGTGCATACTGGTTTATATTCTTTTGAATTGCAGAAAGTAAATCAGGGCGAGAAGAAATATCCAGTTGCACCTTTAAATGAAGGGCTTCCACATTTTGCTCCATCATAAAAACAAAGCTTTTGCGAAGGGTTTCTTGATCGATTTCTTTGTCCCAAATGATGTCAGCATTTACCAAATTAGCATTGGCAACCATTCCTATTGCAATCGGTTTTGCCTGTTTAATCTCTTTTGTGCCAACGGGATAAAGCCCAACTTTGGATTTATTAAACATGCCAGAAAGCGTTCCGGCATTCACGATGCTGGTTTTTCCATCAATGACTGTTGTATTCAAAAAATAATTCTGACGTGGGCTCCCTTTGCCACCAAACAGTATATTATTTACATCTCCTTCCACTTGCGGGTTTTGTCGAGGAGCAATGACACTCATTTCAATGCGTACCTGATCAAAAACTTCCTGATAGGTTATTGTATTACTACTATTCAATAAAATTTTACTGATTGTATAAGATAAAGAACCGACCGAGTTGCCCTGTTCATCTTCAGTTTCATAATTCAATTGAGACGCGCTGGCCCCACTGAATAATACCATAGGTGCTAAATTATTTTCTCCAGCGCCTCGTGTCTTCGTCTTGAATTCATAGGTTCCTAAATCCTTTCCGGTTTTAACGGTCCAATCGGAAGGTCCCATAAACTCTGAGGTACCGCGAGATTTTGAAAACCCACGTGTTGCTGTTCCAGAATGACAAGCATCGAAAATTAATGTTAGCGAACCCTTAGATCCTAGTTTTGACCGCAATTCGCCGACCATCACCTCAAGCTCATCATCCGATAGATGTCTTTCTCCTTCGTACTGATTTTTTATAAATTTCAACGGGGCATCATAGGGAACGATGGTTTCATCTTTACTGTCCAATTCATCTCCATTCTTATCCCACATTTGCTGACCGTGGCCACTATAATGAATCACGTAAATATCACCTTCCTCCGCGTCGCGGGTAATTTTTTGGAACGCTGCTATTATTTTCGCCTTGGTGGCAAAACTATCCTGAATAATGAGGATGTTTTTATTATCGAAGCCATGATGATTTAAGGCGTTCACAATTAATGGAACGTCTTTATCTGAAGATATTTTTGGCCACATTCCTTCTCGTGGATAGTCACCTACTGCTATAATCAAGGCCTTTTTACTACCTTGAGCTACACAAACTCCTGAAACAAGAATGGCTAAAAATAGAAGTGCTTTTTTCATGTTTATCGCTCTCACTTAACTCTATTCCTACGACAGGATAAAGGTAAATGAAATGAAAAACAGCGATATACCGAGTTCTCGGTATTTTTTGAGGAAAAAATGGGGAAAATTAGCCCTTTGAGCGAAATTGACTTAAAAAGCGAATATCATTTTCAAAAAAGGTGCGCAAATCTTTGACATCATACTTTAGCATTGCAATACGTTCTACACCAATTCCAAAAGCATATCCTGAATACACCTCAGGATCTAAACCACAGGATTCAAGAACAGCAGGATCTACCATTCCACAGCCCATAATTTCTAACCACCCAGTATACTTGCATACATTACATCCTTTACCACTACATAAAAAACAACTTACATCCATTTCAGCACTTGGCTCTGTAAAAGGAAAATAAGATGGGCGTAAACGAATGGTAGCGTCTTTTCCGAAAAATTCTTGAGCAAAATAGAGGAGCATCTGTTTCATATCCGCCATACTCACTCCTTTGTCAATATACAATCCTTCCACTTGATGAAAAAAACAATTGGCCCTTGCCGAAACTGCTTCATTGCGGTATACTCTACCTGGTGCAATAATTCGAATCGGTAATTCACCTCTTTCCATTACTCGAACTTGAATGCTCGATGTATGCGTTCTTAAAGCAAATTCTTCATTGATAAAAAATGTATCCTGCATATCTCTTGCAGGATGATCTGGTGGAAAATTGAGGGCGGAAAAATTATGCCAATCATCTTCTATCTCCGGACCATCTTCTACCACAAAGCCCGCACGAATGAAGATATCTTGCATTTCTTCCAATACCAATTTCAAAGGATGACGTGAACCTGCCTTTAGATTATTTAATGGCAAACTTGCATCTATACCCAAATCGATATTTTGCTCTTGGCTGGCTTCCAATTCTTCTTTCACCAATCGGAATCTTTCTTCTGCCGCTTTTTTGAGCTGGTTAATTGGAGCGCCGAATTTTTTTTTCTCCTCTCCTGGGATCTCTCGGAATTTATCAAATAGTTCGCTGATCAATCCTTTCCTGGATAAAAGGTGCAAACGAAAAGCTTCGAGCTCTTCCGCATTTTTTGGACTCATGTTCTTGAGACTCTCTTCAACTTTTTTAATCAGCGATTCCATCTGTACAAATCTAGTTCTAAAAAAAAAAAAGACCTAAGTGGCGTTAGCCACAAAACCTATTATTTAATATTTTTAAAAGATTTATAAGGTTAAATATAAGGGCCGTGGATTTGTAGATAAGATGCTTCTATAATCACTTGTTTTTTTATTTGTTAGCATATTATCCACCGGTTATTTTTATTGTTAGCCTTTAATTAATAGGATCTTATAGAAAAGTAATGAACGACTGTGAATTGCAATTCACATGTTTTAGTCAATAAGTTGATAAGGGATGGAACGTGAATTCCATGTAGGATAACTCCAATGTTATTCACGCTCATCCACATTCAAAATTTGTATTGAACGCTTTCTCCAACTTGTCCACAGCTATACCGCGTTTTCAACAACTTATTCGTCCTCATTGTTAAGAATGAAGTCTCCTATAGTCCAACCGCCACGAATACTGATATCAGTAGGATTTATGAATACTTTACTCACTTGTTGCTTGAAAGGAATGAGGTAGTCAGGACGTAAAGTATCGCTCAGATAAACGAGCCTTATATGGTAATTACCCGTTGGAATTCCTTTAAAAAATACGGAGTCAGAACGGGTGCGAAGGGTATATTCTGCTGGTTTACTCATATCACTGAGTAATTGAACTTCAATGGAGTCTGTTTTAGCATTCGAAAAGAGAATGGCTGCATCTCCATATTTATTCAAAGAAGGGCTTCTTATATTAAAAGTATCCGACCTAGAAAATGTGCCATCCATATAATGAATAGCTGAATCCATGATGATTAGAGAATAGCTTGTTTCTTCTTTAAAAGGGTAGGTAATATTGGCTGAAAAATAGGTCGCCGTTGCTCCAATTTTAGCAATTGGTATCGTGTCATTGATATTAAGTTTGACCTTTTTTTGATTAATATCTCTTATTACATGAAGACTATTCAGTACGATGGGTGAATTTGGAAGAGTTGATGATTTGTCTAAGAATAGTTGGTATGGAGAGGTTGTGTTGGGTAAGTCGATTTCAAGTGTATCGGTTATTGCTCCGTTGTTGAGGAGATAGTATGTTAGTGTCGTATCCAGGTCTGATTTAATATAATCTTGTACCAATAGACTGTCTTCATGAATGAGTTTAGTATAGAGTCTTTGTGATTTGTCGAATGATTTGTGTTCGGAAGTGATACTTACTTTGGCATATTTGGGTATCTTAAGAGGGATGATGAAACTTTTCTTATCGAGGACAATAGGTGTAGTATAGATTAAGGGAGCAATTGGGCTGTTTTTGGCTGTTTTGATAAGAATGGTATCCATGGCCAATACGTTGCCATCTATATAACCCATGTTTTCTCCTTGATCGATGCGTTTATTATTATTGATATCATCGAAGGCATAAATAGTATAGGATTGATTTTTTATTGAAGGAATATAGAAGCTTCCGTTTTCGAGACATTTGCTTAGGTAGATGGGATAGATGGTCGAATCTGGGTATTGGTTTATAGATGGATGAAATAGTGCTACTGTATATCCTTTGTTCAATTCACCTGTAAAGTTATTTTGTACTTTTCCGCTAATATATGATGTATCTATTTCATTACCAGTTGAAAAGCTTAATTGATAAGCTGGAAGAACGTTTTTTTCGTTAATATCATGTATGGCATCGAATAGTTGGAGTGTATAAGTAGTGTTTTCGCGTAAGGGTTCTTTAAAGACTATACGAAGTTGTTTTCCAGCCACTGTAATTTTGGGTGTTTCTACTGGCGGCGGACTTATAAGAATTGCATTTGGATCTTTAATTTCGAAATACTCATCGAAAGTAATGCGCATTTCTCTGTCTTGAAAGTTAGTAGCTTGGCTATCTGGGTAGCATTTGAGGGCTACTGGTGGAGTTTCATCTTTATCGCCACCGGTTGGGTGAACTACCACAGCACAAGCTGTGAGGAGAAGGATAAAAGGAAATAGGTATTTCATCTTCCGAAATGTACGAGTAAAACAGAAATATCAGCGGGTGATACACCACTTATTCTGCTTGCTTGTCCGAGTGATGCAGGTTTGAGTTTACTTAATTTTTCACGCGCTTCTTTAGATAGAGAAGATAGACCTTGGTAATTATAATCTGGATTCAATCGGATATGTTCCAATTTTTTCATTTTATCGGCCATTTCTTTTTCTTTTTCTATATAGCCTTCATACTTCATTAAAATTTCAGCCTGGAGTATTGCGTCTTCAGATTTTCCTTCAATCATCGTAGCGACTGTTGGTAGTTTTTTGAAATCTTGAATATGAAGTTGCGGACGACTAATGAGTTGAAATAGTTTATAGTTTTGAGGGATACCAGGTGTTCCTTTTTCTTCCAACATCGGGTTTACTTCATTGGGTGTAATGGATGTTTTATGGAAGCCTTGAATGATGTGCTCTGTTTGTTCAATTTTTTCTTTGACTTTTACGACGCGTTCATGTGAAGCAAGACCTATTGCATTGCTTTTTTCGGTTAAGCGAATGTCGGCATTGTCTTGACGAAGTAAGATTCTATACTCAGCTCGTGACGTGAACATGCGATAAGGTTCATCTGTACCTTTATTAATGAGGTCGTCGATTAGAACGCCTATATAGCCCTCTGAACGATCAATAGTGAAGGCTTCTTTCTCATGAATCTTTTGATGGGCATTAATTCCTGCAATTAAACCTTGAGATGCCGCTTCTTCGTAACCAGTTGTTCCATTTATTTGTCCTGCAAAGTACAGATTTTCAATAAGATGAGTCTCTAATGTTGCTTTTAATTGGGTTGGTTGAAAGAAATCATATTCGATAGCATAACCTGGACGAAACATTTTAGCCTTTTCAAAACCAACAATTTGTTGCAAAGCTTTTATTTGAACATGATCAGGAAGAGAGGTTGAAAAACCGTTTACATAAACTTCTACGGTATCCCAACCTTCTGGTTCTACAAAAATTTGATGACGGTCTCTTTCTGCAAAACGATTTATTTTATCTTCTATTGATGGACAGTAGCGTGGACCTAATCCTTGGATTCTTCCTGAATACATGGGTGATTCATCAAAACCTTCTTTGAGAGTTTCGTGAACCTTTGAATTAGTATAGGTAATATAACAGCTACGTTGTTTAGTTAAAGGTCTGGTATCGGAATAAGAAAACTTCCCTGGTATTTCATCACCCTTTTGTTCTTCCATTGCATCCCAGTTTAGAGAGCGACCATCAACTCGGGGAGGGGTTCCTGTTTTCATTCTACCGCTTTCAAATCCCAAAGAAACGAGTTGTTCAGTTATACCGAAAGAAGCTGATTCAGCCATTCGTCCACCACCAAATTGTTTTTGACCTATATGGATGATGCCATTGAGAAATGTTCCGTTTGTAAGCACAACAGATTTAGAATGAAATTCATTGCCCATTCCAGTTTTAACTCCAGTAACTCGATTGTCTTTTACAATGAGTTCCTTAACCATGTCTTGCCAAAAGTCTAAGTTAGGGGTTCTTTCAAGAGCGAGTCTCCATTCCTGGGAAAATAGCCAGCGATCGCTTTGAGCACGTGGGCTCCACATGGCCGGTCCCTTTGAAAGATTTAGCATACGAAACTGAATCATGGTTTTATCCGTAATGATTCCAGAGTATCCTCCCAGCGCATCTATCTCGCGCACAATTTGACCCTTGGCCACACCACCCATTGCTGGGTTGCACGACATTTGGGCAATGGTGCCCATATTCATGGTAATTAAAAGTACAGATGATCCGAGATTAGCTGCTGCCGCTGCCGCTTCGCAACCAGCATGACCGCCGCCAACTACTATTAAATCGTAGGTTTGTTTATTCATGTTTCACGTGGAACAATGTCCGGTATAATTCTAAGGCCAAGTTCTCCTGCTCGCGCATTGTTTTTTGGTCTTTGGAATTTTTATCGTTGTATCCAATTAGATGTAACACACCATGTGCCATAACTCTATAGAGTTCATCTTCTATTGAAACGGCAAATTTAGCCGCATTTTCTTTGATGCGATCTATACTAATGAACAAATCACCGTTAATTTCTTTTTCTTGATTATAATTAAATGTGATGATATCAGTGTAGGTGTCATGATTTAAAACTTCTTGATTCATGCGAAGTAGTTCTTCATCAGTTCGAAGAACTATATTTACTTCACCTACTTCATGTTTTTTGTTTTGAATAAGCTGCGAAAGCCACTGCTTAATTTTCCGTTTATGTTTCACGTGAAACTTTGAGTTTTCTTCGTGGATAAAGATGGCCATAATTAATATAGGACGGTTATATTTCCTTGGTATGTTTGATGTTCTCCGTTAAGAAAATAGACACTAGCGATGTACATGAAGACTGTTGTTTGAAATTGTGATCCATCTTCAGCATATCCACTCCAAGGTTTGTCGAGTGTATTTGAATAAACACGCTGTCCATATCTTGTGAATATTTGAATAGTACTTTTACTTTTATCAATAGATAAACCAACTGGTGAATATGTATTATTAATACCGCGTACCGCAATTGCATTAGGAAAGTATATGCTTGGTTCTTGAATAAAGCAAACTGGATTCGAGTGCAGCGTAGCAGAATAATTATAACTATTGGGGTCTTCTTCTATTGCAATTGCTTGAAAACAGCGAATGTTTAAAGTATCGTTGGTAATATATTCGGTTGATGAAGTGTCGGTTATATTTGATCTTATATTGTTCCACGTGGAATATTTACTTATATCATCTCCAAGGGTGATTTTATATTCTTGGACTGCACCATCTAGATAGGTGGGAGGGGTCCAGTATAAATTGTATTGATCCACTATTCCACTTGGGCGTGTTTTCAACACTAGATTATGGGCAATATTGCTGTAATAATACCGTCTACATCTGTCGACCATAATTTGTTGGAAATAGTTGAGAAAGGTGTCTGTTTCAATTGATGTAGTAAGTGGGTAAGGAAGAGTGCTAAGATCGTTTCTCCACAGGTATTCGGGAGCACCTTCAGTTATTCTGAAGATATATAGGCTATCGAAGTTGACAGCTTTAGTTATGATTCCACTTAGTTCGAGTGTGTTTTTACCAATCCAATCTACAGATGAAATATAATTAGCTTTTAGGTTAAATGAGTCTAGTGCGGAAAAGGAGACAGGATTGCTTCTAGAGGTATAACCGTTTGTAAGTTTGGAACGCACAAATATTTCAACAGTTTGGCCACTTAATAGAGTTAGGTTCCACGTGGAACTATTTCCAAGAATCAATGTGTCGATTGTGTATTCTCCGCCGTCTCGTTTTACATAAACTTCGCTGGAGACTGTTGAATGGCCAACATAGGGTTGCCAGCTAAGAGAAATTGATCTTCCACAATTTGTGGCTGAACCTGTTAAATAGGGTGCAGCATGTGGGTCTGATATTACAGATTGGTTAGCGCATGAGTCAAAGGCGGTGAGGGAATAAAATACCTGACTAGAATTAGGGTCTTTGCGCGTATCCAGGTAATTGAGTTTAGAATAGGAACTATCAAACTTGAAATTATTGTTATTTTCATAATCCCACAAGTAATAACCAAATAGGTCTGCAGCATTGTTTGCTGTCCAAGAAAGATAAACACCTTGAGATATTGGGTCATAGCTTACTGAATCAAATTCCGAAGCGTTCGGCTGAGATAGGTCGATATAGACTGTGTCACCGACGGCTTCAAGGTCGTTGCATAAAAAACGATATATAATTTGATAGCTCCAATTACTGGTAATTGCTGCTGCTCCATTATGTACGAAGTTGCTTTGGTTTGGGTTAGTAACCTTACCAATGCTATTAAATGGAGTAAAGTTATTGGGTCGCGCAAAAATTTCGATTTCCACAAACTTGCCACAAGGGTCCAGTGATAGATCCCAACTCAGGATAATATCTGTATTATTTGCCTGGATACAGGCGCGTTTTAAATGGGACTGAGCCATAGCAATGCCTGCAAAGAGCAGGAAAAGCCCAAGGAAAATAGACCGAAATTGGTGTTTAGTATGTCCCCACTGATATAACATGTAAATTATTGGTGTCTAAATATTTAATAGCGGTTTTTTGAATGTCGTCTTTGCTTAGGGTAAGAATTTGTTGGTTATAATGATGGTAGTAATCAAGGTCGAGATTATGGTCGATAATAGTCTTGAATCGATCACCTAAGGAAAGGCTTCCATCGAAACTTCTTTGAACGGATCCAAGCATATAGTTTTTTACCGTGTTTAGTTCTTCCTCTGTTATGAGCTCCTCCTTTAAACGTGCTATTTCCTTATATATTTCATTGATACAGTCCTGTGAAGCCTCGTTTTTCACATCAGAACGGATGCTCAAATAGGCGGAGTCAGGTAAATGATGTGTTCCTGCACCTATACCATAGGTGTATCCCTTATCTTCTCTAATATTCTTCATCAAGCGAGACCCAAAATAGCCACCGAAAAGTGTAATTAGTAAAGACCATGCTGGATAGTCGACGTCATTTCTCGTGATACAAGGCATACCCAAAAACAGGCTTGCTTGTACCGCATCTTTGAACGGATATTGAATGATTTTCTCACCCTCTTTTATACTAGACACATTAAAGGGCTCAATGGTTGTATCATGGGTGAATTTGTTGAAGAGTGCATGAGCGCTTTTTGGGAGTGGGGTATTAGATATGATGTGATCTAAAGAACCAAGGAAATAGTCGGAATAATAGTTTTGGACGTCCGTTAAGGTTAGATTTTGATAATCTTCTGCAGACATCGAACGACCATAAGGATGTTCGCTACCGTATAGGCTTTCCATAAATAGACGCCGGGCATGATAGCTGGTTTTTTGTTGACTCACCTTTAGGTTTTCGAGACTTTTATTTCGGAATAAATCAAATTCAACCTGAGGAATTTGAACATCGCGAAGAACCTGAATCATGAAGGTAATAATTTTCTCTACATGATGATTGACACAGAATAGAGTAACAGAAACATGTTCGTAACCATTTTCGATGTCGGTATAGGCGCCATAAAAATCCAATTCTTCTTGTATAGAATACGACTTCAATTTCGACGTACCACTCAAAAGCAATTTGCTCAAGGCACTTACTTGGCCCTTTTTCTTACTGTACAAGCTTCCACATTTGAAGTAAAAGGCGACGCGAACAAGTTCTTCATGTTCTTTTGCTTCGTACAGCTGTACCCCATTCGGTAAAACGGTTGTATTAAATGAAAACTTTGGAAGGGCACTTGGTATGATGGTATCAGGAACTAATGTTCTGTTAATCATGTTTTTGCTTTATAAACTAAGGTGGAACAATTGCTTTCTTGAAAAAGCTGATTCGCTAAAGTATGGATGGATTGAGGACTGGTGGCCAAAAATGCGGCCTCTTCTGTATTTATTTTATTCGTGTCGCCTAAGTGGGTGAATAATGCCAGGTTCATAGCCTTGTTTAATACATCTAACTCCATGTATTTCAATACAGTAAGCTTCTTGTTCACCACTTTTTGCCATTCACGGAGCTCAGGAATTTCATTTTTGAAAGCGGTCAACTCTTCCCAAATGGCAGATTCCGCCATCTTGGGGTCAATTCCTGGGAAAATTCTTCCACTAACGATAAACAAACCCCGGTCTAAGCTCTCCGTAGAATATGCAGCGATATCTGCGAAGAGTTGTTGTTCCTTGACCAATTTCTGGTGAAGGCGGGAAGAGGCTGAAGCACCCAGCATGTCCGACAATAAATCTAGCGAGTAGAAGTCATCATCTGAACGGGCTCCACAATGAAAGCCTAATGAAATACTAGTCATTGGAACTTCTTTGTCTACTTCTAAGCGGCGAGGTTCCGTCTGTAAGGGTTCTTGTGGGTAGGTGTTTTTGTTAATTTCTCCCTCTGGAATTTCTCCAAACCACTTAGTAACCAATTCTTTACATGATTTGAAGGAAACATTTCCTGCCACAACCAGAATCGCATTGCTTGGATTATAAAAACGCTTATAAAATGAATCGGCTTCAACTAAGGTAAAGTTTTCGATATGAGAAAGCTCCTTGCCGATTGTTGCCCAACGGTATGGATGAGTGGTATAAGCTAGTGGGCGGAAGTATAACCAAAGGTCGCCATAGGGTTGATTCAGATAGCGTTGTTTGAATTCTTCCTTCACAACACCCTGCTGAACTTCCAGGGTTTTTGGAGTAAGGTTGAGCTGGAACATGCGGTCAGACTCCAACCATAAAGCTGTTTCCAAGTTTTCTGCTGGCAAGGTCACATAATAATTAGTGATATCGTTGCTGGTAAAAGCGTTGTTTTCTCCGGAAGCTCTTTGAAGTGGCTCATCATAGCTCTCGGCATTTTTAGACCCGCCAAACATGAGGTGTTCAAATAGATGTGCAATTCCAGTGAGGGATTCGTTTTCGTCTCGAGCCCCAACGTTATAAAGAATATTGACAACAGCTAATGGTGTTTTTTCATCCAAATGATGAATTACTTTTAGACCATTAGCAAGAGTGAATGTGTCGTATGCAAGCATCCTGCGAAATTACTATCTTCTTCAAGCTTTTAGGTGCGAAATAAAAAATACGGGGCATCGTTTACATTGTCGTAATTTTGTAGCGTGAATAAAAGAAATAATAACAGCGGTGGGAAGTTCTCTGGCAAGAGAGGTTCATCTAAAAATGATTCCTTCCGCAAGGACAATGACCGAAGGGATTCGGACAGACCATCGAGAGGCAGAAGCAAGGACGGGGATTCATTTCGCTCGGATAAAAGAAACGAAAACAGTGATGACCGCGGTGCTTTCAAACGAGGCCCACGGAGTTTTGATTCCAATAGAGATGGCGAAAAAAGATCTTATAGCGGCCCAAGAGGGAACGACAAAGGAGGAGATCGCCGTGGAAGAGGTAAAGATTTCCGCTCTGGAGACAAACGTGATGACCGTCGTAGTGGAGGATTCCGCGACAATAAAAGTGATGACCGTCGTAGTGGAGGATTCCGTGAGTACAAAAGTGAAGACCGTCGTTCTGGAGAGAAACGCGAGTACAAAAGTGAAGATCGCCGTGGTGGAGGATTCCGCGATAACAAAAGCGATGACCGCCGAAGTGGAGGGTTTCGTGATAATAAACGTGACGACAGAAGTGATGATCGCGGAGAAAAACGACCGTATAAACGCGGAGAAAACGAAAAATACAGCGGTCCAAGAAAAAGTGGATCTGACAGAAACTCCCGCAGCGACGATAGCCGTGGACGTGGAGGGTATGATAAGAATAAATTTAGCGACAGAAGAGATTCACGTGGGTCAAACGACCGCAAAGGTCCTGATGAAAGGCGCAGACCGCGGACCCGTCAAGCCAATGAGAAAGATCAAAAAATGCTCGGCGATTGGCGGAGTGAGAGACCAGCTTCCGAAGAAAGAAAAGAAGGAAAGTACCGCAAAGAAGTAGAGAGCATTACGGAAGAAACGCGCCTGAACAAATTTCTTGCGAACTCAGGTCTATGCTCACGAAGAGATGCCGATGATTTTATTGAAAACGGCGCCGTATCCATCAATGGTGAAATCATCAAAGAATTAGGTTCTAAGGTTATGCCAGGAGATGAGGTGCGCTTCAAAGGCCGCTTGATTCTTCCTGAAAAACCAGTTTATATCTTAATGAACAAACCCAAAGATTGTATCACGAGTTCGGATGATCCGGAAGGACGCCGCACGGTACTTGACATCATTGGCGATAATGTTCCACAGCGCATATTCCCAGTTGGACGATTGGATAGAAATACCACCGGAGTTCTATTACTAACCAATGATGGAGATTTAGCGCAGAAACTGACCCATCCATCCTTTGGCGTCCATAAAATTTATAAGGCAGAGTTAGACAAACCAATGCCGCCAGCGGACGTTGAAAAACTATTAGCTGGTATTGAGCTCGAAGACGGCTTTATCAAGCCGGATGAAGTGGCTTATGTAGATGAGACCAAACAAGTTATAGGCGTTGAGATCCATTCAGGTAAAAATCATATTGTTCATCGCATGTTCAACTCTCTTGGTTATCAAGTCGATAAATTGGACCGTGTTTCTTTCGCTGGACTGTCGAAAGACGGCTTGAAAAGAGGAGAAATTCGTCAGCTTACCGAAAAGGAAATGCTTACCATTCGTAAGTCGTCAGGTAAACAAAAAGCTTAGCTAGTTTGCACTTTTAGCACGGAATTATAGATAGCCTCGTACTGAAGTAGCACCTCATTGATGTCGAATTTATGAGAATGTTTCAGTGCGTTGGCTTTGAATTGAGCCAACCTTTCGTCATCGCCAAGAATGTATAAGGCGTTTTTAGCCATGTCTTCTACGTCACCAATATTCGAATTAAACCCAGTAAATCCGTGCTCATTCAGTTCTGGAATTCCTCCGCTATTGGTAGAAATTACTGGAACCTGACAAGCCATTGCTTCCAAGGCGGCTAGTCCGAAACTTTCTGATTCTGATGGAAGTATGAATAAATCGCAGACGGAAAGAATCTCTTCGACCATTTCTTGTTTCCCTAAGAAGGTCACTCGATCGCAGATGTCCAGCTCACGGCAGATTTTTTCAATATTCATCCGTTCTGGTCCGTCGCCGATTAGCAAAAGTTTTGCAGGAAGGTTTTCTAGAACACGGTTGAAGACATAGATTACATCCTCTACACGTTTCACTTTTCTAAAATTCGAAGTATGCACCAAGATGCGCTCTCCTTGCGGAGCTATCGCTTTTTTGAAATGCTCTTTGGGTTTTTTACTGAAGCGGGTGAAGTCAATAAAATTCGGAACCACTTGAATTTCTTTATCGATATGAAAAAATTGGTAGGTCTGTTCTTTTAGACTTTCTGAAACACTTGTTACCGCATCCGACTCATTGATAGAGTAGGATACAACCGGCTCGTAAGTGGCATCTTTCCCAACGAGTGTAATATCCGTTCCGTGCAAGGTGGTTACAACGGAAATATGTTTTCCTTTTTTTGCTAAAATCTGTTTGGCCATGATGGCTGCAGAAGCATGCGGAATGGCATAATGCACATGGAGTACATCAAGGTTTGCAAATAATGATATGTCAACTAGCTTGCTAGCTAGGGCAGTTTCATATGGTGGGTATTCAAAGAGCGGATAATTGCTGACGGATACCTCATGGTAAAAAAGGTTTTCTGAGAAAAACTCTAAGCGGGCGGGTCGAGAATAGGAAATGAAGTGAACTTGATGTCCTTTTTCAGCTAACGCTTTCCCTAATTCAGTAGCAACTACGCCACTTCCTCCAAATGTCGGATAACAAACAATCCCAATGTTTAGCATATATAGATTTAAACTTAACGCTTTTTAAAATAGTTTTGTTCAATGGAAAACATCCTCAACGATGATTATTTTATGAAGCAAGCACTCAAGCTAGCCGAAAGGGCTTTCGAAGAAGATGAAATCCCAGTTGGCGCCCTAGTGGTTTGCGAAAACAAAATAATTGGCAAAGGTTATAACCAAACAGAACGACTTACCGATGTTACGGCACATGCAGAAATGTTGGCTTTAACTTCCGCGTTTTCTGCACTGAATTCTAAATACCTCAAAGAGTGTACCCTCTATGTGAGCCTCGAACCCTGCGTGATGTGCGCTGGGGCATTATTCTGGTCGCAAATAGGAAGAATCGTTTTTGGGGCTTCAGATGAAAAGCGTGGATACCAAAGAATAAACAGCTCAATTATTCACCCAAAAACAGAGGTAATTGGTGGTGTTCTGGCCGAAGAATCTCAGTTATTAATGCGAAACTTTTTTCAGTTAAAAAGGATATAGGCCCTTCAAAACATGACAGTTTGGCCTTACAGATTCTTTTCCACACTGATTGCAGGATAAACCTTATTTTTGCTTTTTAAAGCGATCTTTTGAATTTCAACGATTTTCCATTTACTGATAAACTTTTAGATGGCTTAGATGCCATGGGCTTTGAAAAGGCAACGCCAATTCAAGAACAAGCCATTCCTCTCATTATGGAGGGAAAAGACCTCATCGCCTGTGCACAAACGGGAACGGGTAAAACGGCCGCATACCTATTGCCGGTACTAAACCGACTAACCGAAAACGAAAGCAATAAAGTTCGAGCGCTTATTATTGCGCCAACGCGCGAATTGGCTCAACAAATTGACCAACAGGTTGAGGGCTTTGCTTATTTCCTAGGAGTTAGTTCTATCCCTGTTTTTGGTGGAGGTGACGGCGCAGCTTTCGAACAGCAAAGACGGGCCTTCGAAACCGGAGCAGATTTGGTAATTGCTACCCCTGGGCGGTTGATTTCTCATTTGATTTCGGGAAGCATCGACATGAGTGGATTGGAATATTTAATCCTCGATGAAGCGGATCGTATGTTGGATATGGGTTTTAATGAAGACATTATTCGTATCATTCAAAAATTACCAGAAACGCGACAAACGCTTTTGTTCTCCGCTACTATGCCTCCGCGTATTCGCGACTTGTCATCAAAAATTTTAAAGAATCCAGTAGAAATTAGCATCGCCATCTCTAAGCCGGCCGCCAATATTGTGCAGCAAGCTTATTTGGCTTACGACACTCAAAAAACCGCATTGCTTCAGAAGATTTTGAGCAGCTCAGATTTCCAGAGCGCCATTATTTTCACATCAACCAAAGACAAAGCGAAATCACTCGAAAAGGAGATGATTAAGTCGAAATTCGAAGCCCGTGGAATTCACTCTGACCTCGAACAAAATCAAAGGGACGAAGTCATGCTTGCTTTTAGAAACAAACAGCTCAAGTTTCTTATTGGTACTGATATAGTTTCCCGTGGAATTGATGTGGACGGAATCGAATTGGTGGTGAATTACGACGTGCCACCAGATCCGGAAGATTATATCCATAGAATCGGACGTACCGCACGTGCCGAAAGAAACGGCATTGCCATTACGTTTATCTCCGACAAAGACGGTCATAAATTCAAAAAGATTGAAGACCTCATTGAAAAGGAAATCCCTAAATTCAATGTTCCACCGAGCATTGGCGAATCGCCAGAGTACAAAACTAAGCCTATGGGCGGTGGTGGAGGTAGAGGCCGTGGAGGATTTAAAGGAAAAGGCAAACCTTCAGGTCGCCGTTAGTTCGAATCTTCTTCCTCGTTTCTTCGCGCCCACTCTTTTTCTGCGTTTCGTCGAGCCCATTCTTCTTGGTCACTTCGTCTAGCTAGCTCTTCTACTTGACGGAATTTGTACGCGCGAACCAATGCAATTTCTCGGTAGTCGATATGCTCGGGTGCCCGGTCTTTGATATCTGAAAGCATGCCTGCTCCAATCTCATCGATAATCTCATTGATGATACGGTAGTGTTCTGAGTCGACAAGTTCGTCTGGATCAATACTCCCATCATAAACAAAGCCTTCGAGATGTTTGAAAATCGTGGCTGATTTTAGCCCGGTCTGCTGGGCAATTTCATCAGGGTTCAATCCTGTTTTGAAGAGCCGGAAAGATTCAGGTGCTTTGGCAGAGTTCCTAGCTTTGATCAAGCCTTCCTTGGCCGATTCAACAATCTGATCTTGGGATGCTTTGCGAATGATGCGTAAAATTGCAGCACCATATTTTTCCACTTTTACCTCGCCAAGACCGGTAATCTGGAGGAGGCTATGTGAAGTATATGGGCGTTTTTCTACCAGCTCTTTTAAGGTGGCATCGTTGAATATGATATAAGCCGGTAAATCCTCGCTTTTTGCTAATTCTTTGCGCCAGGCTTTAAGTTCGCTTTCTAATTCATTATTCGATTCCTCTGAATAGTTGGATGCGCGCGATGTGGATTCAACTTGCTTGAAGGTCGCATCCATTCCTTGTTTCCATTGTACCCCAAGGTGGGTAAGCCGAATGTCTCCTCGGTATTCTGAGACGAGCTGTTTTTGCACGAGTGCGTCTAGTTGTTTTTCCCAGTATTCTTTATCATGTTCTCTTCCAAACCCTTTTAGTGGATGCAATTGGAGGCTTCCTGGCAAGCGGAGGCTGTTTCTATCCGTGACAAATGCGAAGAGGGTTGCTTTTGTGCATTTAACGCGCATGATGGCGATAGCCTGAAGCAACTGTTTTAAATCCTGTTCGTTTTCCTCATGATGGGGCGTAGCGGCCATCAAACAATTGTCGCAATGCCCACAGTTTTCTGGTGCCTTTTCATCGAAGTAGTTGAGAATGAGTTTTCGTCTGCATTCAGAAGTTTCGGCGAAGGCAGCCATCTCGTTGAGCTTCTTCAGCATCTGGTCTTGATGGGATTTGTCCTCTCCATTATAGATGAAATAACGAAGCCGGTTTAAATCTCCCGAACTATACAGTAGCAGCAAATCGCTCGGCATTCCATCTCTACCAGCGCGACCCGTTTCTTGGTAATAGCTTTCCATATTTTTGGGCAGGTGGGCGTGAACCACATAGCGCACATTCGGCTTATCCACCCCCATCCCAAAGGCTATTGTGGCAACCATAATTTTTATCTCGTCTTTTTTGAATTGGTCTTGGCGAAGCGTCCGCTGATTTTTGTCTAAGCCCGCATGATACGACAGGGCATTATAGCCAAGCTGCTGAAGTGCTTGCGCGGTTTGATCCGTTTCTTTTCTGGAAAAACAGTAAACAATTCCGGTTTCCTCTTTTCTCGATTGCAAGTACATATCGAGCTGTTGAATGAAATTGCTTCGCTGCAGTGCCTTATAAAACAGGTTGGGCCGATTGAAACTACTCAGAAACACATTCGATTTCGGAAGCCCTAGTCGGGTTAAGATATCCGCACGGGTTCGTATATCGGCCGTGGCGGTTAAGGCAATGATGGGTGTTTTTGGAAAATGCTGACGAAGTTGGCCTAGGGAAAGATAGTCTTCTCGAAAATCATGACCCCAATGTGAGATACAATGCGCCTCGTCGATAGCAATAAGCGATAAGGGCCGCTTTTTTAATTCGTTGACGAAGGGTGCTGAAGAGAGAAAGAGTCGCTCAGGACTTAAGTAAAGAAGCTTTAAGCTACCGTTGTGAAAGTCGGACATGGTCGCTTGCTTTTCCGCTTCACTCATATTCGAATGATAGGAACGTGCATTAACCCCCTGATCTCTTAAGGCGTCGACCTGATCTTTCATTAAAGCAATGAGCGGAGAAATCACCACACTAATGCCGTCGAAAACCAGGGCTGGCAGCTGGTAGCACAAAGACTTACCTGCGCCCGTCGGCATTATCGCTAACGCATCCTGACCTTTTAATACATGATGGATGATTTCTTCCTGTTTGCCGCGGAATTCGGAATACCCAAAAACCCGCTTCAATATTTCCCGCTCTCTTGCCATGTCATCAAATTCTATGGAACAAAGATGAGACGGCAAAAAGGATAGACTCCTATGTTAAGCGTTTATAAACGTTTATAAATGTTTAATCGGTTTTCTTCTTCTTTCGGATGATGTATTCCGGACGGTTGCGGACCTCATCAAAGATATTTCCAAGGTATTCGCCCAAAACGCCAATGGTAACAAGTTGCACGCCACCAAAGAGAATCATGGTTAGAATAGTAGATGCCCAACCAGGAACTTCATCGAGATTGCCACTGAACTTTTCGTAAAACACTTTAACGGCTAAAATTAACCCGATCGAAAGGGCTGTTATTCCTAGGGTTATGGCGAGCTTGAGGGGTTTTTTGGAAAAATAGAACATGCCGGTGGAGGCTAGTCCGATGAGTTTTTTGATGCTGTATTTGGTTTCCCCTTCTGCACGGCCAGGTCGGTTATAATAGAAGGGTACTTGAGTGAAACCCATCCATGCAATGATGCCGCGCACATATTTATTCTTCTCATCAAACTTCTTGTAAGCGTCGATTACATCGCGATCGAGCAGGCGGAAGTCACCGGAGTCGAGGGGTAGTTCTACATCCGACATATAATTCACCATCCGGTAGAAGAAGTGGTAGCCCATCTTTTTAAAGAAGCCAACACCTTCGCGGTTTTGACGCACACAATACACCACATTGCAACTGCTATCGAAATAGGTTTTGATGATATCTGGGAATAGCTCTGGAGGATCTTGTAAATCGGCATCTATAATAATTGCTAGATCTCCTTCGCATTCATTCAGCCCTGCAGAAACGGCAGGCTGATGACCAAAGTTGCGGCTGAAGGAAAGCACCTTCACGTTTTCGTTTGAATCTGACTTCTCCGCTAAGATTGACACGGTTTTGTCTTTACTTCCATCATCAATAAACAAAACTTCATAAGCGTAATTGTTTCCTTCCAATACAGCCAAAAGGCGGTCGTAGGTCATGCCAATAACAGCCTCCTCGTTATAGCAAGGAACAATGATGGAAAGTTTAAATTTATCGCGACTAAAACTCATTTTGTTTTCTCTAATACAATGGCGCCGAATCGTTGATCTTTCGACACAAACTGATTTACCATCTGGTAGTTGCCGTTGTTAATTTGAACGATTGAATTAACGGCCTTTTTGAAATCGTGGTCTTGCAAATAATCGGCACGAACTTGTTCCGAAGGAGTAGGGAAATCCATACGCAAAGAATAATGCGATTCAATTATCAGCAAAGAACCGATTGGCGCATTGGCGATTTTCGTGCTGTCCATACTTTCCATATGTGTGGGCAAATGTCCGGCTTGCTTATCGAAATAGTAAGGAACGACCGTATGGTTGGTGAACAGGGTCGCGTCATCTTTATTCTGTTTGACAATCCATTTTACCATGGAGTTGATGGCCATGTCTTCGGCACTCGGCTCCTTTGGTTGCATAGGAAGCATCCCAGCGATAAAGGCAATTCCTGAAAACACAAGAATTTGGGTATTCACGCTCATTTTAACGAACAAGAGACCCACGGCAATTGCACCAAGGAAGAAGAGGCTATAATCACTTTCTTCAGTCAGCACAACTCCATTATGTTCAAAGGCTGCGAACATGGCAAAGGCCCCAAGCGCGACTACCAAGGCAATCAAGTGAACCCGTGGCTTCGCTCTGCTTTTCTCCCAGGCGGACAAACCAACTGTTGCCATAACGGCCAAAACAGGTCCGATTCCATTCATATAGCGCAAGTTTGGCGAAGCACCCAAGGCGAGTGCATCCCAGTTAAAAAGGCTATGTATGAGCAGGTAGATAAATGCAGGAATAAATAAGAACCATGGATTCCGAGCAAACTTTTCTTTGATGTTTTTCTGAACCGTAGACTCAATAAGCTGGGTGCTAAATAATACCGCAAAGAGGGTAGTTACCGCTCCCCAAACTACGAAGCTCATGCGCCAAAAATGGAAGAATCCGTGGCGGGCAAATTGTTCGCTATAAAGATCGCTGGTTTCGCGACTGGAGGTCCATAGATACAGAGGGTCTCCGGTATGGATAGCTCCCCAGATATCATATAATACAGGGAAAGAGCCCATCATAAAGGCGGCCAACCAACGTTTTTGAGAGAGCAAATAGATACCGTAAGGAATGGCTACGAGGAAAAATTCTTGGCGGACGAGCGTACTAAAGGAAAGCAGCAAGCCGGCCCAGAGCCATTTTTCCTTGTAGTGGAAATAAACCGCAGCGATAAGAACTAAGCCGGAAAAACTATCCGCATAATTTCTAAAGGCAATTTCGATCCACATGGGTTGCAAAGCCAAAAGTATGGCGGCAAGCAAGGCATAACGTTTATCAAAAAAAGCGGCAGTTTTATAGGCTAGGAATGATGCCAAGCCAGCAAAGAGACAATTAAGAATGAGAATAAACTTGGTGCCTAAAAGGGCTGGAATCGCATAAACGAGTTTATACCCGGTTTTTGGCCAGTTACCTAAAATCGAGGAGGGCTTATCCCAAAATTCACCCATATTGATGAGGTGAGCAATTTCGTCGTGCTGGTAATAACCGGTCGACTTGAAAGAGTAGAGGTAATAGGCCAATGCCGCGATACCACTAATAGCTAAAGCGAGGGTGTCTTGCGGTTTTTGCGCTTGCACCAAAGGTCCTTCTGCGGTGGGTTTTTTTGCCATATTAAATTTCGTCCTGGGAGTTCATTTAGCAAGTACATGTCAGGCGCATGTACGAAGTTTCAATAATACGAAAAAGGGCTAAGACCGCATGTTTCTTTCCGTGCTTGTTCGGTGAACGGGTTAGCGGCGAGTAGGTACGCGATTTATCGCGTACTGCAAGAGTAAAGTTTTCACATCAAATTGGGTTGGTTGGATAATGGAGGGCCTCAAAGCATCAAAGTACGCGATAAATCGCGCATCTACATTTTTGTGGTTTTTGCAACTGGATAGCGCGGGTTTCTCCAGCAAATGGCTAGACCCAGTTAATCGACTACGGGTTTTTTTATAGGTTAAATAGAGGCATATTTGATTATGGCAATTATCGTCAGCAGGTATATTCAAGGTTTCAAAATTGTGTTTTTATCCGTTCTTGTCTTTTCGGGTATGACGGGGCTTCAAAACTGTGGAGAACCGGATTCACCGACCTATGAATGCACGCCAGATATTACGGTGCTTCTTCCTGAAAAGGCAGTTTCTACCTTTTTCTTTGAAGAAGGAACTTATTGGGTATATCAACGAGAAGATAGCCTTTATTCGGATTCGGTTTGGGTGACCTTGGCCAGAGAAGAGATACTACCAGTTAACACCAAAGTATTTCCTGATTTTAAAAAGGCAAAATGTTATGAATCAAAAAGCACTTTACTTAGCTCATCTAAAAATTATTTTTTCATTTCAAATGGATATATTTTACAGTTAAGAGGACCAAAAAACACGCTTTCATATTCTGAAGAAGTGTTTGTTTTATATGATGGATGGCAAAAGACGTCCCAAATTCGCTTGGACCTAATTGGAAATGAATATAGTACAGTCAATGCATATGGCGATTCTGTATACCATCAAGATTCAATCGAAGTTAATGGAAGAAATTATCTCGATATTACAATATATAAACGAAAGTCACAAAGACCGGATTATTTAAAAGAGGCATACTACGCTCCAAGTTTTGGTATGATTCGTTTTAAAGATAATAACGATGCTTGGTGGGATTTGATACGCTATAATATTGTTCAATAGTTGACTTGGGAGTTGTTAAGTACGCGATAAATCGCGTACCTACATGTTTGTGGTTTATATTATTCGTTGACGTAGAACGTTTCGGTAGTAATATATTCTGGTTGTTGGATGGACACTGTTATTCGACCAATAGATTTTTTATATTTATAAATATTAAGCATATTTGATTATGGCATTCATCGTCAGTAGGTATATTCAAGGTTTCAAAATGGTGTTTTTATCCGTTCTTGTCTTTTCGGGTATGCTGGGCCTTCAGAACTGTGGAGAACCCGATACACCGACCTATGAATGCACGCCAGATATTACGGTGCTTCTTCCTGAAAAGGTAGTTTCTACCTTTTTCTTTAAGGAAGGGTCCTATTGGATATATCAACGTGAAGATGGTGCCTATTTGGATTCTATATGGGTTTCAAAATCTAGTGTTGGGATTTACCCCGTCAATACTAAAGCACACCCTAATTTTAAAGGTAAAAAGTGTTATGAAGCAAAGCAAACTATTTTCACTTCACTCTCAGGTTATATTTTCGAGAATAATGAATACTTTATTCAGGCAGCATATCCAAAAGAAACCGATGACCAAAATGAGGAAGTATTTGTTGTTTTTGATGGCTGGAAAAAAACTCGCGACAGCAGAATTTTTTGTCAGAGAAATCAATTCGAAGGCCTTAATGATATTGGAGACTCAATATTCGAAATACAATCTCTTGTGGTTTCTGGTAAAAAATATTCAAACGTAGTGCACTATAAAAAGATAGCACCAAGGCCATATTATTTGTTGGAAGCCTATTATGCTCCCGGCTATGGGATGATTCGGACCAAAGATGAAAATGATGCTTGGTGGAATCTAGTACGCTACAATATTGTTCAATAGACCCACGAGAATCAACTACTTCTTTCGAATAGCGCTCATTAGCGATGCGCCTGTTGGTGGATTCGAAAATAATGACTTCTCGGCTCTTAACAAGGCATAGAATAGTTGGTTGATAAGTCCGCTTGGTGGTTTTAAACCGTTTTCTACCAAGGTTTTGATGTCTCCCTTATTTTTAACAAACCGCTTTCTTGCGATCAAGGCAGGCATCAAGGCAAGCGCCCAGTAACGATGACCAAGCACTTCAGTATCCATGCCGTCGAATTCAGCCGTCATCATCTTTTTATCATAACGACGTATATGACCAACTGCCTCATCATAATCACTTTTATATTGGTCGAGGGCTGGTACATTGATAAAAAGTACGCCGCCTGGTTTTAGGTGATACATGATGGATTCCAAAAATTCCTTGGTATCTGGGATATGCTCCAAAACATCAAAAAGAATAATCGCATCGTAGGCATCTTTGAACTTTGGATGATGCTCGTGAATATTGTACAGGTAGGTTGTTCCTTTAAGCCCCTGATTTAATTTGAGCGCCTCTTCATTGATATCGCATCCATCAACGGTCCAGCCGACTTTGTTTTCGAGTTGTTTTCTCACCAAGCCGTTGCCACAGCCGATTTCCATCACCTTGAGGTTTTGGTCCATAGGGAGGTAGCGGGGTGCGAATTTTAAGAAGGCGTCGATTCTCGACTTAAACCAAAAGTGATTTTCATTGGCAATTGCATACCAATCAAAGGGAAAATCATCAGGGGAAACATTGGATAAAATCTCCATTTTTTCAAACAATA
This sequence comes from uncultured Burkholderiales bacterium, assembly GCA_964620355.1. Taxonomy (GTDB): domain Bacteria; phylum Bacteroidota; class Bacteroidia; order UBA8524; family UBA8524; genus UBA8524. The sequence continues at coordinate 186,030 of CAZUIT010000001.1, read as the reverse complement.
GCGGGCTGTCAAAGGTTTCAAATGTAGGGCATTTTATGCGTCGGTTAAAATGCTTAATTTTGAAAGTCGAAAATTTAAACCCTTAGATATATGTCATTCGAACAACCTAAATTACCTTATGATTTTAATGCACTCGAGCCTCATATCGATGCACGTACTATGGAAATTCATTACGGCAAGCACCATGCGGCTTACGTGAACAACCTGAACGGAGCGATTGAAGGAACCGATGCTGCAGGAAAGTCTTTGGAAGATATCATGAAGAACATTTCAACCTATCCGGCCGCTGTAAGAAATAACGGAGGAGGACATTGGAATCACTCTTTATTCTGGACTGTCATGTCGCCAAACGGTGGCGGTCAGCCTTCTGGTGCTTTGGCCGAAGCGATCAATAGCGACCTTGGTGGATTTGATGCTTTCAAAGATGCGTTCAGCAAAGCAGCAGCAACCCGTTTCGGTTCTGGCTGGGCTTGGTTATGTGTAGAAGGTGGAAAGTTGAAAGTTTGTTCAACGGCCAACCAAGATAATCCTTTGATGGATGTAGTAAGCGATTGCAACGGAACACCAATTCTAGGATTGGACGTTTGGGAGCATGCCTATTATTTGAACTACCAAAACCGTCGTCCTGATTATGTTTCTGCGTTTTTTAACGTGATTAACTGGGAAGAAGTAAGTCGCCGCTACCAAGCAGCACTTTAATAGTATTTAAACCAAAAAAGAGAAAGCCGGCATTTGTCGGCTTTTTTTTGCCTTGCATGGTAAATAACTTGGTGGTGTAAGTCCACCATGAGGGTTTATAGTCACCAACCATTAGCGAAGTGCAAGGGTGTCCATTGTGAGGTGGAATCTGAAGGAAGCTTTTAGCACATCTCTGCACCGAGGACCATGAATCTTATTAAGGTATGTCTTCCTATTGGATTATTATCAAAAGGTGAGAGAGGTAAACTATAGAACATTACCTACGGTTGTGTGAGAGGACAGATTGCGAAAATTCTTTTTCGCTATCTTCCTAATCGATTTCAGACAACTATTGCGCGCTGTTATTCGACAAAATAAGTAGAGGGAAGGGAGAGCATTTGCCTACAGGCCGCAGCCTCTCTTTCATTTCCTTGGTCTAATGTTTACATTTGTTTGAGCCAGCCCTATGAAAAAAGTCATTTATCTCCTGTTGGGTGCCGTCGTATTTATTGCGGCATGCAAGAAGGAACAAGCCTTTTCGCGCTTTAGCAGCAACCTGCTTTTGCCTCTTCTTCATACCGAATTAGATCTTAGTAATGTCATTTCCGACAGCATTTTAGTGCCCGATGCAAATGGTGCTTTGCGCTTGGTATCGTCGTATGATATGTACCGTGGCCGACTTTCTGACCTTTTAATTGTGCCAGACACCGAGCGGGTTAATACCTTGTCACTTAAAACCCTACGCTTAGCGGACCAGACTCAAACTCAGGTAGTTCCTCTCTTTTTGATCTTTCCACAGGCCACCGCGTTGAATGGTCAGACTGTTCCAATTCCTGCTACTACGAACAGCGGTCTTGGGGCGATACCAGTAGATGCAGCTGATTTTTTCCAGGAAGCCACATTTAATTCAGGAACGATGGAAATTACCATTACAAACGGCTACCCTGTTGAAATTAGCACCTTAATTTTTCGCTTAAGCAATGTAGTAGGGGGCACCACCATCCAAACAGATACATTCAAGAACATTTTACCAGGCACGTCAAAAACAAAAGTGATAGACGTATCGGGCAAGAAGCTCTATTCAAAGATGGAGGCGACACCAATTTTGGTGGAAACCGCAGCATCTAGTGGCTCTGTCCTTATCAATCAGTTTGCGATAACGAGCATTCAGTTTTCCGTGAAAGACCTGAAGCCACAAAGTGCCATTGCCCGTTTTCCGGCGCAGAGCATCCTTTCAGCGGATGAAACCGTGGTGTATTATTTTGGTCAGGCGCAGCTCAAAAAGCTTAAAGTGAGCAAGGGGAAAGTGAGCTTTCACGTGGTGAGTACCATTGAGGAACAAATGCAGGTTGATTACCGAATTCCGTACGCTTTGCGAAACGGACAATCATTCAAGCAAACCTTTACCGTACCTGCAGCACCGCCAGGAGGGACGGCAGATTTTAAGATTGAGTATGATATTTCGGGCTATGAAATTGATTTACGAGGGAAAGACCCGAATGTAAAAGACACGGTTAATTCCTTTTATAATATCTTGGATGTAACCATTGATTCGTCTGGTATTGAGCGAAACATTTCACTAGGTGATAGTATCTTCTTGTATTTGGGTCTCTTGGATTTAGAGCCAGAATATGCTGAAGGATATTTTGGTTCTGAGCTGTTTGAAGTGGGCCCAGAAACGGTAGATGTTGATTTCTTCGCCGGCCTAAATGGAGGGATAGATTTTGAAGACCTCAATTTCAATATCATTCTAGAAAACGGTATAGGAGCCGAAGCAGAAGCGACCATCAATCAGCTGACATCACGAAATACACAAAAAGGAACCACCGTGCAACTTGCTGGAGTTGGGGTAACAGGACCACATTCGTTACCCCCCGCGACATATCCGCCATTAAAACCATCCATAACAAGCATTAATATTAATAAAGGGAACTCGAATATCAAGCCCTTTATTGAGCAGCTACCGAATAAGATGGACTACCATATATCCATAAAAACAAACCCGAATGGCAATGTCAATAACTTCAAGGATTTTGCAACGGGCGAGTCGGAATTAGCGGCGAAGTTGGAGGTGGACATGCCTATGAGCCTCAAAACAAATGGGCTAACGCTTGTGGATACCGTAAATTTTGATCTGTCGGTATCAGCCAATTCGAATAATATCATCGAAGGAAATTTGAATATTGTTGCCGATAATGGATTCCCATTTGATGTTGACCTCCAGCTCTACTTGTTGGATGGAAACGGAAGCATTATCGACTCACTTGTAGGGATAAACAATAACCGCATTCAGGCAGCCCCAGCGGATGGAAATAATCGGGTAACGGAAGCTTTGCGTTCCGTGGTTATTGCCAGGGCGGATCAAGCGAAGATGGCCAAACTTCGGGCTACCAAGAAAATATTGATAAAAGCTACCGTGCAGACCCCAACAGGAAATACCAACTATTGGAAAATGTACAGTGATTATGGATTTAAAATAAGTTTGACCGGTGACTTCATCTATGACCAGAACTATTAAAACCCTCCTTCTTTTGGCCCTGCCGTTGAGCACCTTGGCCCAACAAGACAGTCTGTGGAATAAGTTTCCTAATTTCTTTGACCACCCTTTTAGGAGTGTGAAGGCGAAGTCAATGGTCGCTGTGGAAGGTAGCTATTATGTTGATGCCAGCACGGCGAATAATTCCTTGCTATGGAAGCTTGCCCGACGCCAAGAGTTGAGTAATGAGTTGATCGCAGAAAATGCGGACCGTACCAATGTTAAGAATATGATAGGGATAGATAATCGCTATTCGCTAACCTATTATAATTTGAACAAGGGGTTTTTGAAGAAAGACAGCCTGCACTACCTTATACGTTATGGATTTAATGATCATGCCGGGGCTAGTTATTCAGATGACTTCTTTCGTCTGATAGGGCAAGGAAACGCCTATTTCGAAGGAGATACCGCTGACGGAAATGGCCTAGTATTCAAAAGATCTCGATATGATTATATCGACTTTGGTTTAATTAAGTTCTTTCCAAATCGCTCAAACCTGAGTGTATCCGTTGGTGTTGCTAGAGGCATAAGGATGATAGATCTGGATGGCCGCCGTTTTTCTGTGTATACTGCTCCTTATGGCACGAGTACCGACTGGGATATTGACCTTACAGCTCGACTTACTCCAGGTGACCAACAAGGATTTGGCAATGTACATGGTATGGGAATGCAAATAAGTATAGATTACAAAGGACTTCTTGGTCCTGATGGTGCTTATGCTGTCGGAGTAAGAAACTTGGGTTTTATTTCATGGAAAGGCACCCAGTATACCAAAACAGCCAAGTTTAATTATGATGGCTGGTATGTACCAGACTTTGAAGTATTCCAAGACCCAGATGCTGGAAGAAATGCGTATGACAGTATTGCTTCAGAATTTCAACCAGACTCTACTGGCTTCAAGTCGACCGAAATGCTACCGAGCCTAATTTATGCCGAATATTCCATGCGTTTAAACGGAAAGCAGTCGCTGACTTTCCGTTTTGATAAAGTGATGAACACACCTATGATTCCTCGCTTTTCACTAGGCTATACCTACTTCTTTGGAGATTTTTATGGAACCAGCAGCATCATGACTGGCGGATATAGTCGCCTAAATGTCAGTCAGGAATTAGGCTATCAAAAAGGAAAGCACTTTGTCAAAGCACTATTCTATGGGCTTCAAGCTTGGGCCACACCGCATAAAGCTGGGGGCTTAGGAGGAGGACTAGGCTATACCTATTCATTTTAAGGAGTCGCAGCCTTTATTCTTGATCCGCCATGGCGTTCGAAACGTTTGTTTTGTGGGTTTCCATAATAGGTAATGGTTGAGGCACCATTGGCTTCAACCACCAGTTTTTGCAAGGCTTTTACTGCAACCTTTGTTCCTCCATTGGCCTCCAGTCGAAGTTCTTCGGCAACCAAGTCTTCTAGCTGAAAATCGCCCCCTCCATTTAGCTCGAGCGTAGCCGTTTCACATGACCCGGAGAGGCGACAAGTATTTAGTCCATTGGCTTCAAGTATAAAATCATCGGCTTTTATTTCTCCATTGAGAGTCGCCGCACCGTTTAGTTCTGCCCGGAAAGAGTGTTGGCCTTTAAACTGTACCGACACCGTGGTACCGCCATTCACCTCAATTTTCTTCAAATAGGGCATGCCAATATGCAATATTCCGGAGGCACGACCGACTTCGAGTGGGTCCATGAAGATGCGCAACTCATCCCCTCTTTCACTGAATTCGGGAGTGTAGTTGGCACCTTTTTCCGTATAAATTTGATAGTTGGCACTCTGGAATAACACTACTTCTGGTACCCCGGACACATTGATTTCACTGAAATTATCATACTGGTAAGATATGCCTTCATGCGTGTTCGAGATCTTGTTTTGATTAACTTTTAATCCCTCTCTAGTCATAATGAAGGCCTTACCTTCTAATCGGCTTTTATGCAAATAGCCCTTGGTGTTGACATGACTTAAAAATGTGGAAGTATTGTTTCCAAAAACCACCACGGTACCAATTGGCACGTAGAGCGAGTACTCAAGACTTTGGTTTTTCCATACGTCCGTTTCGGATACTTCATAATAGGGGTTGAACAAAAGGGTATTCCCCGTGACGCTTAACTCATTTTTCACGCGGGATGCAAGTTCAGCAGCTTGTTCGTAGGTTTTTCCATTCGAATGTCGTTCTTCTTTTAGTGTGGTTTCAGATAAGTTGCTTACAAGAATATTGAGTTTCACCGGACGTTTCAGAACGCCATTTTCTTTAGCATAGATTCCGCGAATCCCTTTGCGGTGACCAAATTCAATAATGAATTTTTTTTCACCATATACCGCGGTATTGGTGGATTGGATAAAGAGGGTGTCTTGTTTCGGAATGCTTTGTTCCTGTGTGAGTATCGCATGATCTCTCCACGAATCGGAAAGGGTGAAGACCATTGCAATGACTCCAATTAAAGATACAACCCATAGTGCTCCAATGGTTTTTCCAATCCAACGGTTTGAATCGCTTATTCCGAGGAGCAATCGTAGCCCAACGAAAAGTAGTCCAATGAGCGGAAGGACAAATAAGCCCCCGAGAGCAAAGGAATAGAGCAAAGCAATTCCTTCTGATTCAAATAATTGGTCGAAGAAGGGAAAGAAGGGGGTTCTCCAGAAATCAACGAGAAATCCAAAATACGCAAAGCCCATAAACACTAGGAAAAAGAGAATACCAGCAACGAGCACAAGTCCAAGCACTCTTAAAAAGATCTTTACCCCGACACCTATGGCGCCACCTACCACCCGTGTAGCGCCTTGTGCCGCCGAACGCGCGGTATTGGCTACTTTTCCGCCATCAAAATCTTTTCTGAAGCGGTTAAATTCTTCGCGAACGGTTTTTTCAATATTATCAATCGTTACATTTTCCCCCTTCATCTCTAAACGTTCAGAAGGGGTTTTTGCCTCCGGGATGATGGCCCACAGAATTAGATAAAGGATTAGACCGGTACCAAAAGTGAAGAATGCAAATAGAAAGCCCACGCGGAGCCAGATGGGGTCAATATCGAAATAGGAGCCCAAACCAGTACAAACCCCGCCCATTATTTTATTTTCACCATCCCGGTAGAGGAGGCGTTTGCCGCTTTTGGCAGAAGTATATTCATAGGAATCTTCCCCGTCTTCTTGGTCGATTTCAGCAGGGTCACCCATCTGACTTACGATGTATTTTACGCGGTCGAGGTTCACAGCCCCCTGTATGCCAGGGTCTCTAGAGAGCATTTCCGCAATACGGCTCTCGATGTCTGATAGAATTTCATCTACTCCATCTTGTCCCTTGAAATGAGTGCGTAGCTTTCGCAAATAGGCGTCGAGGTATTGAAATGCGTCTTCCTCAATTTGAAAAACGAGTCCTTGGATATTGATGCTGATAATTCGGTTCATGATTATAGTTTTATACCTGTTGCCTTTTCAACCGCTTGGTTCAATTCCGACCAGGTATTGTGTAAGTCTTTGAGAAATGTTTCGCCTAATGGCGTGATAGAATAGTATTTTCTGGGTGGCCCTTGTGTGCTTTCTTCCCAGCGATACTGAAGAAGTCCGGCATTTTTTAGGCGGGTGAGTATCGGGTATAAAGTGCCTTCAACCACGATAAGCCGAGACTCCTTAAGTTTTTCGATAATCACCGAAGCGTATATCTCCTCCTGCGCAATGATTCCTAGAATACAGTATTCTAAGATTCCTTTTCGCATTTGAGACTGTGTGTTTTCTACCTTCACAATACAAAGATATGGCTATTGGAAGGTATTATGCAATACATAGTACTATTTTTTTTATTCTGGGAAAGATTTTGCATGCTACGTTCGTTGGTGGCAAAGGGGTGGTATTGGATTTTGGTTGAGGGGGTTGTGTGTTCAGAAGCGCCTCCTCTCGAAAGGCACGAAGGGACTAAAAATTGAAAAAAGCCAATATTCCATGTCGAAACATTCTTTTTAATGAACAGGGAAGCCCATTTTGTCAATTGGATTTAGGAAATGACCAATTCGTGTTAAAGAATGCAAATTGTGCTAAGGAAAACGCTTGCTATCAGCGGATTTGCCGGCATACATTTGCACCTCAGTTAAAAGAAAATACACAAATGTTAAAACTAAAAGTACTCCTCCTACTGGCGCTTCCTATGTTTACCATGGGCCAAACGCCAGTGAAATTGTCGCTCGATAGCGGGTTTCAAAATTTTCCTTCTCGTGAGCCTGATTTCAACTATTCTATCATTTTTCCATTACGTGCTGACGTGCTCAATGCTAATCCTCAAACATTCACGCCTTCGCTCAACAATCGCTTTTACATGTCTCTCTTTGGTCCACGTTATAAATCTGTGAGTACCTCCAATGTGGGATATTATGATTTTCATATCGGACAAGACATTAACCCGATTTTGACCTATGGTAATACCGCGTATGATGAGAACAATCTGCCACCAGCAATTTGTGCTTGTGCAGGTGTCGTAGATGAGATCGTAGATGGTCCTGACTCTGTGATGGAAGAAAGTGGAACGGGTCGCTATTTGACCGTTAAATGTAATGATACGTTCGCCGTGAGTGGATGGGGTAAAGTGCTTTTGGCATACCGTCATCTTGGCTCAATCTATGGAAACTGGCAAGAAGGGGATTCTATCTTTCAATATGATACTGTTGGTATTGTAGGACAATCCGGCCATACTGAAACCAATCACCTACACTATAGTCTGCAGAAGAGGGTAAATAATCATACTCAAAACGTACATACCATGCGGGTGATGAATCCAAATGCAGCGCCTCATCTCTACACAAAGATGAATACGGAAGTGGAAATTCATCAATTGGGCTATTGGGCGGATAGTGCGGCCTTCCGAATTGTGATTCCTCAGAACATGTTAGCAACTAAACGCATCACCGTCTCGTACCCAGGAGAATTTAGTCGCGAATACGATTTTGAAGATATGGCAGATTATGATACAGATGTTCGAGATCAGAATGATTTTATCGCAGGATTGGCCTTCTATGCTTATCCATTAAACCACTTTCAAACAGCCAACTACCGCTACGAGGATAAGAAAGATGAGATGCCATCAGCCTATCCGGCAAGTCCCGCTCGTGGAAATGGAAACTATTACCCAATACCGAATGAAGGACTGTTCAATACCCCAGCATATGTATTGGATGTGGTGGTGACAGATCTTCCTGATGAGTATGATATTTCTAGTTTAGAGCTGAGCATACTTTCCATCCATGGACAAGAATTAAGTACAAATGGAATCGTGTATAATGAAGCGCCAGTGGTAGCAATTGATGGTCCAGTAAACGGTTTATCCATACAGGGAAATGCCGGTGTTTCTATTACCGCAACCGCCTCGGATCTTGACGGAAGCATTGCTAAACTTGAATTCTATATAAATAATGTGAAAGTTGGTGAAGATGTATCATCACCTTATGCCTATCAGTTTGCGCCGTCGGCTTATGGTGTTCATCAATTGGAAGTGAAAGCCATTGATGATTTAGGAAAATCAACGAGCGCCTATTCTTCGTTTAGCACCTACCATAGTTTAATCCAAGTAGAAATTAACCAAGACGATGACGACGTAGAACAATATGGCTATGGAAAGATCACCAAAGGAAATAATGATTTGGAGCTTGGATATGATGGTTCAGATCGTGGATTTCAAACCGTTGGGTTGCGCTTCAATGAGGTTAATATTGCTAAAGAGTCACCCATTACTCATGCCTATATTCAGTTTACCTCAGAGGAAACAGACGACGATTATTCCCGTGTAAATGTGCGTGTACATGATGTAGATAGCGCCGAAGAATTTAGCTATACCTATTATAATGTTTCAGGCAGAGTTACGCTAAGTGATTCTGTAATCTGGGAGATCGCTCCATGGAATGCTACAGAGCAAAACGGCGTAGATCAACGAACGCCTGAGATGAAGGAGCTTATTCAAGCTATAGTAAATCGCAACAATTGGGATGGCGACAACAGCATTTCTTTCGCTATCCAGGGAATTGGAACGCGGACGGCCTATTCATACGATAGCGGTAACGAGGATGATTACCAGCCTATATTATGGATTGAGTATACACCGTCGATGAACAATATGGCTCCTGAAATTTCAGTGAGCAGCCCAAATGTTCAAGGATCTTATCCTGGACAAGTTGACCTTAGCATGAGTGCTTCTGACCCTGATGGCACGATCGCTTTGGTCAATACTTTTGTGGATGGTCAGCTCGTAAACTCTGACCATGCGAATCCATTTACCTATAATTATTCGGGTAGTTTGGGTATGCATGAAGTGGTTTTTGTTGCCTATGATAATGAAGGTGACAGCGTTGTAGCTGGTCCACTCCCGTTTAGCATCTATCATTTTCAAACGGCTTTGGCTATTGGAAGAGGCAAAGATGATGTGGAAGAGTATCAATCTGGAAGCGTTGCAAAAAACAACAAGGATTTAGAAATGGCGTATGATGGAAATAGTCACGGAAACCAAACGGTGGGTCTGCGCTTTAACGGGTTGGCAATTCCACAAGGGGCTACAATTACGCGAGCATACATTCAGTTCGTTGCAGATGAAAGTGATGCCGGAGCATGTGCCTTGACGGTTTATGTGAATGATCTTGATTCTGCTTCCGAGTTTTCCTATAGTTCATATAACGTGAGCAATCGCTCGAAATATGGAACAAGTATAGCTTGGAATCCGAGCCCATGGATAGAAGAACATGCGGGGTTAGTTCAAAGAACACCAGATTTGACCGCCTTAGTTCAAGGAATTGTGAATCGTACAAATTGGGATAGTGACAATAGTTTAAGCTTTGTTATTCAAGGAACCGGTGCCCGTGTGGCGTATTCTTATGATGGAGACGCTGCGAAAGCTGCTGTATTGCACGTAGAATATTACCATGAAGGGACTCAACTAAAAGGAATGACTTCTGTATTCCCAAGTGCAAATTCATTCTCAGAAATTGCCGTAACGGTCTATCCTAACCCAACGAGTTCTGGCATGCTCAATATTCGCGTGCAAGACGGACAAGACCTAAAAATTGAATCGTTGGCATTATTCAATCTTCAAGGAAAGATGGTCCACCAAAGAGAAATAGTGGAAAACGTAATAAGTCAGGTAGACGTAAGTCAATTTGCAGCGGGAACCTATATTTTGATAATCAACACGAATCAAGGCATTCGTCGTGAAAGAGTAATTGTTGAATAAGTAGTTATTCGCTTAACTGAATGGCCGGTGGATATTCATCGGCCATTTTTTTTTCTTGTTTTCTTGAAACGAATTGTTAGCTTTGAATTTCAAAGTGCTTTTAAAATGAACAAACCTCAAGAAGATTTAAAGGAGATTCGGCAAATGATGGAGCGCAGCAGTCGCTTCCTTTCGCTTTCCGGTTCATCAGGAATTGGCATTGGTTTCTTGGCTTTATTATTTGTGGGTTGGCAAGTGAGCAAGGGGAACATGTCGTTTTTCGAACAGAAGAATTTTGATCTACAAACCGACGCTTGGGAGGAATTTATCTTAGGTTCTTTGGTGTTATTTGGGGTTTGCCTTGTTTTATCCATGGGCTTCACCTTGCGCAGAACAAAGAAAAAGGGCCTGAAAGTTTGGAACTCTAGCACCCGCAATATATTGGGCGCAATAGGTTTACCGATGATGGTTGGCGCTATGATAATGCTACAAAACTTTAATGGCTTAGGAACAGAGGCGTTTTTCTCTACCAGCCTATTATGTTATGGATTAGGACTTTTCTTCGCAAGCCGCTATACCTATGATGAGCTCAGGATGATGGGCTTGGCCATGCTGGTGCTGGGCACTTTGGCTGTACTTCATTTGCCTATGGGGCTTTTGTTTTGGTCTTTGGGATTTGGCGCCTTGCATATAGTTTATGGTGCAATCATGTATTTTCGCCACGAACGATGAAAAATATTCTCGATGGACTTGATAAAGCTTTTGAAAGTAAAGCTCGACTAGGTATCATGTCGGTGCTCATGGTCAACGACTGGGTAGAGTTTACCGAGATGAAGGAGCTGTTAGGGTTGAGCGATGGGAATGTAGCCAGTCATATTCAGGCATTGGAGAAACTGGGATATGTCCATGTACGAAAGGAATTTCGAGGGAAGAAACCCGTTACTTCCTATACCGCAACTTTGCCGGGAAAAAAGGCCTTTGACCTGCACTTAGCCGCACTTGAAAAATTGATTAATCCTAAAAACTAAATTTTTTTGTTATGATACTTTGTAACTCAAAGCGCTTTGAATTTTTGAAATACGTCCGAGAGCGCGTTTTCAATTTTCTCACGATGAATGTCTACTTCCCTTTCTGTAAGGCAGTGTATTCCGGACAAGGCAAGGCGATCGATTTATTCACGCTCACGGATATGCCAATAAATAGTTTGGGGGAGCGAACGAGTCGTTTTTTAAAGCAAAACAAGCTAGTTCCCATGCCGGGGTATGAAGCACACGATATGAAACATACGCTTCTCGGATTCCCAGCCAATATGAAAGGGGAGATCAGCATGCAGTATTTCGAGTTCGGCAATGGAAATCGAAGCTTACCAGTAATAACGGTAATGTTCTTCGGAACGCTGTTTATGCCCGAAGAATACAAGGAATACCTCTACCAATTCCAGCGCGGAAAAGGTGCCAAAGACCTCAGCCGAATTGACCTTAAAGAATTTGCAGCCGTATCTATCTACCAATTAGAAAAACAATGGAAATTATAAAATATCTCCCCAAATACCGATTCTTTCGTCGCTGGTTTTTTGGATACCAGTTTATTGGAAGCGCACTCCTATGTATGCCAGCATTTCTAAGTCTGATTTTATTGATTGGCATTCCCCATGTACTCTTCCTAACTGCGAACGCCTTGAATTACGATTCTTATTCTAACGTGGGTAGGAAAATTTTACATGGTATGATGTTCCCCTATTATGCTTGGTTATTCTACCTATCCTTATTGTTTTGGCCCGAGTTTGCTGGAACCTGGGAGCATGCCGATAGCATTGATAACCTTATACGTCTGCAACTGTTATTAGCGCCACTGGTACTTTTTGGCCAGCTCATACTCATCGCCATCGAATGGATTTACCCCACTTTATTGCCTCATGAAAAATTGGATCAGATCACTCAAGCACCTTACGGGAATTAGTTATGCCGTAATCGGGCTCATCATTGTATTAATCAAAGAAAAATTGAAATGAAGAATATCACTAGGACTTGGCTATGGCTAAGCATTTTTTCTATATCCATGGCCGCACTTGAATCGGCTGTGGTTGTTTACCTCCGCGCGCTATTTTACGGCGAACGGATGGAATTATTCCCTCTCCAACCATTGAGTGAACACTTGTTATGGGTGGAGTTAACTCGTGAGCTGGCGACCCTCCTGATGCTGCTATCTGTTGGCGTCATGCTTGGAAAAAACCGCTGGTCGAGAATGGGCTATTTTTTAGCAGCCTTTGGAATTTGGGACATTTTCTATTATGTGTTTCTCTATGTTTTTCTACAATGGCCCGAATCCATCGTTTCGTGGGACATACTTTTTCTCATCCCACTTCCATGGTTTGGTCCTGTACTCGCTCCCTGTTTGGTATCGGTACTCTTTATCCTTTTTGGAATCATCTGCAGTTTGCATGAAGACAAAGGGGATGCGCTGCGTATTCGTTTTGAAGAGTGGACTGGAATGATTCTAGGCACATTAACCATGCTCTATACCTTTATGGAGGAAAGCTTGCACCTTCTGTTCTCTGGCAAAATAAATAGCGCGGACCCAATGATTTTGCGCGAAATGGCGGAGTATATCCCCCAAGATTTTTCGTGGGGCATCTTTACCTGCGGCATCCTATTGTTCGCAGGTGGTGTCTTTGTATATTACAGAAGAATCCGACTGAGTCATTTGGTGCTTTATTAAATAATTGGCCAAAAGCTGTACCCTCTTGCTGTTTTACGCGTTATATAAGTATGAAGGTTATTTTGCTCATCCTTTCCATTCTAATGGTTTCATGTGAAAGCATGATGGATGAGCAGCTTGTGGCCAAGAGGTTGGATCAAAATAATGAGCTTCTAGAAAAACAAGTAAACTTGCTGCAACGGACCTTTGTATTAACCAGCGCAGAAGAATCAAATAACCCGGCAAAAACACTCTTCAATCAAAGTAGTGAGTGGATGGAGGATTTAGAAAAGGAACTTCACAACTACCAAAATGCAGAACAAAGCACAGCGCTTTTTAAAAAAATGACCAACCGATTCAATGACTCCATGAAAAAACATTCTGGACTCTTAATTGATTGGACGCCAGCATCAGCTGAGTTTGCTGATAATGAATTACTCAGGAGTTGGAAAAGCAATAATTTTTTACTTCTTCAATTGGCTATGATTGAAAAATGTATGGAACTCTACGAAGCCAAATCGCAGGCCGCCACTGAAAGTTTAGTTCCTGTTGTATACAGCAGTCAGTTTTATCAAGTGCAGAAAGGAAATAACGCCATATTTGATGTTGCCTTCAAAAGCAAACGCCCCGAATTAGTCGAGATAAAAATCAGCAAAGCACGTTTAGATGGTAAGCCGATCAATCTCAAAAACATTGAAGTAGACCGCTATACACAGCGCTTTATTCTTTTTTCTTTAGATAAAGGAAACTACGTGATTGAAGGGGATCTCATTCTGGTTAATACCCGTGGCATCAAAGAGTCTTACCCTTTTAGTCAATCCTTTTACGTGCACTAGGATTTGATGCTATTCATCTCACGAAGATGCATGAGCATATCGCCTGTCATGGCTTGGAGGTCATATTCTGGCTTCCAATCCCATTCCATTCTTGCGGTTCCATCATCTATGCTTTTTGGCCACGAATTCGCAATTTGTTGGCGGTAATCTGGCGCATAGCTGATCTCAAATTCAGGAATTTCATTGCGGATGCTGGCGGCAATTTGGTCTGGAGTAAAACTCATGCCCGCCACATTATAACTGCTGCGAATTTTAATATTTTCTGCTGGAGCCTCCATCAAATTAATCGTCGCACGTAAGGCATCTGGCATATACAACATAGGCAACTCAGTCTCTTCAGAAAGGAAACACTCATATTTTCCTTGTTGCAAAGCTTGGTGATAGATGTCGACAGCATAATCGGTGGTGCCCCCACCTGGTGCTGATTTATATCCAATTAAGCCAGGGTAACGGATGCTTCGTACATCGACACCGTGTTTTTCAAAATAGTATTCGCAATAACGCTCACCGGCCAATTTTGTGATTCCATAAATGGTGTTCGGGTCCATCACACAATGCTGTGGTGTTTGGTCACGTGGGGTATTCGGTCCGAAAACCGCGATGCTGCTAGGCCAGTATATTTTACTTATCGCTCTTTCCTTGGCGGCATCCAAAACATGGAACAACCCATCCATATTCAAGGTCCATCCCAATTTAGGCTGACGCTCTGCAGTAGCAGATAATAAAGCCGCCAAGTGATAGATTTGAGTTGGTTTATATTGGTCTAAAATTTCTGTAAAGCGCTGCTTGTCGAGGATGTCGAGCACCTCGGTTGGCCCTGATTCTGCAACAGAACCGGTTAAAGGACGAACATCAGAGGCAACTACATTTGCATCTCCATACATACCCCGAAGGGTTTCACACAATTCGGTTCCGAGCTGACCGCCAGAGCCAATTATCAAAATGCTATCTGTACTCATTATGCTGCGAAATTAGTTTTTTTCTGATGCAATGATTTCCTGATATGCCGCTAAAGTGTTTTTTGCAGTAATGTCTCGCGTGAATAAACGAAGCCGTTCTTTTCCTCCATCTACCCACGCCTGTTTTTCCTTTGGGTTTTGAAGCGCCAATTTTACCCCTGCTGCCAAGCTTTTTGGGTCTTTAACTTTTCCTAAGTAGCCTGTTTTTTTATGGATGATGAGCTCAGGAATTCCTCCGGCATTGGTGCTCACAATAGGAACCTCTGCCGCATAACAATCTAAAATCGTTGTGCCTAAGCCTTCAGTTTCTGAACTAAAGAGTAGCAAGTCTATTTCTGGTAGAATTTCTGGAATATCCGTTCTAAATCCAGCAAAAAAGATATGCTTATCCATACCGGTTTCCTTAGCGTAGGTCATGATTTCCGCTTCTTGAGGACCACTCCCAAAAGCCATGAATGCCGCATCTATTCCTTCGTCAACCAAAATTTTTACAGTATCGATAAAGGTGAAATAGTCTTTTTGCGGGGCCAGGGCCGCAACATTGGCAATGATTGGGGTTGACCGTTTTATCTGAAACTCTTCGCGTAAAATATTTCCTGCTGGAAGTACAAACTTGCTGGCATCAATCCCTTCATAAACCACTTGCATAATCTCCGGTCTTCTAATGTCTGGACGAAGAATTTCCTTAATGGCATTCGATACACAGAGGATTTTCTTGATACGTGGGTGATTGTATTTATACCGGGAGAACATGGATTTAGAAACCGGGAAATCCACACGGCGCTGTAGTAATACTTGGCTTGGGTTTTTAAAAAGGTCAATCGACAAAATGCAGAGCGTATGTGCACCTGAATCATGTGGATGAAGAATATCAATTTGCTCGTCCTTACATACCCGGCTTAAATTATTGGCAAAACCCAAATCCAAGGCCAGACGCTTTTTAAAGGCGTAATATCGGAAGTCATGTTCTTTACAATAGGCTTCGGTGATGGAGCCCTTCGGACAAATAAAAACCTGATAGACACCAAGCTTGTCTAGTTCTTCATACACGTTAACAGCCTGTTGCTCTCCTCCTCGCCACGATATTGGAGAGACGAGATGGGCTATTCTAGGCGGCTTACTCATAATTCAAAGAGCTCTAAAATCTCATCGATTTGTGCAAAATCTCGGATGCCAGGTACGCTCTCGTCGCCACCAATAAGTTGAATGGCATGGGGTGGGTTTTTCACCCAGTTATTTCTTATTTCCTCAATGGTCAGATTGCTTAGGTCAATAATTTCTTGGGCAGGATTTACCGAGTAATCCGGTAGACACAAACGTGTATGCCCACCATCGTCAACGGAAATTCCTTCACGAATGACTTGAAAACCGGCTGTTTCCCATGCTTTTGCTGCTTCTTCTGAGGTAACTTGAACGGTGTCAATCATCAATACCTCCAACGCACTCATCATTTCATCGGGCATACGTTCTCCCAATTCGGCCACCATCGTAGGGCCAGAAAGCCAATCGATAATCTCTTTGGCCTTGAGGGGATCAATATAACGCGGGTGCTCTAGAATAAAACAAAACCCCACCCAATCGGCATATGCTGCGGCAGCATAACGGGCATCGGTTAAGTTGGTGACGGACCCAAATTTGATACGGCAAGTATGAAACATGCTGCAAAGTTGCTCCCTGAATCTTTAATTTGAAAACGGAAATGAAAAATGATGCGAGTTTTTTTGATTTGGTATATGATGTTGTGCGGCTAATTCCTTCGGGAAGAGTCTCCTCTTATGGTGCCATCGCCAAGTATTTGGGTACAGCTAAGTCGGCAAGAATGGTGGGGTGGGCAATGAATGCAGCCCGTGCCCTGCCTGATGTTCCGGCACATCGTGTGGTAAATCGAGTAGGCCTTTTAAGCGGAAAAAATCATTTTGCCCATCCCAAGAGAATGCAGGAATTGCTTGAACAAGAAGGGGTTGAAATAAAGGAGGATAGGGTCCTTCACTTCACAAAAATTTTTTGGGATCCGGAAAAGGAATTGAGCCTTTGAATGAAAAAGGGGATATTTCGCTAATTATTTGAAAAATGGACACAACATCGGTCAGTGAATTTAATGCCTACCGCGAACGAATGAATGAAACCATTCTTGATGCGGATAATCTTGTAATCAAGAGACTCTTTAATTTGGATACCCGCACCTATGAGGAGGGAGCGCTGCCAACCCGTACCAAAGAGATGCTGGGCTTGGTGGCTTCTATGGTATTGCGTTGCGACGATTGTATAAAATACCACCTTGGAAAATGTTTTGAACAAGGAATGAGTAAAGCGGAGATTTATGAGATTTTCGCTGTTGCCAATATTGTTGGAGGTACCATCGTTATTCCGCATACGCGTCGCGCTGCCGAATATTGGGAAGCGCTAAATGCTGAAAAATGAGAAAAGCCCAATCGCTCTTCTTTTTAATTCCTTTGTTTGTCTTTACCTGGATTGCGGCAAATTCAAGTCGTCTAGCTGGTGGGGAAGACGGCGTGATGCATCATCTTTTCGCTCGTTATGTACCCCAACATCCATCTAACTTGTTGGATCATTGGGCGAAACCCTTGTATGTTTTGCTGAGTGTGCCTTTCGCACAGTTTGGAATGATGGGTTCGCTTTTCTTTAATGTACTTCTAGCCTCTCTCACTTCCTGGCTCCTCTACCGCACCGCAAAAAACTTATGCCTATCGAACCCTTGGTTAGCACCGATTCTGCTCTTTAGTTCCACCATGTATTTTTATTGTGTTCCTTCGGGAATTACTGAAATACTTTTTGGCTTTCTTCTCACCTGGGCCTTCTATGAAAGCTCCCGCAAAAACTACATGCTTGCTGCGATTATCGTGTCGTTCTTGCCGTTTGCTCGGAGTGAGGGCAATGGCATTATTTTCCTTTTTTTCCTTGCCTTTCTTCAATTACGTCAATGGAAAGTTGTCCCTCTCCTTGCAGTGGGAACCGTAGTATATAGTATAGCTGGCTCTTTTTATTATGATGACCTGTTTTGGGTTTGGAACCAACATCCATACGGAGACGCAAGTGGCATTTACGGGCATGGGGACTGGAAGCACTTTATTAGCAGAAAGAACGAAATATGGGGCATGCCGCTTTATATCTTGTGGATTCTCGGTACTGTGTTTATTGGCATAGAGCTCTTGAAGTATTTTACTAAAAGGAAAGCCTTACATGATGCACTAGCTA
Organism: uncultured Burkholderiales bacterium; assembly: GCA_964620355.1. Taxonomy (GTDB): domain Bacteria; phylum Bacteroidota; class Bacteroidia; order UBA8524; family UBA8524; genus UBA8524. Next base: position 167,940 of record CAZUIT010000001.1, on the reverse strand, counting down.
TATGGGTATTTATGATTTTTGGTTCTTACTTTCTTTATCTGGTCGGGCATACCATTGTATGGGCACGAGGTATAAGCGGTTCTTTAGGTCTTACCCGCGTTATGGCCGCCGTGATGCCCGCTTGCGCATTGATGGCTACTTATGCGATGGATAGGATTGTATTTCAGTTTAATCCAAAGCTGAAAATCGTTACCAAAGGTTTACCCGTTCTTCTGGCATTTGTTGCGCTTTTTTCAACATGGAAATTGAATCATCCTCCATTTCATGGTGACTTGGAAAAACAAGAGTTGATGCAAGCCGGGGAGTGGTTTCGTGATTCTGAATTTTTTGCCGACAGGGAGAGGATTTATTATTTTGCTCCCACGGTTGCGGAGAGTTTTCGCATCGATCCCTTCAACCCGGCACAACGAGGGGATTTGAGTGAAATCCAGTGGAATAGGGATATTCCTTCAGGCTCCATCATTGTTTGGGATGCCCACTTTGGCCCCAATGAATGCCATGTTCCAATTGACACCCTCTTGCAACGTCCAGAGCTGGAACTAATCTATCATCAAAAACCCAAAGAAAAAATAAGCACCCTGAATGGGTATGATTATGAAATCTACCTGTTTAGAAAGCCCTAGATAACCTAGTTTTGCAACTAAGATGAACAATAAAAAGATCAATACCCTGTTGGGATGGGTCACCTTCTTGGTGGCGGCCATTACCTACGGACTAACGGCAGAGCGCAGTGCCAGTTTTTGGGACTGTGGAGAGTTCATCTCTGCCTCTTATCATTTACAAGTGGTTCACCCTCCAGGTGCTCCCTTATTTCTTCTGGTAGGAAACTTATTCTCTCAATTTGCTTCTGACCCAAGCGGCGTAGCATTTATGGTGAATATGCTCTCAGTACTCACCAGTGCGCTTTGTGTAATGTTCACCTTCTGGACCATCACCCACTTTGCTGAAAAACTCCTGCGCAATGGCGACAGAGCAGAACGTACACGTCAATATTTGGTTTATGGCGCAGGTTTGGTTGGAGCTTTGGCCCTGACTTTTTCCGACACCTTCTGGTTTTCAGCGGTCGAAGCGGAGGTATATGCTGCATCTTCTTTTCTATCGGCCTTAACATTTTGGTGCATTCTCAAGTGGGAGCACAATAGCAATCAGCCTGGGGCAAACCGCTGGCTCATTTTAATCGCTTATTTATTGGGACTGGGAATTGGAGTCCACCTGCTGAATCTCTTGGTAATTCCAGCCATTGTATATGTGTATTACTTCAAAAAGTATGATTTCAATACAAAAGGCTTTTTTATTGCCTCAGGTATTGGTTTGGCTATTCTCGCCTTTGTACAGGTTGCGGTGATTCCTGGAATTCCAACCTTGGCCGCCAAATTCGATCTCTACTTTGTAAACGATTTGGGCATGGGCTTCGGCTCTGGAGTCAAGTTTTTTGCCGCCTTACTTTTTGGTTCGTTAATCGCTGCCATTTGGTATAGTCATGCTAAAGGAAAAGCTTGGTTGAATACGGCCTTGCTCTGTTTTGCCTTTATCTTAATTGGTTATTCTTCTTATTCAATGGTGGTGATTCGTTCTTTGGCGAATACCCCAATTGATATGAACAATCCGGAAGACCCATTTAATTTGGTTTCCTATCTAAACCGCGAACAATACGGGGATAGAGCCCTGCTTAAAGGTCCTTACTTTAATGCTCCAGCCATTGATGTGGTGGAAGGCAAACAAGATTGGCGCAAAGGGGCAGACTCATACGAAGATGCTGGCATTCAGCCTGAATATGTCTGGGATCCAAAGTATGTGACCGTTTTTCCACGTATGGGTGATCAACAAAAATCGAGCAGCCCGCAGGGTTATTCGGTTTGGACAGGGGCTGATAAAGATAAGGTGCCTACCATGGGGCAGAATATTTCCTTCTTCTTCAAATACCAGATTGGCCACATGTATTGGCGCTATTTCCTCTGGAATTTTGCAGGCCGTCAGAATATGATGCAAGGGGATGGAGACCCAATTTATGGAAACTGGCTAACTGGGATTTCTGGATTAGACGCAATGCGACTTGGGCCTCAAAGCAATCTGCCTCAAAAATGGGAGAATGATAAGTCGCGGAACAAATACTATATGCTGCCACTGATTTTGGGCATCATGGGCTTGTTGTATCAATTACAGAAAAACAAGAACGACTTCTTTATCATCACCATGCTCTTTCTCTTCACGGGAATTCTGATTGCGGTTTATTTAAATGCTCCTCCCTATGAGCCGAGAGAAAGGGATTATACGCTGGTCGGGTCCTTCCAAATATTCTGTATATGGATAGGGCTAGGCGTGCTGCAATTTGCCGATTGGCTTGGTAAATGGCTCAAAGCGAATCAGGCCGCTTTGGGTGCTGGTATTATCGCCCTCTTTGCTGTGCCGGTGCTTATGGGCGCTCAAAATTGGGATGATCATGACCGCTCGGAACGTACCATGGTGAATGAATATGCCAAAGATTATCTCGAAAGTTGTGAGCCAAATGCAATCCTATTTACCAATGGCGATAACGATACTTACCCTCTTTGGTATATTCAAAATGTGGAGGGTTTCCGCACCGACGTACGCGTAGTGAATTTACAATTGTTGAATTTCGATTGGTATGTGGAAGCTCTTACCAAACCCTTGATGGGTTCTGCTCCGTTCAAGCTGAGTGTGTCAAAAGATAAGTATGCGAAGGGCTTGAGGGAACAAGTGTCGTTCTATGATAATCCCAACCTACCTACCAACCAGAGTAAATACTATGCTTTTGAGCAGATCTTGGAATTCATAACAGATGATGAAAACCCACGTACAAAGCGCCCTTGGTATTTCGGAGAGCAGGTGAATTATTTCCCGGTTCGGAACATGACCATACAGGTTGACCGTGAAAAGGCAATGGCGTCGAATACCATTCGTGAAAAAGACCTTCCTTATTTTGTGGATGAACTGAAATTTACCATCCAGTCTTCAGCGATGTTAAAGGCAGACTGGATTACGCTCGACCTCATTCAACAGAATAATTTTGAGCGCCCTATCTATTTCGCGTCAAATTCGGTGAATTCAAATCATCTTGGCCTCGGAGAGTATTTCCGTATGGATGGCTTGGTATACCGCTTGGTACCGATGAATAAGCCGAAGAACCCACGTATCCCTGTAAATGCAGACCCCGATATTTTCTTCGACCGCCTGGTGAATAAGTTCACTTTAGGTGGAGTAGCTAATCCAGATGTGTTGATGGATGAGCAAAGCCTACGCATGTGCCGTACGTTCCGTAATTATTATGGAATTCTCGCAATGCAATTAGCGTTAGAAGGGAAGAGAGACTCTGTGATTCAAGTGATAGATAAAATTGAAGGGGAGATACCCGGAAAGGTGATTCCTTATGAATATTCACAAATGGTTATTCCATTGGCACAAGCCTGTTATGAAGTTCAAGAGCTTGATCGTGGCGATGATATTATGAATCGTTTCGTTTTAGAACAAGAAGAGTTATTGACCTATTTCAATCAGTTTACTGGGTCGAAAAAACGTTTAATTGGTAATCAAATTGGTACCGCCATCAATAATTTGGGAGAAGTATACCGAATTTCTCAAATCTATAACCGTGCAGACCTTGCTACAAAAGTGGCGGCCTATGCTCCTAAAACCCCTATGCAATAATGAATCAACAAATGATCTACGGAATTCACCCTGTGCAAGAAGCACTGAATTCCGATACCGTTATCGACCGAGTTTTTATTGAGAAGGGAAAGATTGGCCTAGATGAAATTCGCCAAAAATGCGTGGAGCTGGATATTCCAGTGATGATTGTTCCAAATTATAAGATGGATCGCCTAACACGCAAAATCCACCAAGGAGTGGTTGCCATGGTTTCTCCAGTGGAGTTTTCTAACCTCGATGAGATTGTCACTCGGGCCTTTGAAAATGGCGAAATGCCCATGATTTTGGTGCTAGATGGCGTTACCGATGTACGAAACTTCGGTGCCATCGCGCGTACGGCAGAATGTGCTGGTGTGCATGCTTTGGTTATCCCACAACGAAACGTCGCTCCGATCAATGAAGACGCGATTAAAACCTCCTCTGGCGCCTTGATGCGCATGCCGGTTTGCCGTGCGAAGAACCTTAAAGACGCCATTAGCGACCTGAAAAATTTTGGAGTAAAAGTGGTTGGAGTGACTGAAAAAGGCACCACTTCTCTTTATGATTGCGATGTGTCTGGTCCATTGGCCCTTATTATGGGCGCAGAAGATGTGGGGATCAGTGATGAGCTTTTGCGTCTCTCGGACGAACTTGCATTTATTCCAATGTCTGGTGTCACCGCCTCACTGAACGTATCTGTTGCCTGTGGGATCGCCCTTTTTGAGGGAGTTCGCCAACGCAGCTTGACTTAAGGCTTTGCGAGCGCAGAAAAGAAGTAACTTAATTCTTGACCGATGATTTTTGCTGTCTCGTCATAGGCCTTTTCGGCTTGAGGAGTGTCGTCGAAGGCGCCTGGGTCCTCAAAAGGAATGAGGGTGCGTGAACCTACGTTTGGAATAAATGGACAGGCGACATCTCCTTTCGAGCAAACTAGAATAGCATGGTAAGGAGCTGGTGTAGTAGGATCATCAAATTTCTTTGAGAATAATTCTAAAAGAGGAGCATCTTCGGAATACGCCATGAAATAATGGGGGTTATTTCCAGTTATCTCTTTAATAAGTCGAAATCCGATGCGTTGTAAAGCTGCAATGGAGTTTGGATGAACGAACGTTTCTTCCGCGCCGCCAGACCAGGCTTTGATGTTCGATAGTCCGTATTTATGAATTAAGACGGTAGCTAAACTTTGACTTAAAATGCTTCTTCGTGCATTATGGGTGCAGATAAAGTTGATGGCACCATGGAGTCTGTTTTGATCAAGATTCTCAGCAAGCATATCCCATTTCTCCGCACGCTCTTTCGAGCGAACGGAGCTTGGGAGTGTTTCCAAAAACCTTTCAATTTCTGGGTAGAGCATTAGCAGCAACCTCCAGGTGTGCCAGGAACGCAGCAAGCCGTGTCAACGGTGCTCAAATCTTGGAGACTCTTTTTCTGTTTTTCTCCAGCTTTCTCTGCATACACCGTAATGCTGAAAATACCATGTTCACGTTGCGCAAACGCGGCAATTTCTTCTTCATTCAGATAGGCTTGCAATATATCATCGGGAAGGATGATGGCTTTTTCTTTTTGGATGCTAATATTTTGAAAACCTGCGTTTTTTAGTGCGTTCAGGTAATCATCTTTTTGCATGGCGCCGCTGATACATCCCGCATACATTTCTGCATCCTTTTGAAAGGCTTCAGGAAGGTCTCCTAATAGCACGATATCAGAAATACTAAAATGCCCCCCGGGTTTAATAACCCGGAATACTTCATTGATGACCGCTTCTTTGTTTGGCACCAAATTCAAGACACAATTGCTTACAATTACATCAGCAGTATTGTCTGCAACCGGCATATGTTCAATGTCGCCTTGGCGGAATTCAACATTGTTATATCCGAGCTTTTCTGCATTAAGGCGTGCTTTTTCAATCATTGTCGGAGTAAAGTCAATGCCGATTACTTTCCCGCTTGCCCCTGTTTCATGACGGGCGATAAACGCGTCGTTTCCTGCTCCAGAACCTAAGTCTATGACGGTATCACCTTCTTGGATTTTGGCAAACTCAGTGGGTAGTCCGCATCCTAACCCGAGGTCAGCATCGTTAGCATAACCGTCTAGGTCCTTGTATTCGTCTGCCATGATGGAGTATACCTTTCCAGAAACCGGACCGGCACCGCAACATGAAGCAGCATTTGTTTCTTTATTTTGTAAAGCGATTTCGCCGTATTTCTCTTGTACGAGCGATTTTAATTCATTGGATGTTTTCATAATGTACAACAGTTAGTGATTGGAAAGGAATCGAAAAGGGTATTCATCAAAACGCGTATTTGATCCCATTTGGCTGGATTGATACAATAACAGATGCTTACCCCGTCAATAGATCCTTGAATGAGTTCTTGCTCTTTCAATTCCCGCAGGTGCTGTGATATTGTTGCTTGGGCTAAGCCGAGTTCTTGTACCAGGTCGCTATTGATGCAAGTTTTGCTAGCGATAAGGTGCTGAAGGATGGCTATACGTGCAGGATGAGCAAGGACCTTGGCCACGGCCGCTAACTCATTTTGCTCTTTGCTGAATAGATTACTTTTTGTGATTCCCATAATTATATTGCAATATTACGATGATTAATTGGATTGCGACGAATTCGAGTAGAAATTCTTTTTTATGGGCTGGTATTATTCGCGGCATAGGATTTCGTGGCGGCTTATTATTGCCCGCAAATGGACACAGAAAAAGCGCAGATTTTTGTTTGACTTGGAGTAGGATTTTGCGGACGAATTTCTTCATCGGACCAACAAGAACGACCAAAAAAAAAACTAGAACTCCACATTTAGCAACAACCGATCTGCGCGTTTTCTGCGTCAATGCACCTTCGCTAATCGCTTCGGCGCACACGGTCTGCGGGAAACCCTCCTTGTCGGAACAACAAGATACGCTCATCATAGATTATTCACTTTCCGATAAATGGAATTGTTTATGGAATCTGTATTGAAGTTCACAAGAATGCCAAGTTTGAGATTCGACAATCGCAGGTAAGTTAGCAACTGCATATGATGAACTTTTGACAAAGCTTAAACAAACAAAAGCCGGAACTACTTTCCGGCTCTTATTCATTTTATGAAGGATATTACTGCAAGACAAATTTGGAGGTATCGAATTATCAGAAGATAATGCCATTGTTAACGAATTCTTAAGGCTTAGCGAAGGATAGGATTCGGAAGCTTATTGATACAGAAAACCCAAGAATATATCAACGTGTTTTAATTCTGTAATCCTAGCTATTACTGGTTCTGTGCCATGTTAACAATATCATAACTCACGGGTAATATTGTCTTCATTGCATAGGCCCAGTTTTGCATCAAATAATTTGAACATGAAACAATCAAAACTTTGGATCTTAACTGCGCTCACGAGCATGTCGATGGCAGCATCTGCCCAGACAGTCGTGGAAGTAACAGATGCGTCCATCAATGCAGGTGAAACTGTTAATTGGACTAAAGACAATGTGTATTTATTAACCGAACCGGTATTCGTTGAAGACGGAGCGACCTTGAATATTCAAGCAGGAACGGTAATCAAAGGAAAAGCTGGTGTTGATGCTTTCTTGACAATCTCAAGAGGTGCCAAAATAATGGCTGAAGGGACACAGTATGAACCAATTATCTTCACAGCAGAAGCGGATGATGTGGATGACCCTAGTGATTTGGGTCCTGATGATATCGGCCTTTGGGGTGGAATCGTAATTTGTGGTAAAGCACCATTCGAAAAAGACGGATTGGCTGAAGCACAAGCAGAGGGTGTTGCCGGAACAGAGCCTCGCGCTTTATACGGTGGAACCGACGAAAACGACAACTCCGGTACCCTTATGTATGTATCTGTTCGTCATGCCGGATTCGAGCTTGGATCAGGTGATGAGTTGAATGGAATCTCTTGGTGTGCTGTAGGTGCAGGAACTAAAGTAGATTATATCGAAATCTATGCAAACAAAGATGACGGAATGGAATTCTTTGGAGGAAGCGTAAATATTAAACATGCCGTAGTTTCTTTCTGCCGCGATGATGCGTTTGATTGGGATGAAGGTTTCCGTGGAAAAGGCCAATTCTGGTTTGCACTGCAGTCTGCTGGAATAGGTGATTGCATCGGTGAATTAGATGGAGCAATTCCTGACGGTGGAGCGCGTAACTCTGATCCAATGGTATACAACTGGACCGGTATCGGACCAGGAAACACAGGAACAATCAATGCTGCTCAAACCATCATGATTCTTCAGAGAGATGCGACTGCCGGTAAAATTAAAAATTCCATCTTCACAGAAGGAAAACAATGGGCTTGGCAAGTAGAAGACCTTGCAGCTTCAAAAGGAGTCGATTCATACCAACGTTTAGTAGATGGTGACCTTGTTTGGGAAAGCAACTTACTATGGAGCTTCGGAGCAGGAAATAACCTTGATACAGGTTCACTTGGATTATTAAACATCCCTAGTTCCTCTGACCAACCAAGTTTGGTAAGAACCAAGTTGATTACTGAATTCACCGCTAAAAACAATAAAATCGCAAATCCTGGTTTAAAAGGTATCGGTCGCGTTCAAGACAATACTCTTGACCCAAGACCAACTGCAAATGCGGATGTAACCACTGGTTTGGCTACTATTCCAAATGATCCCTTCTTTGAGCAAGTTGCGTATAAAGGAGCTTTCAGTACATCAGGTCCACAGTGGATCAATGGCTGGACCACATTAGACAGAAATGATCACCTGGCTGCAGCGCTGACTTCAGTAACAGAAATCAACAATATCGCATCTTCAAGCATCTACCCTAACCCAAGCAATGGAACTAGTACCTTGACTTTCGAGTTGAGCGAAAACGACAATGTAGTTGTTAGTGTATTGAACCTTGCTGGTCAGTCAGTTATGGTAAAAAACCTTGGAGCTGTGGAAGCAGGAGATAATTCAGTAATGATTGAAAACTTGCCAGCAGGAGCTTACTTTGTAAATGTAAAAGGCGCTTCTAGCCAAGTAACGGTTAAATTGATTGTACAGTAATCATCAAATAAATCTTAACAAACGAAAGGGTGGTGTTTATGACACCGCCTTTTCCTGTTTTAATACAAACCAAATGTTCAAAAGAAGTTTATTGCTGTTTCTAGGTGTGTTGGCTTTCATGTTCACCAACGCCCAAACGGGAGTGCTTAAAGGAAAAGTCACCGATAAGGTGCTCGGTGAAGAGTTAACCGGAGTGACCATTACGGTTAATGCCGGTGAATCAATGATTCAAGGTACGGTTACCGACTTATATGGAGACTATTCTATCGATATTGCTCCAGGAACCTATACGATAGAAGTTAGTTATATGGGTATGGCTCCCCAGTCGTTTCCAAACACAACAATTGTTGCCGACCAGGAGAAAGTGCTGAATGTACAGCTCGAAGACAATGTGGAAGTATTAGGAGAAGCCGAGGTTAAAGCTGAAGCAATCAGAAATTCTGAAAAAGCCGTTTTGGCCATGCAGAAAAAATCCATCGTTGTTCAAGATATTATTTCTTCTGAAGGTATCAAACGACTCGGAACCTCCAATGCAGGGGAATCCATGAAACAAGTTACTGGAGCATCACTTGAGGGAGGTAAATTTATTGTGATGCGTGGTTTAGGCGACCGCTATTCTATCACCCAGATGAACGGCGTGACCTTGCCTAGTACAGACCCATATCGAAACAGTACAAGCATGGACTTGATTCCTGCTGGAATGATTGAGAATATTGTTACCTCAAAAACCTTCACCCCAGACCAACCAGGAAACTTCACTGGTGGAAATGTAAATATCTCGACAAAATCATTTCCTGAAAGGGAAATTTTCAGCTTTGGCATAAGTACAGGATATAATTCACAGAGCTCATTTCAAAAGAACTTCTTAACGTCTCAAGGCGGTAAATACGATTGGCTTGGTTATGATGATGGGACACGTAAGCTCGACCCAGTTTATACTGAGCACAAAGACAAGCTAAACAATGCATACTACCTCCAAGCACGTAATCCAAATAAGCCAGAAGACCGCGCCATATTTGATCGTGCTGCAAAGGGAATGCGCCCTGAATCTTTTGTTAATTCCACCAAGCCTACTTTTATGAATACCGGGTTTAATGCAACCTACGGTAATCGCTATAAGTTTGGTGAGAAAAGGAAGCTCGGTTTTATCGCAGGAATCAACTACTCACATGATTTTTCATATTATGAGAACGGCACATCGAATGCCTGGAAAATTCTTTCGGGAAATGCAGAAACCCTTATTGACTTTTTTCAGCTTACGGATAGAAAAGCATCTGAAAACACAAACCTCGGAGGTTTGGCAAATGTGACATACCAGTGGAATGACCGCAATCAGATTGGTTTCAACCTCATGTACAACCACGATGGAGAAAAAGTATCCAGAGAACAAACAGGTAGAGCCCCTCAAGTACTTTCAAATCCGGATGCGGTTTTCTTTACCTCAGTGAATTATATGATGGAACGTTCTTTATTGAACGCAATGCTGAATGGAAAACATAGCTTGGGTAAAAACGACATGAAACTCACCTGGGTGGGCGGTGTTACAAGCTCAAGTATGAAGCAACCCGACATGAAACTCTATGCCTTTAAAATCGATCCGGGAGATTCTTTGGGAATCATTGCACCATCTGAATTTGATCTTCCTTCAATCTTCTTCCGGGATTTGCAAGACGTTCAATACAGTGGGCAAGTGGATTTGGAAGTTCCATTGAAGAAAGAAGGGGTAAGAGAAGAAAACCAAAACAAACTGAAATTCGGTGTAGCGTATTCGAGCAAAACACGCGACTTTTCAGAACTTCGTTTTCGTGTAGCAATGGATGGGGTCTCCTTCGATCCAAGTGGGAAGTATTATACACCGAATGCAATGACCTTGCGTGATGCAGGAACAGCAGAGCGGTACTTCGCCTCTTCCAATTTTGGTATCGTCGACACTTATGAAGAAAATGGGGAGATAAAACGCTACTTGCACTCTAACTTCATTTATGACCAGACTCGCCCTGAAAACTTGTATTCAGGAACAGAAAATATTGGTGCAGCATACGCAATGGGTGTATTCAATATCAATACGCGCTTGAAAACTATTGCGGGTGTAAGACTCGAAACCACCGATATCCTAGTGCTTTCTGATAAAACAGATGCCGATGGAAATCCGATACGTGGTGAAATTAAAGGTGTAGATTTACTTCCTTCCCTCAATTTTATCTATGCGCTTACCGCAAAATCAAACTTGCGTTTAACAGGAACTCAAACATTGGCTCGTCCAAATATGCGTGAATTAGCGCCATTTGCAGCCTTAGATTTTATTGGTGGCTTTGTATATGAAGGCTCTCCCGACGTAAAGCGAACACATATTACAAATGCAGATATTCGTTGGGAATTGTATCCTGAACCAGGCGAAATCATCGCGGTGAGTGGGTTCTTCAAAAACTTCAAGGACCCAATCATTCGTGTATTTGATCCTTTGAAACCTAACCCAACGATTCGTTTCGATAATGTTGAAAGCGCCCAGCTTTATGGACTAGAATTGGAATTTAGAAAGAGCTTGAAAGTAATTTCACCCGCATTGAAAAACTTTAAAGTCACCACTAACTTTACATACATCTATTCGGTTTCCAAAATCAACCCACAAGAATTGGCTGCCGCTAGAAATAATAATCCTGATTTTTCGGCAACCCGTCCGCTACAAGGACAATCTCCTTATATTATCAATGCAGCATTGACTTACGACAACGATAGCGCAGGCTTTAATGCAACCATGTCGTTTAATCTATTTGGAACACGATTGGCACAAGTGGGTACCTTGGGAACACCAGATATCTATGAAAGACCAATCCCTACATTGAACTTGGTTGTGGGTCAAGCATTAGGCAAACATTGGGACCTGAGTTTCAAAGTGCAAAATATCTTGAACTCCTCGTATCAATTATTCCAAACCTACAAAGACACCAAATACATTACCGCAGAATACAAGATGGGGATTACCACCGCGATTGGTATTTCTTACAAAATGTAGACTAGGTTATGCCCCATAAAAAGAGCCCCGATTCTTCTGAGAGTCGGGGCTTTTTCTTGAAAAGGTTTTGGGTTTTGGGTCACGGGTTAGGGCGGCGAACCCTTGTTGCTCTAACCTATAACCTAGTACCTTTTGCGTCTTGGGCAAATTATTCGTTAATCGCAGCTACGCCTGGCAACACTTTTCCTTCAAAATACTCCAAAAGTGCTCCTCCGCCTGTAGAGACATAGCTCACACGGTCTTGGAACCCGAATTTTGCAACAGCTGCTGCACTATCGCCACCCCCGATGAGGGAGAAGGCGCCGCTTTTTTCAGTAGCTTCTACTACGGCCTCAGCAATAGTTTTGGTGCCATTTTCGAATTTGCTCATTTCAAATACACCCATTGGTCCATTCCAAAGGATGGTCTTGGAGCTCAATACAACATTTTTGAAATCTTCGCAGGCATCTGGGCCGATATCAAGCCCCATCCAGCCGTCTTCAATATGCATATTATCTGCTGCTTTTATATTGGCATCATTGCTAAATGCATCTGCAACAACACTGTCTTTCGGCAAGAGTAGATTAACGCCTTTTGCTTTGGCTTTGTGAATTAATTCTTTGGTTAGGTCGATACGGTCTTCCTCACATAATGAGTTACCTATTGTTCCACCCATTCCTTTTAAGAAGGTATAGGCCATTCCACCACCTATAATAATATTATCGGCAAGATCGAGCAAGTTCTCAAGGATAAGCAGCTTGTCTGATACTTTCGCGCCACCAACTATAGCCGTGAACGGGCGTTCTGCACTTTTCAGAATCATCTCTGCATTAGCCACTTCTTTGGCCATGACATAGCCGAAGCATTTGGTTTCAGGAAAGAATTGAGCAATTATAGCGGTTGAAGCATGAGCACGGTGAGCAGTTCCGAAGGCGTCATTCACATAGATATCGCCATAACCAGCTAGTTTAGCTGCAAAGGTTTTATCGCCTTGTTCTTCTTCTTTATAGAATCGCAAATTTTCCAAAAGCAAAATTTCGCCTTCTTCGAGGTTGTGAGCGAGGGTATGCGCTTCATCTCCCATACAATCGGATGAAAAATAAACAGGAGCACCGGTAAGTTCTTTCAAATGATCCACCAAATGACCCAAAGAGAATTTATCCTCAGGCCCTTCTTTCGGACGACCTAAATGCGACATCAATACAACAGATCCTCCATCTTTTAATATTTTATTGATGGTTGGAAGGGTAGCACGCATCCGCGCATCATCTGTGATGGCAAGCGTTTGTTTGTCTAAAGGCACGTTGAAATCTACACGAATCAAGGCACGTTTTCCGGCAAAAGAAAAGCTATCGATGGTTTTCATGCTGCGAAAATAAACTTTTAGGTAGAATGTGCCGAACGCTTAATGCATCACTTCCAAGCGGATAGTTCCAAATCGTTGTCCATCCGTTATACGAATGAAATAAATTCCGTTTTCCATCTGCGCTGTTTTCAATTCCGTTTGGATACCATCAAAGCTCAAAGATTCTATAGGCCTTCCCTGTATATCTATAATTTCTACGTAATACGAGCCAGCATTCTCTAATTGCAGAATGCTAGATTGATTCGATGGGTTTGGGTAAACAGTGCTTTGCAGGGATTTAGGCCGATTGGAGAATAAACGAATCATTTTCTCTGCTGGAATTGGAGTGCCATACGATTTTCCATTTAGGGTATAGAATACCGGATTATCATCATCCACTTGACCAACGCCATGATAGTGGTAATAGGGTCCACCGAGGTATGGATAATAGTAATTGTACTCCTCATATTCCATATGGATGCTAGCTTGCGCTGTATAGTAATAAGGAATGGCTCCATGGGTAATACTCGTGTCTGCCCCAATAACAGCGCCTAACATCACAGGACGGAGTTCTAGATTGGAGTCATACAAGCCGCATTTGAATTCATTATTTTGCAATTGATCGAATCCTCGCAGCATTTCATTATGCCTCATGGTATCAATAAAACCATAGTCTGACGGATTGAAGCTAAAGGTGTCAATTCCCGCAAACCAAGAGATAGCTTTTACTGTGCCAGAGTCTGCACCTTTTGTAAAATGGATATAGCGCTGATTATAAACAGAATCTACGCGGTTAAGAATCGCACTATCGACATAAACATTGAGCACTTTATGAATAAACAGACTGCTATCTGCCGCACCAGAAGTGCGATTTACCCGCACATGGTGAAACTCCATTCCCGGTTTAAAATCTAAAACTTCAGACGCGCTTTTGGTGATGGTCCCAAAAGATTCTTTTTCAGAATAAGCTAGATATATCGTATCAATGCCTTCCAAATTGATGCCCGCACTATAGGCTATCAGTCCGAGTCGTTTTCCATAACGAACCAACCCATTGTTTTGAGGATGATTGACTTCTTCAAAGCCATTATTTTCAATTTTTAAGGTGATGTCTAAAACAGAATCTTGATAATTTGCATCATAAACAAATCCTGGTGCTGAATAGGCAACATACGATAAACTTGAGCCTTTGACTTGAGCTACCCAGGTGGTATTGGTTTTTGGGTGATTGGGCATCCTTAATCGTTGTTTGAAAATATACACAAAGTCGCCAGATATATTGTATTCTGTTAAAGCTAGCTGTGTGGTGGAATCCAAGCGAAGATGATCCAAGTTGATTGGATTACCTCCATTATTTAAAGTTCCGGTAATGCGTTCTGCCTGCAAGTAATTTTGGAAATATTGGGTGCCATTTTGTGTTTTTTCTAAGTGCAACTCAACACCTTGAAGCCGCCACGGGCTTTCATACAAGCGATAATCATTCTCTGGAATCCAAGTTTGTTGGCCGTATACAGAAAGGCTGAATGAAAGGGTAAAAACGAAAATAAGTAGAGCTTTATTCATGGCATGGTGGTTTTACATAGGGTTTGACACACAAAATTAATGCCCTAATGACTTGCATACGCAAAGCACCGCTCTATGACTCTGTTCCTTGTATCATTCTAAATTTTACAAACGCTTATATTGCGGCATGGCCTCACTCAACTGGATAAAAATCTACGACTTCAAAAATCACGGACCAGAGCCCCAACAAAGAGGCAGTGTTCGCGTGATTAATATTGATGAAAAACGGATTTGTTTGGCACGGACCGACAAGGGTTATTTTGCCATGAATAATCGTTGCCCCCACGCAGGTGCCTGGCTCGGTGAAGGCTGGTGCGAAGGTGATCATGTGGTTTGTCCGGTACACCGCTGGAAATACAATGTAGAAAATGGCCGTGGCGCTCCAGGTCAAGGAGACTTTGTGGATACCTACCCCGTTCAAGAAACGGAAGAAGGGGTTTTTATCGGAATGAAAAAGGATGCTTGGTGGAAGATTTGGTAGGCTCTATTCCAGTTTGTGGTTGATTGAAAGTTCCTAGCAGAGCTGTTGCTGGGTAAGAGGTCACAGCTTAGGGCATGCTAAGGTGAGCAGAGAATACGCTGCGGGAAAACCTTTAACGAGTCAAACGCCAAAGCAATGACGAACAAATTGCGCCTCTTAAGCCGGCGAAAGCAACACCCTATGGGTTGAGCAAAGACCGTGCGTCTTGCTAGAGTTGTATTATCACACCACCTACTCGATATCCGTACTCAAAATATACCGACAAATCCTTCCATTGCCCTTATCTGCTACATAGATAATTCGTTTCATATAAGCGACGCCACTTGGTTCACGGAAATTGAATAGGCCACTACCTTCTCCACCAAAGGAGGTGATGATTTGTTTGCTGGCAGGGAAATTCGCTGGGGGAGTAACGCCCTCAAAACCTTGGTTGGTGAACTGGTAGAGAGAATCTTTGTCTTGGTCAATCACAAAGAGGTATTCGGTATTGTCAGCCGCTACACAGAGATCAGCTATTCGGCCAAAACGGAAGGGTTCGTATAAGAATCGTGTAGCTTTGGTAGTGTCAAAATTAAGGTAGATTGGCTTCCCATCATAACGCACACCCAAATCGGGGTCAAATTGGTATTCGATGCCCAAGCATGCAAACTCAACGGGGTTAATGGAGTCGTATTGAGCCAAGAAAAAGTCACGCGACTCATTGATACCAAACAAACGCTGGGGCGGACCAGCAAAGCCGTTCATTGCCTGAATTTTATAACTTGATTTGATGCTCGGGCTTTTGGAATTCAAGCCGTTGCTATTCCCTAGATTATTTCCATCTTCATCATAAAATAAGACGGTATTATCAGGGAAAGCAACACCCGTGCTGGAATTGGTTGGTCCGGTGCGCCCAATCATTAAGGTATTATCATGAAGAACGGTTAACCCATTGTATTGAACAGCTTCATCTGGAGCCCCACGGAAGGAAGTAAAGGCCCTACTTAAGTCATCGAATGGCTGAATTAAAGTATCCAGAAAATAGGGACCATCTGCCGTTGCTGTATTACTCAAATGGTATACAGCAGCTACATTGTAATTATTGCCTCCAACGTTAATGTTCAGTCGGCCTGAAACATAGGTATGAAGACGGCGATCTTGTACGACTTCTTCAGCCCCTAAAATGGGAATAGTTTTAAACCTACGACCCGCTTGATCTAAAACATGGAGTCCAAAATCATCCACAACATAAATCATTTCATCATAGCCAGCGCATACATCAACAGGGTTTGAAAAGCCGGTAAAAAAGGGCTGAACAGGTACGTATCCAACTCCTGCAGGAATCAGGTTTGGGTCGATGCTTCCTTGAATGAAGATTTCTTTGATAGTATCATCCGACTTCTCCCCAAAGAAGAACTTGCAAGAGCTAAGTGACAGAATGAGCGAAAGGCAAACAGTTAATTTCTTCATAAAAAGGAGATTTGAATGCCTACTCGGTGAACCTGTCCGAGTCGTTGTTTGTGACTAAATCCATAATCGATACGCATCTCGCCAAATTTACGACGCAGCTTGACACCCATCCCCAATGGAGGAAACCCGCTTACATCTGCACCAAATTCGTAGCCAGAGCGCAGTACAAAAACTTTTCGCATAACGTATTCGGCACCAAAGGCCAAGGTTTCATTATTATCTGTTGGATGATTGAGTTGTGTGCTTAGCGTCAACACATGATTCTCTTTGCTAATGGGATCGAAGGCTGCACCGATACGGAAGATGCCCGGAACAGAAATACGTTCAAATCCGCTTACTACTTCGTCTCCCGTATGGCGAAGTCGAGTGACTTCTCCATTGGGTTCTACATTGATGCCAAAATTGCTTAAAGTCACAGCAAATCGGGCATTCTTAACACCGACATTATAGCGGATACCTAAGTCGAACATGACATTATTCACAGCAACATCAGAATAAGCCTCTCTTGCAAACTTTGCATTGACCCCAAAAGAAAAAGAGTTGGTCAATATTCGGGCATACGTGAAGCCGGTTAAAGTACTTTGACTACGAAAAGTCCTGCCCGTTCCTTCCGGCTGAAACTCGGTGGTTTCATCCATTTCAGGGGAGGTAAGCACATAAGAGTAAACCCCCCAAAAGCTTGTTTGAGCGGGACGATACACAGCGGCGATCGAGCTTAAGTTAAAACCTGCGAAATAGCGGGTTTGGTCGAATTGCACATGCAAACGCTCTTTGCCTATTTGGGTTATTCCTGCTGGGTTCCAAAACATGGCCATGGCGTCATCTGCTTGTGCGATATAGCTTCCAGCCATCGAATTTCCACGTGCATCAGGCATAATTTTTAGAAACTGCATGCCAGCAGTACCCGTTCGTGAATTTCCGAAAGAGGGTAATACTTGGGCAAAAGTGCCGCAGGTACATAAAAGAAATAGACAAGTGAGCAGACGATTCACGGCACAAAATAAAGAAGAAAGCACCGTATTCGTTTGAATTCTGGGTTAATTTTCTGACTTACCACGAGATTGTACCCACCATTCGTTAAAAGATTGGTCCACAGGCTTAGGGAAATCACGCGCCTCCCCCCAATGTTTTTTGAAAAAACTCTTCAAGGTGAAAGATTTCATACCGGCGCTTTTATTCAACCATTTCCGACTCATCATGGCTGTTTTCCAAGCTTTCCAAGCAAGAGCATCGGATCGTCCTTCCATTTTTTGTTCTACAGCCAAGCGTCGGTTTTCAAGAACCAGTCCTTTTAGGTCAATGGCCACCGGGCAGTTGCTGGTAGCCAACCCGCTCAAGGGAAGTTTGAAATTTGTTTCGAAATGTTTTGGTCCTTGTATAAATGGCGCCTTAATGATGTCGATAACGGACTTTGTTGCTTCAGTTTCATCTGCAAAATTGCTGTATTTTGAGCAGGCACCGCAGTGAATACAATACAAAGCCTGTCGCTGAGGGATTTCGCCTAAAATGGTACTCCTTCCATTGTCAATAAGCATGACTACACTCTCCACTTGGCCCATGCTTTCGCGACCAAACCTATTCCCTAAACTAATATGAACTGCAGGAAAATCTTTTTTACCATCACCTTGTTTGGCTAAGAGGTTGATCAAGTTTTCTGCCTCATGCATATTCGGACAAACCTGTTCAATACCGAGGATATAGATTATCTTATTGCATCGAGCAAGCAGGCTGTCGAGTGCAGGGTTGGTATGGTGCAAGAGCAGGGCTCCATTTTCGCTGATATAAAAATCGGGAAATAATACGGCACAATTATTCTCTCCAAAAGCCGGGGTTTCTCCATTCTCTAGGAAGTTCCATTCTGGGTGGTTTTGAAGCTTGATCTCCTCTAGGATTCGGTGGGGAGCACTAAATGTCTTAAATCCATTGCAAGCCTGCTTCAGTTCATTTTGGGCGTTTTCAATGCTGGGTGCCCAAAGGAGTTTTCCCTGGTTTCGGGTAAAGTGGGTTTCAAAGTCAATGAGATGTTTGTCGAGGTGTTCCAGTGCTTTGCTACGTGTATGAAAGGCTCTACGGCGTGCCATCTCCCAATCAAGTTCCTTCTTATTGCTTTCAACGGCGTCAAAGTAGTGGCTCATTTTGGAGTTTGTGTTCAAATCGGTAGGCTCTTGCAGGTGCTCAAAAATAGGTTATTTCAGGAGTAGATTGTCAATCAAGCGAACATCTCCTGCATAAACAGCAGCCAACGCTACTGCTTCTGCTTGTTCGTCGTTGTCATGCAGGGGTTCTAAGGTTCGTGCATCAGCCAACTGAAAATAATCCACCCGCAGCCCTTTTCTCTCTTCTATCAAAGCTTTGGCTTCTTCCTCTATGGCTAGAACACTTTTTTTGGAGTAGGAGTTTTTTGCTTGTTGCAATGCTTGATAGATGATGGGAGCAAAACCCCTTTGTTCCGAACTTAACCGGACGTTCCTTGAACTCATGGCAAGCCCATCCTTTTCCCTTAGGGTAGGTTCAAAATGCAATTGAATAGAAAGGCCAAGTTGCTCAGTCATCGACCTGATTATCATACACTGCTGAAAATCCTTTAAGCCAAAGAAGGCGTGATCTGGCATAACACAATCGAAAAATAGCCTCACCACCCGCGCCACTCCCGAGAAGTGTCCGGGGCGAGAGGCACCCTCAAAATAGGTGGCCAATCCGCCGAAATTGAGGTCCATAGGTTTTTCTAACGCGTATAATTCTTCCGATTCAGGTAAGAATAAGACGTCGCAGCCTTCTTTTTCGAGCAAGGCAATGTCCTGTTCTAAGGTGCGAGGGTATTTGGCGAGGTCGTCTGCATTATTGAACTGTGTCGGGTTCACAAAAATGCTGCATACACTGATGTCGGTGAGTTTCTGTGCCGCGTGGAGGAGCGAAAGATGACCGGAATGCAATGCTCCCATGGTTGGAAAAAAGCCGATGGACTGTTTCTGTTTTTTAAATCGTAACAAATGTTCCGATAATTCGTCTGGATGATGGATGATTAACATGCGTGCTCAATGAGATCTTGGCAAAGTTGATTATTTTTAGTAACTTTGCATACCCAAATTAGCAGCATATGAGTAGAAAAAAGGTTCTTTTTATTTCCTCGGAAATGAACCCTTTCTTAGAAGGATCTACAGTCGGAGAGATTGCACGCCAATTACCCCAAGCCATTCAGGAAAAAGACAATGAAATTCGCATTTTGGTACCTCGTTTTGGTGTTATCAATGAGCGGAGAAACAGACTCCACGAAGTTGTAAGACTTTCAGGTATCAACATCACCATTGATGACAACGATAACCCGTTGATCATTAAAGTTGCTTCGCTTCCTGAAGCAAAAATGCAAGTGTACTTTCTTGACAACGAAGACTACTTCCACAGAAAGTTCGTTTACACGGATGCAAACAATGCCTTTTTTCCAGACAATGATGAAAGAACCATCTTTTTCTGTAAAGGCGCATTAGAAACAGTAAAGAAGCTCGGTTGGGCACCAGACATTATTCATTGTCATGGATGGATGACCAGCTTAATCCCTCTCTATTTGAGAAGCATGTATAAAGACGAACCGGTATTCCGCAACTCAAAAGTGGTTTACTCTGTCTTTGAAAATCAATTTGATGAAAATCTTGGAAAAGATTTTGCTCGCAAGGCAAGCTTAAATAATATCGATCAGGAACAATTGGCCGTATTCGATGGCGGTGATTGTAGCAACCTTTACATGGGAGCTATTCATCACGCAGATGCCGTTGTAAAGGCCAGTGATCAAATCGATCCTGAAGTGGAAGAGTTTATTGCTACGTTGTCTACCGACAAGCCAGTACTTCAGTACATGGCAGATGGGCATGCAGACGTATACGCTGACTTCTACGACAGTTTGTTAACGAGTTAAAAATAACACATTGAACAAAACATCTTATGTAACGTGGATGCTGGTCCTAATGACCATCATCCACGTTTCCTGTAAAAAGGAAACAGGCTCAATCGGACTGGATGCTGGTGATGCCGCTCTGCAGCCAGAGGCCATCGATACATTTACTTTAAAAACACGAACGGTATTAGAAGATTCGCTTCGCAGTGATGCAACAAGCTACCAATTGTTAGGCGCCACTCGCACGAGTGATTATGGCCTTAATACAGCAGCAATGTCGCTAAGTTTTTCTTTACCAAGCTCAACATTTGCATTTCCTGCTGGGGTGGTCATTGATTCAGTGGTATTCCAAGGGGAGTATACAGGCCCTGAACAGTACGTTGGGAATTTGAATACACCAATGACGGTTAAAGTGAGTCAGCTAGACAAACGTTTGTACATCGATTCTACCTATTATTCAAACAGTCCAATTCCAAGCTCATCAAGTGTCAGCTATCCTGGAATTCTGCACAAACTGAGTGATTCGGTTTTTATTACGGAGAACGGTGCAGTAAAAGCACTTGCCCCACAAATGCGTATAAAACTTGGACAGGGAATCGTTGATATTTTTCAGAATGCTGGTAGCAACGATCTGGGTTCAAATACGGCTTTCCAAAATTATTTTAATGGATTAAAGTTCGAAGTAGAAACGGCTGGCCTAGCCAATGGTCAAGGAAGCATCGCCTATTTTAATTTCAATAAATTAAGCTCTGGCCTTGCTGTATATTTCAACGACACGGGCAAATATGTTTTTCCGGTTGGAGAAAATGGCGTGAAGGTTGGCACCTATAACCACGACTTTTCAGGCGTCACGTCAATACAAAATCAGCTCTCTGATACAGCCGGAAATTTTGACATCACCTATGTTCAAAGCATGGCCGGTTTAAAGACGCGTATTGATATTCCCAATTTATTGAACCTGGTAGATCAAGGTGCCTACGGAATTGTAGACGCAAAATTTGTGTTCTATTACGACAAATCAACTACCAGCACAGAGTTTCCAGCTTTCAATCGGATGCTTTTGCTCAAAAGAGATTCAAATAACCAGAATAATTTTGTTGCGGATCAGATTATCAATTCCAATTTTTATGGAGGAACAAAACAAGATGACGGCTATTATGAATTCCATATAACGCGTGAAATTCAAGACATTTTGAACAATTACCGTTTGAATGGGTTAAACTTGAATACGGGCTTCTTTTTGATTACGCCTTCAGATAACCCGGTATCCGGGAGCCACCTGCAAATGAATATGCAGAAAGGTTTACCAACAGGCGTGAAATTTGTTGTGACAGTTGTAAAGACGAAATAGGTGATTCTTGCATTTGCATCGGTATTGGGAAATCAGGAAAGTAAGGCAATTGCTGACTTCTTACATTCTCAAGACATTGACTTTAAGGCAGCGGTAAATCAAGGCCGCTCGGTGTTTATTACCAAAAAACCACTTGATCCGTTTCAGAAATCCTCTTTAAACGGCCTGCTCTCTGATGTACAGTTTATTGATTTAGGAACCCCCTATCAATTGGCTTCAGCCAAATGGAAATCCGACAAAACAATCATTGATGTACGTGGAGCTAAAATTGGTGGAGACGAGGTTTCCATGATTGCTGGCCCTTGTGCTGTGGAGTCAGAAGAGCAGATGAATTCAATTGGCGAATACCTTCAATCCCGCGGAATACGATTCATGCGTGGAGGAGCGTATAAACCAAGAACCAGTCCTTATGCCTTTCAAGGAATGAAGCTCGAAGGATTAAAGCTCTTGAAAGAAGTAGCGGATAAGCATAAGTTGAGGGTTGTAACAGAACTCATGGACCTAAGTTATTTGGAGGAAGTCTATGATTATGCAGACGTCATTCAGATAGGAACGAGAAACATGTTCAACTATACACTTTTGCGCGAACTCGGCAAGATTGATAAACCTATCATGCTTAAAAGAGGCTTTAGTGCACGCATCGATGAATGGCTCCAAGCAGCAGAATATGTGTTGTTAGGAGGAAATGAAAAAGTCATTCTGTGCGAACGGGGTGTACGTAGTTTTGAAACCGAAACCCGAAACACCCTTGATTTGGCATCTCTTTCTCTCGTAAAGGAACTGTCACATTTACCAATTATCTCTGACCCAAGTCAAGGAACAGGTGTTCGTAGCTTGGTAAGTCCGATGAGTATGGCATCAATAGCAGCCGGTGCTGATGGCCTTATGATCGAGGTTCATGAACATCCAGAAGAAGCGCTTTCCGATGGACAACAATCATTAAACTTTAGAGAGTTCGATGAGCTTTTAAAAACATGCAGAAGTCTATTTGATGTTAAGTCAAGGTCATTTGATTTCGAAAAGAATTCAGTTAATTTTACCACTTCAAAATAATTTGCTTAATCTATGTGTGGAATTGTAGGATATATCGGCCCTAAACAAGCTTTCCCAATTTTAATAAAAGGACTTTCTCGTTTGGAATACCGAGGATACGATAGTGCGGGTGTCGCATTATTAGGAACAGATCTCGAAGTATTTAAAAAAGCGGGGAAGGTTAGCATATTGGAGGACTATGTTGCCGAACAAGGTATGGGTCCTGCAAATGTTGGTATTGGACATACTCGCTGGGCAACTCACGGTGAGCCAAATGATAGAAATGCCCATCCGCATCTATCTCAGAACGGAGAAATTGCCATTATCCATAACGGAATTATCGAAAACTATAATTCCCTGAAAGTTGAGCTACAACAGCGTGGTCACGAATTCAAAAGTGATACGGATACAGAAGTACTGGTTCACCTGATAGAGGATATCTACGTGAATAATGAAGGCATTGCTTTTGAAGAGGCAGTGCGTATGGCATTAGGTCAAGTTATTGGAGCCTATGCTGTAGTTGTGTTAAATAAAAACATGCCCGATTTACTGATTGGAGCCAGAAAAGGTAGTCCAATGGTAATTGGTATTGGCGAAGGCGAACATTATATCGCCTCTGATGCTGCTCCATTGGTGGAGTATACGCGGAACGTAATTTATTTGAATGATGGAGAAGTTGCCGTAATCGACAAAGGTGAGTTGGTCATTAAAACCATCGATAACGATATTAAAACTCCCTATATCCAGGAGTTGGAAATCCACTTGGAAAGCATCGAAAAAGGCGGATATGATCACTTCATGATCAAAGAAATTTTCGAACAACCTCGTTCGGTATACGATAGCATTCGTGGACGGATTAGCTTGAAAGATGAGCTTGTTGAAATGGCGGGTATCAAGCAATACGAAAGCAAGTGGATGAACTTGAAGCGTATATTAATCGTTGGGTGTGGAACTTCATGGCATGCGGCATTGGTTGGAGAATACTTATTCGAAGATTTAGCGCGTATTCCAGTTGAAGTAGAATATGCTTCAGAATTCCGCTACCGTAATCCTGTTGTTGGAGAAGAAGATATGGTAATTGCCATTTCTCAATCTGGAGAAACTGCGGATACTTTGGCAGCAATTGAATTGGCAAAAAGCCGTGGAGCTACCATTTTTGGAATCTGTAACGTAGTTGGTGCATCTATTCCAAGAGCTTCAGACGCGGGTGCTTATACGCACGCCGGACCAGAAATTGGTGTGGCTTCAACCAAGGCCTTTACCGCTCAGGTTACAGCGCTTATTTTGATTGCCATCGCAGTTGGACAGCGCAAAGGAACCCTTACAAAAGAAAGAGTCAGAACCTTACTCAACGAATTAGAAACCATTCCAGCAAAAATCGAAAAGACTTTAGAGTCGAACGATCTGATTAAATTCATTGCTGAAGAATATAAAGATGCACGCAATTTCCTTTATTTAGGGCGTGGATATGGATTCCCAGTTGCACTAGAAGGTGCCTTGAAACTAAAAGAAATTTCGTATATCCATGCGGAAGGATATCCTGCAGCAGAAATGAAGCATGGCCCGATTGCACTGATTGACGAAGAAATGCCGGTAGTGGTTATTGCCACTAACCATAGCAGCTACGAAAAGGTAATTAGCAATATTCAAGAGGTTAAAGCTAGAAAAGGAAAAGTCATCGCTATTGCCACAGAAGGTGATACCATGATGAAAAAGATGGCAGACTATGTCATTGAGATTCCTGACTGCGATGAAGTATTACTTCCTTTATTGGCCACAATTCCTTTGCAATTACTCTCGTATCACATTGCTGTATTGCGCGGATGTAATGTAGATCAGCCTAGAAATTTAGCGAAGTCGGTTACTGTAGAGTAACATGTCTTCCCATCACGTCATTCGAGATAAACAAGAACCAGCACTCATCATAGCAAATGGTGAGTGCTGTTCTATGGACCTGCTTGGCCAAATGTTAGAGTGGAGCCCTACGGTGATTGTGCTCGACGGCGCTGTACATCGTTTTGAACCTCTTGGTATCAAAATGGATGTGCTACTCGGTGACTTTGACGGAAACATAAACCTTGAAGAAATTGAGCAACGTCAGCAACCCATCAAGGTGATTCATACACCCGATCAAAATGCTACGGATCTTGAAAAAGCAATTCTTTGGCTCATTGAAGAGGGCTACCCTTCAGCAAATATTGCATGGGCCACTGGCTTAAGGGCGGATCATACGGTGAATAATATGATGAGCTTATTCAAGTACCAAGAGCAGATTGACTTGGTAATGATTGATGATCATTCACGCATCTTTTCACTGCCTAAAACCTATAAAAAGTGGTATCCGAAAGGAACACGTATATCCTTGATTCCCTTTGGCTTAGTGCAAGGAATATCCTGCAAAGGATTAAAGTATATGCTAAGCAATGAAGACTTGGAATCCGGCGTGCGTTCTGGAAGTAGCAACGAAGTGGTAGAAGATGGTTGGGTAGAAATTAACTATGCCATTGGGAATATGCTTTTAATGGAATGCTGTGACTAGCGCTCAAAGCGTATGGCACCTGAAGTTTTCATGTCTGATTTTAGGCGCACAACTTGGTGTTCCTCGCCAAAATAGAGGTGTATTACGCAGGTATTGGGTGGAATTTTCCCTTCATTCAATGCATGAACGATTAGGGTATTTGTTCCATTTTCAGACAAAATGATGTCAAAGCAATATGCTTCGCGCTGAATCATTATATCTTTATGAATGATACGTTGATTGAATTCGATAGCGATGCTGTCTCCATCTATTGTTTGATCATCAGAAACACAAACATGGATGGTGTCATTGCTTGTTTTTATCGGCACCGGATCTTTGATATCGCGGTATGCAAGTAAATCATACGAATCAAATTTTTCCTGAACAAGTATGGCCTTTAAGGGGTCGCGTTTTTCTTTTATCAGGTATTTAATTTTGAAATGAAAAGCTGACCCCGTGCTTTCAACTCGTATCGGCGTAACATAATCAAGACCAAGGTAATAATGCTCAATAACATTGGTGAAACCATGACTATAGCCAACTTCAAAGCCAAAAGGGGCAGAGAATGAATTATGGATGAGCTCAAGACCGGCATACAGTTGAGGAGAGATATTTCGTTTTTGGAAGAGTTCGATATTGCCTTTTATCCGTTCTGGAATTGAGCTAGCATACATGAACTGCATTCCAATATTTTGGCGAAAGGACCAAAAACCTCCCCCTTTAAAAGGAGAAAATGATGCATATAATGGAAGGCTGATGGTGCGGTAACTTACGAGGAGATCATTGCTAAAATCCGACTTGATGATATATCCACGGGCCCCTAGTTCGAGTCCCGCCACCAATGCAAAATGGGGATTAAAAAAGCGCTCATATTGAACGCCGAGGTGAAGCTTACGCCCTAAGTTTTCTGGACCAGTATACTGTGGATTTGGATAGCCCCATAAAGGACTGAACATCGCTTGGATGCTGTGCGACCCAGTAATGTCGGGGGCTGTAATGGAACGCTGGCCGCCAACGAATTGATTTCCCACCGTTACAGATGGGCCAATGGTAAAGAACCAGCGTGATCCGGTTTGCGCAGTAACGCCAAGGTGAATCAAAAAAATAGATAATGCGAATAGCCTGCGCATGCCAACAGAACGTTCTTTTGACTTATAAGGTTTAAATGCCTTAGTGAGTTTTCTGACATTCAGCATGGAGGAACTCATAAAGGAGGTCTTGAATATTGGTTCTAACATTCAGTCGACTTATCTGATTATTGTCTGCTGTTGGGTTTACACGGTTACTCAAAAATATGTAAATCAATTCATACTGCGGGTCAACCCAAATATAGGTTCCTGTAAAACCACTGTGGCCAAAAGAAAGCGGCGAGCAGCAGCGAGAGCAAGGTGTGCCTTTTTGTGGGTTCGGCTCAGGTTTGTCGAAACCAAGTCCACGGCGGCTTTTTGAGATGTCGCTATAGCCAATGAACGTATTCACCGTTTTCTCTGAATAAATCCGTGTTTGGTGATAGACCCCGCCATTTAGAAGCAACTGCATCAGCACGGCCAAGTCGTTGGTATTGCTGAAAAGTCCAGCATGCCCTGCAACTCCACCCATCATAGCTGCTCCGGGATCATGCACATACCCTTGAACGAGTTGCTTCCTATAAGCGCTATCGAATTCAGTGGGAACCAAACGATCCTTAGAAAAATACTGTAACGGATTATAATGGGTATTCCCCAATTCCAAGGGCTTATAAACATGTTTCTCCAAATAGCGCTCTAAAGGCATGTCGCCGGCTTCCTCCACTACTTTCTGCAGGATATAAAAGCCAAGGTCCGAATATTTGTAGCTGCCCTTGCGAGCAACCGGACTTTCTAGAATCCAGTCCCAAATAGAGTCAGTCAAGGAGTGGTGGGCATACATTCCGTTGGCTACAGGTAGCGAGTATTCTTCTGTCCGGCAGGATGAATAAAGCGAGCTATAGATGCTGCTATCCAAAGTTTGCAGGTAGAATGGTATCCAGCTTTGTAGGCCTGCTGTATGGGTGAGTAAGTCGCGCAGGGTCAGGTCTTTTTTATTGCTCTTTCTTAGCGATTTTATATAGTGAGAAGCCTTTCTGTCCAGGTCCACTTTTCCGTGATCAAATAGGTGCATCAGCGCTAGCGTAGTTCCCGCTACCTTACTCACCGATGCGATATCGTAAATGCTATTGCTCTGAACGGGTTGCTTTTTTGAGTAATCAAAATGACCAAAACTCTTCGAATAAATAACCTCCCCAGATTTGGCAACCAGCACTTGGCAGCCAGGGAACACTTCCTTATCTAATGCATATTGAACTGCCGAATCAATACGGAGAAAATCGAGGGACCTTAAGCCTACTTTTTCGGGCAAGGAATGACGTAGCTGACTGCTATCGGCTGAGACCATAATGCCAGTTTGATAGTCCCACTTCTCAGAAACGGTAACGCTTAACTTTCCCTCAATTGGTATAGCAGAATGCAAAGCTTCCGCAGCTTTTTCCATATTAAGATCGATATCTTGGTAGGCAATCAAAATATTCTCTTGTTCCTCAAAGTATTGGAGGTTATACGGAATCCCAAAGCTAACAAGCACCACCTCGCTGAATCGGTTTATTTCTTTGACAAGATCAATACCTCGGGTAGATAATCCATATTGCTTGGTTTTTAGGCGATTGGTATTGTGCAGACTAATCACAACCACATCGTAATCTTCTTGCTTGAGGTAGTCTCGAAGTTGGCTAAATTCCAAAGCTTTTGCGTCGCGCTGAATTCCGAAGAAGTCATAGTCGCCGTAATTATTCATGCTCAAATGAAAGGCGTTCCATGAATTGCTTCCGATGGCGACACAAGCAATTTTTTTCTCTCTGCGAAGTGGAATGGTTTTTTTCTTCCTTTCTACCAAGGTGAGCTGCCGACCACTCATTTCATCTAGGATATTCAGTGCTGGCCCGTTATTAAGGTCAGTATTTAAATGGCCTGTATTTATCGGTTGATAGGAATTGAGCCCGACAAAATGTTTGGCTGCCAAAACCTTTTTCACAGAGTGCTCAAATTCAATGCTGTCGAGCAAGCAGCTATCTAAAGCCAATTGGATCTTCCGAATGGCTGCCGGTATGTCTTCTGGGAAGAGCAAAATATCATTTCCTGCATAAAGCGCCTTAACCTCTAACTCCCCAGAATTAAAATATTTACTCACCCCCTTCATGTTAAGGGCATCCGTGAATATAAGTCCTTCAAATCCCATTGAATCAACAAGTTTGCCTTTGACAATTCTTCTAGAAAGTGAAGAGGCTTGTTTGGGTGTGGGGTCTAAGGTTGTCACGTATAGATGGGCGGTCATCACACTCATGGCGCCTGAGTCTATTAGGTATTGAAAAGGGTAAAGTTCCAAAGTGTCCAGTCGTTTGTAGGGAAAGCGAATGATGGGTAAATCGTGATGTGAATCGGTTTCGGTATCGCCGTGGCCAGGAAAATGTTTGATGCATGCAATTACCCCTTCGTCTTGCAGTCCACGCATATAGGCTAGGGCTTTTCGAGAAACCATCTGCTTGTTTTCTCCAAAGCTTCGATCATTAATCACAGGGTTGTTAGGATTATTATTCACGTCAGCAACAGGAGCAAAGTTCACGTGGATTCCCAAACGTTTACACTGACGGCCAATCTCTCTTCCCATTTCATAGATGAGGCTATCATCATCAAAGGCGGCCAAGGCCATTTGTCTTGGGAATTTGATGGTGCTGTCGAGGCGCATATTTAATCCCCATTCAGCATCTATCCCAACAAGCAAAGGAACGTTGGATGCACTTTGAAGGGTGTTAAGCATTTCGGCCTGGCGTTGCGGACTGCCTTTGAAAAAGATAACCCCACCAATTTGGTAGCGTTTAATCATATCAAGCAGCTCGGTTTCATTGACCTGATTTGGGTTGGAATAGGCTGCAGCCATAATGAGTTGGCCAATGCGCTGTTCCGGACTTAAACGCGCATATACGGAATCAACCCAAGGATTCGTTGTAAAGTGGTAAACCTGAGCCTTGGCGTTTCCAAGTGTAAAAATACTGAGAAATAGAAGGAGTATACGTGGGAGTTTCATGGGCATTCAGGCACGAAAATACAATAAGAATACCCTATCTTTGAATTTCGGGTCGGAACTTAAAAAATGTTTAGATTTCTATTCAAAATACCAGCACATCGCACCTTTGAACATACTCCTATTTATTATGATCCTGCGAAGGAAGATTTAAAGAGGAGAGTTGAAGGGATTGAGGAAAACGGAAAGGGTCATGCGAGCAAAATTGCGCAGGGCAGCCTAAAAGAAAGTTGGGGGCGCTCTGCACGAATTGCTTCCGGGAACCGTACCTCCGCCTCGCGCTTGGTTATCATCATTTTAATTCTTGTACTCCTTTCCTGGTTATTGCTTTTTTATTAATCCATGGGGAATATCATTTCTGTACTGCCTGATGCTATCGCCAATCAGATTGCGGCGGGTGAAGTCATTCAACGTCCGGCTTCTGTCGTAAAAGAGCTCATGGAAAACGCCATCGACGCTGGGGCAGACCATATCGAATTGATAGTAAAAGAAGCTGGAAGAACCCTTGTTCAAGTCATTGATAATGGCAAGGGAATGAGTCCGCTGGATGCCCGATTATGCTGGGAACGTCATGCTACTTCTAAGATTAAAAAGGCAGAAGACCTCTTTCAGATTCGTTCCTTCGGGTTCCGAGGGGAGGCATTGGCTTCTATAGCTTCAGTCGCTCAGGTGGAAATGAAAACCAGCCAAGAAAGGGATGAATTGGGCACGCTCTTAAACATTGAAGGCTCTGAAGTAAAAAATCAGGAAAGCTGTGTAAACCCTCGCGGCACCTCCATCTCGGTGAAGAACCTATTTTATAATATCCCAGCACGCAGGAACTTCTTAAAATCGAATGCCGTTGAATTCAAACATGTTGTGGATGAATTCGTTCGTGTGGCCATGCCCAATCATACCGTGGCCTTTAAGCTTTTTCATAACGACCATTGTTTGTATGATCTGAAAACAGCTTCTCCCGAGAAAAGACTGGCAGAGCTATTAGGGGTGAAGGAAGACGACCTTTTCTTTGGAGAAGAACAATCACCCGCTGCCAATTATAGGCTCTACTTAGGAAGTCCTTCCATTGCAAAAAAAACCAGGGGAGAACAGTATTTTATTGTGAATGGGCGCTTTATCAAGGATCCTTACCTCAATCATGCCATTCAGCAAGAGTATAAAAACTACCTCCCCGAAGGCCACCATGCTACCTATGTTGCATTTTTAGATTTAGATCCAACGCATATTGATATTAATGTTCACCCTACCAAAACCGAAATTAAATTCGAGGATGAACGCACCTTGTATGCCTTGTTGAAATCGGTGGTGAAGAAGACCTTGGCTGAGCACCACTTAGGGCACAGTGATGAAAGCATATTCGACGACCATTCCTTTCACCACCTTTTGAACTCACAAGTGGATAGGCCTGATTTTCCTACTGCTCCAAAATCACAAACAACTCCTGGGTATAATCCCTTTAAGGATGATAATCCACAGCAGAAGCGAAATTTAGGACATTGGCAAGACCTTTACGAAGGCATGGAGCATGTTGACCAGAATGCTCCTGAGGCCAAAGCGCACCCTGAATTGTCCTTTCAACGAACCGAGTCTAAATTTCAAGTGCTGGGAATCCTTCAGCTGATGAATGCCTATCTCGTGGTGCAAGGGAACGAAGAAATGCTGGTGGTTGATCAAGAGCAAGCCCACCAAAGAGTGCTTTTCGAGAAATTTTTACACGGAATTAACGAGCAAAAGAGCACCTCGCAGCAGCTTCTGTTTCCTCGTGTCATTGAATTTTCTGCCAATGATGCCGCACTAGTTGAGGGTATTTTGGAAGAAATCCGCCATCTTGGCTTTGACATTAGTCCTTTTGGATCAGGAAGTTTTATCATCAATGGATTGCCCCCTGAAGCGGATAAAGCTGATGCCAAGGGGCTTTTAGAAGGGTTGATAGAAGAATATAAAGCGTCTTTTCAAGTTGATACACAAGACAAACAACGTGATGTGGCACGCGCTTTGGCGAAAAGAAGTGCAATAAGAAAGGGTCAGAAATTGGGTGCAGCTGAGATGCAACGCCTAATAAACGATCTGCTTCAGTGCAGCGAACCAGCCATTTCGCCATTTGGCAAGGCGGTTTTTGTTCGTTTTGATGAAGCCCACTTGAATAAACTATTTCACTAGCATGAATCAACCTGTTCGCTTCGGTCGCTTTAATTTATTACCTCCTGTAGTTAAGAATCTCCTTATTATCAATGGGCTGTTTTTTTTAGGTTCTCAGATTGTTACAGAAAAATTTGGCCTGGACATGTTCGATCTATTGGGTTTGCATTATTGGACTTCTGATGGGTTTAGGCCACACCAAGTTATCACGCACATGTTTATGCATGGCGACATCGGGCATATTTTCTTCAATATGTTCTCTCTATGGATGTTTGGGTCTGTATTGGAAAATATTTGGGGTGGACAGCGGTTTCTTATCTTTTACTTGGTTACCGGGATTGGTGCTGCCGTAATCCATAACATGGCAAAGTCGGTCGACATTTATAACCTTTCGCAGCAGCTAAGTCCGGAAGCGGTAACTGAGATAAAGGTTCAAGGTTATTCCATTATTCAAATGGGTAAGAATTATACTGACCCAATCTGGCGGGCACTCAATTCGGCATTAAACGGGCCTACTATTGGCGCATCAGGTGCGGTGTATGGGGTATTATTGGGTTTTGGTATGTTGTTCCCAAACACACGACTTTACCTTTATTTTATGATTCCAGTAAAAGCTAAATATGTGGTTGGGGTTTTAATTGCCTTTGAACTCTTGCAAGGAATTCAAAATAATCCGGGGGATAATATTGCCCATTTCGCACATTTGGGCGGCGCCTTAATTGGCTTTCTACTCATTAAATACTGGAATAAGAAAAACCGAAAATCCTTTTTTTAGACTATGGCTGGGTTGATCGACGATATAAAAGCTTCCTTCAATAAGGGCAACAGCATGGTTCGCAAACTCATTATTGCGAATATTGGTGTATTCCTGCTTATCCATGCCGTGAAGCTATTTGCGTATTTTATTACCGGCAATGCGGATAATGGAAATGCCATCAATCATTGGATCTATATGCCTGCAACTCCAATGGTGTTTATTACCAGACCTTGGTCAATATTCACTTATATGTTTGTGCATGAAGGCATCTTTCATATCTTGTTTAATCTCCTTTGGCTCTACTATTTGGGTGGAATATTCCAAGAGTACCTTGGCAATAAGAAGTTATTAAAGGCCTATATCTATGGCGGTTTGGCTGGGGGTGCACTTTATTTTATTGGGATGAATATTTTCCCTGTTCTTCGATATTCGGCCTATTATCCATACCCATTACACGGCGCTTCTGCTGGCGTAATGGCCGTGATTGTAGGCATTGCGACACTCTTGCCAAACTATGAAATTCGGCTCTTCATCTTTAATATCAAGCTGAAGTATATCGCTCTCTTTATGGTGGTTTCCTCATTTATAGAAATGTACGGGAATAACCCTGGAGGAAATTTGGCCCATGTAGGTGGTGCCATTATCGGGTATCTGTATATTCGCTACCTAAGTAAGCGGACTTTTTTAGACCGAATCGAAGAATGGACGGTGGGAACTTGGAATAAGATGTTCAAGAAAAAAGACAAAAAGAAAATTTTCAAGACCTATACCACGCATATGCGGGTGGATAACCCTGTTCGGCCAGATCAGGATGAAATCGATGCGATACTCGATAAAATAAGTAAGTCGGGCTATGATAGTTTAACGCGGACGGAGCGGGAAACATTGTTTAAAGCGAGCAAACAAGATTCATGATTATCATTAACCGAATCGTTTGGATATTGAATTTGTTGGCGGGAGTTCTTCTCTTGCTGTCTTATGCAGCGCCCTATATTAACCCAATGATTTGGTGGATTGCTGCGTTTTTCGGACTCGCCTTTCCTTTACTTTTTGTGATCAACGGACTTTTCTTGATTTACTGGCTAGTGATGGGCAAGCTGAAGCTCATTTTTCCCGTGGCCTGCATGTTAATGGGGTATTCGCATTTTGGAAAGGTATATAAGCTGTCGGGCGCGGAAGCGGTGAAAGAGGAAGGGGATATTCAGGTGATGAGCATGAATGTGAAGTATTTTGGTCAGGGGGATAAAAAGTACTTTTTAGATAGTTTGGCCTCCTATATAAAAATGACTAAGCCAGACATTATCTGCTTCCAAGAATATGCAGAATACCTGGAGTATAATGGTCCATCGAGTTCTAATAAAATAAAAAAGGCAGGTGGATTTGGATATTATATCAGGAAAGGCAAGAATGCCGAATTAAAAGACAAGGGAACCATTATTTTTTCAAAATACCGCCCGCTAAAAACAGGCTATGTAAGTTTTGGAACGGGCAATGTAAATGGAGCGCTTTGGGCCGATTTACTTTTGCCAGGTGAAGATACCGTGCGCGTCTATTGCTGTCATTTGCAATCAAATAACCTCGGACGTAAGGAGCAATTTCATCAAGAAGATGTGCAAAATCAAGAGGTAGCAGTAAAGAAATCCAAAAGCATCATCAAGCGACTAAAGGCAGGATTTGAAAAACGCTCCGAGCAAGTGTCTTTGGTGACCGAGCATATGGCTAAATCGCCCTACCGGGTTATTCTCATGGGGGATATGAATGATACCCAACTCTCGTATTCCTACCGCAAGATGCGCGGTAACAAGAAGGATGCTTTTGTAGAAAGTGGAAAGGGCACAGGAAATACCTACGTAGGGCCATTTCCCTCCTACCGCATCGACTATATCTTCCACGATGCATCCATGAATTCTTATAACTACGAAAGTGGCCCGCATTTCTATTCCGATCACAAACTGATTCGGGCACTAATCAAACATTAAAAAAACGGACTGTCTTTTTAAATGCCAAATTGTAGCCCTATGCTTCAATAATCATGTTCCAAATTCCAAAATTTATTGGTAGTTGAATTCTGGCACTTGGAATTTGGCGCTTGGATTTTTTTGAACTGATGGTATCATGACAGATACACATGTTAAAAAAACTATATTTGAGGCCTAAGCACGCTTCAAATCATGGTAAAAAAGCTCATCGACCGCTACGGACCACAGGTTCTTTGTATCCTCGTATTCTTACTTATTTCTGCCGCCTATTTTGCTCCGCTTATCAGCGGAAAAAAGGTCATGTTCCAACATGATATCAAGCAAGCCATCGGAATGGCACAGGAGGTGGAATCGTTTAAGGAAGAGACTGGTGAGCAAAGTCTCTGGACAAATAGCATGTTTGGAGGAATGCCTACTTATCAGATTAAGGCTGAATACCCAAACAACTGGTCGGCCTATATCTTTTCATCTATCACCTATGTGTTTGGTTATGATCGTTACCCAATGACTTCCCTATGGTTATTGATGACTTGCTTTTTCCTCATGTTGTTGGCTTTTCGGGTGAATGTCTGGGTGGCTGCAGCCGTGTCGATAGGCTACGGGTTTACCACCTTCAATCTGATTGGAATAGAAGCAGGTCACGCCAATAAGGTGTGGACCCTGATGTATGCGCCAATAATTCTGGCGGGTATTCGACTGGCTTTCGATAAAAAATATTTAGCCGCGGCTGTGATAACTGCTCTTGGCTTGGCTATTAATGTATACGCGAATCACCTGCAAATTACTTACTACCTCTTCATCGCCATTGTGATATGGATGCTTATTAAGCTGGTATTTGCCATTCGCGAAAAACAGGTTGCTGATTTTATGAAAGCTGCTGGCATATTGCTGGTTGCCGCATTGCTGGGAATTTCTACTAATACAAGCACCCTTTGGACGACCTACGAATATGGCGAAGAGTCTACCCGTGGGGGAAGCGACTTGACCATCGATGAAGAAACAAGCGCTGATGGTTTGGATAAGAGCTATATCTTCAATGACTATAGCTATGGAAACATGGAGATTCTTACCTTTTTGGTTCCGAATTTCAGTGGTGGGGCTTCTACCATGGACATTGATAAAAAATCAGAACTAGCCAAAGCAATTAACCGCTCGGACAATATGCCCACCTATTGGGGTGAACAGCGTTATGTAGCGGGTCCATATTATTTAGGTGCGATACTTATCTTTTTGATGATTTTAGGCATCGTTTTGAGCGATCGAAAGAGCACCAAAATTTGGCTCATCTCTGCAGGACTCTTAGCGCTATTCTTGAGTATGGGAAAAAACTTCTTCCTATCCGACTTCTTCTATAATTATGTGCCACTTTACAATAAGTTCCGCACGCCAACCATGATTACGGCAATCACCCAAATCTGCATTGCGGGCTTGGCGGCCTTGGGTTTGCATGCGCTCGTAACGCGTAAGGAAGAAGCTAGCACGCTCAACAAATTGAACTTGGCATTCTATATCTCTGGAGGCTTATGCTTGGTACTTGCCGTGCTTGGCCCGAGTTTATTTGACTTCACCAATGAGATGGATGGCCAAATTGGTATCAAAGACCAAACGCTAACATTGTTTCAGGATTACCGTGAAGGCATGATGCAAAAAGATGCTTTCCGCTCCTTATTCCTTATTGCGGTCGCTTGGGCGAGTTTGTGGGCATTTGCAAAAAACAAACTGTCGGCTCCAGTTGCCATTGGTATAGTCGCTATTTTTATGTTAGGAGATCAGTGGACAGTCAATGGCCGCTACATGTCTGGAGATACTTACAAGAAGAAAACAAAAACCGACAACCTCTATACGATGACCAATGCTGACCAACAAATTTTGGCCGATGAAGAATTGGATTACCGCGTATTGAGCATGGCAGTGAGTCCGTTTAATGACGCAACTACCTCCTACTATCATAAATCAATTGGTGGCTACCATGGAGCGAAACTGCGCCGTTACCAAGAACTGATAGAGTATGGAGTGAGTCCTGAGATGGTCAACTTCCAGAATATTATGAAGCAGCAAAATGTGCTCTTATTGGATTCGGCAATGAAAACGTCGATGCCGGTATTGAATATGCTCAATACCAAGTATTTCATCATCAATCCTGATGGCGCACCTTTGAAGAATATTTATGCGAACGGGCCTGCTTGGTTTGTAAGTGAGGTTCTTCCGGTGAATAATGCCAATGAAGAGGTACAAGGGCTTCAATCTATCAATACCAAGGAAACAGCTCTAGTTGATGTTTCACGTTGGTCAGAAGAATTGGGCGAATTTAGAGGTGGAAATAGCGAAGGGAATATCGAGCTGCTTAGCTATGCGCCGAATCATCTGGTTTACGAGTCGAATTCGGCCACAGAGCAGTTGGCAGTATTCTCAGAAATTTACTACCCAAGTGGCTGGAAGGCAAGCATCGACGGCGAAGAAGTGGAGCATTTCCGCTGCAATTTCGTTCTGCGTTGCTTGAAAGTACCGGCTGGGAAACGCAAGATTGAATTCCGTTTTGAGCCAGAAAGCTATGTCATGGGTGAAAAAGTTTCCTTAGCAGGGTCTATTCTACTGGTTGTTGCGTGCTTAGGAGGAATTGGCATTGGCGCTATGCGATTACGC
This sequence comes from uncultured Burkholderiales bacterium, assembly GCA_964620355.1. Taxonomy (GTDB): domain Bacteria; phylum Bacteroidota; class Bacteroidia; order UBA8524; family UBA8524; genus UBA8524. The sequence goes on along the minus strand of CAZUIT010000001.1, from coordinate 131,054 downwards.
AAAGAGCTTACAGAAGAGGCCTAAGCAAATCTTCTTTCAATTCATAGTCTAGGCCAAAAATAAGTGCCCGATTGAGTGGGAGGTGTCCAGATTCGAGTCCATAGCGTAATGGTTTGTTTAGGTCACTGCAGGTAGAAGCAATAATTTCTTCGGCACTATGTCCAAACGGAATGGCATTATCGCGCATATCGCTCATGCCCCCAACAACTATTGCCTTGGCTGCATCAAGGATTCGAGCTCTTTTTATGGCCTGCATCATTCGGTCAACATGATAGAGGTATTCGTCTAAGTCTTCTAGGAATAGCAGTTTTTCCTGTGTTTCGAGCTGCAGGTTTGAGCCCAAAAGACTGAAAAGTACAGAGAGGTTTCCTCCACATAATTGTCCTTTTGACTCTCCCTTCTTTTCAAGCGTATGAAAAGGAATGGGTAGGCTTTCAGGTTTTCCAAAGAGGGCGTTTTTTAGAGATAGATTAGACAACTGTCTATATTCTCCTTCCATCACCATATTAACGGGCATGGTGGCATGGATGCTTGCCCAGCCGAGTCGTTGGTTAGCCCAGGTATGGATGACGGTAAAATCGCTATAGCCAATCAACCACTTTGGAGTAGGATATGAATCTGCCAAATGAGGCATCAAGCGCACGGACCCATAGCCTCCTCGGAAGGAAATGATGGCTTTAATGGAATCATCCATCAAAAAGCTGTGCAGGTCTTGAGCACGCTCTTCATCGGTTCCAGAAAATTGATGGTCTTCTCCAAAGAGGTTTTTTCCGAAGACGGGTTCGAGTCCCCAGGATTGAAAAATTGCCGCGGCCTTAGTGGCTTCTCCGCGCTGCACTTTTCTGGCGGGAGCAATGATACCTATGCGGTCGCCAGCTTGAAGAAATGGAGGTAGAATCATCGAATACAAAACTCGTTAATTCAGGGCAAAGGAGAATAGAGCAAGGCTAACTATCTTTGCGGCGGAATGAAACGAAATCTGATTACTGCCGCCCTTCCTTATGCCAATGGTCCTTTGCATATTGGCCATATTGCTGGATGCTACTTGCCAGCCGATATTTATGCCCGCTTTTTAAGAAACAAAGGCGAAGAGGTGCTTTTTGTTTGTGGAACAGACGAGCACGGTGTGGCCATAACCATGCGCGCCAAGAAAGAGGGAATCACCCCGCAGCAGGTGGTAGACAAATACTACAAACAGATTTCTGAATCCTTTAAAACCTTCGGCATCTCATTCGACCACTTTTCTCGAACAAGCCGGGAAGTCCATCATAAAACAGCCCAAGAATTTTTTAAAAAGCTGTATGATAAAGGATTATTTGAAGAAATTGAAACGGATCAGTATTACGACGAGGAGGCTCAGCAGTTTTTGGCCGACCGTTATATTTTGGGAACTTGTCCCGTTTGTAGCAACGAAAATGCTTATGGCGACCAATGTGAAAAATGCGGTTCAGCATTAAGTCCTACTGATCTCAAAAATCCTCGTTCAGCCTTGAGTGGCGCAGCTCCAGTCTTACGCAAGGCCACGAACTGGTTTTTGCCCATGGATAAGATTGCCGAAACACCCGAGTTCAATGAATATGCTAAGCGGGTAGAAAATTGGAGAGGAACAGTAAAAGGTCAATTTAAATCTTGGCTAAAAGAAGGGCTGCACCCTAGGGCCATGACCCGTGACCTCGATTGGGGAATTCCAGTACCGGTTGAAGGAGCAGAAGGGAAGGTGCTTTATGTCTGGTTTGATGCGCCAATTGGCTATATCTCGGCAACCAAAGAGTTCTTCGAACAACAAGGAAACCCGGAAGAATGGAAACGTTGGTGGCAGGATGAAGATTCACAGCTCATTCATTTTATTGGGAAAGACAATATTGTATTTCATACCATCATCTTCCCAATGATGTTAATGGAACATGGCGATTATATTTTGCCAGCAGAGGTTCCAGCCAATGAGTTTTTAAACCTCGAAGGTCAGAAGCTATCCACTTCTCGCAATTGGGCCGTTTGGTTGCATGAATACCTAGCAGCATTCCCAGGTAGAAATGATGAACTACGGTATACCTTGACATCCATTGCACCGGAAACTAAAGACAGCGACTTCACCTGGAAAGATTATCAATTAAAGGTCAATTCAGAATTGGTGGCTGTACTCGGTAACTTCGTGAATCGGGCCATGGTACTTTGTAAAAAGTATTTTGATGGTAAAGTACCAGCTGGTTTTGGTTCTTCTTCTGAACATAAGTCATTTCATGAAAGAGCGAAATCAATGATTGAGGCATCAGAACGTATTGCTCAGAACGTGAGCGAATTACTTGCTTCATATAAGTTCAGAGATGCGCAGTCCGAATGGTTGAACTTAGCCAGGGAAGGCAATCGCTTTTTGGCGGAAACTGAACCTTGGAAGCTATGGAAAACGGATCCAAAAGCCGTGGAGGGGATACTACATGAAACGTTAAATTTATGTGCGCGAATTGCGGGTGTTGGAGAGCCTTTCTTGCCAGAAACCACGGCCAAGATACTCAAGCAGCTAAATATACAGAATAGCAATATCGAATTGCTTACTGAATGGAATCAGGTCGAAACGGGCGCCGATTTAGGAGATGCCTTTTTATTATTTACTCAGGTTGAAGATTCTATAATTCAGGAGCAGATTAACAAACTAGCAGCTGAGAGTGCCGCCCAAGCTGAAGCAACTACTACGTATGAGTTGAGCCCACAAAAGGAAACAATTCAATATGATGATTTCATGAAAATGGACATCCGTATTGGTACCATCGTAGAAGCGGTGAAAGTTCCCAAGGCCGACAAATTGCTTCAATTAACCGTAGATACAGGAATTGATACTCGAACGATTGTTTCAGGTATTGCAGAACATTTCGCCGCGGAAGATATAATTGGCCAGCAGGTTAGTGTTTTGGTAAACCTCGCCCCAAGAAAACTTCGAGGCATTGAATCTCAAGGAATGATTTTGATGGCAGAAAGTGAAGGGAAATTGGTGTTTGTGCAGCCAAGTTCCGCTTCTGTAAACGGCTCAGGAATCTCCTAAAAGTCCAATGCGTACCATGGTTCGGTCATCGTCGGAAGTATAAAGCATTTCGTTCTTTAGAACGATATCTATCGCCTGTGCTTGTTTGGTGTGTTGATTCGCGGCCAAAATTTTGCCTAATCGGTCGATATTGGCATTGCTTTCTACATAGCCATCAGTGAACAAGAATAAAGCATCTTCTGCATCAAGACTGACTTGAATTGTTTCATACACCTCGTTTTCATTTAGGCCAAGAAGCGTCCCTTTTGGGTGCAATGTGGTAAAAGTTTGTTTTTGAGCATGGACAAGAATAACGGGCAGTCCACCAGCTGAGGCGATTTGAGCAATATTCTTTTCTTTGTCAATTAGCACCGCGCTGAGCGTTGTAAAAACTTCAGAAAGTTTGAAGTCCCTAAAGATAGAGTCGTTCAAGGCATTCAATAAACTGGCTGGGTCAACGAATTGTTGGTAGGCCAAATTCCTGAGAGTACTTCGGATATAACCAAGGTAGGCCAATGAAAAGAACCAGGCATCCCATTTTTTACCCATCACGTCGCCAATAATGATAACGCGCTGGTTTTTATTGATCACAATAACTTCGTAGAAATCGCCCCCGGGTATTTGATCGTGGTATTCGTGAAATGCACTAATGCCCCAGATGCCATATTGAATGTTAAGTTTACTTTCTGAGCGAATAGGCAACTTAGAAGCCGCAGTTCGCAAGGCATTTACATATTTTTCTTTGTAGTAAAGCTCACGTTCAATTCGGCTATTAATTTGTTGAGTAAGAATAAACGCAGGCTTATTGATGGAGGTGATATCATCTCCTCCTTGATTAAAGAAGGTCACAACATCGGCATCGAGCACATTGCTGTTTCTCAATAAGATGACTTGCACATTGAAGGCTTCATCATTTTTAATTTTTCCAACCAGAGGCAATGCCCATTTGGCATTTACGCCAACCAATACCAGCCAAATATTATGAGAGAAAAGGGTTTTGAATAATTCGTTTTCGTCCGTAACGACCAGAACATCTGTTTCAATTCCTTTTACCGGAATGTCTAGTATTTGCTTACTTGTGGAACAAAGTATGATGTTTCCACGATCCGTGTTTAGGTCACGTTTTAGGTATTCGCTTTGGTGAAAGCGACGGAATATTTGGCGGCGAAGAAAAAGGTTGAGGTGAGAAAAAAGCAGCTCTTCGGTAAAGGGTTTAATTACATAACCATCAGCACCTTCATCGAGGTAGCGAGCTGCCGAATTGTTTTCATTACTTTCGGCAATAACGAGCACAGGAACCCGCTCATAACCACGAATGCTTCTCACATTGCCTATAAATGTAGAGACCTGTTTTTTAGGAATACTTGGGTTGATGATGATTATTTGAAAAAATCGCTGCTGTAATTTTATGAGAGCAGTTTCGTCATCCTTACAAAAGCTAACTTCAAAGCCTAAGGTCTCTGAAACGCGATTAATGATTTGTCTATCTCTTTCTTCGCTTTCAACAGCCAAAAGACGTGAGTTGTTAGAAGGAGAAAACAAGCTTTCACGCATGATTTAGCAAGTAATTTGGAGGTAGTTGAATGAATTCGGGACAAAGTGGTAGCTGAGTTGCTGCGAAGCTTTTAAGATGCTAATAAGCCCTCTATGGTTTTCGCGTAATTCAAGCGAAGGGTCATTGGTTTCGGCGCTTAAGTGAAAGCTAAGTGTATGAGGGTCGCGAATTTCTGCAACAACGGCAGTTTCACGATCTGTGACTAAGTTCCAACGAAATCCAATGGAATTAGTATCAAACTGATCTAAATTGTCTGGAATACTAAAGCCTTTACCTGGGTCAGTTATCGCTATTTCTAATTTATCCTGATGACGAATTACCACGATGATGGAGGATTGTGCTTCGCCTGCAAACTTGCAAGCGTTGACGAAGGCTTCATGAATTACAAAGCGCAATTTGTGATAGGGAATTGTTTCTAACGCAACGGCTACTTCCTCTAACCAACTGGCTAAAAGGTCTGACTGTGAGAGGTCAGCTTGAAAGCTTTTGATAAAAAGCATAGGCTTGCTAGTTTAGTTGGGAAATTGCATCGTCTACAGATTCACTCAATTCGAATACGTTGAGTAACTGCATAAGGTCCATCAATTCTCGAACCTCGGAAGAAACACCACTTAAAATCAAATTACCATTTCTGCTTTTTATCGTTTTAAGTACAGAAATGAGTGCTCCGAAACCTGTACTATCGATAAAATGAATAGAACTTAAATCAATAATGGCGTTTACAACTTGCTCATCGAGCAAGCCTTTAATCTCCGCTTTTACACGGTGTGCAGAGTTTGCATCGAGATTTTTTAACCCCTCAAAACTTAGGATACTGTAATGGGGCTGGCTTAGAATTTTTACGTGTTGTGTCATGGTTGTATTTCCAAAGATTCCACTAAAACATTTTACATGCAAGTTAAAATTAAATTAAAGCGATTTTGGACGAACATCTTGCTGCTCAAAACCCGCCTTTCTTTCCATTTTTCGTATACTTGCAAGTCAGAAAAAATGGTAAAGAAAGAAACTCTTTTGCACGTTTATCAGCTCATGTGTCATGCTAGAGCAATGGCTGATATTTATGATGCTAATAGGCAGGTAACCAAATATGTACATTCAACAAGTAAAGGACATGAAGCCATTCAAATGGCCTGTGGAATTTTGCTCAAAGAATGTGATTATGCGGCTCCATATTATCGCGATGAGGGCATGTTATTAGCCATGGGAATGACTCCGTATGAGTTGATGTTGCAATTATTGGCAAAAAAGGATGATCCATTTAGCGGAGGTAGAACCTATTATGCTCACCCTTCTCTAAACCGCCCTGGCATGCCGAAAATGCCGCATCAGAGCAGCGCAACGGGCATGCAAACAATTCCTGCAACGGGCATGGCACATGGTATTTCATACCTCGAGAGTCAGAAGCTATTAGAAGGGATAGACAAACCTGTGGTGGTTTGCTCATTAGGAGATGGATCTGTGACAGAAGGAGAAGTAGCGGAAGCCTTCCAAATGGCAGTACTGCATAATTTGCCAATCATCTATTTGATTCAAGATAATGATTGGGGCATCTCAGCAACAGGAAAAGAGATGCGGGCAATGGACGCTTACGAATATGCCGGTGGATTCAAAGGGCTGAAACGTGCTCGTGTGGATGGAACGGACTTCATCGCTTCCTATGAAGAGATGGAAAAGGCTATTGAATATGTGAGGAGTAAAAGAAAACCAATACTTGTTCATGCCACAGTTCCGCTTTTAGGTCATCATACATCAGGAGTGCGTAAGGAGTTTTATCGCACAGAGGACGACCTTGCGAAACACGCTCAAACGGATCCCTTTCCTGCACTTAAGCAGGTGCTTCTAGATCTTGGTGTTGATCCAGCTGACTTAGCAGGTATGGAGGAAAAGGCCCGCATCGAAATTGATGCAGACTTCGAACGCGCAAAAGCAGCAGATGAACCTACAGCCGATTCATTATACGACCATGAGTTTGCTCCAACGAGTATTACAGAAGAGGTAGGTGAAAGAGCTCCAGCAGGAAATGAAACGGTCATTATGGTTGATGCTGCCTTATTCGCCATGGATGAAATTTTGAAGAATAATCCGAATGCACTCCTTTACGGACAAGACGTTGGAAGCCGACTTGGTGGAGTGTTCAGAGAAGCGGCCACCTTAGGGAAAAAATATGGCGATGATCGCGTGTTCAATACGCCGATTCAAGAGGCCTATATAATTGGTTCTACCGCTGGTTTTTCTGCTGTAGGATGCAAGCCAATTGTGGAAATTCAATTTGCTGATTATATCTGGCCTGGAGTCAATCAATTGGTTACCGAGCTCTCCAAAAGTTGCTATTTGTCGAACGGTAAATATCCAGTTCAAGCGCTAATTCGAGTGCCAACTGGTGCCTATGGTGGTGGTGGCCCTTATCACTCCGGAACAGTTGAGAGCAGCATCCTTCAGATTAAGGGTATTAAAGTGGTGTATCCGTCCAATGCTGCGGATATGAAAGGCTTAATGAAAGCCGCTTTTTATGATCCGAATCCAGTAGTAATGTTTGAGCATAAAGGACTCTACTGGAGCAAAGTGCCAGCAACAGAAGGAGCAAAATCTGTTGAGCCTTCTGAAGATTATATGATTCCACTGGGTAAAGCTCGCATTGTGTTGGAAGCATCAGATGAGGCAGTTGATAACGGGGAATCCTTGGCCATCATAACCTATGGCATGGGAGTCTATTGGGCCTTGGCCGCTGAGGCAGCGTACAAAGGTCAAGTGGAGATTCTAGACTTACGCACCCTGAACCCTTGCGACGATGAGGCCATCTATGCACAGTGTAAAAAGCATGGAAAAGTATTGGTGCTGACAGAAGAGACGCTAAAGAATTCATTTGCCGAAGCTATTGCCGGTCGAATCAGTAGAGAATGCTTCCAGTTCCTTGATGCACCTGTTCAAACCTTAGGCTCAGCAAATGTTCCAGCAGTGCCATTGAACATGGGCATGGAAAAAGAAATGTTACCAAACGGCGATAAAGTACAAGCCGCAATTGAATGGTTATTAAACTATTAGAGACATGAAAAAGATCTGTACTTATAATGTGAATGGAATTCGTGCGGCCATGAAAAAGGGCTTTGTACAATGGTTGCAGGAGGAAGCACCTGATATTATTTGCATCCAGGAAACCAAAGCGTATAAGGAACAGGTAGAAACTGCGGCATTGGAACATGTGGGCTACCACCATTATTGGTTTTCGGCCGAAAAGGCGGGATACAGTGGGGTGGCCATTTTCTCGAAGGAAAAGCCCAAACATGTTGAGTACGGAACAGGGAATGAACTCTATGACAGAGAGGGAAGAGTGATTCGTGCGGATTATGATGGGTATTCTGTAATGAGTATCTATCACCCTTCTGGGTCTAGCGGTGATTTACGACAAGAGTTTAAAATGGGTTGGCTGGCATTTTTCTTGGAGTACGTAAATGAACTGAGCAAAGAGATTCCGAACTTGATTTTATGTGGCGACTACAATATCTGTCATAAAGCAATTGATATTCACGATCCAAAAGGAAACAAAGACTCGTCTGGGTTTTTGCCGGAAGAGCGGGAATGGTTCGACCAATTCGTTGACCAAGGTTATATAGATAGTTTCAGAACATTACATCCAGAGCCGGATAATTATACTTGGTGGAGTTATAGGGCCAACGCTAGAAATAATAACAAGGGCTGGCGTATCGATTACATTATGCTGACAGCTAATTTGGCCGACAAACTGAGCACGTCGCAGATTTTACCAGACGCAAAACATTCGGACCATTGTCCGATGTACTCTGAACTCGAAGTATAAAAAAAACCCGCTTCTAGCGGGTTCTTTAATTTAAAAAGAGTCTTACTTCTTAGTACTTGATATAGAAGCTGCCATCTGATACGTCAATATTAAATTGTTGACTGTCTTTTGCAGAGAATACAAATTTACCTGCCACGATACGGTTTGTTTTATCGTTGGTGGTTAATGTTACTTTACCCCCATCTGCATCATATAATTTTCCACCTACCTGCACACTTGCAAAGGCAGTCCCACCAATTTGCTGCTCATTGGCACCATCCACGCTAATATATAGGGCAAGCGTTGTGGATTGATCTTTGTCATTTGAAGTGATGCTTAAGCTACCATTTGAAGCATCAAAAGCAACTATGGGTAAACCTGCTGGGTCTAATACATGTGTACCAATAGTGGCAGCAATTGAATTTTCTTGTGGAGAAGTTCCACCACCACCACCAGATGAAGAACCAGTATCGTCATCTTTTTTGCAGGAGTTTAGCAACACGGTTGAACCAACCATCGTTAGGGCGAGTAATAGTGTAGTAAATTTTGTTTTCATTTTTCAATCAATTTATACAAGTATACGCAGACCCATGCAATTTTCGACGGGTTTTAGTCGAAGATTACTCTGTAGTTAACGAATTGTAAAATTTACACAAAAACTAAAATCTTTTCTACTGCCTACACAACCTTTTATAGATGACTACGTTTATACTTGTAGAAAGGGGGAATTACTTATGACAGATTTAATCGATCGTCAGCTGGCGAAAGCCGTTAGCCGACGCAAAACTTCACTCGATGTGTTGATGCGTTTTTTCAAAGTGCATTTTCATATTTCAATGTCGAAAGAAGTATTAGAAAAAAGATTAGCCCAATTGCGTTAGCCGCATACTTGGCATCTTTTTCGCTTGAAAGAGCCGCGTACAGATTATACTGTAGCGGCTCTTTTTTTGTTCCATACAAACGCATGAGCATGTAGGCCGCAAACGTGTTATCTTCACTGAAGCATATCCATGAAAAAATATTTCTTTGCTTTTTCTCTTTTTGGTCTAATGGCATGCGGAGAGGGCACTAGCGGTGGGGGAGCCGCATCAACAAAAAAAGGACCTAGCCGTGGCTTAGAGGCCAATGTTTTAAAGGTTAGTGGCCAAAGCCTGATTGAATCTATTCAAACGACTGGCACCGTAATGGCCAATGAGCAGGTAGAGCTCAAGGCAGAAGAAAGTGGTCGTTTAATAAAAATTTCATTCAAAGAGGGTTCAGAAGTCAGCAAGGGCAGCCCACTTTTTCAAATCGATGATCGCGACTTTCAAGCACAGGCAAAAAATGTTCAGGTAAACTTAAACTTGGCCAAAAAAGAATTTGAAAGGAATAGTTCATTGCTAAAAGCAGATGCAATTAGCCAGGAGGCTTACGATGCGAGCGCAAATAAGGTGGCCAGCTTACAAGCTGAATTAGATATCCTCTTGGTACGAATTGAACGTTGCTTAATTCGTGCACCGTTTTCAGGAAGAATTGGATTAAGACAAGTGAGCGAAGGGGCCTATATATCGGTTGGTCAGTCCTTGGTCAGTTTGGTTCAAGAGCGCCCAATAAAAATTGAATTTGAAGTCCCAGAGATTTATGCCTCTCGCATCATTAAAGGAATGCCATTGAATGCCTTTGCGTCTTCGGGTTCAGATACCTTAGACGCGACGATTTACGCTTTCGAGTCGAGCATCAATGCCGGGAGCCGTAACCTAAAAGTACGTGCTATTTGTGATGGAGATGCAAGCCGGATTGTTCCAGGAAGTTATTTGTCCATCTCTTTAGAACTTGAAGAAACTGATGATGCCATTATGATTCCCTCGGAAGCCGTAGTTCCTGAACTAAATGGACAAATGGTTTTTCTGGTGAAAAATGGTGTGGTTAAAAGCCAAAAGGTAAGCACTGGTTTGCGCAGGGCCAATGATATTCAAATTCTAAGCGGACTGGATGCTGGCGACAGCATATTATTAACCGGAATTTTGCAAGCACGCGATGGCATGCCTGTTCAAGCCATAGAAAGTGTTCGCTAACCATGAATATCTCTACCCTTAGCATACAGAGGCCGGTTATGGCCACCGTCATCAATATTTTTATTGTGCTCTTCGGGATAATTGGTTTCACCTATTTGGGTATTCGTGAGTTCCCAAGTGTCGACCCTCCAATCATTACCGTTACCACCAATTATTCAGGAGCCAATGCCGATGTAATTGAGTCACAAATTACTGAGCCTTTAGAAGAATCAATCAATGGAATTGCAGGGATTAAAGCGCTGACTTCAATTAGTAGCGAAGGAAGAAGTAGCATTAGTGTCGAATTTGAATTGGGTATTGACCTTGAAGCTGCCGCAAATGATGTGCGCGACAAAGTGTCTAGATCTGTTCGGAACCTGCCTCCAGATGCCGACCCGCCTGTTGTGGTGAAGTCGGATGCCAATGCGGAAACCATCCTGTCCATCACCGTACAAAGTGATAAAAGAACGCTTTTAGAACTGAGCGAAACAGGGAATAATGTCTTCAAAGAACGTATGCAAACCATTCCTGGCGTGAGTGAAATTCGCATCTGGGGAGAGAAAAAATATGCCATGAAACTGGAGATGGACCCGTCGAAATTGTCGGCCTATGGACTTACCCCTCTCGATATTCGAACTGCCCTCAACCAACAGAATGTAGAGCTTCCTTCGGGAAGGGTCGAAGGCTATGCAACGGAACTTACCATTCGGACTTTTGGTAGACTGACCACTGAAAAGGAATTTAATGATCTGATAATTTCAGAAAATGACGGTGTATTGGTCCGCTTTAAAGACATCGGCATTGCGCGCTTATTGCCAGAAAATGAACGTACGCTTCTCCGTGGGGATGGTGGAATTCCTATGATTGGTATTGCGATTACCCCGCAACCAGGAACAAATTATATTGAAATTGCAGATGCGGCCTATGCGCGTGTCGAGCAGATAAAAAAGGAATTGCCTCCAGATTATAAAATTGGGGTAGCACTTGATACCACCCAGTCTATTCGTAGTGCTATCACTGAGGTCCAAGAAACTATTCTGATTGCTTTCTTGCTGGTAGTCTTGGTCATTCTGCTCTTTTTGAGAAACTGGCGCACCACCTTGATTCCGGTAATTGCTATTCCGATTTCGCTCATTGGAGGCTTTTTTATCATGTATCTCTTGGGATATTCAATCAATATCCTAACACTTTTGGCCCTTGTACTTGCTACCGGTTTGGTGGTGGATGATGCCATTGTGGTGATGGAAAATATTTATTCGAAGGTTGAAAAGGGCATGCCACCGATGCAGGCCGGCATTGAGGGCTCCAAAGAAATTTTCTTCGCCGTTATCTCCACCACCATTACCCTTACTGCGGTTTTTTTGCCTATCATATTCTTAGAAGGACTCACTGGGAGATTATTCCGAGAGTTTGGAATGGTCGTGGCTGGAACCGTAATTATTTCAACCATCGTTTCGCTTACCCTAACTCCAATGATGAGTTCGCGGATTCTTAAAAAGAGCAGCTCTCAGGCGAAGTGGCTCCTGTGGTCAGAATCGCTCTTCGTGGGCTTAAACGACCTCTATAAACGTAGCTTGAATGTGTTTATGCATTGGCCTAAGATTGCCTGGCTCATTGTAGCCGTGTCAGGGATTAGTATTTATTGGTTGGGCTCATCTATCCCATCTGAATTGGCACCGATGGAAGACAAAAGCCGCCTACGAATCGTGGCTAGTGCGCCGGAAGGTGTTTCCTACGAATTGATGGATCGCTATGTTGAAGAGCTGGTAAACCTGACCGATACGATGCCGGAAAAAGAGTCCCTGTTAAGTGTTACGTCGCCGGGTTTTGGTTCTTCTATCAATATCAATTCTGGTTTTGTTCGATTAACGCTTGTTAAACCTGAGGAACGCACCAAATCACAGGGCCAGATTGCTTCTGAATTAGGGAAACTGTTAAGCCAATATAGTTTTGCCCGCACCTACGTAGTTCAAGACCAAACGATTGGTGGAGGTCGCCATAGCGGACTTCCACTTCAGTTTGTATTAAAAGCGCCAAATTTTGAAGAACTAAAAGAAGTGTTACCTAAATTTATGGATAGCGCCATGGCTACGGGTCAGTTTGAAATTATGGATGTTAACCTGAAGTTCAATAAACCGGAACTAAAAGTATCTATCAATAGAGAAAAAGCGCGCTTGATGGGTGTTTCAGTGCGCGATATTGCAGAGACTATGCAGCTTTTATTCGGACAGCAACGCTTTGGCTATTTCATAAAAGATGGAAAGCAATACCAAGTAATCGGACAAGCATCCCGCAATAACCGAAATGAGCCAGCGGATTTATCTTCAGTCTACGTAAAAAATAAAGACGGTAACCAAGTGCAACTCGCCAACTTGGTAGATATGGAAACAGAAAGCAGTCCGCCTCAATTGCATCGTTATAACCGTTTTGTTTCGGCCACTGTTTCCGCACGTCCGATTGAAGGAAAAACCTTAGGCGATGGAATTGATGTGATGGAGGGTGTTGCGAAGGAATTGCTGAATGAAAAGTTTAGTACCGACCTTACTGGAACCTCCAAAGAATACCGAGACAGCTCTGGCAGCTTGCAGTTTGCCTTTTTGTTGGCTTTGATTCTTATTTATCTGGTATTGGCAGCTCAGTTCGAAAGTTTCCGTGACCCGCTAACGATCATGATTACCGTTCCGTTGGCTTTGTCTGGGGCCCTCCTTTCTTTATGGATATTCGACCAGACATTGAATATATTTAGCCAAATCGGAATCATTGTTCTCGTTGGTATTGTCACCAAGAATGGAATTTTGATCGTTGAGTTTGCCAATCAAAAGAAACAAGAAGGCATGTCGAATAAAATGGCTGTAGTCGAAGCTGCCGTTCAGCGTTTTCGTCCTATATTAATGACAAGCATGGCAACCATTCTAGGCGCATTGCCGATTGCTCTGGCATTGGGTGGGGCAACAAGTAGGATTCCTATGGGGATTGCCATTATTGGTGGATTGATCTTTTCATTGGGATTAACCTTGTATGTTATTCCAGCCATTTTCTTGTTTATTAGTTCACGCCAATCGCGTTTGTCTGCGATGCAAAAACTTTCTCATGATAAAAAATAGCCTGATTCTTCTTTGTATGGGATTCATGCTTGCCACCACCAGCAACGCACAGGTGCCTATTACCCTGCATCAAGTAGCCGATAGTGTCTTGGCCAATAACTATTCCATCCGACTAATACGGATTGATGCGGCAGTAGCAACAGAGCAGAATACGCTGGGTGCGGCCGGTTATTATCCTAGCATTAGCCTAAATGGAACTCAGCAGAATAGCCTTGTTAATACCCGCCAGGAGTTTTTTAATGGAGATATTCGTTCAGCAGATGGTGCACTGAATCAATCGGCTTCATTAGGTATTCGACTTGATTGGACTCTTTTCCAAGGGTTTTATGTGCAAAGTATTCGCGATGAACTCCAGCTAAAAGAAGAAGCTGCCGCATTGCAAACGATCCTCACAATGGAGGCCGAACTCTATGAAGCTTCTCGCCTCTATTATGAAATTGCAGCAAGAGAACAATTGTTCATGTCTTTGGATACCGTTCTCATTTATAGTCAATTGAGGGCGGACTTGGCCAAGAAGAAAATGGAACTTGGGAAAACAAGTCGGTTGGATTATCTGCAGAGCCTGCTTGATCTGAATGCGGATAGTGCTCGGTGGCTGCAGGAGCGTTCCATGCTCATAAACCTTAAGACTCAACTGAAACAGAAAATGGGGGCTTCTCCTTCCATAAGCTATACCTTGAACGACACCATGCGTGCATTATCCATATTTCCATATGAAGAACTCAGGGCGAATGGCATGAGGCAGAATACACAATTAAGAAACAGCAAACTGCAGGAGGTATTAGCAGTTAATGGGATTCGCACGGCGAAGAGTCAGCGTTACCCAAGTTTAGGGTTATTCTCAGAGTACAGTTTTATCAGTTCACAAAGTGCGGTAGGTATTTTGAAATCAAATCAAAGCCTGGGCCCAGCAGCTGGAGTTGGGTTGACCTATAATTTGTTCAATGGTTCACAGGTAAATCGAGAAGTTGCGGTTGCAAAGCTTAAACGAGAGGGAGCTTCCATTCAACGAGAGAATGTCGAGTATTCATTTGAGATGGAGTTGATTCAAGCCTATGAGGAGTATTTACTTCAATACCGTTTGGTAGAGTTTGAGCAATCGAATGTAGTATTGGCTCGTGAAAACGTGAAATTGGCCCAAATTCAGCTCAATGCAGGAAGTATCAATGCTTTTCAGTTTAGGGATGTGCAACAAATTAGCATCGAATCGGAAGGCCGTTATGCAAATGCCCTCTATAACCTCAAGCGCTCAGAGCTTGAATTAATGAGATTGAGTGGGGGATTAGTAAATTATATCACGCAGCACAAAGACTAGAAATAACGTTCACAAAGCCCCTTAATTTCGTCGATACCAAAATAGCGCGTTACCGCATCCTGTTTTTTTGCTGCATTTGGCATATTCGCATATTCGGCTTCCTCTGGATTCATGCATAGGGTAAAGCCTCCGGCATCTTTTATCTCCTTGAGCCCAATACCTCCATCTGCATTTGCACCAGATAATAATACGGCTGCAGTGCGGGTAGCTGTGTTATGTGATAAACTTGAAAACAGCACGTCAATGGCAGGCTTACAATGCCAAACAGGTGGGCTGTCTAAAAGGCGCCATTTTTGATCTTCATCCAATTCTATATGATTTCCGGCTGGGGCAATATAAATATGTTTTTTCTGTAGTTTTTCCTTGTCTATTGGTTCTTTAACTATGAAGTCTGTATAATATTGTAGAAGCTGGATCAGGTTTGACTTATGGTCTTTTGAGCGGTGGATGACCAAGACGATGGAGGGTCCCTGGTTATGTTTTATCCATTCAATCATAGCTGGAAATGAACCTGCAGAGCCTCCAATGGCGAGAATGTCGAACTTGGAGTTAGCATCGGGACTATGCTGTTTTAAGTCAGTCAATTTTCTGGTAAATTTTATGAACTGAATCTATTTCTTTAAACCGATAGGAGCGCGATGTGAAGCGTAAAGTTTCTTTTTCGCCCAAACATAAAAAGCCACCCATATTCAAATTGTGGTGAATAATGCGCATCACCTCATCTTGCATACTAAGGTCGAAATAAATGAGGGTATTTCGGCACATGACCATGTCAAATTTTTTATGATCGGGCATTTGAAGGATGCCTCCACTTAAAAAAGCACAGGATCTCTTTATCTCAGGAGTGAGATGAAATGAGTTTTTGCTTTCTGTGAAATAATCTAGAAGGTTTCCATTTCCACCAGCTAAATGATAAGCTTCAAGGTAGCTGTTCAGCTGCCGAGTTGCATAGGTTCCTTGTTGCGCTTTTTGAATGACGCTTTTATTAATATCGGTACCGAGCAGGCTGCTATGGGTAAGGAGCCCATGCTCTTTTAATAATATGGCTGTGCTCACCACTTCTTCTCCTGTAGAGCATCCTGCATGCCAGGAAGAGATGGATTTTAGTTTGGCTAATTCAGGAAAAACAAGCCGCTGTAGCGCAATGAAAAAGATCGGGTCACGAAACATTTCTGTAACGTTAACGGTAATCTCCTCAACCATCTCTTCTCCAAAGCTCGGGTCTTGTTTTAATTTTCTTAGTGCCCCTTCTAAACTTTGATGTTTCAATTGTAAGAAACGCTCAACTCTTCTTTGTATGGAAGCAGGGGCATAGTTATGAAAGCTCACTCCAGCGTGTTTCTCAATGGCATCGTAAAGGCTAATTAAATCAGGAGGGCTCAGGTTCATTTTTTCATCTCAACGAAGTAGGCGCAAATTATCCTGAAAAAACTAAGTCTGCGCATTTTACCAAAAAAAAGAGACCGATGCTCCTCAGTAAGAAAGGGAATTTTATTTTGGTTGAATTTTTCCGCTTCCAGTTATGGTGGATCGAATTATTGGAGACCCCATATACGCAATGTGGCCACTTCCAGAGATACTTGCGTCGATTAGTTCCTTTGCGTAAATATTTAAGCTTCCCGACCCACTTATGTCAGCAAATACCGTGTCGGCCAAAAGGTTGAATAAATGACCGTTGCCGGAACCAGAAATATTTGCCTCTAGAACAGAACAGCTTCCATTTGCGCGGATTTCCCCAGAGCCGGAAATGCGAAAATTCATGATGCCATTTGTGTGCACTCCATGGGCAATAATTTTACCTGATCCGCTAATTTCTGCATTTCTGAATCCCTCAAAACTTCCAATTGTTTCCATTTTACCACTGCCTTTCAGAATCAGACTACTAAGTCTTGGCAAATGAATAATTACCTGAGCTTGAGAGTTTCTTAAATAGGTATGTTTTTCAATTCCAATGACTAGCTTGTTGCCAACAATTACCGTTTCTATATATCCAACAATGTTTTGATAATCCCTTACTTCGACAAAAAATACGCTGTCTTGGTACAAGATAACCTCAGCAGAATGGTTAAGTTCCACGGCATCAAATCCTTGAAGTTGGCGAATTTCACTGACAATGGATCCGCTACCTCTCTGGTATTTTTGCTTGCTGCAAGAACTCAAAGTAGCCAAGGTAAGTAGTCCAATAATAAAGGCATATTTCGTTTTCATAATTTAAGAACACACAAACTAGGCGCTACCCTACCTGCTCAGATTTTTTTTGAATAACGCATCATGTTCTAAAGCTTCCATTATATTTGGGAATGAAGAAACTATTACTCTTATTTTGTGTGATGAGCTCTGCCATGACTGTGGTGGCGCAAAATCATTATTCCTTTAGCCAGCGTTCAGCTAACTATACGGAAATGACCAATGGTACCGTTGTGTCGCCATCAGAATGGGATGATTTTGAAACCGCGATTGCCATGCCTTTTCCTTTTAAGGTCTTTGGTAAATCTGTCGATTCTATCATTATTGCCGATGATGGTTGTTATTTTTGGGAAGACGGAGACGATTACCTGAGCCCAAGTGGTGCGGATGCGGTAAGCCGTGGAGCAGACCAATCTCCCGTAACGTATCGAGTAGACGGAACAGGAAATGAGCGCATTTTAAAAGTTCAATGGCCAAATATTTCATTCTATGAAATTGTTGATTCTTTCCCGAATGATTTTGCCAATTACCAAGTATGGTATTATGAAGGAAGCAATATCATCGAGTTCCATATTGGTTCATCATTTATTGGTGAAGGTGCCCTGGCGGAGATTGATATTTTCCCTTTTATCAATGACGAGGATGGAGTAAAAGGCATTGTTCTCGATGGTGATCCCGCGAGCGCTACTCCAAACTACGATATCGACAATGCTACTGGACTAACAAAAAATCCTTCCGTGAACACGATTTATGTGTTTACTCCAGGCTTCCCAAACGGAACTGCAAATGCTGCTTTGGAAACACAAGTGTCATTGTATCCAAACCCGGTAGGAAATCAGCTGAATATCCATACGGATTTAGAGGTAGAAGGTATTGAAATTTATAATTTCAGCGGACAACTCATTCACGCTGAAACAAGTATTGGAAACGACCAAACGGTGAACACAACGGCCTTGAGTAGCGGCCTTTACTTGATCAAAATTGAAACAAGTGCTGGCGTTATTACCAAGCGCTTCGTGAAATAGAAAAAGTATCAATAGCAAAAGAGGAAGGCGTTCAATGGAGCACCTTCCTCTTTTTTGTTGTGGTCCCGCCGGGAATCGAACCTGGATCAAACGTTTAGGAAACGCTTATTCTATCCGTTGAACTACGGGACCATTTGGGCTGCGAAATTAGGTAAAAACAAGGGAAATTTTAGTGTGAGGGAATCCATGTCCGCCGAAGCCAGCTGAATAAGTCGAAAAGTAAAACAAGGCTGTTTCATTACGAACTTGATGCGGGTATGGTTTCTTTAAAAAAGCGCATATTTGTCCGATGCAGCGCTTGCTTACTTTATTGGCTCATGTTCGTCCTGTTTTGGTGCGCTATGCCTATCAAAAAAGCTGGCATGTACACCGTTCATTTTTCCGTGAACTCAAGCCATTTCTTCAGCAAATGAGTGAGTCCGAGCAGACTATTCTCTACAAACGAATCAGCAAATACATCCTCAATATCCATTACATCTTCGGCTGGTTCGGGGTATTGCGGGGCAAACACTTAACTCGCTCAGAAAGAAAAGTGGCCTTGTATTTATCCGGATTCATTCCTATGTACGATGATTATAATGATGATGATGGATTGAATCATGAACAAATCATGACGCTGCTTGCAAAAGAGCGAGAAGAATGCACACCTAAAGAACAGTTGTTCGTATATTTCTATAAGCAAGCTATTGCCCATTATGCTGATTCGGATTTGTTTTGGAAGTATTTAGAGAAGGCGGGGGAAAGTCAGGACGAAAGTCTACAACAGTTTGAGTCTACTTTGCGGACGGAAGAGATCTTTGATATTACAACAAAGAAAGGGGGGTATTCGCTGCTTTTCTTGCGTGGAGCAATGGCGCAGAAAATGCAAAAGGAAGAGTCCGAAGCGGTATTTCTTCTTGGACAATTGATTCAATTGATGGACGATATCTTCGATATGCATAAAGATGCAATGGCCTCCATTTCAACACTGCCAACTAGCACAGATGATATAAAAAGTCTGAGGCACCTATTTTACTCAATTTATGAGCAAACGCTTTCTCGATTTAATCAATTGGAATATGCATTAATCCATCGAAAGAAATTTGAAAAGTACCTGCGTTTTTTCATTGCTCCTACTTTTGTTTGTTTAGATCAGTTTGCTGAGTTACAAGATAAAAACGACGGAAAATTTGACGTAAAAAAGTATGCCCGTAAGGCACTTATATGCGATATGGAGCATCCTGCGAATATTTGGCGCAGCTTAAGGTATTATTGGAAGGGTTTCCATCGCAAATCGAATTAGGATTATTTTTGTGCTTCAAAGCAACACAAACAATGGATTGACAAAGTATGGACGGAGTAGATTATGATATCATTATTTGTGGCGGCGGACCTGCGGGAAGTACCTGCGCCATGACCTTTAAGGATACAAATGCCCGGGTGCTGGTGATTGATAAGACTTCGTTTCCAAGAGAGAAAGTATGTGGAGACGGCATAGCGCCTTATATCCCAAAAATTTTGAATCGAATTTCCCCGAGTTTTAAAGAGGCATTTGAGGCATTTCCTGCAAAATCATCCATTACTAAAATATTTCTTCGTTCCTATAATGGTACCTCGGTTGAGGTAGAATTAAACGAACATTTTTATGTCTCCACCCGCTATAATTTTGACACCTTTTTGTATGAGCAGGCCAATAGCTTACCCAATGTTGACTATGCCAATAATACCTCAATAAAAGATGTAAAAGTATATGCGGATTATGCTGAGGTCCAAACTGATACGAGAATCTATAAAGCTAAACTAGTCATTGGCTGCGACGGTGCAATGTCTGCTGTACGACGTGCCTTGACTGATTTCAAAGTCAAGGAAGAAAAAAAGTGGGCCACAGTTCGTGCCTACTATTCTGGAGTTACGGGTACAGACCAAGAACGCTTTGAAGTATATTATTCAAAAAAACACCCCAATGGATATTTTTGGCTTTTTCCATCTGAAGGTGGAAAGGTGAACATTGGTTTTGGAACGTTTTCGCATCTGGTTTCCGAAAGAAAGTTAGATGTAAAAAAGCTGATGCTCGACATGGTAGCAGAGATACCCGAATTGAAAGCGAGATTCGCGAAGGCAAGTTTAGAGGGCGATATTAAAGGCTGGAGCATTCCGGTTGATTTTGAAAATTCTATACTTTCCGGAGATCGGTTTATGCTTTGCGGAGATGCCGCCTCCTTGCCCGACCCAGCCACAGGAGAAGGTATTGGCCCCGCCATGTCTTCCGGTAGAATCGCTGGTTTCTTTGCACAAAAATGCCTTGAAAAGGAGTGTTTTTCCGATTCATTTATGAAAGGCTATAACCAGGAAATTGAGAAAAAGTTTGGCTCCCTGATTCGAAAACGTAAGCGTGTTGAAAAATGGTTCTCCAAACATAATTGGATGCTCGATTCTTTTGTGTCGGTGATAGGTGCTTCCAAGTTTATTCGAAAAAGAGGGGAAGTACTTTTAGGGCGCTTATTATCTTGAACTTTCAAATAAAGCAAGTAACAAATCCAAGAGTCTGATTTCTAGATCCCTTTTGGCTTGCTTAATACAGGTATGCTGATCTTATAGCTCTACCTTCTTAGAATAATTGGGGCTGATTCGCAGTCATTCACCTTTTCAAAACCTATTCATGATAAAAACTAGATTCATTCTCGCAGTGGCTGCGGCCTTAGTGTTGAGCGCCTGCGGTCAGGTTAGGGTTGAAACGGCCGAGAATTTTGAACAAGTTGAGTTGCCGGATAGCTCCATTGTTTACCTTAGCCATAATAGCAGTCTTACCTATGACGAGAGTTTTAATCCTCGAACCTAAAATTAAAGGGCGAGGCATTTTTCAGTGTCAATGAGGGAGAAACACCTTTTGTGATAGAAACAGAAAGTGGCGAAGAAGTGACTGTAGAAGGTACGGAATTTTTTATGTCGGCTTCAGTAACTGGGGTGGTGGTAGAAGTTGAGTCTGGCTTTGTTATGCTCCAGGTTGTAGGGGTTGAACCTCGTCGCATTCAACGGGGAGAGCGCATGGATTATAACCGTCATGATAACGGTCTCCATCTCGGTCAGGCTAAACACGCTCACCAAGATTGGATTTATATGATGGGCTTAGATTTTAAAAAGTCGGGCATTTTTCTAAAAAGAGGAAGAAAACATAGAGGTCCCGACTATCATCAACAAAACCACAATAGATCAAAGGGACATAAGCCAGGACACGGTAAATCAAAGCCAGGTCATAATGGAAAAGGGCATCAAGGGAAAGGGAAGAGGTAATTCTGAGCCGCGCTAAACATTGGCTTATTGTGGAGATACGCGCCAAGGTTTACAAGACGCCACGCGGCTGCGAAGTAAAAGAGTGGTCGGGGTATGCTAACAGTCGTCTTTGGTTCGTTCTGAACAAAACTTCTGATTCAAATCCCCATTTTGGAAGACGGATGAACTTAAATCACATTGGGCTTTTATTTTTAATGCTTGTGTCGTTCAATTGGCAAATCGTGTTTGGCGTGCCGAAGGGCTCTTCTCCAGCAGTGCGTATAGATTCAGTTTATAAAGGCGAGGATACACTATTGATCGCAGCAAATCCCGAAGGAGATAGTATTGATACACTTGATATTGTCCATAACGACTTTTTAAATAACCGTGTTGTCAATTACGAAAACAAGCGGAAGGTGATGATGGCTTCAAATAGGATAGTTTGCGTTTGTAATTATAAACAAAATTCCTCCTATGTAATTCATGACGAATATCTTCTTCGAATACGAAATGGTGAGGTTATTTTAAGAACACCTCTAAAAAGTTGGTCAGAAAGTGAGTTCAAGGAAATTATTAATTCTCATGGGTAAGAAGCAATCTATTTTATTAATTGTCCTCTTTTTGTTTTCCAGCTGTTCGGTTTTTACACAGAATGAATCGACGAGGTCCGAAAATGCCAGCTTCATCTCCGAAGAGGTAAGTACCAATTGGAAAATAGATACTTTTGGATGTTTAGGCTTAAGAAAGGCTTTGCCTATAGACACTTTGCTGCTAGGTGAAACTGCCTTGAAAGTGATTGAAACCATCGGACCCCCATTCGATTCCAGTGGAAGCTCAGTTCGAGGGGCCGGCAACTGGATATATTTTATTTCCACCGATTTCTGTGAATATCGAGATGAAGGGTATTCTCCTTTTGAATATGGGGGAATGGTTCTAGAGCTAAGAATGAAGGACGGGGTAATTAGCGATACCTATTATAGTGTCATCAACTAAAAACAGGGTTAATCCCGTTGTATATAGGAGCTTGTAAAGCCATCTTGCCTGTGCAGAAAAAGTAAAATGCCGAGAATAATTATTGTCATATTGATGCTTTTAGTGGTTCCCGTTTTTAGCCAAGCTCAACAATTTGATTATGAGAATAGCACCTATGATTCACTGCTAAAAAGCGAGAAGTCTTTTGAAGTCCTTGACACGATTTATTATGATAGTCCTATGTACACTTACCGAATCAAATACAATTTCACTTCGTTTATGGATGGATATGAAGTAGGTTTCTTTTCTCCTAAGAAACTCCCTGAGGAATTGCTAAACTTTATGAGTGAGTATTTTAAGAATACAAGCTCTTGCAAGAATGATAGCATGTCCAAGAGATTTTTTGACTACCTGAATGGGGATAGCATCTATTTCGAAATTGGATTGAATTTGTTTCTTGGCAGTTATTTTCAGCGTTATCAATTGTCTTGCAATTCAACCCAGCTCAATTCAGACAACGAGAATTTGTATCGTTTATTTGAACAAAAATGTGATCGTTATTTGCTTTTTAAATGCATGATTTCTGACCTTCATGTCGGGATGCACCATATTCGAATTCCTATTAACATGAAAGAGCAATTAATCATTGTTCCTGGGCCAATGGGCATTGAAGAAAATTATTGTAACCATTAGCTCTGTATGTGAAATGGGAATAAGAATGGATTGAAGTCTGCACAGAACCTGAAATATAGCTTTCCAAAATTTGTTTGCACCTCTGTTTCGCCACTTGCGAAAACACGTCCATTCTTGGTGAAGGTTGAAACGTTACCCTTGAATTAGAGATATTCAATGAATAGGTACCTTTATTGTCGAGCAAGTATTATGAAAATGTTGAGTGCGATTGGATATAGCCTGCTTCTCCTATTGGGTATTTATTCCCTTAGCATGCGTGCACAAGCCAATGATTTTAATCCGGTTAATACCAAAAATGCGCAAGGTCAGAAGGTTGGGTTATGGATAGATTCACAGGGTGATTGCATCAAGGAAGTCAGCTTTTATGTGAATGATTTCAAGGAAGGGCCCTCCTTTCATTTTGGTGATTCCGGGAAGATTGACTCGGTATTCATCTATAGCATGGGAATAAAATCAGCTGTCAGCATGGAGCATGTATATCCAATTGAAGGCAAGCCGTTTTTTTATTCGGAAGGCTATTCAGGTCTGCGCTTTTGGTTAAATGGTTATTGGAATATTAGAGACGGATACCTCCATGGCATTCACTGGAATACGCGAGATGAACGGTCGTACAAAAAGGGAAAAAGTTATTATGTGTATTATAAAGGGAACTGCGTGTATATGTGGTTTGATGATAAAAAAGGAAATCATCTAAATGGCTATAACCTGTATGAAAAGAGAACAAGTTATTCCTTGGATAGCGCCTTTTTGAAAGGTAAAAACTTGACCATGTCTTTTTCGAATTTGACCACGACACCAATTCGGGTTCCTAATTTATATGGCCGAACAATCGAATACAATTTAAAGGACCTAAACCCCGAACATTATTGGCAATCGAATGACACGCTTTATGTCAGTATTTCAGACAGTTCCAATAGAAATGAGTTTATCTGGGAAACAAAAGTGGGCGGCTATAAGCAAAGATATAAACCCTATCAGTTTACGATAGCAGACCGGATGATTGAAAACGTGCTCCTGCCCAATGAAAACGTTTCATATAGATTAAAGATTGATTTGAAGGAGCCTCCGCATTTCTTGGCATTTCAATATGTAAATCGAATAGATTGTCTTCGTATTTCGATAATAGAGTAGCTTATTCTTATCTCAAGTATTCGCAATGTTAAACCCCTATTTATTAACCGGCATTTTTAAGAGAAATCAATCAAATGCAACCATTTCATCGCTTCATTCATTCAAGAACCAAATTAGTGAGCATGAAACGATTATTACCAGCAATAGGCCTATTCTTTATGTCCCTCTTCGGAGCAGCCCAATCTTTTTATGATGGCGTAAGCATCCACTACATCACTCCGGGTGATCCGATATCTGCACTGGATAAGCGCTACTATTCGGCTTTAGCGTTTGAAACCCCGCAAATGGCTTGGGTTGGATTTGCCGATTTAGCCCAAGACTTAAAAAGCTTTGCGAATCCGCTTGGCATCATCCGAAATGATTCATTTTTTGCAGTGAAAGATTTTCCTTTCGCGGCACCAACACGGGTTTATGATCTAGTGCTAGGCGCCGACAATGAGCTTCTTGCCGCAAGCGATGCTGGACTACTTTCCCATAAAAATGGCGTATGGACTAAGGTAGCCGATCTTCCATCCAATAATATCCGCTCCGTGGCCTATTCCAATGGCTTTCTTGTAGTCGGTTCCGATTCCGGGATTATTCGTATCCATGGCACCGAAATAGACCGATTTACCATGTCGAATTCAAGCCTGCCCAGCGATATAATTCGTGCGGTAGAAACCGACGCCAATGGAAATATATATGCCGCCACCAATGAGGGAGCATTTATTGTCTATAACGGAAAAGCTCAAGCGTATACCACAAATTCTAGCAATTTGCTGTCCAATCGGATTTCGGCAGTGGCGCTTCAAGGCGCAACACTTTGGCTCAGCTCCGACGACGATGCGATAAGTGAGCACTTGTTCTATATCGACCTCAATACCCAAAACTTGGTAAACCCAGCGGAATCGGATAACTGCTTTGCCATGAAAACTGGAAATAGCATTTTTCGTCTCGTACAGGGTGAAAAGGGAGATGTTTGGTTCACTTCAGGAAAGATGTTTTCTGATGGTTCCTGTGAATTTGTACGACTGCAGAATAGAGAAACGAAAATATATACCTTACATGCAGATTTTTGGGCAGGGAATGGAAGCAATCATCTTTTTCAGTTACGCAGTCCAGGTACCTTTCACATCATTGACGACTTCGGACAGTCCTATTTATGGGAGCCTGCTAACTATGCGGCTGCACCAGGGTGGACTCCTCAGAGCGTTACATTTCTAGACATCAATAAAGTAAGCGCACCCATTATTCCAGACGCTCAAATGTTCTGGCAAAGGCAGCCGAATGCACCGAAATATGAAGTGCCTAAAAATTCTTGCCTCTCGACCACCTATGTTGGCGGTTTATGGATAGGAGGGTTGGATAATGATAACAAACTCCATCTTGCAGCATCGACCTATGGGCAGCTCGGCAGCGACTATACCTATGGCTTGCTCGACCCAAATACTGGATTGATGGATACAGCACTCACCAATAGCCTGAAGTTAAATGAGCCTCGTAAAGTTACCCGTCGCACAATCGAAGCATTTAAAAAGGCTTTTGCCGCGGGCGATATTCAAAGTGGAATGCAACCTGTTCCCATGAGCATTCGCAATTGGCCCGGAACTAGGGGGGTGAACTCAACCATCATGCTGGCTCCATTTGTCGACGTGAATCAAGACGGAAAATATGACCCTAAGGATGGGGATTACCCAAGAATCAAAGGTGATATGGCCATCTTCCATGTTTTTCACGATGACATACTGCATAGCGAAACTTACGCTGCTCGAATGCAAATTGAAGTGCACGTGATGTCTTATGCCTATAACTGCAATGATATCGATGACACAGATCCTAAAGCCGTGATAAATTATACCACCTTTCACGAATACACCATCAATAACTTTAGTCAAAATACGTATCACGACCTTTACGCCGGTCAGTTTACGGATGTTGATTTAGGAGATTATAGTGATGACCTAATTGGCTGCGATACTGCCTTGAATATGGGCTTTGTATATAATGGTGATAATTCCGACTTGAGTGGGGGCTATGGAGATAACCCGCCTACCCAATCCATCGTTTTCTACGACCAGAATTTGGATGTTTTTGCATTCTATAAAAACGATTTTTCCGGACAAGGAAACCCAACATCTGCAGCACATTATTACAATTACCTGCAAGGTGTTTACAAGGATGGGTCAGCCATGGAAGATCCAAATGGGAATCCAGTAATACATATATTCAGTGGTATTCCTTATGGCAATGGATTTGTTGATCAAGCGAAAGGAGATAAACGTATGCTGATGGCCATTGGACCCAAGAGCTTGGCGCCAGGTGGCGTTCTTAGGTTGTCGTTTGCGATGGTTTATAGCCGTGTGGAGAACAAAACAAACGGAGTGAATACCTCTTATAAGAAGATGAAGGACGATGTGACGCAAATTCATGCTTGGATAGCAGAAGATGATTTCCCAAGCTGCGATGGATTTGCAAATGCAGTTGAGAAGGTGGATGAGCTAAACTTTAAAGTCTATCCAAATCCAGGGAATAGCCAAGTAAATATTGTCTTTCCGGAGGGGGTAGAATCCGTTAATTACCGCGTGATTGATGTTCAAGGAAGAGTGCTTATGCAAGGTAATATGATTAAAGATCAAGCACAACTTCAAACAGAAGCACTGATAAACGGATACTACTTAATTGAGCTGCAAGGTGATTTTGGTCGGGTTGTGCAGGCTTGGATTAAGAATTAGACGAATCATTTTTTCTCAAGAAGGTAATTCAACGTAGGAATGTGGCGCTGTATGGCGTTGCAGAAGACTAAAAGCAGCTGATAAATAGATGTTTAGGCAAATAATCTAGCATAGAAAAAATATTTTTAACTTTTTCACGAATGCTTTTTTAAAAGTCGTTGAAAAGATTATTTTCGCGGAACAAAGAAAACAATTATGTATTGGACACTTGAACTAGCTTCTTATTTGGACGACGCTCCATGGCCTGCATCAAAAGACGAGTTGATTGACTACGCTATTCGTTCGGGTGCTCCTTTGGAGGTAATCGAGAACTTACAAGAGTTGGAAGATGACGGTGAGGCTTTTGAGACCATCGAAGAAGTTTGGCCGGATTATCCTACCGATGAGGATTATTTCTATAATACAGACGAACTGTAATAATTAGAATAGAAAATTTAAATAAGACTCCAGTTGCTAATTAAGCGATTGGGGTTTTTTTGTGCGCCTCAGTTTCGCCAAATAAACTAATTTGTATTGGCACTTCACCCAAACGGATATTTTGCAAACGCTCCAGTCCGGAGTAAGGCTTATTTTTGATATGAACCGTATACCGCAGAGCAGCTCCGTTACCCATTTGGCGCACAATGCCCATGTCTAGGAGCTCCGTGAAATCGCGTTGAATGGTTTTGCGGTTGCAGCGGAAGATTAAGCTCAAGTCTTTGGTTGAGGAGAAGTGATTCTCGTAAATCAATTCCATGATTTTCTGTTGCCGCTCATTGAGGTGATCGGTTTCAGGAATACTGTTTTTATAGCCTTCATCAAAGAAGTAGTTCACCATATTCCTTTGGCGGGGGGTGAGGTCTTCAAATTCAATTTTATCTTGGTACAGGGAGCGCAATTGGTGGTTGGCGAGGGATAAACTCTGCTCGTGCATGCTCAACCCAAGCATTACCAAGTTGTTCATTTCGCAATGGAGCAAGTCTTGGGCATCTTTGAACTTCAATTGGTCCGTTGCACGCTTGTACATTTTCTGGTGCGGCAAAATGGCCATATTGATAGATTGAAGGCCTTCGGCAGCCATTCCATGACAGCGCAAGTATAGCATCTGCGCAAATCGGGCAAAAACAGGATACCGCTTGAGCGAAGGCAAGCTGCTCAATACGGCATAATGGATATACCAAGAAGCTAAAATTCGCTCTTCATCGCTATAATCACCGGATTCTTGAGAAATTTCACGCATCCAATCGCGTAAAGGGTTTTCTAGAATCTGATTGACTTGTTGGGTTTCGAAAAAGCGCATCACCTCTTCTTGGTCGTCGAAATTACGAAACAAGAATACGGCGCGTTCCATCGCGGCATAAAAGCCACCTTCTAAAGATATATGATCGCAAAAGAATTTGAGTTGACTAATATCGCCTGAGTACTTTTCTTCTAAACGTGATGCATAAGCGAAGAGCTCATCGGGCTGCATATTGCGAAAGCTTTCCTGTTCTAGGCTCACATTTATTGCACAGTCCATCATCGACTGCCTATTCTGCTCTTCTTCTAGGCATTTTCCATGAAGCCCAAAATGTTTGGTCTTTTTAGGAAAGGACAAGGCAAGCGCGGCTGTTCGTTCGAGTAAATCTCGATTAAACTTGGGATGTTTCATCCAACGTAGAAAGACGTCGCGCAGCATATTCACCTCACAAATCTAAAACATTCAAAGCCCCATGAATAAAGGGCTTGAACTAGGCTATATGAGGTTATCCACATTCGTGTGGATTTTTTATTGATGCCGTTAATCTAAAATTGGGAAAGCCTAGAATTGACGGGAAGTAGCTAAAAATGGACAGTCTTAGAAAGCTGTAAATAACTCAGGGCTGAAAATTCCAAATTTGAGCCTCATTTGGTCATTTTGGCTTAACCTAGCGCATTTAACTCGTACAAAGAGGCCACAGTTTTAGTCAGTTTGTCGCGGAGTTCCTCAATATTTTGTTTTTTCTGTGCAGAGATGAAAACTACCGGTGTATTTTCTTTCGACATCCAACTCTTTTTGAGGTGATCTAAATTTTCTTCCATACTTAATTCAGGAAGTTCTTCACCGGTCTCTTCATCCAGCCCACGAGCTTGTGGATGATACATGTCGATTTTGTTGAATACCATGATTACAGGCTTATGGTCGCTTTTAATATCCTCAAGCGTTTGATTGACCACCTGAATATGCTCCATAAAGTTGGGGTGTGAAATGTCGACCACATGGATAAGTAAGTCGGCTTCACGCACCTCGTCTAATGTTGACTTAAAACATTCAATAAGCTGATGGGGTAGTTTGCGGATAAACCCAACGGTGTCCGATAAAAGAAATGGGGTGTTCTCAAGCACTACTTTTCTTACTGTTGAATCGAGCGTGGCGAATAACTTGTTTTCAGCCAGCACATCCGATTTACTCAGCACATTCATAATGGTGGACTTTCCAACGTTGGTATACCCTACTAGGGCAACTCGAACAATGCCTCCACGGTTGCTTCGACGTGTGAGGTTTTGTTTGTCTATATTTTCAAGACGCTTTTTGAGCAAACTAATTTTATCGAGAATGATGCGTCGGTCGGTTTCAATCTGTGTTTCTCCTGGACCTTTCATTCCAATACCTCCTTGTTGCTTACTTAGATGCGTCCACATCCGGGTAAGCCGTGGAAGTAAGTACTGCATTTGGGCCAACTCTACTTGGGTTTTTGCTTGTGCACTTTGAGCACGTGAAGCAAAAATATCGAGGATCAAATTGCTACGGTCGAGAATTTTTACATTGAGTGTATTCTCTAAATTTCGAATTTGACTCGGCGATAACTCATCGTCAAAAATGACCATACTTGGCTCATGTTCTTGCACATAGAGCTTGATTTCTTCAAGTTTCCCTGTTCCCACATAGGTGGCAGAAAAGGGATGGTCTAACTTTTGCGTAAATTTCTTGAGGGTTTTTGCGCCCGCGGTTTCAGTCAAAAATTCAAGCTCATCGAGGTATTCGTCGGCCTGTCCTTTTGGTTTAAATTTATAATCGATCGCAACAAGAACTGCTGTTTCCTGTTTTTTATGTGTATCGTGTATCTTGCCCTTCAATGCGTTAATATGAACTGCAAAAATACAATCTTGCTTTCTGCCTTGCTAATCTTGTTTCAGCTTCTTGGAATACAGATGAATCTTGTTGGGCAACAGCAAGGGGTTTGGCAATCTTTATTAACTAAACCAGACAGTACTTTCCGCATTGCGCCCTTAGCTCCAGACAGCGATGAAAGGGATAGCCAAATGTTTGTAGCAGTCTACAATCAGCCCTTTGGACATGGTACCCACGCCACAGAGAAACGGCGGATAAAAGACAGTCTCAATCTGTTGAAGCAGGCACTTTATCACCTGGCTCCCCAGCATAAAAATGACCCCGACAGTTTTCGAATTACGGAGAACTTTACCGTCAACCCTTCGCAGAATGTAACGCCCATGGACAATGGCTTAGCGGTTTCTCCTCTTGGCTATATAGTGAGTGTGGTAAATGCCAATTACACGGTTCAAAATAGCTCAGGTCAGCGGCTTATGTTGCGGAACTTTAAACAATTGGCAAATGACCCCAGCCTCACGAGTAGTTTTTTCGACCCGCGTGTTTACTATGATGTTCAGCGTGATCGTTTTTATATGATTATCCTTCATGGGCGTACTTCCGCAGATTCACGCTTATTGCTTTTTGTATCGAAAGAAGCCAATCCCTTGCAAGGCTGGCATGTATATTCTTTCAGAGGCGATCCGTATCAAAGAGGACTCATGGCCGATTTTCCTCAGCTGGGTGTTAGCGCAAATCATTTGGCCATTAGCTTAAATCAGTTTCATCAATCGGAAGGAGGATTTGATGGAAGCTTGCTGTATGTTTTGGAAAAAGACGCTTTGCTGACTGGGAGCACCGTTTCGAGTATGCTGTATGATGATTTGAAAGTGACCGAGAAAAAGGAGGCATTTAATATGGTTCCAGCCAATGCGTATGACGGATATATTGGGTCCAATCTTTATTTCATCAGCTCCAAAGATCGAGGTGGCGATGGTTTTTATTTGATGAAATTAGATCCTACAAAAGGTATTATTGATCGAGCGGAAGTGTCGGCGGGTGCTTATTCCCTTCCGCCAGATGCTATACAGAAACAAAGCAATTCCATGCTGGATGGAGGAGATTGCCGAATATCTGGTGCATTTTTGAGGAATGGGTTAATCCATTTTTGCTTGAGCACCGAGGGCAAGTCGCTTCGTAATGCGATTTACTATGGAAGGGTTGATCCTGAACAATTGGTATGTGAGGCACGAACCATACAAACGACCAAGGATATGGCCTATGCCGTTCCGGTGAGTTTCGCTGCCAATAATGCGAACCGTGCAGTTGTGCTGGCCTTAGTCTTTTCTTCTGAGATAGATTATCCATCGATTGGTTATTTATATGTCGATGATCAAATGAAGGACTATCCGCTTGTTACCGTTTATGAAGGTCTAAGTGAGATGGACCTTATTCCGAATGAATTAGACCGCTGGGGCGATTATTGCGCTGGTGTTTTTGTTCCAGGCGGAGCTAATCCTACCATTTGGTTTAGTGCAGCCGGTGTTGGTGCTAATGAGCGTTGGGAAAATCGGGTGTTTAAGCTCGAAGGAGACTTGGATACGATAAACCGAAATTTTGCAGTAGATCATTTCGAAGCCTTCCCAAATCCAGTTTTTCAAAGTTTAAAAATTCGTTTGGAGTTGCAAACAAGCATGCAAATTGATATCGCCTTATATTCCACGGCTGGCCAACGCATAGAAACCGTTTGGAATGGAGGCATGACCAAAGGAAATAACTTCATCCTCTTTGAACCTAGAGCGAAAGCCTCTGGTATGTATATATTGCGCATTCAATCCGGCAAATCCATATTGTACACTGAAAAATTATTTATCGAATGATGCGACCTTGGCTACTTCTTTCTATTCTCCTTGGGCTGGGAAATATTCTCCTGGCTCAGCAGACGGAATGGTCGAATATGGAGCGGTTTCGAAACCGTACTTCTTATAACCGAATTATTGGGTCAAACGACTATGGCTACTACGTTTTGCGAGGAAGAGGCTATCAATTGCGAAGTCGAGTGATCATCGAACGTTACCGGGAAAGTATGGGGCTCGACTTCAGTAAAAAATTACCCAACAAACGAGGAGTCGCCTTGGTAAATGCCTTCGTTTTGCCGAATGGCTTAGCCATGTGGAAGAGTCGGTTCAATTATAATTCAGAAAAACTCGAGCTTTTTGTTGAGATATTGGACCCCGAGGCCGAGAAGAAAGGTCCTGAAATACCCGTAACTATTGCCGCGCCGAAGAACTTTAATGATGATGGTGATTTCTATGTTACTGAAAACGAAAACCAAACACATTTCGTAGTGCTCTTCACTGAAAAGGCTCCAAAAGGAAAAAGTTACCTGAATGTTCAGGTGTATAATCGCCGATTTGAACGTATTACCTCGCGCCGAGAAGTGATGGACTATGAAGAAAATGAGTTTCAAATTGAACAAGTGCTCGTTGATTCCTTGGGCAATGCCTTTGTGCTAACAAGCGGAATCAACAGTGAATGGAACCGCAGCACTCCTGAACGGATAGGGGTTCATTTGCATGTATTGAATAATGCTAATGTGTGGTATGATTATTACCTCAACTTTTCTGATACCTATCTCAATGGGCCAATAATGGCTTTGGATGATGTAAATCACCGTGTTACTGTTTGCGCATTGTATTCCTTTAAGTCACGTAAATTGAGTGCGGGCACAATGGACTTTGTAATTAGTCGAATGGACTATTCCCTTATTCATCATGATTTAGTTCCTTTTACGCGTGATTTTGTACATGATATTGCAGGCGAAAGGGTGGCTGATGAAGGGGGTGAGTTGCAAGATTTTATACTCCGCGACATGGTTTTGCGAAGCGATGGAGGCTACGTTCTATTTGGAGAAGAGTTTACTGTTTCTCAAGAATCGAATACTTACTATGTGAATGGAATTGCCCAAGTGAGCAGCAGGAGTGTCTATATTTATGGGAAAATTTTTGTTTTAGCAATAGACGCAAAGGGTATACAAGAATGGGCCAAGGTCATTAGCAAAGGACAATCATCCGTGAATGATTATGGGTACTATTCTTCATTTACTATTTTCAAGAAAAAGGATTCTATTCATATTCTGTTTAATGATAAAATTAAAGGTGATGGTGGGGTATTGAATTATACACTGAAGAATGATAATACCTTGGAGCAGGAGCTACTTTTTGGAAATCAAAGTTCCTTTATTTCAATTGTGCCTACGGAGTCTAGACAGCTTGATGCAAATACGCTGTTGATTCCTACTTCAAAAGATCGCAAGTTTGCGTTTGTAAAAATCAGTTTTTGATTCGCTATCTCAAAAATAACCAACTCGGGAGCCTGCTCTTCATCCTTGGCTTCATTTTAGCCTGGGGCTTCTTGCTCATTAATTTATCTCCTGTGCCGGCGATTCAAGAGGGGATAGCTCCTTTTTCCTTATGGGTGCAGCAAGGTTTGTTTGGGTTTTTCGTAGCGCCATCTTACGGTCCTTCATTAGTAGCCCTTGGATTAATTCTTCTGCAGAGCATTCTTTTTGGCGTATTGGCCGAACGGAATCAGTTGCTCTATAAAAATACCTGGCTGCCAATTTTATTTTTTGCCCTCTTTAATTTGGTTTTTAAAATGCAGCTGAGCTTGAGTGCTGAGCTTATGGCCAATACCTTTTTGGTTTTAGCGGTAATGGCTATGTTTCAAGCTCAAGGAAAGGAACGCGCTCTCCCCGCAATTTTAAATTCCGGAATGCTTTGTGGCATGGCATTCCTATTTGCTCCCAGCACCTTCCTTTTTATACCGGTGTTTTTATTTGGTATCATGCTCTTTAAACAAGTAAGGGTACTAGATTTTCTACAGTATTTAACGGGATATGGGTTGGTCATATTCTTGACAATTACTATCCTTTATATGCTCAATTTGGAGGCAGTTGTAGCGAATTATTGGGCTATCAATTTCCTTCATCCTGGTGATGGAACCATTTGGAGAGAACCTTATTTCTTAGGGTTTACTGTTTTCCTATTATTGATTTTAATACCAACTTTATTTCGAGTACAACAGAATTTTTATAAAAACACCGTACGCGTAAGGAAGCTGCAGCAGTTTATCTTGGTGTATTTTGTATTTGCCATTCTCTATATCTTCCTCGGTGCACAATCTGCGAAAACAGCCATGGGCATTTTGGCGCTGCCCTTATCGGTATATTTCACCTATCACTACCTTCCGGGAAATAGAAAGTTCTTGAAAGACATCAGTTTTTTTGTACTCCTTTTTGCCATTCTCTTGCAGCATTGGCCGCTTTTTTAATGGGCCTCGAGCCAGTTCGCGCCAATACCTACCTCAACTTCAAGCGGGATGTCGAGGTTGATAGCGTTTTTCATGTTTTCAATCACTAATTCCCTCAGCTGTTCCTTTTCGTCACGATGCACCTCGAAGAGCAATTCGTCATGCACTTGTAGAATCATTTTGCTTTTGAGTTTAGCTTCCTGCATGGCAGCATGCACATGAATCATAGCGATTTTAATCATGTCGGCTGCAGAACCTTGAATAGGTGCATTGATGGCATTTCTCTCGGCAAAGCCACGTACCGTTTGATTCCGTGAATTGATGTCGCGTATATAGCGCCGGCGTCCTTTTACGGTTTCAACATAGCCTTTTTCGCGAGCCCCATCCACCGTATCGTTCATGTATTTTTTAATGTTTGGATACTGAACAAAATAGGCTTCAATAATTTCTGCAGCTTCCTTGCGGGGTATTTCTAAACGCTGAGCCAATCCGAAGGCTGATATCCCGTAAATGATCCCGAAGTTCACCATCTTCGCTTTACGTCGCATGTCTTTATCGACTTCCGCTAATGGAACATCAAAGACCTTTGCAGCGGTTGCAGCATGAATATCATGTCCTTGAACAAAATCGTCGATCATTCCTGCATCTTTTGATAAGGCAGCGATGATGCGCAACTCTATCTGAGAATAATCTGCCGCCATGATTTCAAATTCTTCACTTCGAGGAACAAAAGCTTTCCTCACTTCACGCCCCATGTCGGTGCGAATGGGGATGTTTTGCAAATTAGGATTCTGAGAACTTAATCTTCCGGTTGCAGCAACAGCTTGATTAAAAGAAGTATGTACTCGTCCAGTTATAGGATGAATTAAGGTGGGTAATGCATCTACATAAGTTGACCGTAACTTGGCAATTTGACGGTAGCGCAGGATTTCTTTTGCAATGTCGTGTTCAAAGGCAAGCTTGCTCAATACTTCTTCATTGGTTTGATATTGACCCGTTTTTGTCTTTTTTGCCTTCGGGTCGAGTTTTAAAACATCGAAAAGAACTTCACCCATTTGTTTTGGAGAGGCGATATTAAATTTCACGCCGGCGAATTCGTAAATTTTTTCCTCACTTTTCTGTGCTTCTTCGAGTAGTTCTTTCGAATAGTCGCTGAGGAAATCTTTGTCGATTCGAACGCCTTCCCTTTCCATGGCTGCCAAAACTGGCACAAGCGGCATTTCTATTTCATGCAGGACAGAAAGGGCATTTTGATCCTTTAGTTTGGGGAGGAAAATAGCATACAGTTGAAGGGTAATATCCGAATCTTCCGCTGCATATTCTTTAATTTTTTCAAGCTCAACGTCGCGCATATTGAGCTGGCCACTTCCCTTTTTGCCAATCAATTCAGTAATGGAAACTGGACGGTAGGCGAGGTAGGTTTCGGCCATGGCATCCATATTATGGCGCATATCAGCTTCTAAAAGATAATGGGCGAGCATGGTATCAAAAAGTTTGCCTTTTAGGTCGATGCCATAGTTTTGCATTACCATGAGGTCGTACTTGATATTTTGGGCGATGATGATTTTACTTTCATCCTCCAATATTGAACGAAATTGTTCAACGCGGTTTTGTGCTTCTTCTTCGTTTTCAGAAATAGGAACGTACCAAGCTTTATGGGCGTTGATGGCAAATGAAATTCCTACGAGGTGGGCATCCATTGCCTCAAGGGATGTGGTTTCTGTGTCGAAGCAAAAATGATCAGATTCCTGGAGTGCCAGAATGAGGTGTCCAATTTTTGTCGCATCATCAGCGAGTATATAGTTATGCTCGACGTCGTGGATAGTTTTTATTGGAACTATTTCTTCTTCTTCTTCCATCTCAGCGGGTGAATTGGATATTGCATTCGCTGTTGGCTGACTGAATAAATCTCCTTGGGCACTTGGTGCTGGAGCACGTTGCGCTTCTGGTGCATCAGGAAAAATTCGGCGAGCAAGGGTGCGAAATTCCAATTCAGCAAAAAGTTCTTTGATGGCTTCTTTATTTGGCTCCTCTAGCTCAAGATCTTTTTCATCGAGTGTTATGGGGGCATCAAGAATTATGGTAGCCAAGCGTTTGGATAAAAGGGCTTTATCTTTATTCTCTTCTACCTTTTCTTTGAGCTTGCCCTTGAGCTTATCCGTATTTTCGAGAAGGTTTTCTATGGTGTCGAATTCGGCAAGTAGCTTGATGGCTGTTTTTTCTCCCACACCGGGGATTCCAGGGATATTATCGGCGGCATCGCCCATCAACCCAAGAATATCAATGACCTGATCGATGCGTTTAATACTCCACCTATTTAGAATTTCTTCCACACCAAGTATTTCAGCTCCATTGCCCATTCGAGCGGGCTTGTACATTTTGATGTTTTCTGAAACAAGTTGACCGAAATCCTTGTCTGGAGTCATCATAAAGGTCATAAATCCTTTTTGTTCGGCTTGTTTGGCCAGGGTGCCAATAAGGTCATCCGCCTCATATCCATCCATGGTAATAAGCGGAATATTAAAGGCTTCCACGATACGAAATAAGTAGGGAAGTGACTTCACCAAGTCCTCGGGCATGGCTTCACGGTTGGCCTTATAGGCTTCATATTCGATATGCCTCTCCGTAGGAGCTGAGGTATCAAAAACCACTGCTATATGTGAGGGTTTTTCTTTTTGAATGACTTCCAATAGAGTATTGACAAATCCGAACATCGCCGAAGTGTTCAATCCCGTGCTGCTAATGCGTGGATTCTGACTAAAAGCGAAAAAAGCCCGATAGATTAGGGCCATGCCATCGAGTAAAAAAAGACGTTTCTGCTCCATAATTCTGCAAGCTCAAACTTACTATTTTAATGCTTAGGAGTGTGTGTTAGAAGGAGTTTCCTTTTCTTTGCAGAAATTAATACGTTTTGATCAAGAAATTATCCATCGTAATTCCGGCCTATAATGAGGGAAGGACTATTCATTTTATCCTTGATAAGGTGAAGGCAGTTGACTTAATTGGCGATATTGAAAAGGAAGTAATCATTGTGAATGATTGCTCGAAAGACAATACTGTTGAGGCCGTAGAAAATTACATGGTGAACAATCCTGATTTGTCCATTACCTTTTATTCTCATGAGGTAAATAAAGGCAAGGGAGCAGCTCTTCATACGGGGATTGAGAAAGCAACTGGCGATGTAGTTATCATTCAGGATGCTGATTTGGAGTATGATCCACGTGAATACAATGATGTGTTAAAACCTTTCCGTGAAGAGGTGGCCGATGTGGTCTATGGTTCTCGGTTTATGGGTGGTAATCCGCATCGAATCCTCTTTTTCTGGCATACAATAGGAAACAAGTTTTTAACACTACTCTCAAATATGTTTACCAACTTGAACCTCACCGACATGGAAACGTGTTATAAGGCATTCAAGCGGGAATTAATTCAAGGTTTGGAGCTCAATGAGAAACGTTTTGGGTTTGAGCCTGAGGTAACCGCTAAGCTGGCGCGTATCGAAAACATCCGCATTTATGAAGTTGGCATCTCGTATTATGGCAGAACCTATGAGGAAGGAAAGAAAATTGGTTGGAAGGATGGCTTTCGTGCCATCTGGTGCATACTTAAATATAATTTGTTCCGTTAGTTCGCCGAAGTCGATATTTCGTCTTTCAGTTCCTTCACGTTAAGGGGCTTTTTAATGAATGACTTAACTAGGGGGTTGGCTTTAGCCTTAGAGATATCGCCAAAGTCTAAAGAGGAAGACACCATAAATATGGTGGTGTTTTCGCGATCAATATGCTCAATATGCTCATATTCTCGCAAGAAATCGAATCCATCCAATTCAGGCATTTGAATGTCGAGCAGAATAATATCAGGAAGTGGTCCTTTTTTACGAATGAAGTCCAAGGCCTCTCGGGCAGTCGTGAATCGATCAATATTATCACTAATACCACTTAGGCGAATGAGCTTTTCGTGAAGAAATAGATCAATCTCGTTGTCATCGACAAGAATTATGTACGGATTTGTGCTCATTTTATGCTTCTAGATTAGGCAATACGAGTTCAAATGTGGTTCCTTCTCCAAATACAGAGTTCACCTGAATTTCGCCATTAATTTTTGACAAGGCTTCCTTGATAATATACAATCCTATTCCTGTGCCTGGGGTACGGTTTAGGGTTTTGGTTCGGAAGAACATTTTGAAAATATTTTCAAGGTGTTCCTGCAAGATACCTACCCCGTTATCTTTAATCCGTATAATGGCCTTTTGATGGTCTACTTTAACCTGAATACTAACCTCCGGGTTTCCTGCATCTGATTTTTGGTATTTGATGGCATTTGAAACAAGGTTATTCATGATAACATGTACGCGAAATTCATCGTTAAAATAGTCGCAATCTTGTTCAATGTCAAGGAGAAACTTCACAGAAGGGTCGGTATTCTTAAGCGTATCAACTACATCATTTACCAGCACCTTGAAATCAATTTGTTCGTAATTTGATTCGGCGCGGGCATTTTGATAATATTCTATGATATTTTGAATAAAGACATCCAGCTTTTGAACGCTTTTTTCAATCATATCGAGGTAAATAAATGGGTCGCCTGATTCCTTTTCAAGGCGCGATAACTCTACCAAGCCAAGAATAGACATAAGCGGCGCACGAAGATCATGTGAAGCGCTGTACACGAATCGGTTGAGCTCATCATTGGTTTTGAGCAGTTCCGCATTTTTCATCTTCAATTCTTTTTTAACCTGATGTGCATTAAATGAAGAATCGATGATATTCTTGAGGTTTTGTGGGTCCCAAGGTTTTACAACATACTGATTAATTTTCCCTTTGTTTACTGCATCAATAATGGTTTGTGAGTTGGTATAAGCAGTAATTAAAATACGTACAATATCAGGATGCTTCTCTTGAATCTTTTCAAAAAATTCCACTCCAGAAACCTTGGGCATTCGTTGATCCGCCAAGGCCACATGTATTTCAATTTCATCTAGGATTCGGTACGCTTCATTGGCATCGGAAACCGTATAGATTTCGAAATCCCTTCTAAAGCTTGCCTTAAATGCCTTGAGGTTATTGTCCTCATCATCAATATAAAGTATACGTGCCCGGGCTTTCGTCATAGTTATAGAATCAGTTGGTCTGGATATTGGCTACTATTGGCAAAGAAATCAAAAATTCAGTTCCGCTGCCTGGTGCTGTATTTACATCAATATTACCTCCATGTGTTTCAATGATTTTAAAAACGATGGAGAGGCCAAGTCCTGTTCCTTCACCCACGTCTTTTGTTGTGAAAAAGGGCTCGAAAATTCTTGATTTTACAGAGTCAGTCATTCCTGGCCCACTATCTTTAATGGAAAAGTAAACGTTTTTCTCGTCAAAATGGGATTTGATGATCAGATGGTGTTTCTCATCTTTTTGAACCACCTTCATGGCCTGGAGGGCATTTGAGATGATGTTCATGAAGATTTGATTAATTTTTCCTGGGAAACATTCAACGGGAGGAAGGTCGTCAAGCTCGGTTTCTACCTCCACATTATCAGGAACTGAGTTACGAAGCAAAATTAAGGTTGATTGCAGGCCTTCATTCAAGTCAGCAGGTTTCAAATCAGACTCATCAAGGCGACTGAAGGTTTTTAGTCCTTTTACAATTTCTGCGGTACGTACGGCACCGTCTTCAATTCCCGTTAGCAGTTCCACAATTTCATTTCGGATATAGTCGAAATCGATTTCCTTTTTAAAGGCTTCTACACTTTTCACTGCTTCAACAATATCCTCTGCTTGATATGCTTCACCGTATTGATCGATAATCGACATGATATCTTGAATATCGAGCCTGAGCGGTTGCACATTAGCGCTTACGAAGTTGATTGGGTTATTGATTTCATGGGCAATTCCGGCAGTTAGCTGACCCAAGGAAGCCATTTTCTCCGCATCCACAAGTTGGGCTTGAGTTTCTTTCAAGTTGTTCAGGGTAACCACTAACTCTTCATTCGTTTCCTGCAATTCAATGGTGCGCTCTTGAACTTTTTGTTCCAAGTAGGCATTCTGCTCGCGTATGATGCGTTCATTCTCTAACGATACACGTAAAGCCTCTTCCTGCGAAGCTTCTTTTTCCTTTTTTAAGATATTGATACGATCGGCCAAGGCAAAGGAGAGCAGCATTACTTCAATTGCAGAGCCAACAGGCATCATATAATAGGTGAAGTTATTGTATGGAAGTATGCCAAAATCCTTCATAACGTATAGGGCTATTCCAAAGAGGAATACTGCCCAAGCAATGGAGAAGAAGAATGCTGGTCGATCACCAGTTCTGGCGATACGTACCGCCATATACATCATAGAAGCGGAAGCGATTACCGCACACACTTCAATTAGATAGAAGCTACTTTTGAAAAATTCAAGAAATGAAAGACTCGTTCCAATGGCATATCCTGCAACGACGATATAAAAGATTCGATCGAAATTTTTGGAATGCCTACTCGTATGAAGGAATACACGCATAAATTGCATGCCAGTAATTCCTACGAGAGAAGGGAAAAGGAAGCTATTAAAGCGGGCAAGCCAAGGTAAATTTGGCCACAGGTATTGGAAACTATAACCATGAATACTGCTTTGGGTCAAAATAACAAAGAGCAAATACAGCACATAGTACATGTACGATTTATCCTTTGTGCTGATGTAAATGAATGCGTTGTACAATAGCATTACAAGCATGATTCCCAGGTATATGCCAGAGAAAACATCCTTTTTCTTGGTCA
The DNA here is from genome assembly GCA_964620355.1 of uncultured Burkholderiales bacterium. GTDB lineage: Bacteria > Bacteroidota > Bacteroidia > UBA8524 > UBA8524 > UBA8524. Next base: position 90,165 of record CAZUIT010000001.1, on the reverse strand, counting down.
AGGCCAACATACTTTGCCGAGAACCAAGACTCATCGGAACCTGCACGTTTTCTTTAGCCTGAACTTTGACATACAGGGTTTTGGATTCGCCAGGCTTTATTTTAAATGCGAATAAATAGTTCGGGTCATAATAGAGACGTTCTTCGAAGTTAAGGTGCTCACCTAAGGTTACGGTTCTAAAGCCAGAGTCGCTCAGGTCGAAGAATTGAACGAGGTCGAGAATGGGCTGAGCTACTTGAAGCACATAGTCTTCTATATCTGTTTCATTCTTAACTTCAATTTTTAACCAGTAGGTGGAGGAGCTTATCCCAAAATTTGGAACGTCTTGGTCTACCGGGGTGAATTCATAATTGACTATGTTTTCAATTTGAGCGGTATCGATGGACGTTTCAAAATAGGAACATTGGTTTTTAACCTGAATGACTTCATTCTCGTTCACCAGGCGAACAAAGTTTTCCTGTCCCCAAAGTAGGTTGGTGCTTAGAAGAATCCATGACAGAATTGCAATCGCTCTGCGCATCATTTGATGTTCATTTTTAATTGGTACGAAATTTCAAGAGGGGTCTTGGACGAGTTTTCTGTGAATACTTGCTCTGGGCTCTCACGTAATGAGAGCATTCTAATTCTATCTTCGTCGTCGGCAGTGGCCAAATTTCTGGCGTTCAAGATACCTAAGACTCTAGCTATATAATTTTCGTTAGGGTAGACAAATTCACCAGAATTGCCCAAATTTTCGTCGACTACGAAGCCAACTCTTCGAAACATATTGAGTGTATAATCAGCGCAAATGCCCACCATCGTAGAGATTCCTACTTGTGAGCAAATGGAAATTCCAGACCTAGACAACAACAAGCTTAAGCCTATTCCAGCCACCCTTTTTGCGTTCCATAAGGCACATAATTCACCAACCCCTTCTGGGATATAGGATTTAACTATGGTGTGAATCTGGGGATCACGGTAACCAATGGCTTTTTCCACAGGCAATTGATGAATGCCGTCAGCCTTTTGCATACGAATTCCCCCAACCATTTCACCGGAATCATCATAAACGACGACACAGTACACACAATCTACCTTAGACCATTCATTGTTGTTAGATGTGATATTGGTAATTCCATAATCCTCTAACACCTTTACATGTCCTGCGGTGTATTGTTCGCAAAGTTCAGGTTCGTCAATAGCACGAAAAGCCTTAAACGTAAACATTTTATTTTACTAAAATTTCATTGTTTTGGAACCTGATCGCTCTTTTGCTAGGCAATCCTGCATGACTCAGGCGAAAAAGAAACACACCTCTTCTTGCTTGCAAAATTGGTGTAATTTTGTTGATTTCATGGCTTAATTGAACAATTTCTTTGCTTATTTGAGCATCTAAGCGGTTGTTTTTCTGCTTATTTCGATGGATGAAGAATAATGGGGCAGATACGGGGTGAACCGACCAGCCTTCCATATTTGCTGCAATCCATGTTCTTTCCAGGGCTGCACCAGGAGCCAAAGAATCTGTTAGAAGACTCTCATCTGCGCTGATTAGGCAGATGGCAGATGACGCAAGAACCGCTTCCTTGCTCATCTTTTCGAGTCCATCACCGAGATTCCAACTACGGATAATTTGCATCACCTCTGCATCACTTCCTACCTGCAAGCCAGCTAGTTGAGAAGGAGTTAGCTCTAATGTTTCGATATCTAAGCCGTTCCTTGTTTGGAGTGCTTCTTCCTCGGTCCACCGAATTTCATGTTTAAAGAATTCGTAGTGGCCTTGTGGATCTAAAAGGCGTAGTTTTTCTGCTTTTCCTACAATTTTTGACCAGGCTTCCAGTTCTTCAGGTTTTTTAAAGAGGTCAATTCGTAAGCCTGTCAAGCCTTCTAATGATGCATTTAAGGCCAATTCCAAGGTGCTGGGTATTTCTTTAAATTCTGCTTTTTTGCGATTCGAACAACGCACTTCTATCCCCTGTGCTAATGGAAGCGCCGTCTCAAGGGAATTCGGTTCAAATCGAAATGCAGCGATAAACTGAGCATTTAAAACTTTCACTACTTCACAAGAATACCCATAACGAGAGGCTGCCAACCTTAGGCTTTCTGCGGCAGCACCTAATCCAAGAAGAGCGAGTGAATCGTCGTAATCTGTCCAAGAATAACTCTTTGATTTTTCATGGAATAGAAAGAGGTGTCCGTCTTGATACAACCATTTCCAAGGCTGATTGTTCCCAGCCGATGGCGCCATAGCCGCAAGACCAATCAATGGATCGACATCTGTGGCCTTTAAGTTTCCTAGTCCCCATTGCGCTTTTTGAACAAAGTCTGTGGCCAATTGCCGCATGGTATCTTCTTCAAGCATTGGCCATGAATATTCTTGAGGAATGAAGGGTTTAGGAGTGTATGATTTATCGCGAATTAATTCGTCTAGATCGATAAAATATCTCCCAGAATCATGGAATTGGTCCAAGAAAATACGCCGAACTGTATCGGCCGCAAGTGCTCCTCCCATGGCTACTGATGTTGCAAGTTGAGGCCAAGTGTGGATGCTTTCTCCAATCTCCACCATCGATGCCTTTAGTCTTTTACTGATGGTGTCCATACCAAATATTGGAAGCATATAAGGAACTTTTTGTTCATTGGTCATGTCTCCCAGCTTACTGATGTCGAGGTGATCAATCCATCCGTGTAATAAAGGTCTGTTGGGTTCTAAATCAAAGCGTTCAATATCAATGGTGCCTCGGTCGCTCATATCCATAACAACAGGCATCTTCATTGACTTTGCTTTTTCACGCAAAAGAATTTTTATGTCGATACTGTCGCATTCATCAACGATCAGATCGAGGTCGCCTCCATCGTGGAAAAAGGCATCCATATTTTCATGGGTCATGCCATCTGTGAAAATGCGAATGGTAAAATAGGGGTCGATTTCCATTATCTCACGCGCTACCATAACCGATTTATTAAGCCCCATATTGTGCAAGCCAGCACGAATACGGTTTAAATTAGCCAATTCAAGGATATCAAAATCGGCAATGCGAAGTTCCCCACAAATTCTTTCCATTGCCAGAACCAGGGAAATAGATTGGCCCACAGAAAGCCCTACCACACCCACTTTTTTATCCATCAATCGGGATTGCTCCTCACGGGTGATTTTGGGGTTGTTTGGACTAAGGCGTGTGAAAATAAAATCTTCTTTTGAAAGAATATGGATGAGCCGCTTGCTCCAAGGGTAAAATACCCATTCTCCAAAGCTTGAGGCTTCATTTTCTATAAAAAATTGATCTACTGCTTCCCTCAGCGCCGCACCTTTTAATTTTTTCTTCGGGTAGCGAGCACGAAGCATTTCACTCACCTGAGATTTTATTTGGTCGTGGATTTGTACTCCGGGCGTATTTTTTATTTTCGCTATGGTATTTTTTCCATCCTCGCTCCGAGGGTCGATAAACACTGGTTTCCAGTCATTTTCACTGCAGTTTTGGAGATTGTAATTCATGGATAATCCTTGTATTTACGTGATTATTCGATTAACATTCCGCAAATAATGCACTTATGCTGAATAATTCAATGAATAAGTGTGATTGTTTGGGAGGCAGGAATTTTTAAATTTGTAAGGGGAGAAAGTTATGACACAATTAATAAATGTACTTTATGTAGATGACGAGCAAAATAATTTGTTGTCATTTAAAGCGGCCTTCAGACGTGAATTTAATGTTCACACCGCAATTTCTGGCCATGAGGCTTTAGAGATTGTTAAGAACGAAGATATTGATATTATCATAACCGATCAGCGCATGCCGAATATGACTGGGGTTGAGTTTCTACAAAATGTCATTCCAATCGCTCCAAATCCAATTCGAATTTTGCTCACTGGTTATAGTGATATTAATGCGGTGGTGGATGCGATTAATAAAGGGGAGGTTTACCGTTACCTAACGAAACCTTGGGACAACGAGTTTTTGAAAACGACCATTCGCCAGGCACATGAGGTATTTATGCTTCGAAAAGAAAATGAGCGACTTATCGACGAGTTGAAACGAGCAAATGAGCAGTTGGAATTTTACCTGCGCCAGAAACTTCTATCTTAAAATTCAATAATTGCTTCTTAGTTCAGTCCGAGTGCATTTTTTATTCCAGCAATCTTATGGATGAGTTTAACGCGGTCAACCTCGTAGGTATCGTCTCGCATAATTTTATCCCTCACGCTGATATAGAACTTTATTTTCGGCTCCGTGCCTGATGGCCGCGCTGTGATAATGCTTTGGTCGTGCAATACAAACTGAAATACATTTGAAGAGGGCAAGCCCAAAGGACGTTTATCGCCATTTCTCATGTCATGCTCGATTCCTGTTGCATAATCTCGGGTAATAATTACCGGGTGGCTATTGATACTTTGTATCGGTTTGCTGCGAAAATCGGCCATCATTTGTTGAATTTCTTCTGCGCCTGCTTTCCCTTTTTTAGTGATGGATACCAAGGCTTCTTGGTAAGCATAGGTTTCGCGATGGATTTGTTCGAGGTAGTCAAGAAGTGTCATTCCTTGGCTATGCGCCCAGGCTGCAGCTTCTGCAATCATGGCTGCGGAGCTCACTGCATCTTTGTCGCGAACAAAGTCGCCAATAAGGTAGCCATAACTCTCCTCACCGCCTACCAAATACTTCTCACGCCCTTCTTTTTCGCGAATTAGCTCAGCAATATATTTGAAGCCCGTGAGGCATTCATAAAGACGCACGCCAAAGTTCTTAGCAATATCTGCAATGATATCCGAGGTAACGATGGTCTTAGCAACGAATTCATTCCCATGTAATTCGCGGCGATGTTTCTTTTGTGATAAGATATAATGGACGAGGATTGCGGCAGTTTCATTGCCATTCATCAAGTGCAGTTTTCCTTTTGGTCCGCGTACCGCAATTCCTACACGGTCTGCATCTGGGTCCGTTCCAAGAACAAGGTCGGCACCGGTTTCATTTGCTCGTTCTAGGGCAAGGTTCAATGCCGCCGCCTCTTCAGGGTTAGGTGAGTGGACGGTAGGAAAGTTTCCATCGGGCATCTTCTGGCTCTCCAATACATCAACATGGGCGAATCCCATTTTTGCCAATACCTGAGGAACGCCTTGGATACCGGTGCCATGAATTGGAGTATAAACAATCTTCAAGGAATCTTTCCCTGCTTGGTTGAGGCTCAATTGGGCAATTCGGTTCCAGTATTTTTCGTCCATCTCCGCACCTAGGCTATAGATGATGCTTGTATCAGGAGTAAATTTTACCTGATCAGGCCCTGCGATTTTGCGCACTTCTTCAATGGTGTTTTTATCGTGTGGCGGTACGAGTTGGCCGCCATCGTTCCAATAGACTTTGTATCCATTGTATTCCTTGGGATTATGTGAAGCGGTAATCACGATTCCTGCTTGGGCATTCAACTCACGTACAGCAAAAGACAATTCTGGAGTGGGGCGAAGGCTTTCAAAGAGGAAAACATGAATGCCATTCGCTGAAAAGACATTTGCTGTTGTTTCAGCGAATAACCGGCTATTATTTCGTGAATCGTGGGCAATTACAACCTTGCTTTTCGCACCAGAATAAACTTGGTTTAAATAGTTTGCTAGGCCTTGGGTAGTCATTCCTAGGGTATAGATGTTCATTTTATTGGTGCCGGCGCCCATGATTCCGCGGAGACCACCCGTACCAAATTCAAGGTCTTTATAAAATGCATCTACCAACTCAGTTCCGTTCTCATCAATGAGGTGCTGAACTTCTTTGCGTGTGTTTTCATCAAAGCTTTCGCTAAGCCATGCTTTCGCGCGAGAAATAAGAGTAGCGTCTACCATACAAAAAGTGATTGTTAAAATGAATGGGGAAATATACTAAAATGCCTTAGTCGGTCAAGTCTGTGGCTCGGTTGAGAAAGTCGTTTATTGGCCGAATTGCAGCAAAGGTATCTAAGCAAAAGGATTCGAAGCCCTCTTTGGTGATTTCTTTCGGCGAAAAGGAATGAGACACCGTAAAGCTTTTATTTCTAAGGTATTCTATCGCAGGATTATCTGCCTCATAGCCTTTTGGACTCGTTTTGAGCCGGCCATTATCGTCTAATGTCCCAAAAAGTTTTTGAAAATTTTTCTCGTGAATAAGTTTTTCAAAAGAGGCTAAATTATAATCTATTTCCTGGCGAATGAGCTTGAGTTTATCAGGTTCAGGCATGAACATCCCACCCGCCAAAAAACATCCATTTGGATCAAGATGAAGGTAGTAGCAGCCCTTGCTCGACTTGCGGCCTCCTGGTGCAATTACAGCACCCATGTTTGTTTTGTATGGGTCTTTGTTTTTGGAGAAACGCACATCTCTGAAGATGCGAAACATGCAGTCTTTGGCCCGCAAATCTTTTAAGCTTGGGTTGGTTTCTGCCATACTGCTGATAAGTTGCTCAAGAAAATCATTGAGCTCCTTTTTGGCAATTTCATAGCGTTTTTTATTCGCCGTAAACCAGTCTCGGTTATTGTTTGCGCTTAAGTCTTGTAGGAATGGAATAAGTGTTTTCATAAAAAAACCCACTCGTGGTGGGTAATTTAATTAAGGTGAACTAGGGTTTGGGTTTTTCTTCCTTGGCTGGCTCAGCACCACACCCCTTTTTATTTTCTTTGCTGCAGGTTTTGCATTCGGTTTTTTTTCCTTCTTCTTTTTTACAGCAGCTTTTTACTTCTTCTCCTGCCTTTTTACAGCATTCTTTTTTCTCTTCTTTCTCCTTTTTGGCTTCCTCTTTTTTCGGTTCTTCCTTTTTTGTTTCCTCTTTTTTTACTTCAGGAGCAGGGGCAGTTACCACTGGTTTTTCTTCCTTCTTTTTTTCAGGGGTTGCTTGAGCGCTAGCGATGCTGAGGCCCGCAACGATTAAGGCAAGGGTAAGTAAATACTTTTTCATGGGTTAAGGTCTTTCTCAAATATACATATCATTCGGCAAATTCTGCGATGATAGTTTCTCCAGAAGTGGTTTTATCGCCTAACTTCACATTTACTTTGGTACCAAGAGGCAAGTAGAGATCTACGCGAGAACCAAATTTGATAAACCCCATTTCTTTTCCTTGTTGAACTCGCACACCTTCATCTACATAACAACAAATTCGACGCGCCATGGCTCCAGCAATTTGGCGGAAGAGTACTTCTCGTCCTTTGTTATCGCGAATAACTACGGTTGTCCTTTCATTTTCTGTGGATGATTTTGGATGCCAAGCGGCAAGGTATTTTCCGGCATGGTATCGATAGAATTTCACCATTCCAGCAATTGGGTTACGGTTTACATGTACGTTGACTGGACTCATAAATATAGAAACCTGTAAGCGCTTTTCTTTGAAGTATTCTGGCTCATCAACTTCCTCAATCACAACAACTTTTCCATCTGCGGGAGCAATGATGTGCTCTTCATCCACTTGGGTATAGCGCGTTGGATTTCTGAAAAATTGCAGCACTAGTACAAACAATACTAAAGCAAGACCAGCGAATATTCCACGCATGATTTGACTGTATGGAAAAAGTGCCTCGGCCCCAAAGATGATTCCAACACATATAAGGGTGGTGATTAATAATATGAGATATCCTTCGCGGTGAATTTTCATGGTACAAAGTAAATGCAATCCGAGGAAATGATTTTAGCTAAAGTTTACAAAAAAGGAGCCTCCTTCGAAGCTCCTAAAACCGTACGGATTTAAATAGGCATCTTAATCGAATACCACGCGCTGATAGCTGCCTGAATTCTCAAAAGAGCTTAGTTTAAAAAAGTATACACCGCTGGTTAGGCCATCTCGCATAAATTCGTAAGATTCGCCTTTAATCTGCGGAACTTCTTTGATTAATTTGCCTTGAGCATCAAAAACACGGAGGGTTAATGATTCATCATTTGGATTAGGAAACTGAATTTGGCAGCTTGATTTAGCTGGGTTTGGAAAAACTTCAAAATTCATTGCTGATGCTATATGACGAAAGCTCGTAATATCGTGGTCGTCAATATCAGCTGGTTTTACAGCACAATCGTAGAGTTTTACTTGGTCAATATCGCCATTAAATAGTCCTTTAATCTGACCAAAGTTGCGATGCACGCCAATGCCAACATTATCGATGCTTGTCTTGAAATCTCCAGTTTGGGTATATGGGGCGGACCCCGCTTTTACACCATCAATGTAGAGATAGAGGCTATCCGCGTCTTTTGTTGCCAAATAATGGTGCCATTCGTTATAATCTTGGCGAGGAATTGAAATGAAGTCGGTACCAGCGTTTACGCTAATGCTTGATCGCATGGTGAAGATGCAATTTCCATTATTATCGTCAGGCATCAATACAATCATTGATTTCGATGCACTCGTGGCATTGTCATCTCGTTGTTCAAAAAGTGTCCCATTGAAATCCTTTCCTCCTGGCGCTCCATCCATTTTGGCCCAAATAGAAATTGAAAATTCTGTGGTCGTAATTACGGGCTGGCTACCATTCAGGTCGATATAACTATCTGTGGCATTAAAATGAAGGGCACTGTTTGGTGCTCCATTAGAATTGGCAACATACGAAAATGTTCCTTGCATGCTGGTCTGCACTCCAGAAGAGGTAGAATCAGAAGCGTTTCCGTTGAATGGAAAATGGGCCGTCAGGCATTGGTGCTGACTGTTACCAACTAAGGATAAAAGTAAAAAGGAGCCCATAAAAAGCTCCTTTTTGAATAGTATACGTGCTTTCATCTACGCAAGATAAAAAATTTTTGCGTAGTAAAAGATTAAAATACGCCTCTAAATGCCAGTGCTTTGGCAACTTTATCGATTGCTACAATGTATGCGGCAATACGTAAGCTTGTTCCATGTTTTTGAGAAGCAGCATATACTTCTTCAAATGCTTGTTTCATGGTTCTGTCGGCTCTACGATGAACCCGTTCCTCAGTCCAATAGTAGCCTAAGCGGTTTTGAACCCACTCGAAATAGGATACAGTAACTCCACCGGCATTTGCTAAGATGTCTGGAACCACCATGATATTTTTTTCATTCAAAATCAAATCGGCGCTGGCGGATGTTGGTCCGTTAGCTCCTTCTACGATCAATTTTGCTTTGATATTCGCCGCATTATGCTTGGTGATTTGGTCCTCCATAGCTGCAGGAACCAACACGTCTACATCTAGTTCAAGAATTTCTTCGTTGGTAATTTTTTCGGCATTAAAGCCTTCCAAGGTTCCGCCATTATTGTTGCGGTAGGCAATTGCTCCTTCAATATCAATTCCCTTTGGATCATAATACCCACCAGAAACATCAGATATTGCAACGATTTTTAAACCTTGCAATTGAATAAGTTTTGCAGAGATTGACCCTACATTTCCAAATCCTTGTACAGCACAGGTAGCCTCGCTTGGGTTGATTCCCAATTTGCCCATAGCAGCGCGTGCAGACACCATCACACCGCGTCCTGTTGCTTCAACCCTACCAGAAGACCCGCCAAGAACCAAAGGTTTGCCTGTGGCTACAGCTGGGGTATATTCTCCTTGAATTTTAGAGTACTCATCCATGAGCCAAGCCATTTCTTGTGGACCGGTGTTCATATCAGGAGCCGGAATGTCTTTTTCAGGTCCGAATACGTCACGGAGAGCACCAGTATACGCACGGGTCAAACGTTCCAATTCGCCTTTCGACATTTTGCGGGGATCACATTTGATTCCTCCTTTTCCACCGCCGTAAGGGATACCTACAACAGCACATTTCCATGTCATCCAAGCAGCAAGCGCTTTGACTTCATCTAAATGCACATCCATCGAGTAACGAATACCTCCTTTTGAAGGACCCATTGCTTGTGAATGTACTACGCGGTAACCTTCAAAAACCTGTACCGTGCCATCATCCATTATTACTGGAAGGTTAACAATCACCGCTTTCGCCGGCGATTTAAGCACATTGTAACTGTTTTTATCCAGTCCTAAAATTCTAGCAGCCTCATCGAACCGGGACATCATCGATTCAAAAGGATTCTCCTGGTTTTTAATAGGAGCAGGTTCTTTGTAACTCATAATGATAGCTTAACAAACTGCCTGCAAAGTTATTTTTATTCGTGCATTTAGCAAGGGACTTCAAGGCAGGTTTAAAATATTTAAAACTTAACTATGAATAGATATAAATGAATGGCTGGCAAGGCAATTAAAAATCCGTCGAAACGGTCCAATAGTCCGCCATGGCCAGGCATTATTTTCCCTGAATCTTTAATGCCTATTCGGCGTTTCCACATGGATTCAATCAAGTCACCAAGGGTGCCGAATAGGGCTACTAGGCTACCGATAATCATCCATTCAAGGAGCGAAAAGCTTAAGGCGTAGAGAGATAGGATATAAGCCGCAATAAGGCATAAGATCACTCCTCCTATTAGGCCTTCCCAGGTTTTTTTGGGAGAAACCTCCGGAAAAAGCGGGCGCTTCCCTAAGCTTCTTCCCGCCAAATATGCGCCTGTATCATTGGTCCAGAAAAGGATAAACACGCCTAATAAAGGGGATAACCCTGCTCCATGAACCAAGTAAAGCTGTGTGGAAGTGAGCAATATGAATGGCAGAACAATATAGAATAGGGCCAAAAGCAAAGTTGCCGCTGCTTGAAAATTGGCAGCCTTGGGTTGGAAAAGGCCTAAGATCAGAACCACAAAAGGCAAGGAAAGCAAAAAGGGCAAGTACCAGAAGAGGGATCTTTCACCAAGCAAGCCATAAGCAGCAATGATATACAGCATGGTTCCTCCGATTACACCCAGCATTTTGGCTGGATGCCCTTGCTCCAATTCTGCATTCAGAAACTCCCACAAACAAACGGCCGTGATCAGAGCAAATAATGGAATAAAATACGTTAGCCCTAAAAGTAAGGAGGCGATTACGAGGCCGACGTATACAGCCCCAGACAAGGTTCTTGTCCAAAAATTATTCATGGTCTTCTTTTTCTAAAAGGTCTACGGCTTGATGTGCCTGATCTAAGTGACAATACAGTTCCACGAGTCCAAAGAGTCCGTAAGCTGAGTCACGCTTGTTGATTGAAACTACCTTAATCCCATTTTCTTCCAGCATGGCCTGATAAAGGCTTGCCTCGTTTGGGTTTTGGTAGGTATTTAATAAGATCCAATTATCCTCCATCCGTGTTTGCTTCTCTTCTTTTCAAAAGTAGCAGGATTGCAGCGCTAAGCAAGATGGAAACCACAAAACTGATAACCGGTTGTCCGAAATCGGGCTCTGTACTTGACGTCACCTCGTCTCCAGCAAAGTATGTTGCTATGAGAGCAAATGCATTATTTGTGAAATGGGCCAATACGGGTAGCCATAAACTGCGGCTCCAAAGGGCTAGATAACCTAGTACCATTCCAAAGATAAACAAGGGTATTAGATAGAAAAACTGACCATGAACCATAGCAAATAGCAATGCCGAAATGGCAATGGAGACGTGCGGATTCCCAGTGATATCATACAAGATGCGAAGGCCAACCCGACGAAAAAATAGCTCCTCACAAAATGCAGGCAAAGCGGCCATCATAAATAGATTGAAGGCCAAGTCGAGCGGGCCTTGGTCTTTTAAAAAGGCAAATTGTGTATTTACCGCAGTTTCGTGCAATTGGCGCAATTGGGTTTCAATTTCAGCCATTTCTGGAGGAAAGGTCCATCCCAAACACCAATTGGCGATGAAAGAAATAGCAGGCTGCAGGGTAAAAACCAGCAGAATACTCAGCCCAGCCATGATGGGGTTAATTTTAATGCGAACTCCAGTACCGCTAAGAATATGAACACGCATAAATGCCAATTGGGCAACAGAAGCAAAGGCAAAAGTTCCTATAGAGGACAGTACTTGTATATAGCGGTGTGCGTATAGAATGGAACGGTTGCTAAAATCGGTACCAACAGTCAATGCTTCCATGCCGTCTACACCAAAGAATAAGGAGCATGTGCGTATGGCCAATGCCGCAAATAATGCGCCTCCTATTAGTGCCATTAGAATCAAGGAAATAAATTGAAGCACATACCAAATCCGTGGTTTTTCAATTTCTTCGAAGGCTTGTGGCTCTTGATTTTCTGTCATGTTGTATGTTTGTACTCTAATTGATGCAAAGTTGGTAAAAATAGGTGACATAGAATTGGGTGAATTTCCAATATTGTTAGCACCCATGGAAGACGTGAGTGATCCTCCCTTTCGTTTTGTGTGCAAACAGAATGGAGTAGACTTGATGTATACCGAGTTTATTAGCTCTGAAGGCTTGATTCGTGATGCGGCAAAAAGCAGACAAAAACTGGATATTTTCGAATACGAACGTCCAATTGGCATTCAATTATTCGGCAGTGAAATTGAATCCATGAAGGAAGCTGCTGAGATTGCTACTGCTGCCAAACCCAACCTAATTGATATCAATTACGGATGCCCAGTAAAAGCCGTAGCCTGCCGAGGAGCTGGGGCCGCATTGCTCCAAGATATTCCAAAAATGGTTTCCATGACGGAGGAGATTGTAAAAAGCACTCATCTTCCAGTAACCGTCAAAACCAGATTAGGGTGGGATGAGGATACCAAAAATATCGTAGAGGTTGCTGAACGACTTCAAGACATTGGAATTCAAGCACTATCCGTACACGGGCGAACCCGTAAGCAGATGTATAAAGGAGAAGCAGATTGGTCTCTGATTGCGGAGGTAAAAAATAATCCACGAATGCATATTCCTATTTTTGGGAATGGAGACGTAGATAGCCCTGAAAAAGCAGCAGCGAACAGGGAGAGATTTGGCATTGACGGAATAATGGTGGGTAGAGCATCCATCGGCAATCCATGGATATTTAGAGAGATAAAACATTTCCTCCAAACAGGGGAACATACTGCCGCACCTACGCTAGACGAACGTGTTTTGGCTTGTCGTACCCATTTTGAAAAAAGCTTAGAATGGAAGGGCCCACGCGCAGGGATCTTTGAAATGCGCCGCCATTATAGCAATTACTTTAAAGGACTTGATCATTTTAAGCCGTACAGAACCGCCTTGGTTACTTCAGAATCAGAAGAAGAGATTCATCAGATACTTCATGATATTTCTGAACAATATGCCATGCAGCTGGTCTAGGTCATTTAATGTCTTTTGAATCAATCGAGAAAAGAAGCATTTTCGCAATCAGGATGAAGAAAATTTTATTATCCCTAATCGCTTTGGGAGGAATTACATGTGCCGTATACTTTTTTAATCATACGCCAACAGGTAAAGAAGAAAAGTTGAGCAGTGGGCCAGGCCATTTTGAATTTATTCATGATATCAAAGGAGATATTCCTTTTAATGCCGTGAATAACTGGGAAAAACAAACCCGCTATTCAAAAAGGAGTGGTGAAGTACTAGATAGTATCGAAGAAATTGGTCCCTTTAACGTAGGAGGAAGAACCCGCGGTATCGTGATAGATCAGACCAATATCAACCGGTATTTTGTTGCGGCCATTACAGGTGGAATGTGGGTTTCTGAGGAATCAGGTAAAAATTGGAAGGCCATTAATGAGAGGGAAGTTACGTTGAATATTTCTCATCTTACACAAAACCCGCTGAATCCGGATATTCTCTACTACTGCACTGGCGAAGGGGCTGGAAACTCAGGTGGGGCACCAGGTGCCGGCATTTTCAAATCGACAGACCACGGCAAGACCTTTTCGCAATTGAGCGCAACGACAAACGGAAACTTCAATTCCACTTGGCGCATTGCATGCAGTACGGTCGATACCAATACGCTTTATGTCTCGCTTAACTCTGGTGGCGTCTACCGTTCGAAAGATGCAGGACAGTCCTTTGAACGTGTGGTAATCACTTCACGTGAGGTATATGATATGGAAATTTTTCCTGATGGATCCATTATGATTTCCATTCGCGGTCAGGGGATATATACGAGTACCACAGGAGATGATGGCTCTTGGGTTCTTAGGAATAATGGATTACCCAGTGGATCAGGAGTCGGAAGAATTGAAATGGCATATTGTCAGGAGCAAGCAAATATCGTTTATGCCGCCGTTTCGAATAGCAATAACACAGCCTTAACCGGATTTTATAAGAGTGAGGATCAGGGAAAGACTTGGGTAGAAAAAGGAAACCCGGATGATCAGGGAGGGAGCTACCCTTTTACCTGGTATACTTTAGCTGTCGAGGTCAAACAAGATGACCCGAATTCTATCATTGTCGGTTCAGTGAACTTAGTTCATTCAACAAACGGAGGAGATACATGGAATTTTGCCAAGAATTCTCATGCGGATTATCATACCATGGCACAACATCCTTCGAATAAAGATTTATTGATAATTGGTAATGACGGTGGGGTACACGCCTACCAATGGAGTGACCTAAGCAAATATGAAGACCTGAATTGGGGATTAAATATCACGCAATATTATGCTGGGGCTTTTGCCCCTGAGAATATCAGCATAATGGGGGGCTACCAAGACAACGGGACTCATTTTACCCTCAACGGAAATGATACCTTCAGCAAGCTTTATGGTGCTGATGGTTCGTATACCGAGATTAGTCAACAAAATCCTGCTTTGGCATTTCTTTCCTTTCAAAACGGACGCATTTTCCGTGTGGATGGATTTGGAAGCAATAAGCTCACTACCACGGATATCCTCGCAGATATGGATTCTGATGGCAATAAAGTAGTGGACGATGGGGCCTGGTTCATCCATCCCTATGCCATGAACCCCCAGGATGGCGAAATGTTAGTTTACCCTACCAAAAAACGGGTTTACTTGTCGGTCAATGGAGGAATTTTATTTGACCCAATTACCGATGAAATTAATATTGGAACCAATATTCAGCCTTTTGCAGTGGGGATTACCAACCAGTTGAACCCCGCAGTTTATATTGGCGGAAGACAAGCCTTATTCTATCGCATAAAAAATGCCCGAAATGCGAAGGTGGGCGGGGAGGAAAACTTGAGGCAATTTGTTCCATCAAGTTTATATAGCAGTTTTATAGGCTGCATCACTCCAAATCCGGTGAACCATACCGAGTTATTTTTAAGCTTCACTGATTATTCTAATGACCCGAGAGTTTGGAAAGTCATCAAGGCAGATTCAGACACCCCAGAATTCGTTGATATTAGTGGAAATCTACCCCTTGGTATGCCAGTAAATTGGATTGATGTTGATCCTGCGGCAGCCGATTCTGTATTTTTTGCTGGAACGGATAGAGGCCTATTTTATACCACGGATGGAGGTCAGACCTGGTTCCAGGAAGAAGGAATTCCAAATGTAGTTGTCGATATGGTTCGTGTACGTGCCTCGGATCGGCGTTTGTTCATCTATACCCATGGCAGAGGGGCTTTTACCGCTCGAATTACGCCATACGGCAAGCAGATTCCAAGCTATAATGCGGTAGGTTTGAAGGAAAACGAAAACTTGAGCGCCTTGGTTTATCCGAACCCTGCTGATGGCAGAGTGAGTATTCGGTGGGATCAGCGTATTGGGGCACAACAAGAAATTCGCATATATGATGGGCAAGGAAAGCTTGTCATCAAACAAATGCTTGTGAATGGTGCTCATCTATCAACGGTTTCCTTGAAAACAGGCATTTACTATGTTCAAGGAAATGGATTTAAAGCCACGAAGTTATTGATCAAGCACTAGGGTTTCCTAGTGCATATTCTTGATTTTGCTTGGCGGCACACCAAAATATTCTTTGTAACTATTGCTAAAGTAACTGAGACTGTTAAAGCCAACAGCTAGGGCAATTTCGCTCAGGAATCCAGCATCTTGTTGAATGAGTTGTCGTGCGCGTTCTAAACGAAATTCGCGGATAAGCTGAGAAGTAGTTTTGCCAGTTAACACCTTAATTTTCTTCTGAATGGATGAGCGACTATAGCCAATTTCACGGGCTAGATCATCGATGGAGAAATTAAAATTGTCGATGTTTTTCTCCACGGCCGTAATCACTTTACGCAAGAAAACGTCGTCTTTCGATTCCACATCTCTTTCGCTTGGAGAAATTTTAATCTTTTGTAAAACGCGTCTTCTGTTTTGAATTGCAGATTGCACGCGTGCTAAAAGCTCTTCGAACTCAAAGGGCTTGGTTACGTAATCGTCGGCGCCAATTTTGAGCCCTTGAATTTTAGACTCGAGCATGCTTTTGGCCGTAAGCATGATCACTGGAATATGCATGGTTCTGGCGTCATTTTTTACGGCCTCAAGAAATTCAAAGCCGTCCATCACTGGCATGATTACGTCGGAAATTATCACGTCTGGAATAATTTCTCTCGCTTTTTCGTAGCCAATATTACCATTTTCAGCGGTAAAGACGGTGAAACTTCTGTTTTCAAAGAGCTCCGCAAGGTTCTCTCTGATGTCAAGTTCGTCTTCAATGAGTAGTATTCTGTCCATAGTTTTTAGTTGATAGGAAGTTCTACAATTACTTCAGTTTGCTTGTTAAGCTCACTCTTGATATAGATGATTCCGTTATGCAATTCTACAAATTCTTTTGTTATAACTAAGCCAAGACCAGTGCCCGGCACGTCAATGGCGTTTTTTGAGCGGTAAAACGATTGAAAAACAAGACCAATATCCTCATCGGGAATGCCAATCCCATAGTCTCGAATTATCAATGATACGTTTTCCTCTTTGAACAGAATGTCTAACTCAGGGTCTGGTTTACCTTTGGAATATTTGAGGGCATTTGAGAGGAGGTTCAATAAAACATGAGAAAGCAAGCTGGCATCAAAAAGCAGGGGTTGCACGGGTCCGCTCATGCTCAATTTAATGGCTCTTCCATCATTAGCATTCGAAAAGTGGTCGGAAATAATCTCTTCGCAAAATTTATGGATATCGTGTGCTTTCGCATGAAATGGTGTTTTACCGGCATCGAACTTACCAAGGGTTAGTACATCATTCATAAGCCTAGTAACCCGCTCAATTTGTGCTTTAATCCGCGCATAATGTTTGGCCATTTTCAGCTTTTGGTCCTCGGGTGCACTCCTGCCATACTCTTCCAGAAGTTGGATGCTCGAACGAATCGTAGTAAGCGGCGTACGGAATTCATGTGAAGCCATGCTGATAAAGTTTGATTTCAGCTCATTCAATTCCCGCTGTTTGTCGAGCGCAGTTTTTAAACTGATTTCTGCCTCTTTGAATGCTGAAATATCCCGGGTGGTGGATTGAATAATATAGCGCTCTTGGTTATCCGTATACACAATAGAACGAACTGTTTCTAACCAGATGGATGTGCCATTGGCTTTAGTAAAGGCATAACTTTTTCTGTTTTCATTGGAGGCGTCGAATATATCGCGCTCCCAAGCTGTGCCTTTTATCCGAGATTCTGTCCAGACTTCACGTGGTGTCTTGCCTATTAATTGTACTTCATCTAAGCCTAAGATGGCATGAATGGAAGGAGAAACATAAACAAAATGCCCATGTTCATCTTGTAAGGTTACTAAATCACTTATATTCTCGGAAATAAGCCGGTACCGTGTCTCACTTTCCTTTAATTTCTGTTCGGTGAATTGTCTTTGGCTTACGTCGATGATTGTTCCTAGGATATAAGGCTCGTTTCCTTTTTTAAAGAAGCTCCGGGCATAAATTTCGGCCCACTTTGCATCCTCTCGATGGCCGGTGATCCGTACCAAACAACTTCGGTAATCATTCTTATTCACCAAAAGGTGTTTTAACATTTTGTCGAATTTCCACTGATCATCAGGAATGATAAATGAGCGAAAATCTTTTTTCATACTTTCTGCTAAGGAAACTCCGCTGAGAATCTTCCAAGCCTCGTTCAAAAAAATGATGCTACCAGACTTGTTTAGCTGAAACACTGTTTCTCTCAGGTTGTCAACAAGTTCAATATAACGCTCCTGGCTCTCCGCGATCTTAGTTTCATAAAGTTTTTCGAGTGTGATATCGGTATTCGATCCTGATATTCGGAGGGTATTTCCATTTAAATCTGTTGTTGGTCTCGCCGTTACCCGAACCCAAATTAAGGTGCCATTTTTATGAATAAGCCGGATTTCAAACCCTCTAATTTCTTGACCCGATTGCACGACATATTGAAGTCCCTTATAAATTTTATAGATATCTTTTGGGTGAACAAATGTTTTCAAATCTGTAAGAATGCCGTCTAATTCTTGCGAATTGTATCCGAGTAGTTCTAAGAATTGTGGTGCATAATAGATGCGTTCTTTAATGACATCATAATCCCATAGGCTATCCTTGGAAGCTCTAATGGCGGATTCAAGCTGAAGGTTATTTCTTTGAAGGTCTGTACGAAGCTGGTCATTGCTGATCACAGAGGATAGTCCGTTTGTGAGAAGACGCAAACTGGCAATTTCCTGCTCATCCCATTCCCTTGGCCCCTGACAATCATCGAAGCCCATGAAGCCCCAAAGTGCATCGTCTTTATAGATTGGAAGACAAATGAAGGAGTGAATATTCCTTTTTTCCAAGTATTTTAGGGTATGTCCATTAACCTCTTTTCTTAATCTGGAATAGGCTTGGTCTTTCAAAAGTGTTTCATAGAAACCTCGAAATATGGTATAACTGATCATGCTCACCTCCTCTTCGTCGGCCAATTTTGGATAACGTGACCATTGGGATACCAAGCTCGCATAGATTTGATCGGAATCGGGGAGGAAGGTGCTTTCAAATATATAGCAGCGATCGGCCTGAACGGCTTTCCCTAAAGACGCTGCTACTTGGCTTAGGCTTTCTTGAAGGTTGTCGGTATTGATTAGAGCGGTAGAAGACTCACTCGCCGCCTTGAGCAATTGACCCTGACGGAATACTCTGCGTCGCGCTTCATTGGTTTCGGTAAAATATAAAGCAATAAGATTCTCTTGCCCGGTCTGTTTGATTAAACTGGCCTTAATTTTAAGCACGATCTCGTCGCCGCTGTCCTTGTTCAGGATGGCATATGAATCCCAATCACCCGTTTTAGAAATGCTATCTATTATCTGCGCCCAATTTTCTTCGCCTATAAAGCGATAAGCAATGTTTTCTGGTCCTTTCTTACCGTTTCTGAAGTAGCGGTCGAAGGCGTCATTCAAGAAGGTTGTCGTCCCGTCGAGATGGCATAAGGCAACAGGCAGACTTGAAAGTTCAAGAACGCTTTGAAAATCAATGGCGGGATTAGTTTGCTGGTTTTTGGTCATTTTCACAGCCTTGGTTCTCAAATTTAAGCAAAGAGATAGAAGGCCGATGCATATTCCTGCCGTATATTTGTGGCGGCATGAAATTTATACCCCATCTCATCACCTCAGGGAACCTGTTTTGCGGGATTCTCGCCTTGCTTTATTTGGGTGATGGTCAGCTGATTCCAGCGTCATATTGTATATTCATTGCTGGGCTATTGGATTTTTTTGATGGTTTTGCCGCCCGACTACTAAAGGTGGCTGGCGATTTTGGAAAACAACTCGATTCATTGGCAGATGTGGTTACATTTGGTGTAGTGCCGGGCATGATGCTGTTTAAAATTGCGCAGCAGTTAACACTTTGGCCATACGGACAATCTGCTCCATTGCTTGTGGTGTATTTACCATTACTCATCGGGGTATTCTCCGCTTTACGCTTGGCGAAATTTAATATTGATACCCGTCAGGCGAACAGTTTTTTAGGGCTTCCGACCCCAGCCAATGCCTTTTGGATAGCCTCCATGCCTTTTATAATTAAGGCATATCCAAGTTGGGTTCAGGATGCGTGGATTAGTCCGTATACCTTAGCCGCAATGGCGGTGCTCTCCTGCATTTTATTGGTCAGTGAGATTCCCTTATTAGCATTGAAATTTAAGAATTGGAGCTTTAAAAATAATTGGGCCGCCTATCTTTTATTGATCGGGATGGGAATCAGCCTTATTGTGTTTAAATTTGCAGGGTTATTGGCCCTTGTGCCCTTGTATATTTTGTTTTCTGTTATAGATAATCAATTGAAAAATAATGAAATACCTGGTTGAAATTAATGTAATGCCTCATAAGGCTCTTTTGGATCCGCAAGGAAAGGCAGTTTCCAATGGGTTAAAAAGTATTGGCTTGACAGAAATTGATCAAGTGCGTGTAGGCAAAAGAATCACTTTGGAGCTAGAGGCAGCTGATGCGGCGGCAGCAGAAGCCTTGGCTGAAATGGCATGTAAAAAACTTTTAGCGAACCAAGTAATGGAGTATTTTGAGATTCATGTGGCTGAACCAGCGAGCTAAATTTCTTTGCCTCATTGGCCTTTTTGGCTTTGGAGTTTCAACCATAAGGGCCCAGCAACAAGCGGATATTGCATATTTATGCAGTGAGGCACTATCAGGGCGCGGATATGTCGATGGTGGTCTCAATCTTGCAGCAGATTATATCGCCCAGGAATTTGAAAAGGCCGGGCTTCAACCTTTGCATAAAGGGTGGTTTCAGCCATTCCGTATGTCGGTGAATACCTTTCCATCGGCCATGCATGTTAAAGTTGGGGAACGAATCTTAGTGGCGGGTGAAGATTATCTCGTCAAAGCATCTTCATCCTCTATCCACGGAAGTTTCCGACTGCGCCATATCCATTTGGCAGATTTAGAAAAGGATGAAGCTTTTGAATCGTTAAAAAGGGAAGACCTCTCCCGTTCTATTCTCGTTTTGGACACCATGTCGTTCAGTGAGGATCATATCGACAAGCGTTATAAACAAGTTCAGTATAACCAGCTAAAGGCCGCAGGGATTATTATAAAATCGAAGCGAAATCTTATCTGGACTGTTGCCAGGAATAAGGCGGTTTATTTCACCTTAGAATGTAAACCTGAGGCAATCAATGATGGTGATACACTCATTAGCTTGAACGTTAAGTCAAAATTTGTAAAACGCTTCAAGGCTAAGAATGTATGGGGCATAGTTCCAGGTACTCAGTATCCAGATTCATTTTTATTCATTACGGCCCATTACGATCATTTAGGGATGATGGGAGAAAATACGATGTTTCCTGGAGCAAATGATAATGCTAGTGGCACGGCTATGATGTTGGAACTGGCGCGTTATTATGGAAAAAGCCCACAGCCTTTTAGCCTTGTATTTATAGCCTTCACAGCAGAAGAAGCAGGCCTGGTTGGTTCCAAACATTTCACGGAACACCCGCCGATTAATCTATCTAAAATTCGCTTCTTGATGAATTTAGATTTAGAAGGAACAGGAATAGATGGCATTACCGCCGTGAATGCCACCGTTTTTGAGGAAGACTTTACGACGTTATTGGACGTGAATGAACAAGGACAGTATTTATCTAAGCTTGTACGTCGAGGAAAAGCGGCTAATAGTGATCATTATTGGTTTACAGAGCTAGGCGTTCCAAGTTTTTTCCTCTATCAAATGGGGCCTTATAATCATTATCATGACCCAGGAGATAAGCCAGCAGGTTTACCTATGGATGCCTTTGTTCCAACACAACACTTGGTGATTGATTTTTTTACGCGTTTGCAGGCTCCCAATTAGAATTGCCCCTTGAAGGCTGAAAAAAATGTTAAATTCGACTTAACTTAGTAGCCATGTCGCTCAAGTCGTCATTTTTCTCTTGGTACTTTAAAAAGCGCTGGCCTGAAATGGAAGCACAAATTCGTTTGGCGGATGATGTGCAGCAGGCAACACTCATGTCGCTCGTGGGAGATGCAAAAAATACAGAGATTGGAAAGCAATACGACTTTAAGTCAATTACGCGCTATGAAGACTTTCAGGAACGTGTGCCTATTCGCGATTATGAAGCGATTAAGCCATTAATTGAAAGAACGATGCGAGGTGAGCAAAATATCATCTGGCATTCAGATATTCGGTGGTTTGCCAAATCCAGTGGAACCACTTCCGATAAGAGTAAATTCATTCCTGTTAGTTTTGAGGCCTTGGATAAATGTCATTATCAAGGGGGTAGAGACGTATTAACCATGTACTGTAATAGCTTCCAAGAAACAGAAATGTTTAATGGTAAAAGCTTGGTTATTGGAGGCTCCCATAAGGTGAATACCTTTTCCGAAAACTCCTTTTATGGAGATTTATCTGCCGTTGTCTTGGCAAATACGCCGTTCTGGGTAGAATTTCTTCGCACACCTGACAAATCCATCGCATTGATGGAAGAATGGGAAGAGAAGCTCGAGAAAATGGCTTTGGCAACAGTTAATGAAGATGTAACCAGTATTTCTGGGGTTCCTACCTGGACCTTAGTTTTAATCGAACGCCTGTTTGAAATGACTGGAAAACGGGATTTGCACGAAATATGGCCTAACCTTGAGTTGTACATACATGGTGGCGTAAGCTTTACTCCATACCGTGAACGATTTCAGCGTCTGATGCCATCAAGGAGCATTCAATATTTAGAATCGTATAATGCTTCCGAAGGGTTTTTTGGGATTCAAGGAGATTTGGGTGTACATGATATGTATCTTATGCCGGGCTATGGAATCTTCTTTGAGTTTGTAAAAGCGGAAGAGATTTTTGATGAATACCCGAAGGCCATTCCATTGTGGGAGGTTGAGATAGGCGTAAACTATGCGGTTGTAATAAGCACCAATGCTGGACTTTGGCGCTATATCATCGGTGACACCTTGAAGTTCACGGGTGTGCGGCCTTATCGCTTCCAAATTACAGGCCGCACAAAACTTTTTATAAATGCCTTTGGCGAGGAGTTGGTGATTGAAAATGCCGAACGAGGAATTGCAAAAGCGTGTGAGGCAACAAACGCAATTGTGTCGGATTATACTGCTGCTCCGGTGTATATGGATGAAGGAGCGGATGCTGGGCATGAGTGGCTCATCGAATTTGAACAGGCCCCTGAAAATGAACTGCGTTTTATGGAAATCCTTGATCAAACCCTCAAGGAAGTAAACTCTGATTATGAGGCCAAGCGCTACAAAAATATGGCACTTCAAGCACCTAAGTTAGTGAGCTTAGAACGAGGTTCATTCAGACAGTGGCTTCGCGTACGGGGCAAATTGGGTGGACAGCATAAAGTGCCTCGTTTATCGAATAATCGGATTATCGTGGAAGAAATTCTTGCTTTAAAGAACGAGCATAACCAGCTTATTGAACCGGCTTAAAAACAAATTCTTCGGTAAACTGATACCCGTTTAAGGTATATTGATACGGTTTTTTGCTTTTTTGAATCACACATTCGTCAGCAACAAATTCAACATGTAATGGTCCACTATTGTATAAAGAAACCTTACAAGGAAAATTGAGGAGTTGGTTTCGTATAACAACACGAGCAAATCCATCCATAATATTATCAAAATTGCTTCCTGGTTCAAGCTGCCAATTCTCCCCTGTTTTTGTGTTTTCTATGCGGATATGAAAGAATCGAAATCCATCATTTTTTGCATTGATCCAAATAGATAAGTCGGCAGTATCCTGAAAGCCAGGGCCTTCATACAAAAGCAAATCGGATTCTTCAGTAAAACCAGCCCCTCTGCTATTTGCTAAGCCCTCTGCGTTTCTGTCATCAAAAGAGGCATAGTATAACATGTCATTTTTCAGGCTATCAACTCTTCGTTGATTTTCTTTCCATGATTTCCATTGTGTGGCTTTAACAGAATGGGCTTGTAGATTATCTATAGAAAAAATGGCAGGAGGAAGCAATGATGAAACCCTGTTTGAATAAGAAGGAGACTTGAGCACCATCCACGGTTTATCTTCTTCCATCAAAGGTCCAGATAAATTATACGCCATCTCAAAAAGGTTTAAAGTCTGACTCAATGAAGTTCGACTCATCATGGAGGCAAATGTAGGGAGCCCGCTTGAAAGACTTAAAGCCATCGTTGGTCCAGCCATGTATTCATCTGGGATTGGACTGCTAATATTTTCGGAGCCAATATGGAAATAAGGCAGAGGAAAGATTACATGGTCACCATAAGAAAGAAGAAGTTCTTGTCCTGCTATAGGTTGAATTTTTTGTCCCAATCGATCGCTATAATCGGCATTATACCGTAAACCTTGGAAGATTAAAACAAGGGTAGCCAAAGTGCTTATTATCATTCCAATACGCTTTCGGGTACCGGCAAATTGAACAAACATAAAAATGTTCAATGTGTAGAAAATAACCCAGCTCAATCGGCCTAAGCTTCTGAATTGGAGCAGGGGTCCACCGTATTTTTCACCGAAAGGCGTATTCAATAAAAAGGGCAAGGTGGCTGCCATTAAAAAGACTAAAAAACCAGCGAAAAAGATGCTATGGCTTTTCAGTAGAGTTAGCATTTTCTTTTTGTAGAAGAATACTTTCAGGCGACTGAGAAGGAAATAGATAAAATAGATGGTCGCTGGCCAACCTACATATGCAATGGCTTCTGAATTGACAAAACGTACGCCCAATGTCTGAAAAATGGTAGAATCGTGGTAAAAGTGGAACGGTAAAAATACGCCTTCCCACAACGCCATATATTCCAACATGCCATACGGAATATTCGGACGATCGCTCACCATATCGGTACTTTTCATCCATAACATATAGAGCAGAAAGGGGAGAAGTACCTGGACAAGAAATGCGACTGAATATTTCCAAAGAGGTTGGTTTTTGCGTCTAAAGGCTTCTATCAAATAGTAGAATCCAATATATGCAGCGGCCATAAGAAAATAGTAAAGGTGTAAACTGCTTATGGCTGCAATGGCGATAAATACCCATGCCGACCTTTTGAGAGATGGTTTCTCGGCATAAATAAAGGAGACATAGACAAACCAAGGAACCACAAAACAATAAGCGAGGGCATAATGGCCACTTAAGCGGCTAATCTGAGGGCTCATGAGTGCAATCGCAAGGGCCGCAAACAAACTTGCGCCGCGTGTCATACCCAATCGAATAAAGAGTTTGCAGAGGATCCACGCACAAAGTCCAACAGAAAGGAGCATAAATAGGTTTATCAGCCCAATGGAATAAGGTGCTAATCCAGAGAAGGTCCATGCAAATAGCGCTAACCCAGGCTGCCCATCGGTAAAGACAATATGTTCGCCATAGGGATAAGCCATCCCGCCAAAGTGACTAAAGCTGCTGTCGTATTGCTGATGATAGGCAAAAGTATAGTAGTTCTTTTGTCCATCTCCTGAGTTTGAAAAATAGTAGGAGTTGGGTTGGCTGAGCTCCGCAGGGTAGAATAAGCTAAGCAGGAGAACGCTCAGTACAAAGGAGAGAAAGGGTGCTTTAAGAAAGCTCATCTGCGAAAGTGGGTTAGCCAGAATATCCGGAATAAATTTACCGATTCTGTGATAAGAATCTTCGTATTCATTTTAGAAAACTGAATATTACTTCTCAATCTTACCGCTATTGGGTCCATCGTAATGCCTTTGTTTCGGCTAGCGAGGGCAATAAATTCCATATCGAAGAGGAAGCGTTCAATTCGGGTTTGCATAAATACCTCCCGGCCTTTTTGGTTGAATCCCTTGAGTCCACATTGGGTGTCGGTAATGGGTAAGCGAAATACCCTGCGAAGAATCCAACGAAGAAATTTTGAAATTAGCGTACGTTTTGTAGGTGTGTTTTCATAATACAGGTCATTTCGCGTTCCAACGGCAATATCACTCCCTGCAGATAAGGCGTCGCATACGGCCTTCATACTTTCGAATTCGTAGGGAAAATCTATATCGGTATACAGAATATTTCCTTGATCGATATGGGCCATTCCCTGCCTCAAGGCATATCCTTTCCCGTGATTTTTATCATACGTGATAAATTGAAAACCAGGTATCTTATCTTTTAACAATTGAATGGAAGCTTCATCTACTCCTTCTTGGGAGGCATCGTTGACTAGAATGAGGGAAAAGTCTTCATTTAGGTAGTCGCGAAAGGCTTTGCTCCGAGCGATTAAATCTTCCGCCCAATTTTTTGGTGGATTATAGCAAGGGATAACAAGGTTTAAGGAGGCCATTCCTCAGCAAAAAACAGAATTAATTCGGAATATCCCGCATCTATCTCTTTCTAGATATCCCGTTTCCCCTCTTTAGCGGCTTCATAATCCGGCGGATCAATCAAGGAATCATAGTCTTTTGGCCAATGGTTGTCTAGGAAGATCTTTTGGTACAGTGACCAAGTGCTACCATCCCAGTGAAGTAGAGTGGATTTGTATTGACGGGTTTGGTAGCTATTTAACGCGCTTAACATGAAAAGAATTCCTACCCCGAGGTATAACCCGAGTTTTAATCGTTTTTGGAGCCAAAAGAAGAAGGCGGCAAGTGGAAAAGCAAATAATGGCAAGATATCGATCATTGGTCGTGAGCCGAAACTTCCGCCATACCACCAACACCACCAGCTGAAAATCACGTAAATATAGAGGGGGATGAGTGTGATAAATACAAGAAGGAGGGATTTGTCCTTTCTAATCAAAGGAAAGATTCCGAATACTGCGCAAATAGCGATTGGTGTATAGATGAACCAACCCTTCCGGAAACTAAATAGTCCGCGGAGTATTTGTGGATCATTAAAAAAGAAGTGTTCGTCTCCGTAAGTATACACTATCCAATTATTGCTTAAATATTTCCAGTAGAACAGTTGTGGTAATACCACGAGACAGGATATAATGGCCACTACTAGCATTTGAGTGGGGTGTTTTAGCAGAAGTTGCCACTTACTCTTCAAGTGTCCATCATACATAAGAGGAATGAGGATGGCGATCGAATGAATAGGACGAATAAGTGTCAATAAACCAATTATGATTCCTAGCTTAAGGGCGTGGCTAATCTTGGGTGTATCATGCCATTTGATGCTATAAAAGAGCAGGGCTGAATAAAGAAAGAAATTAAAGGTATGAGACATCAAGGCCTCGTCCAAGGTATAATAATAGAGGTTGGTGGCGAATGCTATGGCTAAGCAGGTGAGCAGCGCAATGGTTGGATTAAAGCGTCCGCGAAGGAGTAGAAAGAGATAATGCAATCCCCAAATTAGGTAAAATAGGGTGCCCAGAAAGGTGAAAAGGAAATAGGGAGGAGTGTAGGCGTTTCGTTCTTTTCCAGTAAGTTGGACATAGGTGTCGGCGATGATGAAAAATGGGGCCTCCATCACAGCAATTCCCATTGTCATTCGGAATACACGCCCGTTTTCGGCTGGATTGGTCCACGTGTATTGGTCGCCAAATTTAGGGTCTTGGGCAAAGGATAAACTCAAGTCGTGGTAGATGATAGCAGCGGGGAGATATCCATAGTAGCTGCTCATATCATGGCGGATGGCATCGGGCCTTCTCCAAGAATCGCGGTTCACCAAGAGTATTATAAACACAAAGCCGATCAACCCTATGGTCAATCGGCTTTTGCTTAATAATATGTCGTACAAACGACGCATTAGTTCAATTCAGTGAGCATCGCACCGTATTCATTCGCGCTCTCCATGTCTTGATATTGTGTTGCAATTTGTTGTGCAGCACCAAGGATTTGTTTCGCGTAATTCAGTTGCTGTGTAGCTTGCGGGTATTTGTTTCCTTTGAACTGTTGCAAGTATTTGCCTTTCTCCAGCTCACGGTTGGTGATGATATCGAGTACTGCGGCACCTTTTTCTTTATCGCCGGCCAAATAATAGGCCTCACCAATTTCAATATTATATCCCTCGAAAGGCATATTCATATCCGGGATGTCTTTCAAACACTCATCCAAAAGGGCGATGGCTTTGGCGTTTTCTCCTTCCGCCACTAGCTGACGAGCAGTTCTTAGGAATGTACCACGCATCACACGAGGAACAAGGCGCATTTTATCATCCACCCACATAAACCCATCTTCCATACCGCCCCAAGTAAAGGAGTCGACAAGCTGGTCGTACATTTTGGTGGTATTGATAAATCCATATTCACGGGCTTGCACCTCACGGCCTTGAGCTACTGTTTTTATTGGAACAATTTTGTAGGTCAATCCATCCAATTGGAAATAGTCTTGTAGGCCAGCATAGGTTTCACTTCCTGTGGTGGTGGTGAAGTATACCGGGCGATCCCAGAGGTTATTGGCCATGATATCGAGCAAGATGAGGCTAGAACGTGTTAAAGCCTTTCCTGGTACCTCAAACTGGATTTCATCCACAATCATATCGCGGTATTTTTCTGACACGATTCCTTTTTGAATAATCTCATCTTTATTGATGGTGATTTTCAGTTTCTTGGTAGGTAAGAAATTGGCTACCTGTCCAGTTGGGTCACGGCGTTTGGCTCTTGGGTCCTCATCATTCGCAATAAATTTCATGACATCAGCCAATTCGTAGTATTGCTCCTTGTTTCCAATTTCAATCACAAATACACGGTCGCGTCGTCCTGTACGAATTTGCTCCTGCTCAAATGAAAGTTTGAACGGTTTCGAATCGTAATGGGTCTGACGCAAGCTTTCTACATAGTCGGCTGCATTCAATAGACTCAAGTTTACTACACGCACGTCTGTACGGTAGCCTTCTACGTTTTGCACATACCACAGCGGGTAAGTATCATTATCTCCGTTTGTAAAGAGAATGGCGTTTGGCAAGCAAGACTTGAGGTAGTTTTTCGCAAAATCAGTACTCATATAACGGCCTGAGCGGTCGTGGTCATCCCAGTTTTGTGAGCCCATTAACATCGGACTACCCACCAAACCAATCACTGCAGCCACAGCTACGGCCGAATTGGCGTTCAGGTATTTCTTGAGGAAAATATAAAGTCCGAGAACACCCATACCAACCCAAGTACAGAATACTTGGAAGGATCCCACAAAAACGTAATCACGCTCACGTGGCTCATAAGGCGGTGGATTCAGGTAGATGATTAGCAATGCACCGGTCACGATAAACAAGACCCCATTAATCAAGGTTCCGTGTTTGTCTTTTTTGTATTGAGCGGCGATTCCGATAATACCGAGTAAGAAAGGAATGAGGTAATAGGTATTTCGGCTCGGGTTCTTCTGCATGTCGCTAGGCAAGTTGCTTTGCGGTCCGAGGCGCATGGCATCCAAGAAGCTGATTCCGGAAATCCAGTTCCCCTCCAAGATATCGGTAGGGCGCATTCCTTGATCATCATTTTGGCGGCCAGCGAAGTTCCACATGAAGTATCGGAAGTACATATGTCCCAATTGATATTTCCTGAAGAAGCGCAGGTTATGTGACATTTTCGGTGTTTTTCCTTCTGGAATTTCCGCCCAGCTCTTATATCCATCTACGTGACCAGGGTCCGATTGATCGTAAATCCGCGGAAATACCATGGTTTCGCTCGGGTCATAGATGGTTTCGTAATCGTAGTTGGTGATTTCGTATTTCTCTTCACCTCGAATGCGGCGTGCTTTTCCTTTTTCATAACGCACCACTTCTGTTTGAAAATGCGGGCCTTTTAGCAAAGGTCTATCACCGTATTGTTCACGATTTAAGTAGTAAACCAAGGTCAAAGGGTCATCCGGATTATTCATGTCGATAGGGGTATTCGCATTAGAACGAATTACCACCATGGCATAGGATGAATAGCCGATGAGGATGAAGGCAAAGGAAAGAAGCACTGTATTCCAAATGACCTTTGCATTTTTCTGAGTATACCAAATTCCGAAAATTAACGGAATGAGTAAGAGGAAGGCAAAGAAGATTACGCCAGAATTGAAGCCAAGTCCGAAGCTATTGACAAACATCACGTCCATTTTCGCCGCCAAGCTTGGGATTCCTGGGATGATGAATAGCTGAACGGTAAAAAGCAAAGCAAAGCCAGCCGCAAGGGCAAATAGGAGTCCTTTGCGGTTGTATTCGTATTTTTTAAAGTAGTAAACCAGAACGATACCTGGAATTACCAATAAGTTCAAGAGATGGACACCAATAGCCAGTCCTACCAAATAGGCGATAAAAACCAACCATTTGTTGGATCCTTCTTGGTCTGATACGCGTTCCCACTTCAAGATGGCCCAGAAGGTGAAACTCATAAAGAAAGAGGATGCGGCATATACCTCAGCTTCTACTGCTGAGAACCAAAAGGTGTCGGTGAAAGTAAGTGTTCCAGCTGCAACCAAACCCGAAGCGATAATTGCGATAAGGTTGGCTCCTGAAGCGGCTTCATTGCCAACGATAGCTTTTTTCGCAAAATAGGTAGTGATCCAGAAGGTAAACATCACACAAAATGCGCTGGTCGTTCCTGATAAAAGATTTACGGCGAAGGCCACATTTTCTGGTCCCCCAGCAAAAAGGCTGAAAAAGCGCCCAATTAAAAGAAATAGAGGAGCACCGGGAGGATGGACAACTTGCAAGCGATAGGCCGCGGAAATGAACTCTCCACAATCCCACAAACTGCCTGTAGGTTCAATGGTGAGCGCATAGACTACCATGGCAAAGGCAAAGCTTAACCAACCAAATAGAGTATTTAGCTTATTGAATGACATCATGTTTATTTAAATCAACCGCCCGAAAATAGAATAATTTCTGCAAGAACTTCTGCTCTATTGCGGGCTTTCGATAATTAGGGTGCTTTTGGTGCATTATGAATGGTCAACCATTCTTGAATTTCGGCATTGGCTTTCTCAAAATTTTCTTTTTGAAACAGCGCATGATCTAGCTTCATTTTAAGGTAGGTTATTTTCTTGCCTTCGCTTATCCAACGTGTCTCATAGGTGGTTCGAATGCTGAGTAATTCGTTGTTGGCACAGTCGTTTACTACGTCTGTTTGATCTTCCAGAATTTCCATACCAAGGGCCAGTGCACCTGCCTTGGTAAAATGATAGAGCATTTGATCATCTGTTTTAAGATGGATGATGCCGCCGTCTTTCACAATTTGGGTATACTCTTTCAAAAATCGCAAGGAACTAAGACGTTTTTTAGATTTTCCTGCCGGAGGATGTGGGTCGGGAAAAGTAATCCATATCTCACTTACCTCACCTGGATTAAAATAGGTGCCAATGCGTTCGATATAAGTTCTTAGGAAAGCCGCATTATGTAGTTCCTCTTCAATGGCCGATTTTGCTCCCCGCCATAATCGCGAACCTTTGATGTCGACACCGATGATATTGGCCTTTGGAAAAAACTTGGCAAGGTTTACGGAATATTCTCCGCGACCACAAGCGAGTTCAAGGATTATTGGGTTTTCGTTTTTGAAGACTTCCTTATGCCAGGTGCCTTGCATGTCTTCAGGAAACTCATAAGTATTGCCGAAATTTTTCATCTCGGCGAAGCGCTTTAATTTGTTTTTGCCCATTGCTGGCTTATTTTTATTCGATCAATTTTTCCCGTAGCAGTTCGGCTAAATCGGGGCACAAATATAAGTGCTTTGGGCGCTTTGTATGCAGGGGCTAAGGCTTTTAACGCTTGCATGACTTCATCACTTGGAAATGGGTCACCCTCGATAAAGATTACAAGCTTCTCGCCAAGTCTTTCGTCTGCAATTCCCGCACAGAAATACAGCGAATTGGGAATCACTTCAGCAAATAGCCTTTCCATTTCATCGAGCTGAATTTTTATACCACCAGAATTGATACTGTGGTCTTTCCTACCAAGAATATCAAAGGATCCGTCGGCATGGATTACCGCAAGGTCATTTGTTTCTAACGGGTTATGGATGGATGCGTCGGCTTCTATCATCAAGGTCCGTTCTAGACTAAGGCTTATTTTTACTCCAGGCACAGGGTGAAAATGTGCTTGTGGGTTTTCGCCATTCAGTCGTTTGAGGGCTATATGACTGCAAGTTTCGGTCATGCCAAAGCTATGATAAACAAGAGGTGAAATCCTTTGTATCGCCTGATGCAATGTGGTATCAATTCCTGCACCACCTAGGAGTATGATGCGGAATCGTTCGAGTTTTTTTCTGGATGATTCGTCTTTTATTATGTCATGCAGTTGCAGCGGAACAAGAGAACAAATTGTGTATGGATGATTCTCAGGAATTTGGTCAAAAGGTTGGGCGGTAGCTGGGATGATATGGATAGGAAGCTGCCACTCCAAGGCACGTACCAAGCTCATTTTTCCGCCAATACTGGCTGGACTTAGGCTTAAGAAGAGGTAATCACGTTCCTTTGGTTGAAGCACTGCGGCGCTTGCCTTTGCGCTTGCCAACATTTGGTTTCTTGAAAGGGTAACTGTTCTAGGTTTTCCCGTAGATCCTGAGGTCTTCACCTCAAAACGGTCTTGTCCGCCAAGCCATTGTTGGCAAAAAAGCAGGGCTTCTTCCTCTCCTGAATAATCAAGGATCTCTTGAAAGGAATACGCATGTTCAGCAAAGGAAATACTCGGATCAGTCATGGACGAAATCGTGCAAAGTTTGGGCAAAGGTGTCGATTTCTTCGAAGCTATTGTAAATGTGAGTTGACACGCGCACAGCGTTCACCTCATTCTCTGGAACAACTCGGATGATGATATTCCTAGCGATACAGAATTGCTGAAATTTCATGTAGTCATGCTCCTGGAAGGTGAAGGCTGCTATTCCAGCTCTTTCATTTTGTGGAGTAATCACGCGAATGCGATCTTGAGCAAGGAGTTTTAGATAGAGGCTATCGTTGAGGCTTTTTATCCGGGAGGCAATTTTGGATTTTCCTAGTTTTTCATGGAAGCTAATTGTCTCAATAACACCATCATATAAGGCTCTATTTTGAGTTCCATTGAAGAAACGTGTAGCGGTCTTGGCCCATCCTTCCATACGCGGGTTTCCATCTATCAAATTCCATCCCTCATCGCTATATGCGCCAGCAAAAATGGGGGTGACTTCTTCTAATTTTCCTTTTCGTATGAAGAGAAATCCTGTTCCTTTTGGTCCGAGCATCCATTTATGAGTACAGGTGGCATAGAAGTCACAATTCATTTTACTAAAGTCTAAATCCAGCATTCCCGGACCATGGGCACCATCTAAAAAATAATAGAGGTCATGCCGTTTGGCGATTTCTCCAATTTCCTGTGCAGGAATCACACGTCCGTTTGTACACGGAATATGCGGCAAAGCAATTACGCGTGTTTTCGGGCCAATCATTTTTTGTAATGTCTCTAGTAGGATGTTTTTTTCAAGCGTCAGATCGAGTACTTTAATATTGAGCTTATCGCGATGGGCCCGAGATAGCCATGGCAACGCATTTCCAACATGTTCTTGGTTGCTCACGATCACCTCGTCGCCAGCTTTTAGTGGAAGTCCTTGGGCAATGATATTGATGCCATCGGTTACATTATGGGTGAGGCAAATTTCATCTTCATCTGCACCGAAATAGTCGGCAATAACTTGGTTGGTTTTGTCCCATCCGCCATAACGAGCACGGCTATTTACGAGATTCATCGAATCAATAACTGCTTGCGATACAGATTTCGGAGAGGGTCCCATCGTTCCATTGTTTAGGAAAATGAGGTCTTTATCGAGAGAAAAGTAATCTCGGATATCCGACCAGTCCTCTTTTGGGCCAGGCATAATCGGATTACCTATTTGACTGACCGCTGCGGAGGCGGGTGTCCAATTTAGGAGAAGGGAGGGTGCGGCCAGGGCGCCGATTTTTAGAAAATCTCTTCTTTTCGTCATGGTTCAGCCAAGATACGGCAAAGGTTTAAGATGTGATTAAAGTTGTTACTGGGAATTTGTAGTTTGAGGCACAGGGCACAGGGCATCCGCCGTCGCTAATCGCTTTGACGCACGCGATCATTATGAGGAGATTGGAATTTGAAGCTTGGAATTTGGTTCCGAAAGCTATCGGAATTGGAATTTGTTTTTGATTACGACTTGTCGTAGCAATTAAATTAACTTCGCGGGCTGAAAATGGGTGCGGATTAGCGATTTAAGTGAGCATGAAAACATACAGAGTTTTAGGAGTGATGTCGGGTACCTCGATGGATGGCGTTGACTTAGCGTATTGTGAGCTGAGGGAGGACAATGGCAAATGGAGCTATGAAATCATTCGAGGAGAAACTGTTCCATACGAAGAAAAATGGCGGGTAAGATTATCACAACTGAGTAAACAAAGCGCCCTTATTTATGTCAAAACGCACACGTTCTATGGTCATTATTTAGGTCAACTTTGTTCAGAGTTCATTCAAAGCAATAACCTTGAAGTAGACTTTGTCGCCTCGCATGGTCATACCATTTTCCATCAACCAGAATCAGGCTATACTGCTCAAGTTGGAGATGGATCTGCTATCTCGGCCCTGACTGGATTGCCGGTTATTAGCGACTACCGAACCATGGATGTAGCGCTTTACGGACAAGGTGCCCCGCTGGTTCCAATAGGGGATGAACAACTGTTCTCAGAGTATGATTATTGCCTGAACTTAGGAGGCTTTGCAAATATTTCCATGCAGGATAATGGAAATAGAAAGGCTTTTGACGTGGCCCCTTGCAATATTGTATTGAACCGCATTGCCCGAAATTTGGGTGAAGCTTACGACGATCGCGGAGCAATTGCGGCCACAGGAGCTGTTCAGTATGATTTATTGAAAGAGCTAGACGCCATTCCTTTTTATCAAGATTTTAAGCCCAAGTCAATTGGTCGTGAATGGCTGAATTCCGAATTTTGGCCGGTAGTGCGTCACTATGATTTAGAGAAAGTCCCACAAGAAAACTTGATGAAGACCTTGGTGGATCATATCTCCGGACAAATTGCAGATGTCATTGAACATTATGCGGGAGCGGAAATCGCCTCGAAAAAGGTTTTGATTACCGGCGGCGGCGCATATAATGACACCCTGATCGATCATCTTCGCAGTCAATGCGATGCACAGATGGTCGTTCCAGAGAATACTTTATTGATAGAATACAAAGAAGCCTTGCTTTTCGCTTTTTTGGGCGCTCTGCGTTTGAGACAAGAGAGCAATGTTTTATCTTCCGTTACCGGAGCCAAAGCCGATAGTGTTGGCGGGGCCATGTGGGGCGATTTTTCACGAATATTGAATTAAAAGACATATGCATCATCAATCAAATTTTGAAGCCTTATTACACAAGTACGAGCACAAAACACCAGAAATCGTGTTCGAATGGCATGATTCAGAAACCGAAGCGGTAGGCTGGGTAGTTATAAATTCACTTCGTGGCGGCGCTGCAGGTGGTGGTACCCGTATGCGTAAAGGACTCGATAAACATGAGGTGACGTCCTTGGCTAAAACCATGGAAATCAAGTTCACCATATGTGGGCCTGCAATTGGTGGGGCGAAATCGGGTATCAACTTTGACCCGAACGATCCGCGCAAAAAAGGCGTTTTGGAAAGATGGTATAAAGCCGTTTATCCTTTATTGAAAAACTATTATGGAACCGGTGGTGACTTGAATGTTGACGAGATCCATGAGGTGATTCCAATCACTTCTTCCTATGGATTGCTTCACCCACAAGAAGGCGTGGTGAACGGACATTTGAAACTAGAGCCAGTTGAGGTAAGCAAACGCATCAGCCAATTGCAAGTAGGTGTTCTCTGGAACCTTACAGATGCACGCTATACACCTGATACTTCAGGAAAATATACCGTAGCAGACATGATTACCGGCTGGGGTGTGAGTGAGGCCATTCGTCATTATTATGATATCTACGGCGGAAATATTGCTGGCAAACGTGCCATCATCCAGGGCTGGGGAAATGTGGCGGCAGCAGCTGCTTATTACCAAGCACAACTTGGAGTGAAAGTCGTTGGTATCATCGACCGCGACGGTGGATTGATCAATGAAAAAGGCTTCACGCTGGAAGAAATTACCGAGCTCTTCAATAAAAAAGAAGGCAATAAACTAGCCTCAGCCAATGTCATGAGTTTTGACGAGGTGAACGAAAAGATTTGGGATATCGGTGCGGAGATTATGATTCCTGCAGCAGCCAGTCGTTTGTTGACCAGAGATCAAGTCAACCGTATGGCTGCCAATGATTTGGAAGTGATTTCCTGTGGAGCCAATGTGCCTTTCGCCGACCAAGAAATATTCTTCGGTCCGATTGCCGCACATGCTGATTCTTTGGTGAGCATCTTGCCAGACTTTATCGCGAACTGCGGTATGGCTCGTGTTTTTGCCTATTTAATGGGAGAAAATGCGGATATTTCAGACGAAGCTATTTTTAACGATGCTTCTTCCATCATCCGCCAAGCGGTAATGCGCCTTCACCAGTTCAACCCAAAACCAACAGGGTTGGCGAAAAAAGGATTAGAGCTATCTCTTACAACCATTTTAAGCTAGTACAACAATGACGGACTTTCTCGAAACACTGACTACATTTCTGAAACAGGAGTTTTTAAGCAATAGCTACCAGTCTATCGGCATATCGATTTTGGTGGTGTTGATTGGTTATGTCTTGAGAAAATCCGTTTCGCGTTGGTTTTTCCATTTTCTATTCCGCTTTTTTAAGAAGTTCTCGAATAATACTGGTCATGATGAGTTTGTGAGCTTATTGGTGCGTCCTTTCCAGGGTATCATTTTGCTGGTTACGATTTATCTGGCGGTGATCAATTTGAAATTTCCGGAAGTATTGAACTTAAGTGCTACTCGGATTGAGAAAATCGATGATATCCTGCACCGCATCTATGCGACCATGGTGATTTTCTCCGTAACCTGGCTGGCCTTGCGTTTTGTAGATTATATCATCATGATATTATACAACCGAGCGCAAGAAACGGAAGATAAATCCGATGATCAGATCATTCTCTTTATGAAAGATTTGATCAAGGTTTTGGTCATCATCTTTGCAATTTTCTTCATTCTGAGTGCCGTATTCAAATTGAATATCACCTCATTGATTGCAGGTTTGGGAATCGGTGGTTTGGCCATTGCCTTGGCTGCGCAGGATACCCTGAGTAATCTCTTGGCTTCCTTTATCATTTTCCTCGATAAACCCTTTCAGGCTGGGGATTTGGTGAATTTTAATTCTATAACTGGTACGATTGAGAAAGTCGGATTTAGGAGCACGAAGGTGCGTACCTTAGATAGAAGTCTTTTGACGGTTCCGAATAAGAGCCTCACCGATGGCCCCTTGAATAATATCACTCAGAGTCCATTTCGTCGTGTGAAGTTTATGATAGGCTTGACGTATGGAACGACTTCAGAACAAATTCAGAAGGTGATAGAAGAAATCAATGAGGTATTGAAAAATCATGAAGAAACGAAGAATGATTTTACCGTGGCCTTCTCCGATTTTTCGGCCTATTCGATGGATATCATGGTGCTTTTCTTGGTCTACTCCAATGATTGGGAGAAGATGGTAAGGGTAAAAGAAGAGATCAACTTCAAGATCATGCATATTGTTGAGAAAAACGGATGTGATTTCGCCTTCCCAACGCAGACTTTGCATGTGCAGAAGGGGTAGAGCTCAGGGCAAATGGAGTGGGGATTTTAATATGGCGTCATCCCGACCGCGTGCGCCGGAGCGATTAGCAAAGGTGCAGCGATTAGCCGAGGGACGAGCCAGGGCGAATTGCTACTTTAACTGTGATAGATCAAATCTGATTTTTGTTGTCTTAGACTTATATTTGTGCATTGTTTCGGAGTGTAGCGCTCCCGATAGCAATCGGGACGGTAGCGTACTTTGAGAAAAAGATAAAATAAAGAGAATAATAGTTTCGGAGTGTGGCGCAGCTCGGTAGCGTACTTGCCTGGGGGGCAAGGGGTCGTGGGTTCAAATCCCGCCACTCCGACGGAATAAAAAGGTGGTCTCTGTGAGACCGCCTTTTTTAATGAAATATTATGGTCCGGTAGCGTATCCCGCCCAAAGCGGGGGGGTCGTGGGTTCAAATCCCGCCACTCCGACGGAATAAAAAGGTGGTCTCTGTGA
>CAZUIT010000001.1:37989-52540 GCA_964620355.1 uncultured Burkholderiales bacterium | reverse complement strand
AGCGTATCCCGCCCAAAGCGGGAGGGTCGTGGGTTCAAATCCCGCCACTCCGACGAAATAACGAGAAGGCTTTCAGGTAACTGGAGGCTTTTTTTGTGGGGTTGAAGAACACGGGCTCAGAGTTCATTTTTATTTTTCGCAAAATGCAGGTAATATGCCGTAGGGTGATCAGTATGCTGATGAATCGTATCAAACTTATTCTATATGGATGCTTAGTTCTAGTTGCTTCGGCTAATGCATCTGGTTTCGGGAAACCAAGTGCGTTTCCAAAATCCTCGGATAACGGAAGCAGAACGGTCTACTTTGAGGCTCTTGGAAATGGATTACTTTATTCCATCAACTATGAAGCTCGGCCTGTGTCGCTTGGTAATTGGCAATTTGGGTACAGAGCAGGATTAGGTCTTGCTCCAAAATTTATTGCTTCAGCCTTCAACGAAGATCCATTTATTTCTATACCCTTGGAGTTCGTTGCTACACGAGGGAAATCAAATCACTTCTTCTCACTAGGTTACGGAGTCACGTATATCAATAGAAATCCGCAAAGAGGTCTGCCTCATTTTTTTAACATCTTAGGTATCGGATATAAGTATATCCCGAAGGATGGTCCTTTATTTTTCAAGCTTCAGCCTATGCTTTTATCGCCCATTCAAAGTCATATGAAAGACTTGTTTTTCATGAACTTAAATTATTCTGTCGGGATTGGAATAGGCTATACTTTTGGTTCAAAAAGCGAGAATACCTGTCCTAGTAATTTGCCTTAATGTAGACTCAATACCCAAGGTTTGAGTAAGGTTTTTTACCGCCGTATCTGCAATTTCCCGCTCCATTTGTTCACGAATATTCTTTGTTCACGTAACGTGAACCAGAAAAAAAGATGAACGTAGGTCTTGTATAAATAGATTTCTCTTGTTACATGATTGAATCAGAATTGTCGCATTTTTCCTCGGAGAATTGAGCTGGTCGGCGAGACACCGACCAGCTTGAAGGACTCTCGAAACCTAACTTGCCTTTTCGTCGTACCTCGGCTCCACTGTGTTGCGCTCGGTATGACGAAAGGATCTCGCAAACTCTCAATCTCGCTCGTGCATAACTGGGGGAGTAATGCAGGTCGGCGAGACACCGACCTGCTTGAGGAAAATTAGAAACCTGACTTGCTTTTCGTCGTACCTCGGCTCCACTGTGTGGCCCTGCACCTTCGCTATGGCGCACACGGTCGAACTGACTAGCGATTTTTCTCGAAAACTCGCAATCTCTAATCCTCGACAATGGTAAAATAAGCGAGAATTTTCTTCAAAATTCTCTTAATCTTACATTTTTGTAGGATTAAGCTATTTTGAAATTGCTTATATCTACATTTTTGTAAGAATAAGCGGTTTTTATGAAAAACTACTTCACTATTCCTACAGAAAGGATTCTTGAGAGTTGTCTTACACAGTACAAATAGTTGAACCTCGAATTTCTGAAACTCCTTTTGTCTGGCAGTCTGAAAGTCTTGCAGTCTGTTAATCTGATTGTCTGGCGTCTGCCAATCTGATTGTCTATTAGTCTAAATATCTATAAGTCTGCCACCTCATTCATGGAATTTATCCCGCTTCCTTCCATGCTTATAAAATAATACTTTAAATTACCGAGAATTTGAATCCAGCAAGGAAGCATGACCCGAATTCTCATCATACTACTTATACTTTTATTTGGAACGGAAACTTGTCTTGCTCAAGATGCGCATCAAAAGGAGAACCAGCTAAAGTATTGGAACTACAGAAACCGACTGAAGCGTGAATTTAACCTGGTTGGTCCAAATCGTAGCGAATCGCTAACCATGCAATACCGTCAGTTTGCTGAGGTCGTATATCCTTGGATTCCTTGTTATACCGCTACAGGACAAGGAGACGGAAGCGGCTATCATTCGAAAGGACTGGTTGGTTGGGGCGATGCAGTAGGTCATCATGGAATTTATCTGGCGATGTTGGCCAGCGAATACCGGCTTTTGAAAAATAATGAGGAAGAAACTGCCGAAACCTTAATCGAACTTTATTATGCTATCAATACACTATCGCGTCTCGACAAATGGTTTGAGGCCTATCATGGTGGTGATAGTGTATGGCATGAAACGGGTGTCTTGCCCCGCGATGATGTCTATTTTGGTTTGGAGAAACGTTGGCCATTCTTGGATCCGCCTCCTACTCAAATCCCTTATTTAGATGCTGTATTAATTGGGTCTGCTCAAGCTACCTTTAAAAAAGATGCAGGTCCGAATACGGATTGTTCTAGAAGGACTATGGACTATGGCAATGTGTGGAGCAAAGACCATATCTCCAACCTCTTGTTTGGTATCTGTATGATTAAAAAGGTGACTGACAATGTCTATGTAAAGCCTACCGCGGATGATCGTGGGTTCTATATCCATGATGAGTTGGTTCGCTTGGTGGATATTTGGATGAAGAAATTTTCGAATGGCCACCAATGGAGCGCAGGGAAGTGTGGAAAAAAGACAGTCACAGAATCCATGAATTGGTTCATCATCAACGATGTGTCAAGCACCCCTGCGAGCAAAGATGCCGGAGGACATCTGGGAAATGTAGCATGGCCGTTTAATGAAATGGCGAAGTATATCACCGGTAACGATTATAAGAAGAATTATACCCATACTTGGAAAAACACCTTTCCTTGCATCAAGGGTGTTGAAGAGATAACTTATTGGAAGGGCTTACACTTGGAGTGGAATGCCTATTATTTATCGCATATTAGAGATTATCAAAATGGCCTTCATATGGCAGCACCCGACCAAAGCCATTATTTGAAGGTAATCAATAATATGTCGACTATTCTTCCGATTTCAGCGGTTTCGGGAATGGCTACGCATCAGCATATCGGCAACCTAACCAGACTTCGGGATGATGCGTCGAAAATGAATGCCTATGGCGTTTGGGAAATGGCCTATTCCGTGTTTCGAGATGAAGCGTCGATTTGGAGCAAGGGTATGATTGAAGACATGCTCAACTTGGCGCCTCTATGCACAAATCCTGCTAATGGGTATTATAATGATGAGCTCGTGGTCTGGACTAAAGATGATATAACCATGCACGGTTTAAGGCCGCATACGCATGAGCATTGGGGATATTATTCTGGCGTAGATTATATGCTGATGTATAATTTGTACCGACTGCTTTTCAGTGGCAATGCAGGTGATGACGGCGGGTATTCGGAAAGATCCTGTGAATGCAAAAAAAGCAACGTGATGGAAATTAAAGCCCAAGGAAGCGAGCCGATGATTTGGCCATCCCATTCGCTGGAAATACTAAACCCACTTACTGCGACATACCGAGTAAAAGTAATGCACGAGCAATATAAAACGTTCGTTCATAATGGCGAATACCTGAAACTTTTCGACTATATCGTTTCCGATTTACAGGTGCTGCAGGGAGGCTATTTACAGGTTGAATCCGATCTGAAGCTTGCCAATAATTCAGAATTGTATGTAGCCAATTATGGGCGAATGGCTCTCGCGGATAACAAGAAGAGTAAAAAGACAGTCTATGTAGAAGCTGGATCAACCATTCGCGTCGCCTCAGATGGACGCCTAGAAATAGGAGATGAAGCTCGGCTAATTTTCAAGGCGGGATCTCAATTGATTATTGAACCTGGCGGAATGCTGCTTATACATGGAAACGGCCATGTCATTATAGAGCATGATGCAAAATTGCTTTGTGGCGATGGAATACTAAACCTGTTGAGTGCCGAAAGTCAATTGGAGATTAAAGGGGCTATCCATATCCCAGCAAATCAGAGCTTTGAACCCATTGGTCAGGGGGTTTTGGTGTTCAATAATAATCTGCCTCAAACGTATAATTCCGGCGGACAACAAAATATGATTGCAGATGGACCGGGTGCTAAAATAGTCTTCAACGACCTTCGCCTTCACGTGAAGGACTATACTTATGTTTATCCCTTTGGTTTGGAGTTGGTGGAGATTAAAAATAGCACCGTATCCTTGGGCAAGCTGGCTCATATTAACATTAGCGACCCTATGCATTGTGATAATTCTTCGTTTCTGGCTCTCGACCCAGGTTCGCCTGAACATAATGGACTTCATGTTTATGGACAAGAAGGTTCGGATAGTTTGGATAGCAGGGTGAAGATTACCAATTGCCTGTTCAAAGATGGAAACTATGGGATTCAGGCCTTTCAAAACTATGGAACGGGCAAGCCAATTGTCGTATTGAACTCACAATTTGAAAACCTGAAATGTGGGCTTCTTGTGTATGACAAAGGGTTGTATGCTTTTGGAAATACATTTTTAGAATGTGAAAAAGCGGCGGTCACCGAATTGTCGAGCGCCTATGTAATATTCGAATCCAATAGTTTTGGGAGAAAAAGCCTAATGGGAATGGATGGGTTGAAGGTGGAAGGAAATGGGTTTAGGTCAATAATGGCGGGAAATGTTTTTTATTCACTTTCACAAGGATACAATGCTCAAGGAGGCACACACGGTTTTGTCTGCAATTCTTTTGTGAATACGCGTGTAGGAGTTGAAGCTTCAGGCAATGCCTTGATCAATTGGTCGAATGATTTGAAAAACGGGGTGGATTCTAACCTAGCAAACTTAGGCTCAGGTTTCAACTACGTGCATTCAAATACCATAGAAGGCGGAAGTCAATTTTTGCTTTATGATCAGGCAAAACTCAATCTGAAAAATGGGTATAATCATTTTGATATGACCAGCACTAACCCAATCTATTTTGCTCAAGGTAAG
The DNA here is from genome assembly GCA_964620355.1 of uncultured Burkholderiales bacterium. GTDB lineage: Bacteria > Bacteroidota > Bacteroidia > UBA8524 > UBA8524 > UBA8524. Next base: position 47,787 of record CAZUIT010000001.1, on the reverse strand, counting down.
GTGTATAGATCGAGTAACCTTCCAAATGGTTACTTGGAAATAGATGTCGATTATTCGAATAATTCCTGGGTCAATTTTTTGCCAAATAGAAATGGTGAATTTGAAAATGGTCCGAATAACATAGGTAATCTGTTAAGCATTGGGTTTGTGATGGAATCAGTCAATAGTACAGACATGTATCCAACTATCTATCCAAATATTCAAGTGTTACCTCTGAATAGTTTGTCCTTGACTTGTCCAATTCCAAGCTGGAATGGGGTATATGATTACGCCAATTTTCAGGCTGGTCAATTCCCGAATCAGCTCTACAGAAAAGGCCCACAAGGTGGAGGGGTTTTGAATCTATTGGGAAAAAGCGCAGTGAACATTCCGAGTGAAGTACAGTTCAATCAAATTTTGTCAACAGCGATTTCAGCATTTTATCAAACCGTAGGAGAGCAACATAATTACGAATCCGAAGGTCTGGCTGCTTTATCAAATGTCGCAACGGAATTGAGCAAAGACTGGTCTCATTATGATGACGAATGGATGGATAATCTGATGAATGACTACACCCAACTCACGATTTCATTTCTTCGCGGAACAAGCTTAGCTGAGCCAGCGAAACAGCAATTGGTGCAAACATTTGCTAAAATGATGAAATCCAGAGCGAGTTATTTGGAGGAATCTGGCGAGCAGAATGATGCCTTTTATAGAGATGCGATGTTTCAAAATATACTTGTTCAAGTTCAAGTATATCGAGTGTTTAAGGATTATATATCCGCTAAACGCCTCGTAGATGAAGCCCATCCATACAGTAAGCCAAGTAATGTTTGGTTATTGGAATTGTATGCGTGTGCAATTGAGCAAGAAAGCAAGCTGCACGAAAAGCGAATTGATCTTCCAATGTTCTCCGAAAAAATAACTGGCTGTCTGGAGAAGGTTGATAGCATTGAACTTACCCAAGGAAACACCTTGAATCCAACAACTGAGGGAGTCCAGCTTGGTCCGTTTAGTTTCCGTATTGCTCCCAACCCAAATTCAGGGGTATTTAAGCTAGACATAGAAACAAGGAGAAGTCTTGCTCAATTGAACCTTCGTGTCTTTGATCAAATGGGGCGTTTGGTTTATTCCGAACTAATCAACGAACCACTCACAGGAGACTTTAGCCTTCCATTGGATTTGAGCGATAAACACGCAGGCATTTATTATGTTCAGCTATTCAATGCAAGCTGGTCAGAAAGTCAAGCCTTTGTTTTGACAAAATAATTCTGTCATGTTTCATAGGGTCTCTCAGACTGAAAGTCTAGTTGTCTGGTAATCCGGTAATCTGATTGTCCGAAAGTCTAAGCATCGAACCATCAAAATTCCGTAATTTGCCCATGTGATTCCCGAAAATTTTAGACGCAATTTTGAGCCTGCCCTGCAAGTGCTGCTCGATCAAGAAACCGCTATCCATACATTAGAGAAAGGAGAGGTATTATTAGATCAAGGGGCCTTTATCACGCATATTCCGGTCGTTATTGAAGGGCGACTAAAGGTGAGCCAAACCGATGATGAAGGGCATGAACTCTTTCTATATTTTATTGAGCCACTTGAGTCCTGTGTAATGACTTATACCTGCTGTGATGGAGAGGCGAAATCGAAAATTCGTGCCGTGGCTGAAGCCGATTCAGAAGTGATGCTCATACCAAAGGAAAAACTCGAAATGCTCATGGGCTTTCGTACGTGGCGTAGCTTTATGATGAATGCCTTCCGCGAACGATTTGCTGAATTGATTGATGTACTCAACAGCATTGCCTTTACGCAGCTCGATCAACGCCTGATAAAATACTTGAAGGATAAAGCAGCCGGACAAACGTCTATTTCAATCACCCACCAAGCCATCGCTGAGGACTTAAACTCTTCGAGAGAAGTAATCTCTCGCCTACTCAAACAACTCGAGTCGCAAGGAAAGGTAAGTTTAGGACGGAATCATATTGAGTTAAAAAATGACGGTGTGTGATTTAGGTCACCTAATGCGTGCGATTGAGGGCCGAACTTTGAGGAACAAATCATTCCTCATTATGAAAAAGAATGTTCATTTAATCGACCGTTATGTACGCTGGATTTTAGCAGCGGCGCTTATTATTTTGTCTGCCTCTGGCATGATTGCTGGCGTATGGATGTGGGTGGCCTTGGCCGTTGCCGCAGTATTTTTTGTGACGGGTTATGCGCAAACTTGTCCGATTTACATGGGACTTGGTTTAAGTACCCTTAAAAAAGAGAAGAAATGAAGGAAGTATTAAAATGGAGTTTGGCCGTCGGAATCGGGGCTGGCATTGGTTTTTCATATTGGTATTTTTTTGGTTGTGAAGGCAATTGTGGCATTACATCAAGTCCAATAAATAGCAGTTTGTATGGGGCAGGTATGGGTGCACTCCTCAAATGGGGAGGCATAAAGGGATAGCCCCTAGGCAAATCCGTTATTTTTTTTTAGTGTTCTGTTTAAGTTTGTTTAAAATTGCGGAAATTTCTTTTCCTATGATGGATGCTTGGTCGAAAGTTCCGTTTGTTAACATTCGGTATGACTGACTTTAGTTAACTTGTAGGGAATTAGATTTTCCTTGATAGGTTTTTACTAATCCTCCTATCAAGCAAATTGAATGAACCAAGGACCCAAGAAAATTATTCAAGGTTTAGTATTTCTATGCCTTCTTTTTTCTGTGCAGCAATCCTTTGCGCAATGCAGCGGGGTAAGTCCATCATTTTCCGTAAATGGAACAGGATGTGGTATTCCGCGAAACTATACCTTTACCAATGCATCTTCCGGTTCGTACGCTGCAAGCGCGACGTATATTTGGCGCAGAGGTTCAACAACGGTTGACACCACAACTGGGACTGGAACAACTCCTACTATTTCTATCAATGCTCCAGGTTCTGACACGATTTGGATGGTGGCCATAGATTCAAATGGTTGCCGCGATTCAGTTTCTCAAATTGTAACCACAACGACTTCGGCAAACGCTGTATTCGACCCGAATACAGGGACCTATAATTATGCGCCACTCTGGCAAAATTGTATCCTTTTTCTCGCTTCGCCCGATTCGTTTCGCATCTACATGCAATCGAATGGAGCGCTAAGCAATTATCGCGTCGTATGGGGAGATGGTGGAATAGATAGTGGTGCAACACTCGCGGCTTTTACTGACCTCACACATAACTATACCACTTTAGGAACCTATACGGTCTATATCATTTCTCAAAACGGGTCTTGTACCGATACCGTTCAAGGTCAAGTGATTAATGAACGGATTCCGACCGCAGGAATTATCGGCCCCCCTGCAGGTGGAAATGTGGGTTGTGCACCGCATACAGTCCGCTTCATTAACAATTCCTCCAATGTATCATCGAGCACCACCTTTGTCTGGAGTATGGGCGATGGAACGACTTATTCCTTACCAGCGAGCACAGCAAACGATACCTTATATCATACCTATACTGAAGGGCTTTGTAATGGCGTCGTCTCGGTTCAAGCAGTAAATGCTTGTGGGAGTTCTACAGCCACATGGACTCCCATCTATATTAATGATAGAGATGATGCCAACTGGACCATGACCACGGTAAATTGTAATCCCACACTGCCATTCACCTTCTTTAATAATTCGACCAATAATTATTGTACCCCATCTACGCGACTGTTCAATTGGACTTTCGGAGACAGCACAACCACAGGATGGATAAATACCACGACTCCTCAAAATCATACCTTTCCACGCACGGGCCGGTATACCGTTACTTTGCTCGATTCAAACCTTTGTGGAATTGATACTTTTAGGCAAGATGTAATTATCAACTTTACTCCGGATGCCGGTTTCTTGTTTACGAATCCAAATGGATGCGGTCCACTTTCGGTGATAATTACCGATACAACGGACGGACTCGGAAACGTGAGAATATGGAACTATGGAAACGGAACTGGTGGAAGCGATAGCACAGATACCGTTACCTATGCTGCTCCTGGCACCTATAATTTGAGTCTTTCGGTAGTAAATAGTTGTGGCTCTGATGTGGCTAATCTCACAGTAAATGTATGGGCACCTCCAACAGCGGCTTTTTCCAATATTACCAATGGCTGTTCTCCGCTTACGGTCAACTTCACGAATACGACAACCTATTTCAATGACTCAACGGTAACTTGGCGCTGGGATTTTGGCGATGGAACTGATACGACAATAAAAGATCCGCCCTCGAAAACGTATACGATTCCGGGGACGTATACAGTTTGGCTCTATGCCTATGACACCTGTGGATCCGATTCTGTAAGTCGCACATTTACAGTATATCCGGAACCGGTCGCAGATTTTTCCGCCGACACAGTTTGTTTCGGAACCCAAACTCAATTTACGAATGCTTCAACGGTTTCTAGCGGAAGTATCAATCAAAGAGTATGGAGATTTGGCAATCCTTCCCAAGGGTCGTCAGGCTCAAATAATCCTAACTTCACCTTTAACTCAGCAGATACCTTCGATGTTCGACTCATTGTGCGAACGAACAATGTCTGTAGAGATACGATAGAAAAGCAGGTGATTGTCTTAGCCAACCCCACAACCTCTTGGGCGGTGAGTCCAAATGATACCGTATGTATTGGCTCGGCTCAAGCCTTCAATGGAACAGCGGCGCCCAATTCGGGAACCATTCAGTCGTATGCTTGGGACTTCGATAATGGAACCACCTCATCACAAGAAGATACGAGTGTCACCTATCCAGCAGCGGGTAATTATTCGGTAAGCTTCACAGTAACCAATAGCTTTGGCTGTATTGATTCTTCTGTCGGAAATATAGTCGTCCTGCCACTTCCAACCATTGCCTTTACTGCAGATACAGCTTGTGTGGGAAGTGTTACGACATTCCAAGACAATTCAAGCGTTAGTCCGGGGAGCATCGCCTCACGACGATGGGATTTGAATAATGATGGAACCTTTGATAGTACTACTTCCATTACCACTTATGTGTATCTGAGTTTAGGAAGTCGCTATGTACGCTTAGAAGCAACTTCCGATTTTGGATGTATAAATCTGGATAGCAGCCAAATTACCGTTCATCCATTGCCTGTTCCTGCCATCAGCGTAGACTCTAGCGTAATTTGTATGGGCGATTCGATTACCTTGAGCAATACCTCCACAGGTGCAGTTTCCTATACCTATGACTTTGGCGATGGTACCACCTTAAACACAACGAGTGCTGCCGATATTCGTCATGCTTATTCTGATTCTGGGGTGTATACAGTAAAAATCTATGCCTACTCAGACCGCAGTTGCCCCGATTCGAATTCCTTAACGGTAACAGTACGTCCTACACCACTTGCTCAATACACGGTGAATCAGCAAATTGCCTGTGCTCCATTCACTTTTGTTTTTACCAATACCTCCGAGAGGAGCACAGACTTTACCTGGTTTAGCGATGGTAATTTTGCTTCGACAGCGCTGAACCGTCCAGATTCTTTGGTTTCTGCAGATAGTCAGGCATTCCGTATCGCGCTTGTGTCGTATAACACAAATTATAGTTGTCCTTACGATACCTTCTTCTTGGACCTAGGTACCTCCCGAAACCCAATCGCAAATTTTGTAACCAATCCGGATTCGGGCTGTGGTCCTTTGAATGTGGCCTTCGGAAATACGAGTCAATATGCTTCGACCTTCTATTGGGATTTCCGCAATGGTCAAAGCAGCAGTGCACAAGATACGAGCATGACCTTCGCTTCGGCTTCCATGGTCGATAGCACTTATACGATTAAACTCTATGCCTACAATTGGCAAGGGTGTCCGGATAGTATTGAGAAGAATATTGTAGTTCACCCCGACCCAGAGGTGGCCTTCACGCAAACGAATACCGATAGCTGCGGACCCTTAACCGTGGCCTTCACCAATACCTCCACGCATTACCCTGGAGGAAGCATTGCCGACATGAGTTTCCAATGGAATTTTGGAAATGGAAATACAGCAACTTCGCAAGATTCAAGCGTTCAGTTTACGGCGAGTCAATACAACGACACAACGTATACCGTTCAGTTGATTGGAATGAGTAGGCATGGATGTCCGGATACCGCAACAAGTACGGTGGTCGTTTATCCAAACCCTGTGGCGCGTTTTACAGAAAGTCAGGCAGACAGCTGCGGACCGATGACGGTTGCTTTTACGAATACTTCATATCCAAATGATACGGGGACGATTGCAGATATGACCTTCAGTTGGAACTTGGGCAATGGGGTAACGAGCACAAGCCAAAATCCATCGACCAATTATGGAGCGAGCCTGATTCAGGATTCTATCTTTACCATTCAGCTAATCGTTTTTAGTGAGCATGGATGTCCGGATACCGCGACCAACACTGTGCGTACCTATCCAAAACCGACGGCCTCATTTACCCAAAGTGATACCAGTGGATGTGGTCCATTGACGGTGAGCTTCACCAATACCTCTATTCCTTATGATACCAGTTCTATCGGAGACATGACCTTTAGTTGGGACTTTGGAAATGGAGTAACAAGCGCGGCTCAAGATACTTCAGTGCGCTTCATTTCTGCTGCTTCCAGCGATACCGTGTATGCCGTGATGCTGATTGCATATAGTGAACATGGTTGTGCGGATACCTTTACCAGCACCGTTCGGGTTCATCCTGGTCCGGTAGCTCAATTTGGCGTCAATCAAGCTATTGCCTGTGCTCCCTTCAACTTTGTATTCACCAATAATTCCATCAATTCCAATAATTTCTTCTGGGCGGTGGACGGTGTATATGGATACAATCAAACAACGCGACCGGACACTCTCATTAGCCTAGACTCACAAAGCGTGCTGATTTCTTTGGTGGCAGAAACCTCTTTAGGTTGTCCGAACGACACAACTTCCATGGTCATTGGTACCTCCCGTAACCCAATCGCAAATTTTGTAACCAATCCGGATTCAGGCTGTGGTCCTTTGAATGTGGCCTTCGGAAATACGAGTCAATATGCTTCGACCTTCTATTGGGATTTCCGCAATGGTCAAAGCAGCAGTGCACAAGATACGAGCATGACCTTCGCTTCGGCTTCCATGGTCGATAGCACTTATACGATTAAACTCTATGCCTACAATTGGCAAGGGTGTCCGGATAGTATTGAGAAGAATATTGTAGTTCACCCCGACCCAGAGGTGGCCTTCACGCAAACGAATACCGATAGCTGCGGACCCTTAACCGTGGCCTTCACCAATACCTCCACGCATTACCCTGGAGGAAGCATTGCCGACATGAGTTTCCAATGGAATTTTGGAAATGGAAATACAGCAACTTCGCAAGATTCAAGCGTTCAGTTTACGGCGAGTCAATACAACGACACAACGTATACCGTTCAGTTGATTGGAATGAGTAGGCATGGATGTCCGGATACCGCAACAAGTACGGTGGTCGTTTATCCAAACCCTGTGGCGCGTTTTACAGAAAGTCAGGCAGACAGCTGCGGACCGATGACGGTTGCTTTTACGAATACTTCATATCCAAATGATACGGGGACGATTGCAGATATGACCTTCAGTTGGAACTTGGGCAATGGGGTAACGAGCACAAGCCAAAATCCATCGACCAATTATGGAGCGAGCCTGATTCAGGATTCTATCTTTACCATTCAGCTAATCGTTTTTAGTGAGCATGGATGTCCGGATACCGCGACCAACACTGTGCGTACCTATCCAAAACCGACGGCCTCATTTACCCAAAGTGATACCAGTGGATGTGGTCCATTGACGGTGAGCTTCACCAATACCTCTATTCCTTATGATACCAGTGCGATTGGCGATATGACTTTCCGCTGGAATTTCGGAAACGGACAAAGCACTACGACACAAGATACCTCCATACGTTTTGTTGCTGCAGCATTGAATGATACCGTTTATACCGTTACCCTCATAGCCTACAGTGAACACGGTTGTGCGGATACTACGACAAGCACCGTTCGGGTTCATCCGAAACCATCAGTTGCTTTGGCCAAGGACGATTCAACAGGCTGTGATCCAGTGATTGTCAACTTCACTGGTACAGGCGTAAATGTGGCTACCTACCATTGGTATTTTACCACTGACGATAGCAGCACACTTCAAAACCCAACATTTAGTTTCCGTGCAGTACCCTTTGATGATACAACCTATTTAGTGAAACTCGCCGGAGAGTCTCCCTATGGATGTGTGAGTGATACAGTAACGACCACAGTAAATGTTTTGGGAGGTCCTTATGCAGAATTTTATCCATCACCTGATTCCGTTTGTGCTACAACAGCCTCTCAGATGATCAATAACTCCCTTGGTGCGTCATCCTACTATTGGGATTTTGGCAATGGAGATACTTCCTCAGTAGTTTCACCCCAAGCGGTATTCTCCCTGAATCCAGCTGCGGATACGGCCTATCATATTGTGATGGTTGCCTCTAGTGGCAATGGGTGTAGAGATACAGCCGACGCTTATGTGGTTGTTTCGCCTGTTCCTACCGCTAGTTTCACTATGGATATTGATACTGGCTGTTCGCCGCTCGCTGTTCAGTTTACCGACCAATCTGTTTTTGCATCTACTTATGCTTGGTCCTATAGCAATGGACAAGCTGATACAGCAGTCAATCCGAGCTTTACCTTCCGCAATTCAGGAACGGTTGATTCTGTATTTACAGCAAGGTTAATTGTGACCAATCTCGGAGGATGTACCGATACTGCCACGGATTATGTTCGAGTATATCCTGATCCAAGTGCTGATTTTATCATTACCCCTTCATCTGGTTGTGGCGATTTGAACGTGAGCTTCGGCAACCAATCAACGCCAAATGACACGGGTTCAATATCCATCATGAGCTTCAATTGGGACCTAGGCAATGGAACAAGCTCTACGGCAACAAATCCTTCCTCTACCTATCTCCCTGCTTTGACTCAAGACAGTGTGTATTCCGTTCAGTTAATTGGAACCAGCGAACACGGTTGTTTGGATACCATTCAGAAAGATGTGCGGGCATTTCCAAAACCTTTGGCTCAGTTTACTCAAAGTGATACCAGTGGTTGTGGTCCGCTTTCTGTTTCCTTCTTCAATACCTCCATTCCTTATGATACAGGCTCCATTGCCGATATGAATTTCCAATGGAATTTCGGAAATGGATTTACCAGCTATGATAGACATGATACGATCATATTCTACCCAGCTGCTGTTAATGATACCGTTTATACTGTCCGGCTAATTGCCTTTAGTGAGCATGGATGTAGGGATACTTTTTATTCCACCGTACGCGTACATCCAAAACCAAGTGCCTTGTTTTCGAGAACCCCGGCAGCTGGTTGCGAACCGCTAAGTGTTGACTTTACTGGGTCGGGTGCCAATGTAGCCTCCTACCAATGGAATTTTGGCAATGGAAATACAGGCAGTGGAAGTTCTCCTACTGAAGTATATTACAATCCTTCAGATGTAGATTCAGTTTATGTAATTAGCCTATCGACTACTTCTATTTATGGATGTGTGAGTGATTCAATCCAAAGAAATGTTACCGTTCGTCCGGATCCTGTGGCTGGCTTTACACAAAGCGACGACTCCATCTGTGGCACGAGCACCGTGGTTCTGAGTAATTCCTCTACTGGAGCTAATTCATACAACTGGAATTTTGGTGATGGATCCACAGCGACCAATACCAACCCGCAGCATAGCTTTGCAATGAACCCATCGACGGATACGACGTATACGGTCCGCTTGATTGCCACGAACTTCTTCAATTGTAGCGATACCACTTTTGGTACCGTAACGATTTTCCCATTCCCAACAGCCATCATTACAACGGATA
>CAZUIT010000001.1:5457-37889 GCA_964620355.1 uncultured Burkholderiales bacterium | reverse complement strand
TCAAAACGGTGAGGACTTACCCTAAACCACTGGCGAACTTTACCCAAAGTGATACAGCAGGTTGTGGTCCGCTGACGGTGAATTTTACCAATATTTCAGTTCCCTATGATACGGGTTCGATTGCGAACATGACCTTTATCTGGAACTTCGGAAATGGATTAAGTAGTACTTCACAAAATGGCAGTTCAAGCTTCAGTCCATCGCTTACTCAAGATACTGTTTATACGATTCGTTTGATTGCCATCAGCGAGCACGGTTGTCGAGATACGATGACTTCAACGGTGACCATTCATCCCGACCCGAACTTCAGCTATACGCAAACTCCTTCCAGCGGATGTTCTCCATTGGCGGTGAACTTCGACGCGACAGGAATAAATGTCCAAAGTTGGTTCTGGGATTTTGCCAATGGCGATATGAGTAGTCAGGAAGATCCTACAGAAGTATTCTTAGGTCGCCCTGATTTTGACACCACTTACACGGTTCAACTCTGGGCGGTGAGCAGCTATGGATGTTGGAGTGATACCCAAACAAGCAATGTGATTGTTCGACTGATTCCTGAGGCGAATTTTGTGCAGAGCAATGATTCCCTCTGCGGTTCGTCAACGATTACCTTTACAAACCAAAGTACAGGCGCTAATTCATATTCTTGGAACTTTGGAGACGGAAGCACTTCGGGAACTGCCAACCCGCAGCATAGCTTTGCAATGAACCTAACGGCGGATACGACGTATACAGTCCGCTTGATTGCTACGAACTTCTTCAATTGTAGCGATACGACTTTTGGTACCGTAACGATTTTCCCATTCCCAACAGCCATCATTACAACGGATACGAATCAGGGCTGTACACCGCTGTCGGTAAACTTTGCTCATAGTTCTGTATTGAGTACAGGTTATACTTGGAACTTTGGCAATGGCACGACAAGCACGAGTGAAACACCGAGCTCAATCTTTAGCAATACGACATCATACGATACCATCTATTCTGTAAAATTGAGAGTAGAATCGGACCATGGATGTTTGGATTCAAGCACGGCCGATATCCGCGTATTCCCACCACCATCGGTTGATTTTGTGGCGCAACCTACCGCCGGCTGTGGCGACTTGAGCATCAACTTCGATAACCAATCTATCCCAAATGATACAGGATCGATTGCTATTATGAGCTTCAATTGGGACTTGGGCAATGGCACTACAGCCATCACCGAAGATGCTTCAAGTTTATATGTTCGTTCATTAACTCAAGACAGCATCTATACCGTTACACTGATTGGAAGCAGCGAACATGGCTGTTTGGATACGTCCATCAAAACGGTGAGGACTTACCCTAAACCACTGGCGAACTTTACCCAAAGTGATACAGCAGGTTGTGGTCCGCTGACGGTGAATTTTACCAATATTTCAGTTCCCTATGATACGGGTTCGATTGCGAACATGACCTTTATCTGGAACTTCGGAAATGGATTAAGTAGTACTTCACAAAATGGCAGTTCAAGCTTCAGTCCATCGCTTACTCAAGATACTGTTTATACGATTCGTTTGATTGCCATCAGCGAGCACGGTTGTCGAGATACGATGACTTCAACGGTGACCATTCATCCCGACCCGAACTTCAGCTATACGCAAACTCCTTCCAGCGGATGTTCTCCATTGGCGGTGAACTTCGACGCGACAGGAATAAATGTCCAAAGTTGGTTCTGGGATTTTGCCAATGGCGATATGAGTAGTCAGGAAGATCCTACAGAAGTATTCTTAGGTCGCCCTGATTTTGACACCACTTACACGGTTCAACTCTGGGCGGTGAGCAGCTATGGATGTTGGAGTGATACCCAAACAAGCAATGTGATTGTTCGACTGATTCCTGAGGCGAATTTTGTGCAGAGCAATGATTCCCTCTGCGGTTCGTCAACGATTACCTTTACAAACCAAAGTACAGGCGCTAATTCATATTCTTGGAACTTTGGAGACGGAAGCACTTCGGGAACTGCCAACCCGCAGCATAGCTTTGCAATGAACCTAACGGCGGATACGACGTATACAGTCCGCTTGATTGCTACGAACTTCTTCAATTGTAGAGATACCACTTTTGGTACCGTAACGATTTTCCCATTCCCAACATCCATCATTACAACGGATACGAATCAGGGCTGCACGCCGCTGTCGATAAACTTTGCTCATAGTTCTGTATTGAGTACGGGTTATACTTGGAACTTTGGCAATGGCACGACAAGCACGAGTGAAACACCGAGCTCAATCTTTAGCAATACGACATCATACGATACCATCTATTCTGTAAAATTGAGAGTAGAATCGGACCATGGATGTTTGGATTCAAGCACGGCCGATATCCGCGTATTCCCACCACCATCGGTTGATTTTGTGGCGCAACCTACCGCCGGCTGTGGCGACTTGAGCATCAACTTCGATAACCAATCTATCCCAAATGATACAGGATCGATTGCTATTATGAGCTTCAATTGGGACTTGGGCAATGGCACTACAGCCATCACCGAAGATGCTTCAAGTTTATATGTTCGTTCATTAACTCAAGACAGCATCTATACCGTTACACTGATTGGAAGCAGCGAACATGGCTGTTTGGATACGTCCATCAAAACGGTGAGGACTTACCCTAAACCACTGGCGAACTTTACCCAAAGTGATACCAGTGGATGTAGTCCTTTGGTGGTGAATTTTACCAACCTTTCGCTTCCATACGATACCAGTTCGATCGCTGATATGAGCTTCCAGTGGGATTTTGGAAATGGAATTACAAGCACGGCAGTTAACCCTGTCCCCACCTTCTATGCTTCACAAACACAGGATACTGTTTTCACTGTTCGCTTGATTGCCTTCAGTGAGCATGGGTGTAGTGATACGATGTATTCGACAGTGCGTGTAAATCCAAATCCAACACTGGCATTCACAAGCAACTTACAATCAGGATGTGGGCCATTGGAGGTGCAGTTCACCGGGAATGCATTGAATGTTGGAACACATTATTGGGATTTTGGCGATGGAGACACCAGTTCACAGGCCAATCCGGCACATTATTTCCAAAACCGTCCGGATTTAGATACCAGCTATACGGTTCGCTATTGGGCAGAAAGTCAGTATGGATGTTGGAGTGATACGATTACTTCGACCATCATTGTTCGTCCTGATCCAGTGGCCAACTTTAGCCAGAATTTGGATTCGCTTTGTGGGGGTGGAAACATTCAGTTCAGCAATAATTCTACCTTAGGATATACCTATTTATGGACTTTTGGAGATGGGTCTGCCAGCACAACGGCGGTGAATCCGCAGCATGTATTTACAGAAACGGCATTTATTGATACAGGTTACTTGGTTCAGTTGGTTGCTACATCTGTTTATGGATGTCGCGATACGATTGTCAAGCCTACTACCATCTTCCCATTGCCTAACGCAGAGATAACCTTCTCCCCCGATTCAGGATGTAGCCCGCTATTGGTGCAGTTTGGAAATACATCGACCATCGCAGCCAGTCATGCTTGGAATTTTGGCGATAATACTACTGCTACCGGAGACACCCTCTCTCATCTATTTGTAAATCAATTGGGAATCAATCAAGATTTCCAAGTGATACAAGAAGCGATTACTACCCATGGATGTATCGATAGAGATACGGTGACTATTCGGGTTCATCCATTGCCTCGTGTGAATTTTGTCTTCAGCAAAACGGGTATTTGTGATACCAGTGAATATAATTTCAGCAATGTGACCTCAGGGGCGTTATTATATGAATGGGATTTTGGCGATGGTTCAGGAAGTTTTATGGATGATCCGACTCATATTTTCCCAAATGCATTGAATAGTGACACAAGCTTTATCACCAAACTGACCGCAACTACAAGTTATGGTTGTGTGGATTCAGTGAGTAGGACGGTAACGGTTACTCCAATTCTTATTGCACAGGCATCAACGGCTGGGGCAGCAGGTTGTCCTCCATTGGCAGTTGACTTTGTCAATAACTCGCGAAATGCAACTAATTTCTATTGGGACTTCGATGATGGATTTGTGAGCACGGCATCTTCACCAAGTCATACTTTCATCAATCCCAACCTCACCTTCTCGGTTTATAATGTTCAGTTGATCGTAAGCAATGCATTTGGATGTGCGGATACAGCGATTGTTCCAGTAACGGTATCTCCTAATATTGATGCAGTCTTTGTTCCTTCGAAAACCAATGATTGCACTATTGCGGAGTATAATTTCACGAATATTTCAATCGGGTCGGTCGATTACCAATGGGATTTTGGAGATGGCACTACCTCCAATCAAAGTAGTCCGGTACATATCTTCCCGGCAAGCCTAAGTCAGGATACCAGCTTCATAGTACGCCTTGTTTCGGGCTCTGCCATTGGATGTTATGATACGGCATACCGTACCATTACAGTTCATCCGATTGTTACGGCATTAATTACCGTCGACAATAGTGAAAACTGCGGGCCAATGCTTGCACAATTCACCAATCTATCCACCAATGGCAATTACCATGTTTGGGATTTTGGTGATGGCACCGGCTCTGCTCAGTTTAGTCCGAGTCACCCATACAGTCAGGTTGGAACTTATTACCCAAGCATTGAAGTATTTGATGCGTATGGATGTTCGGCCAGTTATACCCTCCCTAACCCAATTATTATTTGGGAGATTCCACTCGCGAATTTTGTGGCATTGCCAACTACCCAGCGCCTTCCGAATTCTACGTTTGACTTTACGAATTTGTCTATAGCCATTGATCCGCTAACGTATGAATGGAATTTTGGGGAGCCAAGCAGTGGGGCAAATAATAGTTCAAGCTTACAAGACCCTCAGCATACCTATGCCGACAGTGGCAGTTATGTGGTGCAGTTGATTGTTGATAATGGACATTGCCGCGATACCATTGTTCGCACCATACGAGTGGAATATTATTTCCCAATTGCTTCCTTCCGTCAAAATCCAGATACAGGATGTATGGAGCATACAGTAGAGTTCTTCAATGAAAGCCAATATGCGGATAGCTACCGTTGGTTCTTTGGCGATGGCGGACAGTCCACCGAAGAGAGTCCTACCCATACTTATATCAACCCGGGAGTGTATACGGTTACGCTTATTGCCTATGGACCGGGAGGGGTAGATGATTCCACTAAGCTTGATCAGATTGTCGTGATTCAGAAGCCCTATGCGAACTTCTATACTTCTCCAACAGTGGCCTGGTTACCGAATACAAGTATCCAATTCGTAAATATTTCTTTGCTAGCGACCAACTATGTTTGGGATATTTTCGCACCCACAGGACCAGACCTATCGACTACAGAAGAATCGCCAATTATTGAATTGACCGAAGAAGGAGACTATACCATCCGACTGATAGCCATCAATGATTTCGGTTGTCGAGATACGGCGTTTAAAGAAAACTATATCCGAATCAATGCCGGAGGCGTGCTCCTCGTTCCGGATGCCTTTACCCCGAATGGCGATGGAGTAAATGACAGCTTTAAACCGGTATTTGAAGGGGTTGAGCGCGATGCTTATACTTTCCGTGTTTATAACCGTTGGGGAGAATTGCTCTTTGAAACCCATGATATTGATGAGGCCTGGGATGGAACCTTCCAAGGCGAGATGAGTGAAAGCGAAGTGTATGTATGGCAGGTTCAAGGACGTTATTATGGATCAGATCATTTCCAAGAGAAGGGCAGGGTGATGTTGCTCAAATAAGGTTTTTATGCGGCAGTATAATTCTGTTTGGAAGGTGTAACTATAAAAAAAGAGGCCTCTGCATGAGAGACCTCTTTAAACGCAAATTTGTAGCATCGTTTATTTGATAGATGGGGCCTCCTTTCTCTTAATTGGTTTTCTCTCCACATTCTTCCTCTAGTGGAGCATTGTCAGATTGAACTATCTACTAAACAAATGAAAGTCGCAAGAGGTTGTATCAAAATTCAAGATGCACGCTTTTTGACCGTTTCGTGACAATTCAGGGATGCAGTTGTGGTACAAGGAATTTGCTAAATTCGCCGAATGACGCGTATCCTTTTTGTTTGTTTGGGAAATATTTGTCGTTCGCCGTTAGCGGAAGGCTTGTTTATAGCGAAGCTCAAAGCAGCTGGCTTAGGAGATAAATATAAGGTCGACTCAGCAGGTACAACCGCATTTCATGAAGGCGTCTTGCCAGATCCGCGAACGCGGGCCAATGCAGAAGAAAATGGGTTGACACTCCTGTCGCGCGCTCGGCCGTTTTCGAAACAAGACTTTCTCGACTTCGATTTGATTCTGACGATGGATAAAACCAACTATAAAAATGTGAAAGTGTGGGAGCCAGCCTTGGTAGACAAAATTGCAGAAGTTAAGATGATGCGTGATTTCGACCTGGAATCTCCTGGAGCAGATGTACCAGACCCCTATTATGGTGGAGATAAAGGATTTCAAAATGTATTTGACATCCTCGACCGTTCAACGGATGAGTTACTTCGTTATTTGGAAGGTGTTAATCGATAATAAATGATAATCAGTGGGCTAGAAATTATTTTTCCTTGAAATACTGCCCGCTTTTATGAATTTAATTAGGAAACCCGCACGGATTCAGTCCATATTAATTTGCCTATTCTTTGCTGTATTCAGTTTCTTCAATGGGGAATCTTCGCTCCAAGCCCAAACAGTTGATCAGTCAAGCCTTCATTTCCATCAAGGCTATACTTTTATCGAATGTAATTTTGACGAGTACCCTCAACCAGTGGTTTTCATGTTGGATATGGGTACCGATCATGTTCAGGTGAATCAGGATTTTGTTGATCGCCTGAAAATAGAAAGCGGCCAGCATCTTAACTTCAGGGCGGGCACCATTCAATTGGAATCAGATTTTATATTTCCAGCAAATAACCAGCACGGTGATTCGCTTGCTCGCCTTTTCCTTGGTGATTATTTAAATGCGAAACTCTATGGAGGAATCATCGGAAATACGGTTTTCAATCAGGCCTATATTTCCATTGACTTTGCCAATGCTATGCTATATAAATATGATTCCCTCGCTACTCAGAAGCGTCGAGAAGTTCTCGGGGCAAAGTCCTTTTTCTCTTTTGAGTATGTATCAAAGCAGGTATTTATAGAAGCAAATTTGAATGGGGACTTCAAAGCATATTTTCATTTCGATAATGGGATTCCTGCCAATAGTTTTATGGAATACCGCTATGCGAAAAAGGCCAAACTAGATGGCTTGCGGGCGATACCAAATATGGAAAGTAAAGTCATTGAAATTTATCAATACGATGAAGATAGCATCCCTATTTCCATGACCATGCAAAGTCAAGCAAGGGTCAATTTCTCAGAACCTTCCCTCTGCAAGTCCTTTCAAGTGAAGGGTCAAGAACTGGGTCCGATTAATTTTGAAACAACGGATATCGATTATAAGGAAGTCGTTTTTGCTGAGATAAGTTCTCTTCAAATTGTTGGTTCCTTAGCTTTCGGCGCGTACAAAAACAAGCGTATTGACTTTGATTTCCCAAACCGCATAATGGCGATTTCCACCCCTTGAATATGCTTTGTTTAGAACAAATGGAGAATATGAGCCAATACACGTTGAGCGTCTTTGTAGCGTTGCTCATTTTCCGGACTTGGCTTTTGCTTTAATTCCGATTGGTATTCTGCTGCCAAAGCATTCCATTTTCCTTCCACTTGCTGGTTCAATTGAGCGATAAACAAGACTGTGAAATAGGCATTGTCTCCTTCTGGCTCGAAGCCGTTGACTAAATTCAGGAGTTCAATGGCTACTTCCGGATCATTATTCGACTTCAGATATTTCCCTATGATGGCAACCAAATAAAACTTACTGCCCTGCTCAGCCTTCCAAGTGTCTACAAAGTTCGATGCGTAGTTTTCTTGGCTCTTGGATAAAACTGCCAAGGCCTGGTATTTAATAGCGTCGTTTTGACTATGTGACCAAAGTTCGGCTTGTTTTAAGGCGGCTATAGAATCGATAGAATAGTACAGAGAAAGTGCAGCTGCATTTACTTGATACGAGGAGTCATTCAATCCTTTTTGAATGGTTTCGCTTAGCTCAGAAAGCGGGTTATAAGTGAAAAGGTTAAAGGCCGCGGCACGGGTAGATGATTTCGGGTGGTTTTCAGCGATATCAACCAGAATGGTGCGGAATCCTGCAATACGGTCTGGTGACAAACGACGCATCAGTTCCATGCCTTTGTTTCGAATGCGGTAGTAGGGGTCGGCAAGGGCTATGCTACATGCTTCTTCCATCAATTCTATGTTTTCTCCTTCTTCGTCAATGTGCAAGAGGGCCGATTGCCGGTCTTTGAATAGTTTGCTGTATTTGAGTTGGGCCAACCAAGCTTCTTCGGTTTTCACCTCGCGGACCTTCGCAAGTAGCATGTTTTGTGCATCGAAGCTCACCCAGTCAGGTTTTACGGGCATCTCCCAAAAGAAGCTTTCCTGAGAGCTGCGGATATCGAGGAGTTGAGTATAGATGCTATCTCCAAATTGGAAACGAATTTCTACAGGCAAACGGTATGCGCCGTACTCCGCTAAATCTTGGATTTGGTTGACTTCCAGGGTATAAAAACCACCCACTTCTTCATAGCTATGGAATACCTCAAGACTCGGATGCCCTGCACTAAAAAACCATTGATTGAAGAACCAGTTCAAATCTTCACCCGACGTTTCTTCAAATGCCTGACGCAGGTTATGAATCTCAGCAGTACCATATTGGAATTTGTCGAGGTAGAGTTTGAGTCCGGAGAAAAAGGCTTCATCGCCAATATACTTCCGAAGCATGTGGAGTATAAGTCCGCCTTTTTGATAACTGTGCGCATCGAACATTTCCTCGGGGGTGGAATAGTCGTCGCGAATCATTTTCACATTCTTCCCATAGGATTCCACAAAATACTGCTGCAAATACCCGAACAGGTGTTCATCTGCATTGTCTCTTCCGTATTTGTGTTCACGCCAGAGGTATTCTCCATAGGTGGCAAAAGATTCATTCAGTGGCAGCTGTCCCCATGCTTCGCAAGTCACCAAGTCGCCAAACCAATGGTGGAAAAGCTCGTGGGCGATTACATCTTCATAGTCATCATCCAGCAATTCTCGGGTGTCCAACTTGAGCATATCGCCATATACTGTAATGGTGGTGTTTTCCATGGCGCCGGATACAAAATCATCCACCACCACCTGATCGTATTTCGGCCAAGGGTAAGGGTAGGAGAGTTTGTTGGAGAAGAATTCAATCATCTCGGGGGTATTCGAAAAAAGGCGTTTTGCACTCGACGCATATTTCGGGTCAACATAGTAGTTCAACGGAATGTCATTCCATTCGTCTTTTACACGATGGAACTGCCCAATAACCATGGCAACAAGGTAAGGAGCATGTGGTTTTTCCATTCTCCAATGGTCGGTGCGCATACCATTTCCTTCTTGGCTACTCATCATAAACTCGCCATTGGCAATAGTTTGAAAGCTGTCGTTCACCATGATGAACAAATCGTGGGTCATCTTTTCATTCGGCGCATCAATTGTAGGCAACCAAGCGGAAGTGCTTTCTGTTTCGCCCTGTGTCCAAATCTGACGGGCTTTATTCGGATCTGTTCCCAGCGGATTAATGAAGTAGAGCCCTTTTGCATCGGTGATGGCTTCACTGCCTTCGTTTTCTACTTCGTTCGGACGAGCCGTATAGTTGATAAGGAGCTCAAAAACGTCTTTCGGACCGTGTTTTTTATTCAGGCGCACCAGCAGTTTTTGTCCATTATAAGAGTAGGAGCAAGGCACCTTTTTGTTGTTTTCTTTCAGTTCAACCGAGTGAATTTCCATGGCCACCGCATCGATATAAAAAGAATCAACCGGCTTGGCGTAGGCATGTAAGCGGAGAACAGCCAGTCCACGCGCCTCTTGTTTTTCCCAGTCGAAATTGATGTACAGTGTTGTATGCTCAAGGTCCATGATTCGTGTAGCGGAACCTTTGTAGACCGGGGCGATGGCAAAGTCAAGGGTCTCTTCTTCGTCATCCATTTCCTCACCATATACTTCAATGCCATTTACTTCGAAATAAATGCCTTCTTCGGCATCAATATCAACGGCTTCCTCTTTAGGGGTATGGGTAGTTTTACACGCGCTAAGGCAAAATAGGGCAAGGGAGAATCCGAATATGTATCTTCGCAGCATAGATTTGAGTTATGATACGCGCAAAAGTAAACGATAAGAATCAGTTTGACCTGCAGATTAAAGACAAGCAGGTTAAAATCAACGACAAGGAATTTGAGCTCGATGCACTTCGTATGGAAGAAGGCGCCATGCACCTCATCATAGAAGGAAAGTCATACCGTGTGCGTATTCAAAGTTCTGATGCTGAAACAAAATCGTATCAACTGAATGTAAACGGCAGTGCCTATTCCGTTGCCCTTAGCGATGAGATGGATTTATTGCTCAGCAAGATGGGACTCGCAGATTTAGCGGCTAAAAAAGTGAATGAAGTAAAGGCACCGATGCCAGGTTTGGTATTGAAGCTTATTGCCAATCAAGGTGATACCGTTGCGAAGGGAGATTCACTCCTCGTTCTCGAGGCCATGAAAATGGAGAATGTAATTAAATCTCCAGGTGAAGGAATCATTAAATCTATCCGCGTGAATGCCGGTGATAAAGTAGAGAAAAACGCCGTATTGATTGAGTTTGAATGAGGCCAGTTTTTGGCATATTCTTAATACTGGCTGTCGCATTCACGATTTCCTTTCAGTGGAATTCTTCTGCGTTTCCTGAAACCCATTCTACATCAGATTTACAGCAAGCCAAATACGACTCCACCCAGAACGGTAAGTACAAAGCCTTCAATGAACAAGGCGCATTAATCTTTGCTGGTCGTTATAAAGATGGAAAGCGCCATGGTATCTTCAAGGAGTATGATGGAACGGGATTACTTCTCCGCAAAACGCGCTACAAAAATGGCAAGATGAAATGGATGCAGGTATACAAGGATGGAAAAATCATCGAGTATATCGACAAAGACGGAAATATTCGGAAGGCAAAGAATTGTGGGTGCTAATCGACTTATCGAAGTTTCGACTAGTCGACGTGTAAAACCCCTTTAGTTCATCCTTACCGGCACCAACATGGTAAATTCAGGGACAGCTACTTCGAAGGTTTCTCCATTTTCGAGTCGCTCAAACGTATACGTGCCGCTCATTTTTCCCATATCGCTGCGAAGGTTACAGGCTGAAATATAGGTATGGGTATCCCCGGGTCTGAGGATAGGCTGAACCCCTACAACACCCTCGCCTTCTACTTCGCGGAGCTCTCCAATCGAGTCGGTAATATACCAGTGGCGGCGCATTAATTGGATAATATGCTCACTGTTATTTTGAATGCTAATGTGGTAAGCGAACAGGTATAAGTCGTTCAAAGGTTCGCTCTGTTCTTCTTGATACTGTGTTTCCACATGCACACGGATTTCGTTGGTGATTGCTGTTGGCATGATGTCGCTTTAGTATATAGACGCAAATAAAGGCTTTATAGTTTCCTGCGTGGAAAAAAAAATGTTGAGGCTGAGGTCAAGGCTGAGGCGAAGGAGTAGATTTTTTCTCAACCTCAACCTTAACCTCAACCTTATACTTATTTTCGTGCAATGGAATTCTCCTCGCGCATCATTGAGCAAGCTGTAAATGAATTTTCCCGCTTTCCTGGGATAGGCAAAAAGACAGCCTTGCGCTTGGTATTGCATCTCATTAAGCAAAGTGAGAAGGATATTCATGGGCTTTCTTCTTCCATCATCGCCTTAAAAGAACAGCTGAAAACCTGCCAAGAATGTGGCAATGTCTCAGACGAAGAAGTATGTAATATTTGCAAAGACCAGCGTCGTGATAAAAGCATTCTTTGTGTAGTAGAAGACCTCCGTGATGTTATGGCCATTGAAAACACTTCCCAATACCGTGGGCTCTATCATATTCTTGGTGGATTGATTAGTCCGATGGATGGCATTGGACCTGAAAACCTGAACATGGCGAGCATCGAAGAGCGTATCAAAAAGAATGAGGTTAGCGAAGTAATCATAGCCTTGAGCGCGACGATGGAAGGAGATACCACGGGCTTTTATCTTTCCCGCCGCTTTAAAAGTTTTGGTATAAAAGTCAGCAGCCTCTCCCGTGGAATTGCTATCGGCGGCGAACTCGAGTATGCTGATGAAATTACCCTCGGACGAAGTATTGCCTCGCGAATTCCTTTTGAGTAAATCGCATTTTAGTATATCCATAATCAGGTAGTTGAATGACTATGAAGGCTGAACGAACTTTCCAATTGTTTCTCAACTTTTTGGCCCTAGTTTTGCGACCACAAAACAAAGCCACAGTGTTTTGATCCGTTTAGTGAGAAATACGTATTCCACAGCAGCAGCTACCCAGAACAAAAATCAAAATCTTGATTTAGGCCATTATGGGTCCTCTCTTTTTCAAAAAGGAGCAGGCTTAGCAAAGTGGTTTAAATTTATTCTGGCATTGAACATCTTCCTGCTTAGCGGATTTGTTCATGCCCAAGCCGACTCGGCGCTCGTATTTGAGTCTCATTCTACTGTTTATATTCTTCAGGATTCCTTTAATCCGAATTTTGTCACCTTCGACAATCATGATCAAAGCATCATCAAAAAGTCAGGGAAGGATGATGAAGAATTATTTGGTCATTCTGAATTCCTCATTGAACTAGAAGAAGAATCAGAAGAAGACCATGTCTCCAGCTTCGATCAATGTCATTTTATTGACAATGCCCTCATTTCACGCGCTTTAATTCAGCCACGTATTGCGCATTGTAGAGCAAGCTTTCTGAAGAAAAAGGCAGAATATGCCGAACCTATTGCTTGTTACCTCTTGATTCAAGAGTTCCGTATCTGATACCCTATTTCCTGGTTTTCTCCTAGCTGCCTCTGAGCGGCCGGGCATTTTTATGTCCCCTCGGTGAAAACTTTTGCACGGCCAGGAATTCTCTTGCGCCTCGTACCCCTCAGTACCCAATCAATCACAATAAAATAAAATCCAATGTACAGAATTCTTATGTGCGGCAGCCTGCTTGCATTATTACTTAATAGTAGCTGTCAGTCAGAACAGGCGGCGAAAATTGAAGAAACTTTTTTGGTAACAAGTCCTATTCGAATGGACACAACCACAACCAAAGAGTATGTTAGTCAGATTCGCGCCATTCAACATATCGAGCTTCGCGCACTCGAAAGTGGTTACCTCGAAAAAATTTATGTAGACGAAGGTCAGTTTGTAAGAAAGGGGGAGATGATGTTTCAAATTCTTCCGATTCAATACAAAGCAGAACTTCAAAAAGCACAGGCGGAAGCCAATTACGTGCGCATTGAATATGAAAATGCCAAAATCTTGGCAGACAGTAATGTGATCTCCAAAACCCAACTTGCTCTTGCAGAAGCCAAATATGAAAAGGCAGTAGCGGAGCTCGAAGTAGCCAAGGTGCATATGAGTTTTACCGAAATCAGAGCTCCTTTTGATGGATTGATGGATCGTTTTCAAGTACGCCAAGGTAGCTTACTGGATGATGGCGATTTGCTTACGACCATGTCGGATATCAGCACGCTCTGGGTGTATTTTAATGTGCCTGAAGCAGAATATCTCGACTTTGAACGAGACATCCAAAAAGGGCAGAAGCTGATTGTTTCCTTGAAAATGGCCAACCACGACATGTATGATTACCAGGGAGTGGTAGAAACCATAGAAGCTGATTTCAATAATGAAACAGGGAATATTGCTTTCCGAGCCACTTTTCCAAACCCAGAAAGACTGCTACGTCATGGAGAAACAGGAAATGTAATCATGACGGTTCCACATAAAAATGCCATGATCATTCCGCAGAAAGCCACCTTCGAGGTGCTCGATAAAAAATATGTCTACGTGGTCGACGAAAACAATGCACTCAAATCGCGAAAGATTACCGTGGATGCTGAAATGCCAGACCTCTATGTGATTGCAAGCGGACTTAAAGAAACGGACAAAATCCTTCTTGAGGGGCTAAGAAAAGTCAGAGAAAATGACCAAATCAAATTTGATTTCGAAGAACCAAGTGAAGTGATTTCCCACCTGCACCTACATGCGGAATAAGTGAAGCAGAAATAATACAGAAGACATGTTTAAAATATTCATACACAGGCCGGTCTTGGCCATTGTGATTTCCTTGGTCATGGTTTTTATGGGGATGCTCGCCATGAATTCCTTGCCAAAATCACAGTTTCCATCCATCGCTCCTCCTACGGTAATCGTGCAAGCGTCGTACCCAGGAGCAAGTTCACAAGTATTAGTCAACTCCGTACTTATTCCACTTGAGCAAGCCATCAATGGGGTTCCAGGGATGAAGTATATGACCTCCGATGCCGCGAGCTCTGGAGAAGCCAATATTCAGATTGTATTCAATCAGGGTAGCGATCCGAACCAAGCGGTAGTAAACATCAATAACCGGGTGGCTCAAGTAAAAAATAGGCTGCCGCAACTTGTTCAATTAGAAGGAATCCGCGTGCAACGTATTCAGCCCAATATGCTGATGTATGTGAATCTCTTCAGCAAAGACTCGGCAGATGCCGACATGAGTTTTATCTTTAATTATGCCTATATCAATATGCTTCCTGAGCTGCAAAGGGTTACCGGTGTGGCACAAGCGAAGATCTTAGGAAGTAGGCAATATGCCATGCGTGTTTGGTTGAACCCTGACCGCATGCGTGCTTATAATATTGGTACGGAAGACGTCATGAAAGCATTGGATGAACAAAGTATCATCGGCTCTCCCGGACGTTTGGGTCGGGCAGATAGCAAACGTTCGGAGGCCATTGAATATGTGCTTTCCTACCAAGGGCGTTATAATGATGCGGAACAATACAAAGACATCATTATACGGGCCAATCCAAACGGCGAGGTATTGAAATTGAAAGATATCGCCGAAGTTGAGCTAGGCAGTGAGTACTATGATATCTATTCCAATAAAGACGAATATCCTTCCGCAGCGATTTTGCTGAATCAAACTTTCGGGAGTAATGCAACGGATGTTATCGATAATGTAAAACTGAAATTGGAGGAATTGAAAGAGACCTTCCCACCAGGGATGGACTATGAAATCAGCTATGATGTTTCGAACTTCTTAGAAGCCTCTATCGATGAAGTCGTCCATACCTTAAGAGATGCCTTTATTCTCGTAGCTCTGGTGGTATTCCTCTTCTTAGGAGATTGGCGATCGACCTTGATTCCGACTTTGGCTGTTCCGGTATCGCTGATTGGTGCCTTCTTCGTAATGCAGGCGTTTGGACTCACCATCAACTTAATCACCCTCTTCGCCCTGGTGCTCGCCATAGGTATTGTGGTAGATGATGCGATTGTCGTCGTCGAGGCCGTGCATGCGAAAATGGAAGAGAAACATCTGTCGCCCTATAATGCCGTGAAGGAAGTGCTTGGTGAAATTAGTGGGGCCATCATTGCCATTACCCTTTTGATGACTTCCGTTTTCATCCCGGTGGCATTTATGTCGGGTCCGGTGGGTGTATTCTACCGTCAGTTTGCCATTACCATGGCCTCGTCCATTGTTATTTCTGGCATTGTTGCACTTACGCTTACGCCGGTGCTTTGTGCTATGATTCTTAAAAACAATCATGGTAAACCGAGGAAAAAGACGGCTTTCAATCGCTTCATGGATGGTTTTAACTCAGGCTTCGATAAGCTAACTGGTCGCTATGCTAAGCTTTTAAGAAAGATTGCCAACAGAAGGATGATTACCTGGGGTTTATTGATTGCCTTTGCAGTTGGTTCCCTTGGTATCGTCAATAAATTACCATCAGGATTTGTCCCAGCAGAGGATCAGGGGATGATTTATGCCATTCTTCAAACCCCACCTGGTTCAACCCTCGAACGAACAAACGACGTGAGCCGTGATTTGCAGCAGGCCGCATTAAAGGTTGAGGGGGTGCATTCCGTTTCTTCTCTGGCAGGATTTGAAGTATTGACGCAAGGACGTGGGTCGAATGCCGGTACCTGCTTGATTAACCTCGAGCCTTGGAGTGAGCGCCATCATACAGTGAGAGAAATCATTGAAGAACTGGAAGAAAAAGTGAAAGATATTCCAGGAGCACAGATTGAATTCTTTGACCCACCAGCCGTGCCAGGGTATGGCGCCGCAGGAGGTATTGCCTTGCAGCTGCTCGATAAAAACCCGGAGATCGATTACGAGAGAACCGGAGAGGTCACCGAGAAATTCATGGAAGCCTTAGAACAACGGAAGGAGTTGAGTTCGCTATTCACCTTTTACCGCACCGATTATCCGCAATATGAATTGGAAATCGACAATAAGATGGCCATGCAAAAAGGGGTATCGATTGGGAAGGCGATGGATAATTTGTCGGTCTTGATTGGAAGCACCTATGACCTAGGGTTCATCAAATTCGGGCGCTTTTTCAAGGTATTCGTTCAGGCCGATCCATCCTTCCGCCGATTACCAAGTGATTTGCTTAAGCTATACGTGAAAAACGATCATGGGGAGATGGTTCCATATTCTTCTTTTATGAAGATTAAAAAAACCCAGGGTATCTATGAGATTAACCGCTATAACATGTATACCACGGCCAATATTCGCTGTGCACCAGCTGAAGGCTTTAGCAGTGGTGAGGCCATTAATGCCATCCAAGAAACTGCCGCCGCCACCTTGCCAAAAGGCTACGATATCGACTGGGCTGGCTTGTCGAAAGATGAGGTGAACCGCGGCAATGAGGCGGTATATATTTTCCTTATTGTATTGGTCTTTGTTTACCTAGTTCTTGCCGCTCAGTACGAAAGTTTCATCATTCCATTTTCCGTTATTCTTTCACTTCCAGCGGGGGTATTTGGTTCATTCTTCTTCATCAATATGATGGGCTTGGCCAATGATATTTATACGCAAGTTGCACTGGTCATGCTCGTGGGCTTACTGGGGAAAAATGCCGTATTGATTGTAGAGTTCGCTATTCAGAAACACCAAGAAGGAGCGACCGTTTTTGAGGCAGCCATTGAAGGAGCCAAGGTCAGGTTCCGTCCGATTTTGATGACTTCCTTTGCTTTTATCGCAGGCTTGATACCATTGGTGCTGGCACATGGACCAGGAGCCATTGGGAATAAAACCATTGGCGCGGCAGCGATGGGAGGCATGCTTTTCGGGACCCTATTCGGGGTCATTATCGTGCCGGGACTCTATTATATTTTTGGAACGCTGGCAGATGGCCGCCATTTGATTAGAGATGAACACGAAACACCATTCACAGAAGAAATTGAGTAAGATGATGAAGTATAGTATGAATAAGATTATAGGAGTGGCGTTGTTCTCCACCATGTTCACCGCCTGCTCCATTCCGTCTCTCGTAAAAAGAGAGTTGCAGCATCAGGTGCCACCAAGTTTTTATGAATCGAAAGACACAGTAAACAGTGCGATGATTCAGTGGAAACAGTATTTCAATGATTCTAACCTTGTTGCGCTGATTGATACGGCACTCTTGAACAATCAGGAGCTTAATATCACCTTGCAGCAGATTGCCGTGGCAAAAAATGAAATTCGAGTGAGAAAGGGAGAATACCTTCCTTTTGTAAATCTCGGAGCTGGAGCTGGAACCGACAAAGTAGGTGAATATACCCGCCAGGGAGCAATTGAAGCCAACCATGATATCAAATCAGGAACGGCCTTTCCCGATCCATTGAACGATTTTTCAGTATCGGCCAACCTCACCTGGGAGGTGGATATCTGGAAAAAATTGCGCAACGCGAAAAAGGCTGCCATCTATGAATACCTATCGACCATCGAAGGGAGAAACTTTATGGTGACCAACCTTGTCGCAGAGATTTCGAACTCCTACTATGAATTATTGGCCCTGGATAATCAGCTGGAGATTGTAAAGCAGTATGTTAAAATTCAAAGTGATGTATTGAAGATTGTGAAACTCCAGAAAATGGCCGGACAAGTTACTGAGCTTGCTGTATTACGTTTTGAAGCTGAATTGCTAAAAAACCAAAGCCGCCAGTTCTATATTGAGCAGCGGATAGTGGAAACTGAAAATCAGATTAATTTTCTGGTAGGGCGTTACCCTCAGCCGATTCCGAGGGATTACCAAGGTTTTAATACCATGGTTCCCGATTCTATCCATGCAGGAATTCCTTCACAGCTGATGGTGAACCGTCCGGATATCAAACAGGCAGAACTTGAACTGCTAGCTAGAAAGCTCGATATCAAAGTGGCCAAGGCTAATTTCTATCCTCAGTTCAGGATTCGTGCTGGTTTCGGTTATCAAGCGTTCAACCCCAAGTTTCTCTTTCAAACACCTAGCTCCATGCTGTATTCCATTGCGGGAGACTTAGCCGCACCTTTGATTAATCGAAATGCGATAAAGGCGCATTACCTTACTGCAAACGCCAAACAGGTTCAGGCAGTGTATGAATACGAGCGTGTTGTATTGATGGCGTATATGGATGTGAGCAATCAGCTCTCGAATATTAAAAATCTCCAGAATAGCTATAATCTGAAATCGCAACAGGTAGAGGTATTGAATAAGTCAATCACCATTTCCACAACCTTATTTAAATCGGCGAGAGCCGATTATATGGAAGTCTTGCTTACTCAGCGCGATGCACTAGAATCAAAAATTGAGTTGATAGAAACCAAGCAGCAGCAGATGCATGCGATGGTTCAAATCTACCAGGCCTTAGGAGGTGGCTGGAATTAATTTGTGATGATTGGAGGTTGATTACGCGCGGGAGAGGGGTCTCCCGCTCGTTCTCCTTCCTTATCTGGATGTGTTATCATGTCTAGGTATTTGTCGGATAAAGTTGGGATGCCTCCAGTTTCCTAAGCTTTCCAACAGGGTCTGCTATCAACGTAGCATGGTTTTCTGCGGCCATCGAACAATTTGAAAAGAGTCCGTACGCGATAGTTGGGAAAAGGTAAACCCAAAAACGCTGCGTCTTGGATTCATCAAGCATTATTTCGTAATATTGGTGCATGAGAGTTTATAAAGGCATGCTTTTCGGATTAATGGCAATTGCCCTTGGCAGTCAACCCCTATTCGCACAAGAAGGATCATTCGGTATTGAAAATTTTCAAGGCAAAAAGAGGATACATGCTGCACTTGATAGCAGCATTCATCGCGTATTTAGCAATGGTGTATGGAAGAATGTTATCAAAGAAGTTTATATGTATACCCAATCGGGAAACCTGTATCGCAAGGAAAAACATACCTGGTCTGTGGCCGACACCAATTGGAAGATTTCTTCCTTTTTTAGCTATGCCTATGATGTGCATGGCAAACTAGAATCGGAGGTAGAAATGGGCCGTTTTCAAACTACATGGGATACCTTACAAATTAAATCCATTTCCTATAACGCGAATAATTTGCCAACGTCTGAAACCGTAGATAAATGGAGCACGATTTCAAATAAGTTTTACCGGTATAGCTTTCGAAACCTAGCATACAATGCACAAGGCCTGCTCGTATTAGACTCGAACTTTTTCTCCAATGATGAAGGCGTGAATTATACAGGGATAAAATATGATTTCGGCTATAGAAGTACAGGACAACTTGAAAGCCGAGTCGAATCATACAAATTCACCGTAAGTTGGGATATAAGAAACAAGATGGAATATGAATACAATGCCCAAGACACGCTAGTTGCAAGGCATTATTATTCCTATGCGCCAAGCACTCAGGATTGGTTATATAATGCCCGAGCTGAATACCTGGTCGATACCATGGGTAATATTAGTAGGCAGCAGACTTTTCAAAATACAGATAGTGCTACGTATACTCCTTTCTTAAGGCTAGATGGCGACTATGATAATTCTATCCCTATTAGTAATGTGGCCTTTCCCTACCTAACCCAATTCGAAGTTCAACCTCAAACCTTATTGAATACACTAGTATATACACAATACAATAAAACCAGCATGGTCTGGGACTCGATTTCGTTCATCAGTTTTTATTATACCAAAATCAATACAGGAATTAAGGAAGCGTCAATGCCACTATTTGCATTGTATCCAAATCCAGCGAACCAAATCGTTACAATTCAAACCGAAGAAGAGGGCGACTATACACTGCAAGTATACAACCTACAAGGAGCGCTGGTTCAAGAATCTAAATTTAATGGATTGAGTCAACGTATGGATATTCAATCCTTGGCTCCTGGCGCCTACGTGATTGCACTAGGTAAGGAAGGTTATTGGTATAGACAGAAATTTGTTAAGCAGTAAGCATTAAGCAGAACCAATACCAATGGCATAATCCTTGAGGTTCATGGGATTACTTACATGAATTTTCATGTGTATCTGTAAACTCAGCAACCAGTCTAAAAATACAATTCGATAGAGATCGAAATTAAACCGAGGAACTTGCATTTAAACGGATAGTCGTGCAAATTAATTAACTAGTTCTATGAATATACGTGTACAATTTTTAGTTGTTGCAGCTTTGACGTTTAGCTTCGCTGCACACGCCCAGTCTCAATCCAAAAAAGCTAATAAGGAGCAATTGGATAGTATCATTACGCTTGAATATGTTCAAGGTAAAGCCGGCTTTAAAGAAAAAACAGAATTTCGCTATACCCATTTTGAAAAGCTGCGAGAAGAAAAAGTCTATCTCAGAAATGCGGATAATTCGGGCTGGCGACCGGTTTTGAAAAAGGAGTATACCTATGATTCCCAAGAATTCTTGGTAGAAGTGCTGTGGACCAATTGGGATTCCGCCTCTTCACTATGGGTAAATGGGCTAAAAAGTAGCTATACCAATAATACAAATGGTCAAGCTACTCAGATCGACTTCCTTCTATGGAACAAAAACACATCGGCCTGGGAAAAAACCAGACAACAGGATTATACCTATACTTCAAATGGGGATGTATCAAGTTATAATCAAGGAGCTTGGACCAATGGTGCCGTGGTTCCAGAAGAAAAAACAGATTATTTTTACCATGCCGATAACAGACCCGACTTTAGTTCAACAAGCAGCTATAATGGAAGTACTTGGGATAGTGTGAGTAAATTAGTTTACACCTATGCCGGCAACAATGATCCGGGTGGACTCTTGTATTGGAAATGGGTTTCTGGAAAGTTTCTTCAAATCGCACATTCTAATCACACGCCAGACTTTAATGGCAACAATGCTGAGTGGAATTATATGTCGTATCAAGATGGCAATACATTAGACTTTGTAACGCGAATTTCATATACCTACGATTTAGCTGTTGACTTTGCAGACTTGGTAGGACTTCAAAATAATGAGATTATACCTTTTGCCAACAAGCTCACAGCGGGGAACCAGACAAGACAAGAAAATGGGGTGGGCAATTTTGATCCGCAATTCGACTACCTTTATTATTATTCTGGATACAACCCAAGTGCAGTTTTTGAAGTCCGCAATGAGATGCTTGAGTTTTATCCGAATCCAGCGACAAATTCAATTCAACTCAATCATGATGCACAACAATTTGAGTCGTACATCATCTATGATTTGCAAGGGCGCGCGGTGTTAAAAGGAAACTTTGATTTCCAGACTAGCCAAATTGATATTACTGACCTATCAGCAGGAATCTACACCATTCAAGTCCGTGCAGATGCCACCATCTATACCAACAAGCTGATTAAAAAATAGCAGCAACTCACCTTTTCGAAAGTTGTACGTCGCGGAAAAGAACTTTCGAAAAGGTTCGTTTCCGCGCTATTGCGCGTAAATCTATATTATCCACTAACTTGTCTGTCTCAAACCGATTCAACCAAGACATGAAGAAGTTAGTTTTTACGCTTAGCGCAGGTGTTTTACTCTTGCTTTCCCTTTTTATTTTTCATGAACAAGAGACGCTTCAGTCCGCTCCATTTGCACCCGGAAATTCACCCCTTGGGCGCGCCGAATGGGAACACATGCTTTTGAGAAATCCTGAGACGGGAGAAATTTCTGTAAGCCGATCACAAGAATTGGCCTTCGCAAAAGGACTTCCATATATGGAAACTACCATGCTCGGCAAGAATTATCCTTGGAAGCAGAGAGGCCCAAATAATTATGGCGGACGTATACGTGGATTCGCGATGGATGTAACAGATGCCAATGTCCTGATTGTAGGATCTATATCTGGCGGCATCTTCCGAAGCGCGGATCAGGGTAAAACGTGGACGCAACGAAGCACAGCCAACCAAAATTATGGAATAAGTTGTCTTGTTCAAGATACACGCAGTGGCAAAGAAAATACCTGGTATGCAGGAAGTGGTGAGTACTTTAATAGTCCCTCTCAACCGGGTTCACGCTATATCGGCAATGGAATTCTAAAAAGTACAGATGGAGGCTTGAGCTGGAAGTTCCTTTCGAAAACCCAGACGAATTCTCCAGAAAAACTAGAAGATTGGGATCGGATTAGTCGAATCGTAATTGACCCTAAATCAAACAAAGATGTGGTGCTTGCCTCTATTATTGGCGGCATCATGCGGAGTGAAGATGGAGGAGAAAATTGGACTCGGGTTTTAGGAGAGGATGGAGGAGCAGACTATACCGAATTGATTGTAACGCCTAGTGGTAAATTCTATGCAACCTTAAGTAGCAATGGAACTACCAAAGGAATATTTCGCTCAATAGATGGAATAAGCTGGACTCAGATTATGCCAGCAGGATTTGGCGGCCCTAAATCTGTCCAATGTGGTGGAGGTCCGTGTAAAAGACCCCTTTGGTACTTTCGTGGATTTTAAGGATGGCAATGGTATCGATTTCGGACCTTCTCACGGCCCAATGAACTTTATACCAGGTGGAACCTTGTATAGCTTTAGCCTATTAATTGACCCAACTATGTCGGGCATTTTCGAGATAGAGTTTGTCATGTCGATGTCCGACCCAGGAGCCAGCATTAAAATTCAACCCCCACCCATCGTTTCAGAGTTACAGTCTAGCAGCCAATTGGTTTGCGAAAGCTTGGATTATAGATTTGGGTTTAATGGAATGGAAAAAGACAATGAGGCCAAAGGGCAGGGCAATAGCTACGACTTTGGGGCGAGAATTTATGATAGTAGGTTGGGGAGATGGATGAGTGCTGACCCATTTTTTAATAAAACACCGGATTGGTCACCATACCGTGGAATGCTTGACAATCCCTTGTTATTCGTTGATCCTGGGGGAAAAACAGAATACATAGTAACTATTACAATAAATGCTTTGACTGGAGAAACTGCTATTGAAATAACCACGACAGCTAAGATCATGACTGATGGCATGAGACATGCAAGAACAACGTGGCTAGCCGGCAGTGAGTATTATGTAAATGAATACTATGATTATGCAAACGTTACTATTAAAACTGTAAATCCAGAAACTGGAGTAACCACGACCACTACGGGTACAATTATATTTAACGAGACAGAGAGTAAAGATGAAACCATAGTTTTGAAAGATGGAGAGAAATGTGGCACAACTCTTAAAGAGGAGTTCAAAAAGGAAGATCACGGAATTCAAGTTAATTTTGGCATTGGAATGAGTGGTTCTGGTGATGGACCTTTACATCAAGATTTTGCAAAACACATTTTAGGCCACATTAATTTTAATGATTTAAATTTGGCGCTTAAGCGTTCTTCTTTATCCACTGGCTGGAACCCTGGAAAGGGTACATGGAGAAAAATGGAATCGGGAAAAGTAAAAGAATGGATTAATAATCTCAATGCTGCAAGGAAAACCGGTGAAAAAATTGGAAAGGCCTTCACTCTTTTAGAAGAAGAAGGATGGAAAAATGGAAGCAGCAAAGTTTTGGTTCCAGTAAAAGTAAACAATCATAATTATGGCAACATTTCTTTGAAAACAGTTTATGTAAATAACCAAGATTTGAAGAGTTTCTTAAAAAATAACCCAGGAGCAACGGTAGTCAGAGACGCACAAATAGAGCAGAATAAACCAAATGAAAATAAATAAGCTAATAATTTTATCATTTTTTTTAATTGTTATTGGGGCTTGTTCAGAAACAAGTGTAACCAAGGATATTAAATGCGAAGACCTTAATAAAGTAAATGTTGAGAAAGAGATTCATTTGCTTGAATTATGGAAAACTGCAAAATTGAAGGTGAGTGAACTTGATAGTATTTTATCAGCTGATTTAAGCTTCTTAGACTATGATCGAATAAGAGATACCTATAAATCCAGCCTAATTCAAAATCACATCATTGATGATAGACAGGCGCTATTGTTGGAGTCAGACATGTACATGAAATATGCATTAATCGACTACCTGCAATCCTATGCTGAATCAGTGATCATTTACAATAATTACCATAGCAACAAGTTCATTTCAAATAATTATATGGCCGGCTTGGATGATAGGTATTCACGCGAAGGAGAGCATCTTGGGTACGTTGTGCGCTCATCCTTGTATTTTGATAATGATGAAGTAAGTCGTCCGTATTTTGTCTGGGAAAGAAAATCGGGCGAATTTGACACCATTGGATTTGATCAATATCAGGAATTATTCATTCCCAAAAAAGACGTTGTAACAGACTCAATTAATGGCCGCCTTATTATCAATCACACGTTTGCAGAGTCTTCCCAAGAAATTGCGTTTCCTATCAAGGCGAGACTAAGATAGTTGGTGATGGATTCTGTTGATAGTATCGTATTATTTGCTGTAGTGTCTGTTCATAAGGGCTTGATAGTGAATGTAACAAGTGTTTTGAAATACCCTCACTCCTTATGGAACCAGATAGATAATTATGAATTCGATTACGAAAATCCAGCTGATAACTGTGGTCTGCCTTGCGGTTTTTGGAATTCTGTTTTCTGGCAGTGAACCGTAGATGTCAAAGAATAGATATTGGTTTTGATCGGCCTTTTTATTCCTGCTACTCAGATTGTTTTTTGCATAATTGTCACTTTTCCGTCAAATTTTTTCAAAGCCTTGCTGTTACCAAATAGGCTTCCGAACTTGTGGGAAAGCAAGAGGCCATGGCTATTGAATTTTATCTCCTTCCCTACCAATTAAATGGTGAAGAAAGCTCCTTTAAAGGGCAAGTTTTATCCAAACAAAGCCTGGATGCAAAGGGGTTAATCGATGCGATGTTGGATAAAGGGTCCACCGCCACACTCCCAGATATCACAGCTGTTTTGAGTTTGTACGAAGAAGTACTACTTAACGAATTGCTCAAAGGAAAAACTATCCATACTAAGCTTTTTCGGATGCGCTTGAAGGTGGAGGGGAAGTTCAATTCCAGTACCGATACCTTTGATCCAAAGCGGCATAAGGTGAAGGTAGTGATCACCCCCTCGCTTTTTTTACAAGATGCTGTAAAGCCTCTTCGCGCCAAACGAAAATTAGTAGAAAGGAATTTACCGCATTTCGGAATGCTTGAAAACCGCAATGAGCCCAATCTTTTCTTTCAATGCTACAGTGGAGATGTATTAGAAATTCGAGGTTCAAATTTGCACATGAACCTTGAAGACCCAGAACAAGGTCTGTACCTTTTGGATAACAATGGGGTGAAGTCGCCCATTACCAAAGTGCTGCTAAACAAGCCTTCAAGTATTATGTTCATTGTCCCTGATTCAATGCCGGTTGGCTCCTACGAACTATTCTTTACAGGCTGTACCCGCAAAGGTTTGATTCGCCATTCGCGAAGCCTAGTTAAGCGCTTGGATATTCTCTCGCGGGATTAAAATGCAGTGTTAATCAGCCTCAAGTTCTCACCCAGTGTTCAACCAATACCCGTCGAGTGATGAACCGGAACTCGCTGAGTGTTTGTCCATGACTCATCGAGTGTTGAAGTCTAATGCTATGTAATGTTGATCTTTGCTTGTATAGCGTTTATATGCCGGAACACCATGCGTTTGGAGACTGTTCTTGTTAGGCTTAATTTACTCTAACCTGAAACCACTAACCCGTAACCCCTCACCAACAACCCCTTCTAAATCAGGTGTTCATTCAGCTTATGCTTCCATTTCAAAAAGCTATCAGAAAAGTTGGAATGGATAGATGCATGATTGATGACACGGAATGCCAAATCTTGATCAATATGGGTGGCATGGTAGGCCTGTTTGTATAGGCCTCTGCCGCTCGTGCGAATGGAATTGATGGTGGTCTCAATCCGTTTGTATTGCAAGTGAATGGCCTGTTCGCCTTTTTCGATGCTCCAGATATAAGTGGCATGAGAGTTTAATAATTCCCAGATAAAATGGTTGTTTTGGTCTCCTTCTACCAAAAAAATAAAACCAAAATGAGGGGCCAAAGTATAGCGCAAAGGGTAATTTTCGCTTTGCTTATTCCCAGCTAGATACTGCAGCTGCTGCTTGTTCCGGATATTCGCGTCTTTTAGAAAATGATTGAGAATATCCATTTCCGACTGCTGAAATGCATTGCCTTCTTGGTCCTTGGTATCGAGTTGGTCGAAAATGTCCTCGGAGCTGAACAAGGCTTTATTGATGTCTGAAATCTTGGGCATCTTTGTCAATGCAGCCGTACGCTGGTATTTTACCCCTTCAATAAATGCAGGAGTGATCTGGTCGATATGGATGGATTTGGCAAAACTTTCGATTTCGCCGTCATCATATAAATCAACACGCAGGGCCACCTTGATTTCCTTGGCCTTGAGTTTTTTGGCAAACCAGAATTTAATGGGCTCAAATTCGGCGAGCAGATGTTCATTGCTTATTTTAAAGTCAAGCTCCATCTCAAACTGTGGAATGAAACGACTGAATGCCACGTAGCCGAGTTTGAATATCAGGGCTTCAAAAGGCACGGAAATCGTGTCGCGATACGAGCTTGTTTTGCTGGGTTGGGGAATGTTGACCTCCCCAGGGTCAGGCTTATTGGGGGAATCTTCTGGATGCTCTGGGATTTTGAAAGTGGTGGATTTCGGAATAATATAATCAGGCGTTTCTTCGAAGGGGTCCGTCTCCTCGAACACGAGCAACCCTTCCAGCTTTTTCTTTTGATACGACGAAAGTTGAAGCTCCAATTCTTCCCAGTCGAGGGATTCAAAATGCAATCGACTTACCGCACGTTTTGGCTCCTGACGCACGAAAGGAAGAGGGTCGGCATATTCATAGTCCATGATTCGTACGCTCAAACATTCCTTTGCTCCATCATAGCTGAGCATTTCCAAAAGCCAATAAAAAGTCTTGCTGTTACGAAAACTCAGGGAATCCTCAGGGATATTGGTCTGATTCAATGAAATCGACAAACGCGGAGTTAAGTATATCCGGTTATTCTCAATTTTAATGATGATCTCCTTCTTGCCCATGGTTCACGGTATATCGCAATTTCGAAGGTAGTAATTTGTGAGAAATAGGTATGGCTAGTAATCATAGAAGTACGCGATAAATCGCGTACCTACCCGTTTGTGCTTCTATTGCCCTAACCTGTAACCCAGAACCCTAAACCATTTTCTTGATCAATTAACTATTGCATCTTCCCCCAAGCCTCCGCATCTTTGCCTTCTAGTCCATAGTCCATAGTCCATTGACCATAGCTGTCCATGGTCTATGGTCCATGGTCCATGGTCTAAAATGGATATCTCCATCATCATCGTCAACTACAATGTCGAGCATTTCCTCGAACAAGCCCTGCTCTCGGTACGCAAAGCCCTGAAGCAGGTTGAGGGGGAAGTATGGGTGGTCGATAACCGTTCGGTAGATGGTTCGGTGGCCATGGTCAGGGAGAAATTTCCGGAAGTTCATCTCATAGCCAATCAAGACAACCCTGGTTTTGCAGTAGCCAATAATCAGGCGATAGAAAAAAGCAAAGGGCGCTATGTGCTCTTGCTAAATCCGGATACGGTAGTCGAGGAAGATACCTTTCGTAAGATTGTCGACTTTATGGATGCTCACCCTGATGCCGGTGGTTTGGGCTGTAAGATGATTGATGGAAAAGGGGAGTTCTTGCCCGAATCCAAACGCGGATTGCCTACGCCACAGGTTGCCTTTTTTAAGATGTTCGGTCTATCGAAGATTTTTCCGAAGTCTAAAGTTTTTGGTCGCTACCATCTTGGCTTTCTGAGCAATGAACAGGTGCATGAGGTAGATGTATTGGCAGGAGCGTTTATGCTTTTGCGCAAAGAGACTTTAGATAAAATCGGCTTGCTCGATGAGACTTTCTTTATGTACGGAGAAGATATCGATTTATCCTACAGAATTACCAAGGGCGGTTATAAAAACTACTATTTTCCAGATACCACCATCATCCATTATAAAGGAGAAAGCACGAAGAAGACTTCGGTAAACTATGTGTTTGTCTTTTATCGAGCCATGGTGATTTTCGCGAAAAAGCATTATTCGGCACGTTATGCCAGCCTGTTCGGTATCTTTATCAATCTGGCCATTTGGTTCCGTGCAGGAATCGCACTTATGTTCCGCTTTGCCCAAGCAGCCTGGCAACCCGCCTTGGATGCGGGGATACTTTTCGGAAGTTCATATCTGCTCAAATTGTATTGGGAAGCCAATCATAAGTTTATTCAAGGAGGAGAATACCCCGCTGAATACCTCTATATTAATGTAATGACCTATTGCCTGTTCTGGGTAATCGGTATCTCCTTCTCCGGGGGCTATAAACGTCACGCTCCTTTGCGACGCATTGTCTTTGGGATGTTCTATGGTACGGTGGCCATTGCCGTGCTCTATGCCTTTGCCCCGGATCATTTGCGCTACAGTAGGGCATTGATTGTTTTGGGTGCTGGTGCTGGCGGACTCTTACTCCTCTTGTATAGATTGGCCGTCTATTTCTTCCAGTACAAATCCTTGAATTACGGGGAGCGCAAAGCCTATAATACCCTCATCGTCGGAAATCCTGATGAAGCAAAACGGGTACGCAGCCTACTCACAGAAAGTGGAGTGCCTCATACCTTTCATGGCTATATCGCGCCGGGACTGGAGCGTGTTGAGTCGTCAGAATACTTGGGTACCTTAGGTCAGCTTCGTGAAATCATCGAAGTATTCCGGGTAACCGAAGTCATCTTCTGTGCGAAAGACATCGCCTCCTCGAATATCATCCATTGGATGGGTAGTTTAGGAGATGAGGAGGTGAATTTTAAGATTGTCCCTGAAGAAACGCTCTATATCATTGGTAGCAATAGCAAAAATACCAATGGCGAGTTCTATACCATCGACTTAAAGTTGGCTTTGGCCGATAGCACTCAGCAGCGGAATAAACGTTTATTTGATATCGCGGCTTCTTTGGGAATGCTCCTTGGACTTCCTCTATTGCTCTTTCTTGTGAAGAAGCCAGCAGGATTTTTCGCGAATTGGTTGGCCGTAATCGCAGGGAAAAAAACCTGGATTGGCTATATCGATGGCGAAGACAGTCAATACCTGCCTAGTATACCTCATGGTGTATTAAGCCCAGCAGGCAATGCCGATTTGAGCAAACTAAGCCTGAGTCCGGACATCATCAATTTCCGTTACGCCCGCGACTTCAGCGTAAATAACGATTTGCAGATTTTGCTGAGCTATTTGAAATATTTGGGGAACACGTAACCCATAGGGGCAGAAAATTTTCTGCCCTTACATCGACAATAATTTCGTTGCAATTTCCATTAATACATCATGCGCTACGCTGCCATTCTTCTTGTCAATGCATTGATTTCCTGCTCTTCATCTGGAACAAATCATCATCCATCCAACCCATCAGATAGCATCCCTTTGGTCCTTGACACCCCTGAGTTGGATGAAAAATTGGCCCTCGACTCAATCCATTTCAGAATAAATGCCGATACCCTACATACCTATAAGGAGGCTTTGGCTCACTTGCAAACACGACGGAATTCTTGGCTTCTATCCTATCGTTCGAGTACCAGTAATTTGGCAAAGGATAGCATTTTGATCATGGCAGGACTGGATTTGGAAAACACCTTGGTGCAGTCGCTATTTCCCTTCTGGTATGGAACGGCTTGGGACTTCAATGGCATTAGCAATGTTCCTGGGGAAGGGCAAATTGCCTGTGGTTATTTTGTGAGCACCACGCTGAAGCATTCGGGTTGCAATCTCAACCGCTATAAGGTGGCACAGCAGAGTTCCAAAAAAGCCTGTGAGATTTTTGCTTTGGGCGATTCGGTTAGGCGCTATGCACCTGCCGATATTGAGGACTTCAAATCCAAAACTGCTCATTTAGAGGACGGTTTATACTGTATTGGATTAGACTACCATGTAGGTTATTTACTCAAACGAGACGACCACTATTTTTTCATCCATTCGAGCTATGTGGGTATTGATGGAGTGAGTATTGAGCCGATTGAAGAGGCCCAAGCATTTTATAGTCAGGTGTATTATCTCAGCGCTATCACGAATAATACTCAATTTGTGAAGAGGTGGATAGAAGGGGGCTTGATGGATTATCGGTGAGGTTTCCGCCTTAGCTGACCACGTGCATCGAAGCTTTTGCGAAGATGTAAAAAGCTTAAGCCGTCGCTTCCTACGTCAGCTATGGCTTACACAGTCGGCGGACGGTGAAGGTTATAAAGGAAACGAACTGATT
Organism: uncultured Burkholderiales bacterium; assembly: GCA_964620355.1. Lineage (GTDB taxonomy): Bacteria > Bacteroidota > Bacteroidia > UBA8524 > UBA8524 > UBA8524. The sequence goes on along the minus strand of CAZUIT010000001.1, from coordinate 7,426 downwards.
CAAGATAGTGGTTCAACATGTATCGATTTTGATTTTGTGCATTATGGATGCATGAAACAGATTGGTTCACTTTCGCTAATTGTGCTTTGTTTTTCTTTTGTATCCTGTGGGTCGATTTATGGCGGTGCTCTCCGAATTGAAAACAGATTATCCGAACCGGTTCAAGTCACGTATAGGCCAGTTAAAGTTGCGCAGTGTTTCTTGGATGATTCGGTTTGTACTATGTTGAATTACCGACAAGCTATGATGGTTTATAAAGATAGCACTTGGGCTAATCGTTATCTCGACACAACATATGAAAATTACAAAGCGGAAAGACGGCAAAAGGATACGCTGTTTTATATTCTGCCAAAAGGCCAGCTTACCAAAGATTCAATGGTCCATTTGACTCCAGCCAAAGGTGAATCAATCACCATTGGTAGCATGGCTTATCCTTTCAGAGCCGAGCCAGGACTCGATCTCTTATTAAGTGGAATGCAAGTGCAAATTGGAGATTCACTGTTGATTTTCGCCCCTGAAATTTTAAGCTATCTGAATTACCGAAATCGTGAATATTGGGAGCGCTTTGATAATATTCTTATTGATTCAGGCTTTGTTAGTTATGTAGTCCGGAATAGGAATCAAGGATTTTTCCCTGCGGAACGAATTGTGGTTCTGGGGGTAGATAGATTGTCCCAGTATGATTTTCCGACAGCTTCCCCTAACTATTTTATCGTCACAATTAATGATGAAGCCAGTTCGCAGGTATTGCAATACGTATATGAAAACGGAAGAATGATTCGGTTTTTTTTCAAATGGGATTTTACTGGCGAATATTATTCGATTGACTTTCCATAGCTCTTCGAAAGCTGATTGCGTTTGTAGTTTTTACGTTTGCTGGCGTTAACTCTTCGAAAGCTGATTGAGGATGAGTAGAGCTTTCGAAGAGGATATCGACTATTTTTTTCTGGCTACTACAAAAATATCCCAGGTATCATCAAGGTCTTCTTTGGTGAGGAAGAAGTCTTTGGTATCGATGTCTAAAGCAATGGGGTTTTCTTCGGCTAATTCCTTGCGCATTTTGCTGGTGAGGAAATTATAGGGAAGCGTTACCCATGAGGCGGGAACAATTTTGTGGAGTTTAAGCACATCCCACTTCAGGATGCTTTGAACCCATTTATTATTGTCTTTGTAGTATTTGTTGACCCGGTCGTTTCCTTGTAGACCGATCATTTCTACCTCTTCGAAAACTTTACGGAAGTCTTTTTCCATCCAAGCGAAATCGTATTCAAATACGTGGAAAGGATTTCTAGCCAATGATTTTTTTGCATTCACGGTGGTGCAAAGAAATACCCCTCCTGGTTTTAGCACGCGGTATACATCTTTGATGAATTCCACCGGATTTTCGATATGCTCGATAAACTGGAACGCCGTCACCACATCCATGCTTTCGCTTTCCAAAGGAACGGGTGGAACCTTTCCGTGGACGAAACTGAGGTTTTTTACATCAGCATATTCCTTGCGGGAGTTTTCCAGCGTCTCTGCCGAATAATCCACCCCGGTTGCGTTGGCTGCAAACTGAGCTAAATGCACTGTTCCATAACCGGACCCACATCCGATATCGGCTACGTTTTTTCCTTTAACATATTCTTGAGCATATTCATAAGCATAAAAGCAACGCTTTACGGTTACGTTATTAGAAGGCTCAAACGATGGTCTTTCTCTGTCAAATATCATGGTGTCGAAGGGTGCAAAAATAGTACAAATTAGGTTAAGGTTGAGGATAAGGTTAAAGCTGAAAGATACCGGTCCTTGAGCGGCCCGTTGAAAATTTAGGGTTGAACAAAGTGTTACCGGCCAGTCGATGGGCTCAACTTCAATCTCTTCGACAGGCTCAGAGAACTCTTCTAACTTTATCTCAACCTTAATCTCATCCTCAACCTTAATCTCATCCTCAACCTTAATCTCATCCTCAACCTTAATCTCATCC
>CAZUIT010000001.1:0-5357 GCA_964620355.1 uncultured Burkholderiales bacterium | reverse complement strand
CTCAACCTTAATCTCATCCTCAACCTTAATCTCATCCTCAACCTTAATCTCATCCTCAACCTTAATCTCAATTCTCCCCTTGTATATCCAACAAATCGTGTTATTTTTGCAGCGAAATGAGTGTAAAGAGAGGGGACAGCGTCCCCTTTTTTATTGCAGAAAAAAATGGAGCTGTCGGCACAAATACAACAATACGCAGAGGAGTCAATAGAGGATCCTCAATACTTCGTGGTAGAGGTATTGAAGAGTGCTAATGGCAAGTTAATCAGTGTATTGCTTGATGGGGATGAAGGTATTCCTATTGTAGAATGTAGTCGGGTGGGTCGCAAAGTTTCTGCACGCATTGATGAAGAAATTCCTGATGAAGTAGGTGCATTTACGGTAGAAGTTAGTTCTCCTGGCGTAGATCGTCCTTTAAAAATGCTACGTCAGTTTACCAAACATATAGGGCGAAACCTGGAATTCACCGATATGGAAGGGGTAAAACGTGAAGGGCGTTTTGTGGAAATCGAAGCTGATTGCCTCAAAATTGAAGAATCTTTCAAGGAAAAAGGAAAGAAAAAACAGCTGTTGCTGAACGAATATAAATTTGAACAAATGAACGACCCCAGGGTGGTTGTTTCTTTTAAACGATAGAAGAATGAGTAACTTAGGTTTAGTGGATTCCTTTGCGGAATTCAAAGAGTTTAAGAACATCGATAGAGCCACCATGATGCGTGTGCTTGAAGACGTTTTCCGGAGCATGCTAAAGAAAAAGTTTGGCACGGATGAGAACTGCGACGTGATCATCAATACGGAGAATGGCGATCTCGAGATTTGGAGAACCCGAAACATTGTTGAAGATGCAGAAGTGGAAGATTCCGCCCTGCAGGTTGGAATTACCGACGCAAAGAAAATCGAGGACGACTTTGAGGTAGGTGAAGAAGCGATTGAACAAGTGTTTTTAATCGATTTCGGTCGCCGCCAGATTCTTACCGCTCGTCAAACCCTGATGTCGAAAATTCTTGAGCTTGAGAAAGACGAAGTTTACCGTAAATACAAAGACCGCGTAGGAGAAATCGTTGCGGGTGAAGTATACCAAATCTGGAAAAAAGAATTGATGATTTTGGATGATGAAGGCAATGAGCTGATTCTTCCAAAAGGAGAAATGATTCCGAGCGACTTCTATAAAAAAGGCGACGGAATACGTTCGGTAGTACTTCGTGTAGAAATGTTGAATGGAAATCCACGTATCATTCTTTCTCGTACAGCCCCTGAATTCTTGGAGCGCTTGTTCGAATTAGAAGTGCCCGAAATTTTAGATGGACTCATTACCATCAAGAAAATTGTTCGTGAGCCAGGTGAGCGTGCGAAAGTAGCTGTAGAAAGCTATGATGACCGCATCGACCCAGTTGGTGCATGTGTTGGTATGAAAGGATCACGTATCCATGGTATCGTTCGCGAATTGCGCAATGAGAACATCGATGTAATCAACTATACCACGAACCTAAAATTATATATTCAACGTTCTTTAAGTCCTGCAAAACTTACCTCTATGGAAGTGGATGAGGAAAAAGAACGCGTATCTGTCTTCTTGAAACCAGACCAGGTATCACTGGCCATTGGTAAGGGCGGACATAATATTAAACTAGCGGGTAAGCTTACCGGCTATGAAATCGATGTGTTCCGCGATTCTGAAGAAGGAGTGGAGGAAGATATCGAGCTAGACGAATTCTCAGACGAAATCGAAAATTGGATTATCGACGAGTTGAAGGGAATTGGCCTGGATACCGCTAAATCAGTTTTGAATACCAGTGATGAAGATCTAGTTCGCAGAACAGAATTAGAGGAAGAAACCGTCGCAGAAATCAAACGAATTCTTAATGCAGAATTTGATAATGACTAAGCGATGAAAGAGTAAGTTTTATGGTGTCCCATCCACCGAAAACGCATGGGAAATAAAAAAGTATAATGACAGAAAAACAGAACACATACCGTATCATTAAAGTTGCCACTGAACTGGGGGTTGCAGTGGGAACACTTGCTGACCATTTGCGAAACAAGGGTTTCGAAGTGGATAGCAAGCCGACGGCAAAAATTGCGCAGGATCAGTATGATATCCTCTTGCGTGATTTTAAATCAGATAAAGCGGCGCGAGACGAAGCAAAACAACTTGAGATCTCAAAAGGTCGGGAAGAAGACAGCACTACCGAAATTTCGGATATGCCGAAAAAATCGACTACGAGTAATGGGTCGGAATACGATGATGAGTTAATTCTGATAAAAAATAATACGGTGAACCCGGTTACCTCCGCCCCCAAGGAGAAACCAGTGGCTACTCCTCCACCAGTTGAGGAAAAAGCGCCAGCACCGAAAAAAGAAGAACCTGCCGACTCCAAAGTAGAGGTGAAGGTGGTAGGTAAAATCGACCTGGATGATTTAAATAAATCAAAGAAAAAGGAAGAGAAACCTGCGGATAAACTGGTGGAAAAACCACTAGAGGAGAAAAAGGTAGAGCCGAAGGCCGAAGTTAACCTTACTCCAAAAGTCGAGGAGAAGCCAAAAGTTGAGGAGAAACCAATCGCTGAGGAGAAACCAAAAGCGGAAGAAAAACCGAAAGCGGAGGAGAAACCGAAAGTAGAAGCTCCGGCACCAAAAGTTGAGGAGAAGCCAAAAGCGGAAGAGAAGCCGAAAGAAGAAGCTCCGAAAATAGAGGAGAAAGCCAAGCCTGTTGCAGAGAAGAAAGAAGAGCCGAAGGCCAAAGTGGAAGAGAAGCCTGCAGCGAAAAAGGATGAGCCAAAACCTGTTGAAAAGCCAGTAGCTCCGAAAAAAGTAACGGAAGCTCCGAGCAAAGAAAAATCGCCAGAGGCAAAAACCAAAAAGCCTGAGCCGGAAACCTCAGTACCTAAAGAAGAAGATAAAGCAGTTGTTCAACCTAAGTATGAAAAACTGCAAGGACTTAAGGTTCTTGGAAAGATCGAGCTGCCATCAGAACAAAAGAAGAAGCCAGTTGCTTCATCAGATGGCTCGCATGAAGGCAAGAAAAAAAGAAAACGTAAAACTGTAGGGGGTCCGAATGGAGGTCCGCAGAATAGAGATAACCGCCCAGCAGGAGGGAATAACCGTCCGGCAGGCAATAATACGTCTAATGGTCCATCACGTGAGAAGAAATTGGCGCCTGGCGCCATGCACAGAAACTTGGATGGCAAACAAGAAATTACTGAGAAGCAAATTCAGGATAAACTAAAGCAAACACTCGCACGCCTACAACCAAGCGCAAGGGGTGGAAATCGCCAAAAAAGCCGTCGTCAGAAAAGGGATCTGCATGCTCAGAATAGAGAAGAGCAATTGCGCCTTGATGAAATGGGGCAAAAGATGATCAAGGTTACCGAGTTCATCTCCGCCAATGAATTGGCAAAAATGATGGATATTGGAGTGAATGATGTTATCACCGTTTGCTTCAGCTTGGGAATGATGGTTTCTATCAACCAACGTCTTGATGCGGAAATGATTTCTATCATCGCTGAAGAATTTGGCTACGAAGTTGAATTTGTTGGGGCTGATGTGCAGGAAGCAATCCAAGAAGAGGAAGATGCACCAGAAGATCTTAAACCAAGAGCACCAATCGTTACCGTTATGGGTCACGTTGACCACGGTAAGACGTCATTGCTCGATTATGTTCGTAAGGCGAATGTAATTGCCGGTGAGGCAGGGGGAATTACCCAGCATATCGGTGCCTATGAAGTTACATTGGAGTCGGGCAAGAAAATTACTTTCTTGGATACACCGGGTCACGAGGCCTTTACCGCCATGCGTGCAAGGGGTGCTCAGTTGACCGATATCGCGATTATCGTGATTGCTGCGGATGATGATGTGATGCCTCAAACTAAAGAGGCCATTGCGCACGCTCAAGCAGCCTCAGTACCGATGGTTTTTGCCATCAATAAAATTGATAAAGACGGAGCAAATCCTGACCGTGTAAAAGAGCAATTGGCTCAAATGGATATTCTCGTTGAGGATTGGGGCGGTAAATTCCAATGCCAAGAAATCTCAGCGAAAAAAGGGCAGAATATTGAAGAGCTCCTTGAAAAAGTATTGCTCGAAGCAGAAATGCTCGATCTACAGGCGAATCCAGACAGACGCGCAAGTGGTTCTGTTGTAGAGGCTCAGTTGGATAAAGGACGTGGTATTGTAACTACAGTCATGGTTCAAACTGGAACCCTACGCATAGGAGACCCTATTATCGCTGGAACACATGCGGGTAAAGTGAAAGCCATGTTCAACGAACGCGGCAAGAAGATCGAAGAGGCCGGACCATCAACTCCGGTTACGCTACTTGGATTCAGTGGTGCTCCTCAAGCGGGTGACCGTTTTGTAGCAACAGCCACAGACCAGGAAGCAAGAGAGATCTCAACCAAGCGTACGCAACTACAGCGCGAACAAGGACTGAGAACACAGAAACATATTACCCTGGATGAGATTGGTCGTCGTTTGGCGATTGGTAACTTCAAGGAGTTGAATATCATCGTAAAAGGTGACGTGGATGGTTCTGTTGAAGCCTTGGCCGATTCGTTATTGAAACTTTCAACCGAAGAGATTCAAATCAACGTCATCCAAAAAGCAGTAGGTCAGATCTCAGAAACCGACGTTATGTTGGCCTCTGCTTCTGATGCGATTATCGTTGGATTCCAAGTGCGACCTTCTGGTCAAGCGAAGAAATTGGCCGAGAACGAAGGAATCGAGATCAAATACTACTCTGTTATCTATAAAGCCATCGAAGAAATTAAAGACGCGATGGAAGGATTACTCGAGCCAGATATCCAAGAAAAAGAAGTATGTAATATCGAAGTACGTGAAGTATATAAAATTACCAAGGTGGGTACCATCGCGGGATGTTATGTGCTCAGCGGAAAAATTCATCGCAATACCATGATTCGATTGGTGCGTGATGGAGTGGTAATCCATACGGGTGTTCTTGACTCATTGAAACGATTCAAAGATGACGTGAAAGAAGTTGGTACAGGTTACGAATGTGGACTTGGTATCAAGAAATTCAACGATCTTCAAGTAGGAGATATCATCGAAGGATACGAAGAAGTAGAAGTGAAACGCACCTTGAAATAGGACAATCCCTATCTCACTATAATTTAGAGGCCCCAGCAGTTTGTTGGGGCTTTTTTAATGTCAAGACATGAAGAAGTTTGTGTGATTATCCTAGCACGAATGGGGTTTCCTATCATTGCTAAGCCGTATTTGATGCGCAAAGTGTTTTGTTGTTCCGTCCTTGTATTTGCTCGGCTTATTTGACGCGGAGGCGCGGAGTGTTTTGTTGTTCCGTCCTTGTGTTTGCTCGGCTTATTTGACGCGGAGGCGCGGAG